>NZ_CP089978.1:1201489-1802234 GCF_030674635.1 Moraxella sp. ZY210820 | reverse complement strand
TGACTCAAGATATACAGCAATTTTATTAATCTCGGATGATAAAACGAGCAATAAACGTTGGTATGATATTTATATAATATTGTGAAATTGATCATGATTCCTGAAATTATTTAAACTGACGTTGTAAAAATTTAACACTCTTATCTTTGGCTTTTTTTATCGCTCGTTTTTGATTATGACCAAGTAACAGTTTGATTTGCCATAATTTTTCTTGATACAAGGTGCAAGATTTTTGTTGATACATGGCATTGATAATACGTTTACTGACTAATACCGCATCAGGTGAACGAGTTGCAATTTCATCTGCTAAAGATTTTGCTTGTTCCAAAGGTTGCTCATTTAAATGTGAAACCAAACCATAATTTAATGCTTTTTCTCCATCAAAAATACGGGCAGTCATCGCGAGTTCTTTTAAAATATCAGGAGCAATCCCCAAAGCTGATTGTGTAATGCCCATATCTGCTACCAACCCCCAGTGGCTTTCACGAATGGCAAATTGACATTGCGTTGTAGCAATACGAATATCACAAGCAAGGGCTAACTGTAAGCCTGCACCAATACAATGTCCATGTAATACTGCAATGACTGGCACAGGGAGCGATTGCCAAATTAAACATACTTGTTGATACTTACTTTTAGTTGGTTTAAGGAGTTGCCATGCAATCGCTTTCATATTACGAGCAGCATTTAAATCGTCTAAATCTAAACCTGCACAAAAACTCACGCCATGTCCTGCTAAAATCACACAACGTAAATCGTTCCATGATTTAAAGTGTTGAGCTAAATGAATGAGTTTGTCCATCATAGTAAAAGTCATAGCATTACGCTTTTCAACACGATTAAGATAGACAATTACACTATGGGAATGGTGAAGTTCTAAACAAATTTCAGGTGTTAAATATTGATTGAGTCGAACAATACGCTCTTCTAAAGGTGTTTGGCTCATGGATTTTGCTAAAAAAGTGATATTTAACATGAAGTATGCCTTGAGAGATGATGTTTATTTAAAAAATAAGTGGGCGAAACATATTCCACCCACATCTAAAATAATTATATAGATAATTGCAAATCGCATTATTTCTTAATAATCAACACAGGTAGTTCAGTAGTGGCAAGCACTTCATTTGCCAAACTACCTAAAAGTAAACGCTGAAAGCCTTTACGTCCATGTGAACCCATGACTACTAAATCAACGCCAGAATTTTCTGCAACCGTAACAATATGTTCAGCAGAAATTTCCCCTTTGACAATGACAGTTTCGATGTCTAAACCGTAATCTGTTACACAGAGTTGCTGAGCTTGTGCGAGTGTTTTTTCTGCTTTTTCATAAGCAGCTACAAAATATTCTTTTAACATTGGTGATACAGAGTAAAAATCAGCACTATCAAAAGGGTCTACAGCGATTAAACTCATTGCAGTTAATTTGGCATTGGTTTTTTGAGCTAGACTAGCTGCTTGTTTTAGAGCAGAGATAGAAATATCTGAACCATCGATCGGTACTAATAGATGTTGGTAGCTCATTTTATACTCCATAAAATCATCTGATAATTGATGATAGTAGCGTTAAATTAAGCAAAATTCAAGGGTATATTTACAAAAAATAAGTAAAATACATAATAAAAATATGTCTTTTCTTAAAATATCTAATAACAGATTGTTAGATGAATTATTTCATCAAACGATAAAAAAGTGTAGAATAAAGGAATGTTATTTGATGATATTCATCATATTAAACTCATGTCATTTAGGATAAAGTTATGTTAGATCAAAATACAACTGCACAATTAAAAATGCTATTAGAACGCTTAGAAGCTCCAATTGAAATTGTGGCTTCATTAGATGATTCTGAAAAATCACAAAAAATTAAAGACCTTGTCGCCCAAATTGAAGTATTATCAGACAAAGTAACAGCACGTTATGATGGTACACATACACGTCGTCCAAGCTTTGCCATTGCTAAAGTGGGAGAAAATGCTCGTGTACATTTTGCAGGCTTACCTATGGGGCATGAATTTACTTCATTAATTTTAGCTTTATTACAAACTTCGGGTTATCCTCCAAAAATTTCTGATGAATTGTTAAATCAAATTAAGGCATTGGATTTAAAGACCAATTTTGATGTTTTTATTTCATTAAGTTGTCATAATTGCCCAGATGTGGTACAGGCTTTAAATATTATTGCAATTTATAATCCACAAACAACAGCGACCATGATTGATGGTGCTTTTTTCCAAGATGAAGTGGAGCAACGAAAAATCATGGCAGTGCCAATGGTTTTCCAAGATGATGAGCATTTTGGTCAAGGTCGTATGACTTTGGAAGAAATTGTTGCTAAATTAGATACAAACTCAGCACAAAAAGAAGCTGAAAAACTCAATGCCCGTGCAGCGTTTGATGTTTTAGTCGTTGGTGGTGGTCCTGCTGGCAATACAGCAGCACTTTATGCAGCACGAAAAGGTATTCAAACAGGTATCGTTGCAGAACGCTTTGGCGGTCAAGTGATGGATACCATGGATATTGAAAACTATACCACAGTTAAAAAGACACAAGGTCCTAAATTTAGCATGGATATGGAAGCCCATGTGCGTGAATATGGCGTTGATATTATGAATTTACAACGTGTAAAAAATATTATCGGTGCTGATAAAACTGAAGATGGTTTAGTTCACGTTGAGCTAGAAAATGGTGCGGTGTTAGAATCTAAAACAGTCGTTTTAGCGACAGGTGCAAAATGGCGTGAAATGGGTGTGGTAGGTGAGCAAGAATATCGCACGCGTGGTGTCGCTTATTGCCCGCATTGTGATGGTCCATTATTTAAAGGTAAGAAAGTTGCTGTGATTGGCGGTGGTAATTCTGGTGTAGAAGCTGCGATTGATTTGGCAGGGATTGTAGAACATGTAACTTTAATTGAATTTGGTGCGACATTGCGTGCTGACCAAGTGTTACAAGATAAATTGCGTAGTTTAACCAATAGTACGATTATTACCAATGCACAAACAACTGAGATTTTAGGTGATGGTTCACAAGTTACAGGCTTAAGTTATAAGAACCGTGCGACTGATGAGTTACATTATATTGAATTAGCAGGAATTTTTGTACAAATTGGTTTGTTGCCAAACACTGAGTTTTTGAAATCAACACAAGTTGCACTTAATAAATATGGTGAAATTATTATTAATGAGCGTAATGAAACCAATGTACAAGGTGTATTTGCAGCAGGCGATTGTACCACAGTACCATATAAACAAATTATTATTGCGACAGGGGAAGGAGCGAAAGCTTCTTTAAGTGCATTTGATTATATTATCCGCTCTAGTCAATAGGCTTATCACATAAATTTTATCAATATAGCCTTGAGCAAATTAACTGGCAAGGCTATATTTTATACGTTTATTTGTATTTTTAGGGATATTGATACATAATCTTAACTAAATTACTAGGATTTTATAAAGATAATCATAAAAAATGTTTTTACAAAAAATTACATTATTATCATATTTTTATCAAATTTTAATGCAAAAAATGCGTAAATTATGAATTTAATGCTTGCTAATTTTCTAAAATAGGATTATATTTTGCACTTGAGTTTTTAGGCTCAAAAACGTGTTTAATATACTATGGCTAAATATTTTTTTGACCATAGATTAAACAAAAAGATTTATCTAATCATTGCTGACTTCCAATTTTACGGAGCGTGGTTAGATAGCCCATTTAATTTTTACCTGTTATAGGAAAGACAAAATGAACAAGTTACTTGTTGCTTTAGGTTTGGCTACTACTGTTGCTTTAGTTGGTTGTGGTGGTGCTGAACAAAAACCTGCAGAAGCTGCTAAAGCTGGTGCAGAAGCTGTGAAAGATGCTGCAAAAGACGGTGCTGCTGCAACTGCTGATGCTGCTAAACAAGCTGTAGATGCAACTGCTGAAGCTGGTAAGCAAGCTGTAGAAGCTGCTAAAGAAGGTGCAGAGGCTGGTAAAGATGCAGCTGCTGGTGCTGTAACTGCAACTGCAGAAGCTGGTAAAGAAGCTGTTGCTGCAACTGCTGATGCTGCTAAAGCTGGTGTAGAAGCAACTGCTGATGCTGCTAAAGCTGGCGTAGAAGCAACTAAAGAAGCTGCTAAAGATGCAGCTGCAACTGTTGCTCCAGCTACAGAAGAGAAAAAAGCTCAGTAATATTAGTTAGAGTTTGAGATTTTCTCAACTAACATAATATGAGTTGAAAAACCTGCTACATTAGTTAGCAGGTTTTTTTATTACTTAAGTTATAATGAAGATGAAATGAGAATTTAACTCTATCTTTTATTCATAGAATTACGTTAAAATAGCTCAATGTTAATTATGATTTAAGAGAGTATGATGAGTATTCGTATCACAGGTACAGGTTTGTACCATCCAACTGAAAAAATTAATAATGATGAATTAGTTGCGAGCCTAAATGCTTATGTTGAGCGTTATAATCGTGAAAATGCTGATAAAATTGCCAATGGTGAATTGACTGAACTGTTAGGTTCTACAGCAGAGTTTATTGAAAAAGCATCTGGTGTGAAATCACGTTATGTTGTTGAGAAATCTGGTATTTTGGATATTGATCGTATGTATCCACATTTACCTATGCGTAGTAATGATGAGTTATCATTACAAGCAGAAATGGGGGTAAAAGCAGCAAAGATGGCAATGGAAAATGCACAAGTTACAGCTGAAGATATTGATGTAGTCATTTTATCTTGTTCAAATATGCAACGTGCCTATCCTGCGGTAGCGATTGAAATTCAATCTGCTTTAGGTATTAAAGGCTATGCTTATGATATGAATGTAGCGTGTTCTGCTGCAACTTTTGGTTTAAAACAAGCACATGATGCGATTAAATGTGGGGCAAAACGTGTATTGTTAGTCAATGCTGAAATTACATCAGGACATTTAGATTTTACTCAACGTGATAGCCACTTTATTTTTGGTGATGTTGCAACAGCAAGTATTATTGAGCAGACTGATACAAAATCAGGATTTGAGATTATTGATTGCGTATTATATACTGAATTTTCAAATAATATCCGTAATAATTTTGGTTTTTTAAATCGTGTAGAAAATGCGACACAAGGTTTACTATTCCGCCAAGATGGACGTAAAGTTTTTAAAGAGGTGTCTCCTTTGGTTGCCAATACCATTAAACAGCAATTAGAGCGTTTAAATATTGATATTAATATACCTAAACGTTTTTGGTTACACCAAGCCAATGCAAATATGAATGCCTTGATTTTAAAACTTTTGCTAGGGAAAGATGCTGAACCAGAGATTGCACCAATTATTTTGGATGAATTTGCTAATACGTCATCTGCAGGTGTAATTATTGCTTTACATAAAACAGGGCATGAAGTTAATGTAGGTGAATATGGTGTATTATGTTCATTTGGTGCTGGTTATTCGATAGGCTCTATTGTCTTAAAAAGAGTTTAAGAGAATGCTCGTAAGCTAATTTAACGTGAGTTTGGAGTTTTCTAAAATATAACGATTTGATATTAAAGAAAATATGGATTATATAGATGAAGGTAGGGTACGTGCCACGCACCTTTTACAAGTTTCTATCGAAATGGTGGTCTTGGTAGCTTTAATCGCTACTCAACCCTACTTATTATTTTATTTTCAATAGGCTATATAAAACATTAAGCCAAACTCACGTTAATTTAAATTAATACTCTGATAAGAAATATCCCCTAAATAATTTAGGGGATATCTGATTGATAAGAATGATTAAGCTGTAATGCGTGCTAAAATTGCGTCAGCTTGTTGATTTTGTTGCTCATTAAAATTATCACGTTGTGCTAATAATTGATGAGCTGCTTCATAGGCACCTAACTTAACGTATTGGCTAGCCAATTTTAAGTTTACAGTGATTTCATCATAATCATTTAAGACAGGGAATTGATTGACTAGAGGGTCATTACTAGCAGATTTAATTTGTTCAGTCGCCAATGCAGTTGCAACGATTGCACCGCCTGCTACTAAAGCTTCATCTACGCCTAAGTCATTTTCTTCAACAAAACTTACTGCTGGTTCAATTAATGAAGAATCTACATCTAGGTTTTCTGTTAATGTAGATGATTCAGAAACAGGCTCATTAAATGAGAAATCAAAATCATGACTTTCTGATTCAACATTTTCTACAACAGGCGTAGATAATCCAGCTGTTTTTTCTACAGTAGGTTCGTCAAAAGAAAAATCAAAACTTTCTTCAGTTTTTACTGTTTCTGTAACTGGTGTAGAGAATGATAAATCTAAATCAGGAGCTTCATTTGCTGTAGTTAATGTTGCAGGTTCATCAAAAGAAAAATCAAAACTTTCTTCAGTTTTTGCTGTTTCTGTAACTGGTGCAGAGAATGATAAATCAAGTTCATTGATCTCTGCAACTGGCGTTTCTACACTAGGCGTAGAAAAAGATAAATCTAAATCAGCCGTTTCAGTTGTAGGCTGAGAGAAAGAAAAATCAAGTTCATCTGTTTCAGTATTAGTAACTTCTGATGTAGGTGCAGAGAATGAAAAGTCTAACTCGTTACTTTCTACAGTAGGTGCTTGAGTTTCTGATTGAGAGAAAGAAAAATCAAGCTCATTACTTTCAGTTGTAACAGCTTCAGAAACTGGTGTCGAAAATGAGAAATCAGTACTTGTTGTTTCTGTTGTTACATTTGAACCTAATAGATTATCAAAATCAAGACTTTGTTCTTGTGTGTTAGTGTGAGTAGGTACTGATGTATTGATTAAACTATCAAAATCTAAGCTATTATTTGCTGTTTCTGTTTGTGTACTAGAAAAGCTAAAATCCATACTGTTGTCAGTATTGGTTGTACTTGATGGTGTTGATAATAAATTATCAAAATCCATTGCTGTACCTGCAGCAACGACACTACCTGCTACAGCTGCTTGTTCAATAGATGATGAAGTTGGAGTGGAGACCGCTTGTTGTGTTTTTTGCTGTGCAAAAGCTTCTTGACGTATGTTAAGTTCATCAACTAGATTGTATAGTTGAGATTGTTGTAAATGATTGATAAGTTGCTTAAATGCAAATTCATCTTCTTGATGTAAATAGACATCAGCTAACAAATAATATAAGTCATGTTGTGTATCATCTTGATGTAGGGCAGCATTGATTTGTGCTTCAGCTACTTGATAATTACGATGGCGAATATTATTTTCAATTTCACGGCGTAGTTGATCATCTACAGCACTCGATTGAGCTACTGTTTCTGTAAAAGAAGAAGGTGATTCTTTAATTTCAGCTGTTTTTGCAGATTTTTTACCGAATCCAAGCCCTTTTTTCTTTTTGAGCAACAAAAAGGCAATAGCAGCTGCGACTAAGAATGCTGCAACGATATATAGTGTCATGTTTTATCCCCATGTCATAACCGAATATACGGTCATTGCCCTGAATGCTTAAATAAACAAATTCAGAAATTTTAATATAGGCTTGATGATCTGCATCATATAAAGCCAAAATTTAAAGACATTATATTATAGCTGAAAAATAGAGTTTTTTGTGAACTAGTAGCACAATTTTTTATAAAAAAGACAAAAATTCTCTATAAAATAGAGAATTTTTGTCTTTGATTGTATAAAACATAACAATATCAAAAGTTATCATGATATTGATGGTATATAGATATGCTTTATTGTTGTTCTTTCTTAGGTTGTTTTTCACTAAGCTGTTGCTCTAATTGTGCTAAACGAGCGTTTATCAATTTAAGCTTTTGGTCTTTTGCTTTTAAGCTACCTGCTAAATCTGAAACCGTACGCTGAGTATTGACTGTTTGCTCACGTGCTTGCATAACCTTTTTACTTAAGTTTGCAGATGAGGTATTTTTACCATTACCTGCTTTAGCTGAACCATGTGCAGAATCTTGTTTGCTGTCAGCTACAATGCTTAATTGAGCTTGAGATGCTTTAGGTTTAGCTGGCTGAGTTTGAACTGTTTGAGGTTTATTTATAGGTTTTGCTGTTGGTTTATTTGCAGGTTTTGCCGTTTGCTGAGCAGGTGTTTTTGCTTTACTTGTTGCTTTTGTATCATTTGCAATTTCTGTTGATGGTACAACAACAATATTCAGCGTTACTCCTTGACGTAAACGAGAAATATCGCCACGTGTAAATGCTGTAGGGTTATCACGATGAATTTGCTTCATCACTTGACTAATTGGTTGTGATGTTTGTACAGCAATTGCTTGAGCAATACTCCATAAATTATCATTTTTTTGTACCACATGCTGACGTTGAGTTGGTTGTGCTACAACTTCTGGTTGCGTTTGTGGTGTTTGCTGTGCTTGTTGTACTGGTTCTAAAGGTTGAGTTCTCAAACTATCAGCACTAACTTTTTGACCATTTGGTAAGGTAATGGTACGTTGAATAATTAAATAATCAGATTTATATTCTGCTTGCTCATTTAAAACATTAGCACTTGCTTGGGCTAAGGTTGGTTGAGTTGCAGGTTGAGTCTTTGTTTTAGACTCTACAACAGGCTGGGCTTGAGCTGTTGTAGGTTTTTCACTTGCTTTAGGCTCTGTAATAGGTTGTGTTTGAGCAACTGTTGGTTTGTTGTTTACTTTAGGTTGTACTGGTTGGGCTTGGGCAGTCGTTGGTTTAGTAGTTGCTTTAGTTTCTTCAACAGGCTGAGCTTGAGCAGTTGTTGGTTTATTTGTTTGGGCTACAGAAACAACAGGCGGTGTAATAGTTGATTTTTTTGTTTCAGTTGTTTTATTTTCAGCTTGGGCGGTTGTAGCACCTGTTGCTTCAGCTAAATTTAAATCAAAGTCTTTTTCACTAACAACAGTTGGAACTAGGCTACGTTCATTATTGGCAATTTGTTCTTTCGTTAATGTGGCTTTAAGTGGGGTGCGTACATGTTGTAAACGTGTTGAATTCCCTTGATTAATCTTAATAACGACATTTAATTCTTGTTCAGTTAGTGGACGATTTGATGTAATGGTAATGACACCATCGCCATAATTGTTTGAGCGAGAGTAAAAGTTTAAATGCTCAGTAGATAGATTTTCGCTAATACCTAAACTTGCTAAATCTGCATTAGAGGCTGCACTGACATTGATACTTTCAGATGTATTTGCACCAGTAAATCGAATTTCAGCATATAATAATTCACCTGGTGAAGATAAAACATCGATAGGTTGTAAGCTAATTGCATGAGTATTTTGCACTGCCATCGCAGCTAACAGAGCAAATGTTAAACGATTTGCTTTAAAAGAACGAAATAAAGCCATAATTAAACCTTTTAATATTTATCATTCAGTTAAGTAAGTAACTGATTGATTTGACTAAATTTATGATATTTAAAGTGCTGAATCTAATATAAATTTAGTCGTCCAATGCCAATGAATGTTTTTAATCTCTAGCTTTAGCCATATTTAACATTCATCTATATAATATTGCATTATATTCTATCATAAAAATAGAGTTAAAAAAAAGACCAGTTCACAAAAAGATATAAACTGGTCTGATTGAATTTTACTATTGTGTTGAATGTATTATTTAGCTTTATAATCAATCAAAATACGCAACATACGGCGTAAAGGTTCAGCAGCCCCCCATAATAGTTGGTCGCCTACGGTAAATGCACCAAGATATTCTTTACCCATGTTGAGTTTGCGTAAACGTCCTACAGGAATACTCAATGTTCCTGTAACAGCAACTGGCGTTAAATCAGTCATTGATGCTTCACGAGTGTTTGGTACAACTTTAGCCCATTGATTTGATTGTGCAATCATATCTTCAATTTCATTCAATGGTACATCTTTACGTAATTTAATCGTTAATGCTTGTGAATGGCAACGCATTGCACCGATACGTACACAATGTCCATCAATCGGAATAATGGTTGAATTACCTAAAATCTTGTTGGTCTCAGCTTGACCTTTCCATTCTTCTTTAGATTGACCACTTTCTAATTGTTTATCGATATATGGAATGAGAGAGCCTGCTAATGGTACACCAAAATTTTCTTTAGGGAAGCCATCGCCACGTTGTAATTCTGCAATTTTGCGGTCAATATCTAAAATCGCTGATTTAGGGTCATCTAATAAATCTTTAGTATTGTTATATAAATAACCCATACCTGTAATGAGTTCACGCATATTTTGTGCACCAGCACCTGATGCTGCTTGATAAGTCATTGATGTTGCCCATTCCACTAAATTATTTTGGAATAATGAACCTAAGCCCATCAACATGAGAGATACTGTACAGTTACCGCCAACAAAAGTTTTAATACCTTTTGCTAAACCATTTTGAATAACTTGAGCATTCACAGGGTCAAGTACAATAATTGCATCATCAGCCATGCGTAAAGTGCTGGCAGCATCAATCCAATAACCGTCCCAATGTTCAGCTTTTAGTTTAGGGAATATCTCTGAAGTATAATCGCCACCTTGACAGCTGATAATGACATCCATTTTTTTTAAACTGTTAATGTCTGCTGCGTCCATTAAATTTGGTGCAGTTTTACCACCAAAACTTGGTGCTTCACCACCTGCATTACTGGTTGAAAAATAAAACGGTTCAAAATGAGCGAAATCATTTTCTTCAACCATACGTTGCATGAGTACAGAACCCACCATACCACGCCAGCCAACGAGACCTACTTTCATAGCAATTCCTCTAAAATGAGCAAAAAATTAAATATGATGACACCTCATAGTTGAGAACATCGTAAACTTAACACTATAGCAAAAAAAATAGTATTTGATAAGCTATTAATGAAAAATAAATACTAAATATAAATTCAAAAAAATATTAATAGTGATAGAAAATTAATCTTTTTCACTTAACCCAAGATTTGACAATAAATAACATTTATCACATTTAAAATCATATTGCTCATGTAATGGCTCTATTAATCGCCATTCGCCGCCACATTTTGGACATTTTCGATGTGCTTCATCATCTAAAATATAGTATTGGTATAAATCATAATAAACAGGTTTTCTTAATTTTTCCATTAAAATTTTACAAATTTCTAATCCTTGTTGTGATAATTCAGAATGAATATCGCCCATTTGATTGAGTGCCCATGTTTCTCCAACAGTACAACGTATTTGTAAACTATCGCAGGCTTGAAAATCACGTTGCCAGCAAATCAGATTATGATATTCTTCATGATCATGATAGGTCTTAGGTAAATAATGAATAGGAATAGGATTAAACTCGAAACTTTTTACAGGAGATTGCTGACTGTAGCAACGGGTTGTTAAAATCAATGCTTCTGTTTCATCAGGGGTGGCAATATCTGGGCTTTCTAACTCTTTACCTAAAATATCAATACGAAAATCATCAGATTTTAATTTAGATAAGGTATTTTTAATATAAATATTGTGATATTGTTGATCTAAACTATCGTGATTAAAAATATTCACAATAATACAAATATAATCCTGTTCGATAAAATGCGGGTGATTATGACTATCAGTCATCTGACCATTGTTAATAAAATAGCCAATTAAACTGTATAAAATATCTAATGCAGTTTCTTGATGTGTATGATAATTAATCATAGCAGTTTGTTTGATTGATAATTTTGCTGTGTACATTGTTATCTACTATGGTATCATCAACTTGAATATTCAAATTTGCTTTTTATGATTTGCAAAACATGAAAAGATGCAAAAATATTGTAAAACAAATAGCGTACATCGACAAGTCATTATGTTTGCGATGAAAATTACGAGTATATTATGTTGTTCTTAAATTCTTAACATATTGATTATATTGTAAAAAATATGATTAAATAAGATAAGATGAATAATTTTCAACTTTTTTTAAAAAAACTTCAATTTATTCATGTTGAAAAATATGCTTTAATATAAACATCTTGAAATAAATAAGCAAATAGGTGCTAAGATGACGACAAATTTTGCATGCCAAGTTCATACTATTGAATTTGATGAAAATTATGAACCAGCGGAAAGTACACGTTTAACCACGAATTTTGCCAATTTAGCACGTGGTGAAAACCGCAAAAAGAATTTACAAAATGCTATTACCATGATTAACAATCGTTTTAACGATTTGGCACATTGGGACAATCCAACATCTGACCGTTATGAAGTCAAAGTAGAAATTGTATCGATTGATATTGATGTTGAAGGCAAAGGTAAGTTTTTCTCTGGGCTTGAATGGTTAAAAACATATATTATTGATAACAAAACGGGCAAGAAAATTGACGGTATTATCGGTAATAGTTTTTCATCTTTTGTACGTGATTATGATTTTAGCGTTTTATTGCTAGATTATAATAAAGACAAGCCTCAATTTACCGTACCAGAAGGTTATGGTGATTTACATGGTAAATTATTTAAATATTTATTGGAGTCGCCAGAATACAAGGCTCGTAATGAAAAACCACCTGTACTTTGTTTAAGTGTTTCAACCACCAAAGAATATCATAAGACAACCAATATTCACCCAATTTTAGGTGTAGAATATGTGCAAAATGATTATTCTTTAACAGATGAATATTTTGCCAAAATGGGCTTAAAAGTACGTTATTTTATGCCACATGGTTCGGTTGCACCTTATGCATTTTATTTTGATGAAAATGCTGATTTGTTAAATGATTATACGCCTTTAGAGTTGATTAGCACGATTGCGACAATGGAAACTTTCCAAAAAATCTATCGTCCAGAAATTTATAATGCCAATTCAATTGCAGGGCAAGTGTATAAGGGTAGTTTAACTTATCAAGATTATTCTGTAACACAAGTTGAATATGACCGTGTGGAACGTACTCAACTTGCCATCAAACAAGGTAAATTAGCTGAAGAACAATTTATTTTGCCATATCAAGCGATTTTAAATGCTTGGGTAAATGAAAATAAATAACCTTGTTCTAATATACGCATAATAGGGTGTGTATGACGTATCAATTTAACATGAAATTTTCATGATACGTGGTATGCACCCTATAATCGTGGTAAAATTCTCCCATTCAACCATTTTTAAAGAAGATACATCATGAGCAAAATCCTTTTACCTACTTCAACTGCGGGCAGTTTACCAAAGCCATCTTGGTTGGCTGAGCCTGAAAAATTATGGTCGCCTTGGAAATTTGAAGGCGAAGAATTATTACAAGCAAAAAGAGATGCGTTGTTGGTCTCACTTGCTGAACAAACCGCTGCAGGCATTGATATTGTGAGCGATGGCGAACAAACTCGTCAGCATTTTGTAACCACATTTATTGAACATTTGGACGGTGTGGATTTTAATAAACGTGAAACGGTACGTATCCGTAACCGTTATGATGCTAGCGTACCAAGCGTGGTTGGTGATGTGTCTCGTCCAAAATCAGTTTTTGTTGATGATGCGAGATTCTTACGCCAACATACTGATAAATTGATTAAATGGGCATTACCTGGCCCAATGACTATGATTGATACGTTGTATGATGGTCATTATAAAAGCCGTGAAAAGTTAGCGTGGGAATTTGCCAAAATTCTAAACGAAGAAGCTAAAGAATTAGAAGCAGCAGGTGTGGATATTATTCAATTTGATGAGCCAGCATTTAATGTCTTTTTTGATGAGTTGAATGATTGGGGGATTGCTGCTTTAGAGCGTGCGGTAGAAGGTTTAAAATGTCAAACCGCAGTACATATCTGCTATGGCTATGGCATTAAAGCCAATACCGATTGGAAACAAACACTTGGTTCAGAATGGCGTCAATATGAAGAAAGTTTCCCATTGTTACAAAAGTCTAATATTGATATTATCTCACTAGAATGCCAAAACTCAAAAGTACCAATGGATTTAATTGAGTTAGTGCGTGGTAAAAAAGTGATGCTTGGGGCGATTGATGTAGCAACCAATGAGATTGAAACGCCTGAACAAGTCGCAGATACATTGCGTAAAGCCTTACAATTTGTTGATGCTGAAAATCTGTATCCTTGCACTAACTGTGGTATGGCTCCATTGTCTCGTACTGTGGCTCGTGGTAAGTTGCTTGCACTTTCTGCGGGAGCGAATATTATCCGTGCAGAATTGGCAGGAAAATAATTGGGGCAAATATGGTAGATGTAACCCAATTTAAGGACGCAATGGCACGGCTTGCCACTGCCGTCCATGTTGTAACCACTGACGGTGAAGCAGGGCGACACGGCTTTACCGCATCGGCGGTGTGTAGCGTCACTGATTCACCACCAACACTGTTGGTATGTATGAATGGCAATGCTCGTTCCTATGAACATTTTGTTAAAAACCGTGTGTTAATGGTCAATACTTTGACGGCGGAGCAATCAGAATTATCTAATGTTTTTGCATCGCCTTTAAGTTCAGAAGAGCGTTTTGCAAAAGCCACTTGGACGACTTTACAGACAGGTTCACCATTACTTGACAATGCCTTGATTGGTTTTGATTGTGAAATTACTGATATTAAACAAGTGGGTACACACGGTATTTTAATCTGTAAGATTGTAGCGATAAAACAAGGCGATGAACATCAAGCCTTGGTTTATCGTAATCGTAGTTATCATCGTGTCTAAAGCATTGTGCTTAACCCAGCAAAATAGAAATAAAACTTGGCGAAAGTCAGGTTTTATTTTTTGTGGTATATTTTTCAGATTGCTACCTAGATTCTACTTTTAATCATTTCCAAAACTATTCCTAAAACTTTGCGGACTGACACCAAAACGAGCCTTAAACTGCATTCGCAAATTGCTTGCCGTGCCAAAACCTGTTTTATCTGCGATGATTTCAATCGGCAAATCCGTGCTTTCCAAATAGTCTTGCACTTTTGCCAAACGCTTGGCGGTCAGCCACTGGGTCAAGGTCATATTGGTGGCATTTTTAAAATAGCGATTAAAACTTCTTTTGGATAAATGCACTTTATCAGCCAAATCGTCCAATGTATGTGTTTTATCCAAATTATCGCTTAAAAATCGCAATAAGTCATTGATTTTACTGTCTTTGGTGTGATTCACGATACTAAGCTGGCTAAACTGTGCCTGACCGCCTTCACGATGCGGTGCAGAGACAAACAGTCGTGCCAAATCATTGGCAACACTTGCCCCATACAGTGTACGGATAAAATACAGACAACAATCCATACCTGCATACGCCCCTGCGGAGGTCAAAATATTGCCATCATCAAGATAGAGCTTGTTGTTATCAAGCTTGATGTGGGGAAATTTGTGTTTAAAGGCATTTTCGCCTGCCCAATGGGTAACGACTGTTTTATCCGTCAAAATGTCGGCAAAGGCAAGACCAAAAGCCCCATAGCATAAGGCAATGATTTTTTTACCATTTTGATGGGCGGTTTGTAATTTTTGGGTAAAGGCACGGCTTGGTTTGTCGCCGACCCAACCACTAATGACGATGATGTCGGCATTGTCCATTAAATCCAAATTGCCGTGTGGCGTGATTGTTGCCCCTAATTCCGTACGAATGGCTTTGCCATTGTCGCTCACGATTTGAAAATCAAAGAGCTTTTTGCCCTGATAGGGTGCTTGAAAGACGCTAAACGGAATATTAAACACAAAATCATTACAGCCGTTTTGGGCGTAGAGGGTGAGTTTGGGGAGCGTGATAGTCATTTAATTAATTTTTTGATACATTGCATCGGTTCGCAATACATATTTTGTGCCTTGCTTAATAGTTGCCCCTTCGTGGAATTGAGCGTGATAAAAAATCAATGCACTGCCTTTTCTTGGGTTAATGATAAACTTGGGTTGATTGACATTCAATCGCCCATTCTCTTTGGTAAAAAATTTGGTTTCACCGCCTTGATAATCATCATTTAAATAAAATAATACGGTCAAAAAACTTTTGTAATCATCTTTTTCATAAAATCCGTCCAAATGAGCCTTAAAGCGTTGCCCAGCTTGATAGCGATAATAACGAAAATCATCATTTAATCCCACTAATTGATATTTTTGATTATCGTCATACCATTCATTTGGCAAATATAAATGAATTAACTCAAATAATTGCAATGCTAAATTATCATCTTTAAATTTAATTCTGTCATTATTGCGGATATTTAAATGTGTTTGGCTTTGTCCATTGCCGATATGAATTTGAGCTTGTTCATAACCGTGATTTTCACTTTCATTGATAAGATTTTGACAAAAATCATCTGTTAGGACATTATTAAGTGTAAAAATCAATGGTTGTTGTTGCAAATGAGTAATTATCATTTTATCCATTCTCTATCTTAGGTTATGCTACGCACCATTAACAAATATTGTGTAAAATTGGTGCGTGTTACGCACCTTACCAATTTTTACATTATACCACCTTTCCCACCAAAACAAAATGGCAAAATCCTTGCGATAGTTGGCAATATTGCCTATTTTAGCATAACCAAAAAATCATTAAAATACGCCCAAATCTTAACTTGGAACTTTAAAATGCTAAAAAAACTTACCCTTACCGCTCTTTCCTTAACGATGAGCGTTTCAGCTTTTGCCCTTGACAGCTATCAACATATCCGTAACGCCACCGCCAAGATTGAATATGCTGGGCAGACCTTTTTGGTCGATCCATTTTTTGCCAAAAAAGATTCAATGAAAGGCTTTGAAGGCACATTTAACAGCCATTTACGCTCGCCAATGGTGGCATTACCAATGCCTGTCAGCGAAATCATCAAAGGCGTGGATGCCGTGATTGTTACCCACACCCACGAAGACCATTGGGACGAAACTGCCCAAAAAGCCATTCCAAAGCATTTGCCGATTTTTACCCAAAATGAAGATGATGCCAAGCTCATTCGCTCACAAGGCTTTCAAAATGTACAAGTATTGCACGAAAAATTAACCTTTAATGGTGTGGAGCTCCACAAAACTGGCGGTTCACACGGCACAGAGGCGATGTACGCCAACCCAACCTTTGCCAAAATTTTGGGCGAGGCGATGGGCGTGGTCATCAAAAAAGACGGACATAAAACCGCCTATATCGTGGGCGATACGGTGTGGACGGCGGATGTTAATAAGGCTTTACACAAATACCAGCCCAGTTACATTGTGATGAACACAGGCTACGCTCGTATCAACGGCATTGCAGAGGGCATTATTATGGGGACGGCTGATGTGTTAAAGGCAAGCCAAATCGCCCCAAACGCCAAGCTTATCACCGTGCATATGGACACCACCAATCATAATGCGGTAAGCCGTGAAGATATGCGTAAATTTGTGATTGGCGAGAAATTAACCGATAAAGTCATCATTCCTAATGATGGACAAATCATTGAATTAAAATAACTTTTAACCAAAATGGAGAGAAATATGAAAACTGCTCTTTTAATCATTGATGTACAAAACGAATACTTTGCCTCCGCAGACGGCAAATTTGACCAGTTTAATGTGGACAAAATCGCCCAAGAGATTGCCGATTATGCCCAAACTGCCCAGCAAAATGGCGAACTTGTAATTGGCGTTCAGCACCTGATGGCAGAGGATTATCCGTTATTTGCCAAAGGTGGGGCAGGGGCAGAGCTTCACTCATCGGTCGCTGGGATTTTAGCGGACAAGCCATTGGTACAAAAAGCCCACGCCGACAGTTTTTTAAACACCAATCTGCTTGAAATCTTAAAACAACACGGCATTGAACAAATTGACATCTGTGGGATTATGACTCAAAACTGCGTAACCCATACCGCACTTTCGCCGTTTGCCAAAGATTATAAAATCCGTGTCTTATCCAACCTTTGCACCGCACCGACCGAGCTGATTCATCAAATCGCCTTAGGAGCATTGGCAGATAGAGAATGGATTGAGGTGGTCTAAATTTAATAAAACACCGTTTTTGATAAAAGCGGTGTTTTATTTTGCCATAAAAATACGCACGCTTTTAATCTCATCAACAGATAATTGCCAAAAAGTTGCCTGAATGCTTTTTTGCGAAAATGAATTGGTACTGTATTCTGCACAATAATCCATATCAAAGATTTTTTGCCAACTGTTTTGCATAATCTGGCGAATATTGGGCGGATATAAATGTTTATCACAATAATCAATGTTGGCTTGTTTTAATAAATCATCAAACGAATCATCATCTTTGACATTATCGGCAATATAATATTCATTTAAAACAGCGTGCCATAAATCAAAATCGCTTAATAAGACTTCATTATCCTTTTTTTCAATTTCTAATAAAACGCTTTTTTGACCTTTTATGCCAATGCCTTTAAACCTTAAATCAGGCTTGTTTTTCTTGGCGTTTTGCCATTGATACCACGCCCAAATCGGATAAACATTAGGTATTGGGGGTTTGCCAATTTTATGTGCCATTTGCTCCATTAGCCAATGATAGGCAACTTTAAAATTGTCTTCATTTAACCAATCAATCCGCTCGGCTGTGGCATAAATCACGCCATCGCTCATCAGGGTTTCATACCAATCAAATGGCTGAACTGTCCAAAGTCTCATTGTCTGCCTTATCAAGCACAAACTCCACAAACGCCCGCACAATACTAGACGGATAACGATGGGCGGCATAAATCATCGTCAAATCAAATTTGGGGTTTTCCGTTTCGCCCAAGACTTCCACCAAGCCATTTTCTGCCACGAGTCTATCCACCGTGCTGTCGGCAAGTAGAGCCACTGCTTTGCCCTGTTTTGCCATATATTCAATAGCATAGCTGTCATTGCTGGCAAAAAGATAGGGAATTTCTAGTGCTTGTCTGCCAGTACCTAGCGTGATGACGCTGGCTTCATTTTTTGCCCAAGCGGCAATGGGGAAATTTTTCAAATCCTTGATGGTATTGGGCGTACCCAATCGTGCCAAAAATTTAGGGTGTGCCACCCATTTACTGCCAATTTGCCCCACTTTTTTGGCGATAAACTGTTCGCCGTGTAACTGCCCAATCCGAAACGCCACATCAATGCCGTCTGCCGACAAATCCAAAAGACGGTCGGTCAGCGTGCAATGCACCTGTACTTGTGGATAAGCTGCCTGAAAATCAGCTATCCACGAAAGAACAGGCTCACAAGCAGGCGGTGCAGACAGGCGTAATTTGCCCTTTAAATTGCCTTGCTCTTCAAACAGCACTTCTTTGGCAGTGGCAAGCTGTTCAATGGACAAATGCACCTGTTCATACAGGCGTTGCCCTGCCATTGTGGGTTTAACGCCTGATTTTTGGCGGTCAAAGAGTTGAATATTCAGCTCTTTTTCCAAATCGGCAATTTGACGGCTAATGGTCGCAATCGGCACACCTGTTCGTTCGGAGGCTTTGGAGAGGCTGCCGTGCTGGATAACGGCAACAAAAAGACGGAGGGTGTTGAGGTTCATTTTTGTTTTTCCCATTAAGAAGGAAATAATTCCAAATTCTCAGATTTTGAACGCAGGGCATATCGTATAGGCTTATTTTGTTTAACAACCACATCTTCTTTAATTAAGCGTTCAAGCCATATTCGGATTTGAGAACTGGAAACTGCCAATAATTCAGCCAGCTCTTTTTCTTTTTTAGGTTCTTGCAAATTTTGCTCAATCAGTTTTTTAACCAATAAAAATAACTCTTTTTCTGGAGATAAATCAAGATTCGGATGTGTAATTGATTTATCATTAGGTGATGAATTTGTTTGTGGTTTTGGTGTATTCATATTTGATACAAATTTGCCGTTAAAAATATCTAAAAATGATTGTGTATCTCTTGGATTATCCCACCATAATGCTCCTTTATTTACCAAGGCATTTAATCCTGCATTTTCAGTACCAGTTGAACGGACATAAATCGGAATGTGCTTGTATTTGTCTAATTGCTCAACAGCACCAGCCCAAGTTCCCCCTTTATTTAAATCAGAATTAACAACCAAGCCAATATCCGAAAGTGCATAAATATATTTATTGCGTTGCATTGCATTGCCAACCATAAAACGAGATTTGGGGTCGCACGCAGAAATAAGTACTAAACGATTTTCTTGTAATGCAGAGCGATTTACTGCATTCAAAGCCATTTTCTCCAAACTATCTGCCAACACACCACAAACAACCCCACCAACCTGTAAAGCCTCTTGCATTGCTGCTAAATCTACTCCTTTTGCTCCACCAGAAACGACCATTTTGCCAGATTGTGCAGCTAGGTGAGCAATATTTTGTGTATAAGTAATCAATTCATCATCAATATTGCGAGAGCCTACAATTGCTATCCCACCAAAATTGAGTAAATTAACATCGCCACAACCATATAATATTGGTGGTGCTTGTTCTCCTAAACGAATTTTTAAACGACTTGGGTAAGTTTTATCTGCACGACTGATGACCCAAATATTGCGAGAATGCCAATAATCAAGAGTTTGGCTTAATAAAAAACCTCTTTGTAATAATTGCTGGATTCGCTCATATTCTAATTTTCCATAATCAGCTAAAATATCACTTAATTCGTTACCCAGTAAATCCGCAGGCTGTTTATGATGATTTTTTAAATAAACAGCTAACTGATGATATTCTTTATTGCTTAATAATTTAATATTATTTTGACTTTTTCCCAATAATAATGGTGCAGTTAAAAGTAAAATGACTTTGGTATTATCTGAAATAAACATTTCTTATTCACCTTGATTGCTGGTTTGGGAAAGTACAAGTGGAAAGACTGCACCACTACCATTAAATTTTAAAAGATAGCTACATATGGTTAAAGTCCAACGAGAATCCACCATATCATCAATCAATAAAACGGGTTCTGACAATGGATTATCACTCAACTGAAATACGCCATCTAAATTATGGGCTTGCATATGGCTATTTTGCATCATTTTTTGTGGCTCAGTTTTTTTGATTTTTTGGATAATTGGCATAAATGGTAATCCCAATTTCATTGCCAACCGCCTAGCAAAATCAGGTACCAAAGTAGGGTGTCGCAAAGACGGCACGCAAGTTACCCAAGTTGGTTTTGGATTGGGTTGCCAACGCTCAATCATTTCACAACAGGCATTCACCAATTCATCTGCAAAATGATTATCTTGATACTTTCCTTGTTTGACCAATTTACCCCAGCCAGCATCGCCCCAAATGGATAATGCACGTCCTTCCTCTGCTTGAAAATTTGGATTGATATTACCTTTTTGCGAAAATTGTGTTGAACCACCTGTTGCCCATTTCTTTCTTGGTTCAATAATCACATTACTTCTGTGCAAAAATTCACTGGCTTGTTGAACGAAAGTTGGGTGAATTAAAGTTGGTAATGGTGGTAATTGGGGTGGCATAATTTGTTGTGTATCACCATCAAGTGCATTAACTAAAAATGCCATATGCTGACCAAATGGTAAATCAACATAATTTTTCATTTGCTGATGTTCATTTTTTCTTAATTCTGTGAGGCGATTAACCCTTTGCCAAAAATCAGTAGATAATGTAGCGGAAGTTAATTGCCATTTTGTACCTTGCTTAACCAAAGGTGCTGGCGATTCTAATGATAAGACTTTTAATGCTTTGCTGATTCTGCCTTGACTTAAATTGATGTTGTCTTGCAATTCATTTGATGATAATCCATTTGGCGATTGTTTTAATGCATTTAAAATTTGATTCACTTCATTTGGTTTTGGGAAGGCACTGTCAATAAAAAATTCACTGATTTCATCATCTTCTATACCGCTCAATAAAACGCCATAAGCGTTCGATAATGCTCTTCCTGCTCGTCCAACTTGTTGATAATAAGCAACAACAGAATTTGGCATTTGATAATGAATGACAAATCCCAAATCAGGCTTATCATATCCCATTCCCAAAGCAGTTGTGGCAACCAATGCTTTGACTTGATTATTAAGTAGTTTATCTTCTAATTCAATCCTTTTATCACCACTTTCGCCTGTATAGGCTTCTACATCAAAACCTTGCAATTTAAGCCAATCAGCAACTTGATTGGCGTCTCTTACTGTTAAAGTATAAATAATGCCACTACCTTGTAAATGAGGCAGTTGTTCAGCCAGCCACGCCAAACGCTCAATTTGGCTGGGCAATTTAATCGTTTGTAAGGTTAATGATGGGCGATTTAAATCTCCTCTTGAAACTTCAATATTGGGTCCTAAAATGGCAATAAGGTCATCCATTACACGCTGATTGGCGGTTGCTGTAGTTGCCAAAACACGCAGATTGGGTGGTAAATTTTTAATAATTCGTTCAATTAAACGATAATCTGGACGAAAATCGTGTCCCCAATCTGAAATACAGTGTGCTTCATCAATAACCAATAAACCAATATTTCCAGCAATTTGACTCAAAACATTATTGATAAAGTTCTGATTTGCCAATCGTTCAGGTGAGATTAGAACGATATCCACTTGTCCTGAAATAATCTCTTGTTCTATTTGTTTCCAATCATCGGTATTTTCTGAATTGATGCTTACCGCCTTTAAGCCCATTCTTTTTGCTGCCGCAATTTGGTTACGCATTAACGCTAATAATGGCGAGATAAGTAGCGTAATGCCGGCACCTGATTCTCTTAATAATTGTGTGGCAATAAAATAAACAAAACTTTTACCCCAACCTGTTTTTTGCACTACCAGCAGTCTTTGTGTGCTGGTAACAAGATGAGTAATTGCCTCCTCTTGTCCATCACGAAATTTAGCATTTGGATTACTTGAACCTTGTCTTAATAATTCAAGAGCGCGACTTGGATTAAAGTGCATAATGTGTTATTCCTTGATTGAGATTTTGGATATTATAGATTTTTTTGACAGCTTTTTCAAATGATATATTTCCAAATCCGAAAACCACCTTCCCATTTTCACTCATTCCATCCCAAATCCAAAACCGTTAAAATACGCCCCATTCTTTTCATTCAAATAGGAAAATCCAATGAACCGCATTACCCAAATCTTAAACATCAAACACCCTATCGTCCAAGCCCCAATGTCGTGGCTGACGGACGCCCATCTGGTGGCGAGCGTGGCGGAGGCTGGCGGACTGGGTTTTTTAGCCCCACACGCAGGGCAGACGACCAACCCCACTTCCAACGAAGAAGTTTTAGAGCGTATGCGTAACGAAATCCGCAAGGTCAAAGCCTTGACCGATAAGCCTTTTGGCGTGCCATTTATGTTGTCGTACGATTTTTCGCTGATTCCTTTAATGGTGGATTTGTTTATTGAAGAAGGCGTGCCTGTGGTGCTGGATAACGGCTGGCTTGACCCTGAAATTTATGCCAAACTCAAACAGGCGGGCATTAAAATCATCTGCCGTCTGCATAATCCTAATTTAGCGGACGCACTAAAAGCCCAAAACTTGGGGGCGGATATTTTGGTGCTGACAGGGTTTGATGAGGGCGGTACTTTGCCGATGAAAGAAGTGGGCAGTTTTAATGTGCTTTCAGAATTTGTGGGTAAAGTGGATTTGCCGATGATGCTGGCTGGTGGCATTGCTGATAAAAAAGCGGTACAGGCTGCCTTGATGCTTGGGGCGGAAGGCGTGTGGATTGGTACGGCATTTATCGCGACTTTTGAGTGCCGAAGTCATCAAAAAGTCAAAGAATGGATTGTGAATGCAACGGCTAATGATTTGCTGTTGTTCCGCACCGAGCCGTATTATTACCGCTCTTTGCCGACCGAATTGGCGAAAAAATGCTTTGAAATGAGTGAAAATGGGGCAACCCGTGCCGACATTGCCAAGGTGATGAATGCTGGCACAGGAATGCGTTTGGGTATGTTAGAAGGTAATTTTGACAACGGCTATGTGTCGGTGGGTAATGGTATTTCACAAATTAACAAAATCAAAAGCGTGAAAGAATTGATTGATGAGTTGATGGCTTGATTTAACCATAAACAAACACCGCTTGTAATCATGCAAGCGGTGGTTTTTCTGCAATATTTTACCATTTACTCCCCAACGCTTTTCAACACCTGCACCATTTCTATCCACGCCTCAAACACCTGTGGAATGGGCAAAAGTTTGCCTTGTTCAAAATAATATTTATGGCTTTCAAGGGCGATGGTGGCAAAAATATGGGCTTGGTAATCCCAGTTTTTATCAGCCCAATTTTTATCGTCTGATGTTATCCGTTTGGCGTGGGCGATAAAGGCGTTTTTTAACAGCGTGTGCATATCGTCATACAAATGATGGCGTGGGGTTTTGATTTGCCAAAGTGCCAAAATCAGCCGTCTTTTTTCCAATAAGCGATTGCCGATGGTTTGCATAAATCGCAGTAAATTATCGCTTTCAAAACGCTTTTTGAGCAGGTCTTGATATTCCGCTTTCACTTCTTTTATCAATTTGCCGACCAAATCGCTTTTGCCCGAATAATAACGGTAAAAAGTGGTGCGGTTAATCAAGGCTTTTTCAATGATTTCTTGGACTTGCACTTTTTCAAACGGTTTTTCATCTAATAATTCAATCAAAGCGTTTTGGATTGCCAGATGGGTTTTAACGACCCTTAAATCGGTATTGAACTCGTTCATCTTTTTTTTAAAATAAGCATACATTTTTAATATTTTATCTGTATATCCTGTTAAATACAAGCTATTTTTATCATTTTTCTAAGATTATTTTTTTGACAAATTAATTGTTTATTTATATAATAAATACTTGTCATATATGAAAGTAAAAACAGACTATTTTTAATATCTTATTTTACTTTTTGATTTTTTATAAGCCTTTATATTGACAAAATAAATTGCAATTCAATCTAATTAGCCTATCACATAGAATATAATATTATTGATATGATACATATGAATAATGAGTTTTTAATACGCCAAGCAATCCAATATTTAGATGGGTTATTAAAGAATAATCGTGCCGATGAACTGGATTTATTCTATTCTATTGATGAATTACAACATTGTTGGTTTATTAAAGAGAATTTAAATAAGACATATTCAATCATCTTTATCATCATTCTCATTGTGTGGCAAAATATGAGCTTATATTTGATGAAAATAAGCAAATCATAGATGAGTTTTTTATCACATATTAAGTATTGATTTAACTTAGAATAAAAAAGTGTTTCATAATGATAGATATTCTTGTAGATAAAAAATATGACATCAATCAAGCAAGCAATCTAATGATGAATTTGTTTGAACTTGATAAAAATAAGATTGTGGTTTGTCAAATTGATGAACTGGATAAAATGACTGTTTCTGATGATATTTCTTGTTTGTGTGTTATATCTGATGTGAATGGCGATGTTCATTCTCTATTATCGCTGTACATTATTGAGATGGGTTTTGAATTATTGGTTCAAAAATTAAGTGAATTATCTGCCGTCTTTGAAAATGCTTTCTTTGTTCCTTATGGCGATTTTAATGAGTATTTAAAAATACAGAACAAATCCGTAAAAACCGTTGTTCTTGATGCAGAACATTCTGATGATAAGTTTATCTATTTTCTGACTTAATCCAAATCAATCCACAAAAAAAATAAAAACCCAAATCATTTGAGTTGGGTTTTTATTTTCAAAATATCCATACATTTTTTACTATTTTATCCGTATATCCTATTAAATACAAGTATTTTGGTGTTTGTACGGCTTGTTTATGCCTTGTAAAATATACTCAATTTGACAAAACAAGGTTTTAACAATGATTAAAGTGCATTGTCTGACAACAGGTTGGGTACAAATCAAAATTCATCATCAAGTGGCACGCTTTTTTGCCCGTCCTGCCCGTGTGCTTGATGTGCTGACCGATAAAAAATGGTCGCCCAAACTGCCGATTGGTTGCTGGCTGATTGAACACGATGAGGGTTTGATTTTGGTGGATACAGGCGAAAGCTCTTCCGCCAATGACAAGGGCTATCAACCGTGGTGGCACCCATTTATGCAGTTTTGCGAACGGCGTGGGGTCAAAAAACACGAAGAAGTGGGCGAAATTTTAAAGGCAAACGGCTTTGACCCTTTACGCATTGACACAGTGGTAATGACCCATATGCACGGCGACCACGCAGGCGGTATTGCCCATTTTCCAAACAGCCGATTTGTGATGAGTGAGATGGAAAAACAGGCAATCAACGCCCCCAATGCGGTGATGAACGGCTATTTGACAATGCACTATCCTGATTGGTTTAATCCTTGCGGTATCACCTTTAATGATGGGGCGTTTGAAAGTTTTGAACAAAGTCATAAATTGACCAAAGACGGCAAAATCCGCCTTGTGCCAACCGCAGGACATACGCTGGGGCATTTGGCGGTGGTGGTGGATATGGGCGAGCATTATATTTTGATTGGCGGAGATGCGTCATACAGCGAACAAGATATGCTTGCCGGCAACATTGACGGCGTATGTATGGACGGCAAATTACATAGGCAAAGCACAGCAAAAATGCGTGAGCTTTGCCAAAACAAACCCACCATTACCCAGTTCGCCCACGATGAAAAAAGCGAATATCGCCTGAAAAATAAGGTGTTTACGGTGGTAGGGGGTTAATGAGAATGCCGTTTGGATTTTGGTTCAAGCGGTGTTTTTCTTTTAAAATTTTGCAAAACAAACTTTCAGGCAGCCTGAAAAAATTTACAGACCCCTTGCAATTCGTCCTAAAATTGACTAAAATACGCAATTAGTGAATTTTAGGACTATTTTTATGAGCAATACCCCCAAAAATCCCCTAGACCAACTGGGCGATATTTCCACCAAAATAGTGGCAAGCTATGCCATTTTTGCCAAAAAATATGGCATTAGCGATAATGAATTGGCGATTTTTTATGCTCTTTGGGTCAATGAATGTCGCACGCAAAAACAAATTGCCGATGAATATGTGCTTGCCAAACAAACCATTAACACTTTATGCAAACGCTTTGAGGCAGACGGTTTAATCACAAGTATCATTAGTCAAAATGACAAACGAGAAAAAATCCTATCCTTGACCGATAAGGGTAAAGCCTTTGCTAAACCTATTATTGAACCTCTATTAAACCTTGAACAACAAATCATTGATGAGTTTGGTAATGAGCGAATGTTATTGTTATTAAAAGAAATGCAAAACTTGCAAACCTTAATGGCAAATCATTTGGAAAGTTAATTTTAATTTTATTTTTTATTTTTGGAGTAATGATGCACTGGTCTATTTTATTGGCGATTGCCATTTGTAGTGAAGTGTTTGGCACAACGATGATGAAGCTCTCACAAGGCTTTACCAAACCTTTGCCCTCTGTGGGTTTTGTGATTGGTTTTATTGTGGCGTTTTATTGTTTGTCTTTAACGCTAAAATCCATACCGCTTGGAATGGCGTATGCGATATGGTCTGGTGTCGGGCTTGTTTTGACGGCGATTGTTGGCGTGGTGGTGTTTGGCGAAAAAGTGGATTTTTGGGGAATGGCGAGCATTGGCTTGATTTTGGCTGGGGTGATAATGATGAATACGCTGTCCAAAATGGGTGGGCATTAGGATAAACATCGCTTGCAAAAAATAGCAGTGTTGTTTTTATCAATATAATTGTAAACAAGATAATTTTGTATTATAATATCACTCCATTTTTATCAAACCATTTAAGACAATGCACGAACAATTACGCCTATCCAATCAAATCTGCTTTCCCTTATACGCCTTATCCAAAGCGATGATTAAGCAATACACACCGTTTTTGGAGAGACTTGATTTGACCTATCCGCAGTATTTGGTAATGCTCGTTTTGTGGGAATTTGGCGAACAGAGTGTAGGTGAGATTGGCGACAAACTGCACCTTGATAGTGGTACGCTAACCCCACTATTAAAACGCTTACAAAACAAAGGCTTGGTGGAGCGAAAACGCTCAATGAGCGATGAGAGAAGTGTGATGATTAGCCTAACAGAAGCTGGAAAAACACTTGAAAATCAAGCCGTTGCCATTCCAGAGCAAATGCAGGCGTGTCTTAATTTATCCTTTGATGAAGTGGCACTGCTTAAAAAAATCGTGGAGCGAGTGGAGGTGTTATGTCTTTACTGAAAAACGGTCAGTGGGTTGCCGACCAAGAATTAAGCCATACCGATACCATTATCACAGAGAGTACGCCAATGGCGAACCGTTATCATTTGTACATTTCGCTGGCGTGTCCTTATGCCCACCGTGCCAATTTGGTGGTGCAATTTTTGGGCTTGCCGATTGATGTATCCAGCGTTTCGCCCTTAAAAACAGACGGTTGGGATTTTGATGAACATTATCCCGACCCCTTGTTTGGCGTGGGGCATTTGTACGAACTCTATCAAAAACACGACCGCACTTTTTCAGGCAGGGCAACCGTGCCTGTGCTGTGGGATAAGGAGGAGCATAAAATTGTCTCCAACAGTTCGGCAGATTTGGCACTGCATTTGGCAGAACATTGGCAGGATTTGGCAAAAAGTAAGCACAATCTTGCCCCCAGTCCGTTAAAAAACGACATTATCGCCCTAAACGCTTGGCTAAACGACCACATCACCGTGAAGGTCTATCATATCGGCTTTGCCAAAACCCAAAGCGATTATGAACGACATCTGTTTGAATTGTTTGATGATTTGGCAACATTAAACAACCGCCTTGCTTCGCAAAAATACCTGTTTGGCGATGACATCACGCTGTCGGACTTTTTCCTGTTTCCAACTTTGGTGCGTTTTGAAAAAGTGTATGCCACTTTGTTTAAATGCAGTTTAAAGCCTTTGTCTGAATTTAAAAACTTGTATCGTTATCTGATTGATTTGTATCAGATTGACCGTATTCAAAACACGGTGGATTTAGAATATATCGTGCAAAATTATTTTTATTCATTCGCCAATGTCAATCCCAGCCGTGTCGTGCCGAAAGTGGCAAAATTGGGGTGGGAATAAGATAACACACTGCTTGGATTAAGGTTCAAGCGGTGTTTTTTATTGGCAAAATGAGTTTTAAGGCAGCCTTAAAAAATTTTACAAAAAACTATTGCACACAATTTAATTTTAAACTATAATAATATCATTCCCACATAGGAGAGCCAAAATGAACCAAATCCACACCATCATCAACGACTTATTGTCAGTCTATTGGAAAGCCCTTATTCAGCACAAAAGCCACGTTGCCGTGATTGAAAGCGAGGGGGCAAGCCTTTTGGCAAGTCAGATGACCGATAAAATCGCCGATGAGCCAGAGACCATTAAAAATCTGCAAAATCGTCTTTTGGACTTGGGCGGTGTGATTAACTTTACGGTCAGCCAGCCCAACATCGGCACAAACTTGCGTGAAGCCTTACAAAACGATTATGAACTGCAAAAAGACGCTCGCACAGGGCTAAACAAACTCATCAAAGAAGTCGATGAGCTGGGCGATGCCACTACTCGCAACTTGATTGAAGAGATTTTTGCGGACGAAGAAGAGCATTTGGCTTGGCTAGAACAAGAGTTGTCTTTACTGGAAAAATTGGGCGAGCCGCTTTATTTGTCCAAAAGAATGTGATTAACCCACAAACTTAAACCATAGAAATTTCAACACTTTAACACGCTTATAAGGAGCATTTTATGAAAATCTTTTATCACACCTCAGCCACTGCCACAGGCGGACGAGATGGTCGCACTCAAGTTGATGATGGCTCTATCGGCTTTGATTTGGTCGGCTTTCAAAATGACAGTGGCAAAGTTGGCACCAACCCAGAACAACTGTTTGCAATGGGCTATGCCGCCTGTTTTGACAGTGCGATGAACCATATTGCCCCAAGTTTAAATATCAAACCCAAAAAATCCTCCACCACCGTTGCGGTCGGTATTGGTCAAAAAGCAGACGGTGCGTTTGGGCTAGATTTGGACATCACGATTACGGTAGAGGGCATCAGTGCCGATGACGCCAAAAAGCTCATCACAAGAGCCCACGAAGTTTGCCCCTATTCAAATGCCGTGCGTGGTAATGTCGATGTGCGTTTGCACGTGAAAGTGGTAGAAGCATTTGATTTGTAAGTTTGGTGATGAAAAACACCGTTTGCTTTTTTAAAAAAGGGCAAGCGGTGTTTTTTTATTGGCAAAATCCTTTTTTAGCCACCCCAAACCCTTGAAAAATCCGCCCATTTTTCTTATAATGATTTCATATTTTTAAACATTTAATCCTAACACAATGAACGAACAAGCCCACGCAATGCGTTTGATGAAAGACTGCATTCCCATTTTTACCGTGCTATCAGACGAAAACCGCCATTTGATTTTAAAACTTTTACTGGAAAACGGCAAAATGAAAGTCAACGACATCACCGAAAACTTACATTTATCACGCCCTGCGGTGTCGCATCATTTAAAAATTATGCTATCCGCCAATGCCGTCAGCGTAGAGCAAATCGGCAAAGAGCGGTTTTATGCGTTGGCGATGAAAGATGAAATTGAAAAAATGGGTGAACTCGTTGAATTGATGAAAAAATATTGTCCATCCAAGGAATAAACTAAAAATGAAAGCAATTGTTATTGGTGCAACAGGGGCGACAGGCAATGCCCTGACCCAATTATTATTAAATAATGAGCATTACCAAAGTGTGATGATTTTTGTGCGAAAACCTGTGGCAATCACGCACCCAAAATTAACCGTGCATTTGATTGATTTTGACCGTCCTGACACTTGGGCGGATAAAGTGCGTGGCGATGTGCTGTTTTGCTGTTTGGGGACGACCTTAAAGCAGGCAGGGAGCAAAGACAATCAACGAAAAATTGACCTAGATTATCCTGTCAATTTTGCCAAAATCGCCAAGCAAAATGACATTGCACGCTTTGTTGTCATCTCATCGCAGGGGGCAAATGCAAAAAGTCCCTTATTTTATTACCGCTTAAAAGGCGAGCTTGAAAATGCCTTACAAGCCATTGGATTAAATAAACTGACCATTGTCAGACCGCCTTTATTAAAACGAGAACATTCCGACCGTTTGGGCGAAAATTTAAGCGAAAAGATTTTATCATTTTTTAATGGATTGGGCTTGTTTCAATCTGCCAAACCAATGCCCACCGATGTTTTGGCAAGGGCAATGATTGAGGCGGCATTACAGAATAAAACAGGCATTTTGGAAAAAGAAGAGATTTGGGGGGTGGGTAATATAAATATAAATTAATTTCTTCCATCGCTAAAATGGCTTTCAGGTAGCCATAAAATATAATGTTTCTTTAATTTTTGGAATTTCAGGATATGCAAAACATTTTAATCATCAACGCCCACCAGCCTTATGATTTCTCCAAAGGCGAATTAACAAAGTCCTTAATTGATGTCGCTACCAAATCATTACAAAATAAAGGTTTAACAGTCAAACACAGTCAAGTTACCGATTATGCCGTATCTGATGAACTTGAAAAATGGCAATGGGCGGACGCAGTGATTTTCCAATTCCCAAGCAATTGGATGATGATACCGTGGCTTGCCAAAAAATATATGGACGATGTATTTACCGCAGGAATGGGTGGCATTTTGTGCAACACGGATGGTCGTTCATCAGCCAATCCGAATATCAATTACGGCACAGGCGGAAAAATGCACGGCAAAAAATATCTGCTTTCTGCCACTTTCAATGCCCCGAAAAATGCGTTTGATAATGCACAGGAATATTTATTTGCTGGCAAAGGGCTTGATGATTTGTTTTTCCCCATTCATTGTAATTTTAAATTTTTTGCAATGACAGCATTGCCGACTTTTGCTTGTTTTGATGTGGTCAAAAATCCGCAAATTGAGCAGGATTTAAAAGATTTTGAAAGCCATATCAATCTGCATTTTTAAGCTTTTTATTTTTAAAATACCGTTTGGGTTTTGGTTCAAGCGGTATTTTTATTTAAACGGTGGTGCGATAAAGCGCTTTTCAGGTAGCCTAAATCTCCCTAATTTCCCTCACTTGATTTTTTATAAATTGGGATTTTGGAAAAATAGGAGATTTGGGGCTGGCGAGTGATTTTTTAAAAGATGTAATGACTGTTTAGGGGTAAAAATGGCGATTTTTTGGAATTTGTGGCACGGCTGTACAAAAATCAGTGAGGGCTGTGCCAACTGCTATATGTATGCCGATGACAAAAAATACGGTAGAGACAGTCAAACTGTCAAAAAGACCCAAAATTTTCATTTGCCGATTAAAAAATCCAGAAATAAAACTTATAAAGTGCCGTCTGGTGAGGTGCTTTATACTTGTTTTACTTCAGATTTTTTTATTGATGAGGCGGACGAGTGGCGAGATGAAGCGTGGGCGATGATAAGGCAACGACCCGATTTGCAATTTTTTATGACCACCAAGCGAGTAGAGCGTATTGGGGCGCATTTGCCGTCCGATTGGGCGTTGTTTGATAATGTTACCATTTGTTGTACGGTTGAAAATCAAAAACAAGCCGATATCCGCCTGCCTATTTATCTTAATTTACCTCTAAAAAACAAAACCTTAATTTGCGAACCCTTATTATCCGCCATTGATTTGTCTGTTTATTTGCACGGTCTTGATAAGGTCATCGTCGGCGGAGAGTCTGGCGATAGGGCAAGGGCGTGTGATTTTGGGTGGATTTTGGCAATTCGCACCGCTTGCATTCACGCTGGTGTGGATTTTGAATTTCATCAAACAGGGGCAAATTTTATCAAAGAGGGGCGACATTACACCATTCCACGCCATCTACACCACTTGCAAGCCAAAAAAGCAGGTATTGATGTCAAATTCGTGTCATCAGATTAAACCCCTTGACTTCCCCCACCTTCCCCCTTATAATATGTTTAAATTTTTAAACCTATGAGAATATAAATGACCCTACCTGCCCAAATGAACGCAATGACCGTCCAAAAATACGGCAAACACCCTGTACAAAAGACCAGCGTACCAACACCCGCTATCGGCGATGATGATGTGCTGGTCAAGGTGCATTCAGCCAGCGTCAATCCGCTTGATTTTAAAATCAGAAATGGCGATTTAAAGCTGGTTTTGCCTTTTTCTATGCCCCTTGTGCTGGGTAATGATTTTGCTGGCACGGTGGCAGGCGTGGGCAAAAATGTGCGTGAATTTGCAGTGAGCGATGAAGTCTTTGCTCGCACGGATACCTTGCGGATTGGCAGTTTTGGGGAGTTTGTCGCTATCGACCAATCCAATCTTGCCAAAAAACCTGCCAATCTTAACTTTAATGAGTCGGCAAGTTTGCCCCTTGTGGCTTTGACCGCCTATCAAGCCTTTAAAAAAATGAACGCCAAAGCAGGCGACAAAGTGCTTATTCACGCAGGGGCGGGCGGTCTTGGCAGTGTCGCCATTCAAATCGCCAAAATTTTGGGTTTGTATGTCGCCACCACCGCAAGTAATCAGGGTTTGGCATTGGTCAAATCGCTGGGGGCTGATGAAGTGATTGATTATAAACAAGAAAATTTTTATGACAAATTATCCGATTTTGATTTTGTCTTAGATACCATTGGCGGTGAGACTTTGGAGCATTCCTTTAAGGTGCTAAAAAGGGGCGGAAAAGTTGTCAGCGTGGCAGGCGTGCCAACCAAAGATTTTGCCAAAGCAATGGGGCTGTCGTGGGTCAAACAATTTATAATGGGCTTAATCAGTGCCAAAACCCACAAAACCGCCCAAAAGTATGGGGTAAGTTATGAATTTTTGTTTATGAAACCCTCTGGCAAAGCGTTAAACATCATCAAAACTTGGGTAGAGGACGGCAAATTACGCCCAATCATTGACCAAGTATTTGTCTTTGACGACACCCAAAAAGCCCTAGAATACAGCGAAAGCGGACGAGCAAAGGGCAAGATTGTCATTCAAATTGTAGCTTAATTTAGGAAACTTTTTATGCTATTCAAGCCCTTTTCTTTCACAAACGACACAAACGCCAAAAACCGCTTTTACACTTTGGCGATGAAAGATGAAATTGAAAAAATGGGCGAATTGGTTGAATTGATGAAGAAATATTGTCCGAGCAATCAGAAATAGGATTTTCAGGCAGTCTGAAAATGAAATTGGGCAGTTAATTTGTTATAATACTTTATTTTAAAAGGTAAAAAATGAAAACCCATTTATTTGCCATTTTAATGGCGGTCAATGCCACATTCATCACCGCCTGCAATGCCGAGCCAAACAACCCCACCGCCCCCAAACAGGAAATTTTGATGAACCAGTCCGCCATTGTTTTACAAATCAACAATCAACCATTTGATTTACAATTAGAAAATAACGAAACTGCCACCGCTTTTGCCAATCTTTTACCACTTGATTTGGCAATGGACGACCATTTAAACAATGAAAAATTTGCCACTTTGCCCAAACCTTTGCCGACGAACGACCAAAAAATCGGGCGTATCAATGCGGGCGATGTCCTGCTTTGGCAAGGCGATACGGTGGTGATTTTTTATGAAAGTTTTGACAGCACTTACCGCTACACCAAAATCGGCAAAATCCACCAAACGGACGGCTTAAAAAACGCTTTGGGGCGTGGTACAGTACAGGTCAAATGGGGCAAACCATAAGCACAACACCGCTTGCAAAAATGTGGGCGGTGTTTTTTATTGAAATTGTGCAAAATCATTTTCAGGCAGCCTGAAAACTCTTGACTTCCCCCACTTTCCCCCTTATAATATGTTTAAATTTTTAAACATATCAACTTAAAAAGAGACATTCTATGTTATTTCAATCCTTTACCTTCCCAAACGGCACGACCGCCAAAAACCGCTTTTTTAAATCGGCGATGGAAGAACAGCTTGCCAAAAGCGACAAACCCACCCAAAGCCTTGTTAATCTGTACCGCACTTGGGCAAAAGGTGGGGCAGGGGTTTTGGTTACAGGCAATGTGATGATAAACAAAGAGGGCAAAGGCTCTACGCACGATGTCGTGGTGTCAAACGAAGACGATTTAAATATGCTAAAAGCGTGGGCGGACGCTGGCAAAACAGACGGCACCTTGATGATTATGCAAATCAACCACGCAGGTAAACAATCGCCCAAAGCGGTAAATCCTGTGCCGGTTGCCCCAAGTGCCGTACCCCTGGTCGGAATGGACGGCTTTATCAATCCGCCACGAGAGCTTCAAGCATTTGAAATTAAAGAGCTTATTGATAATTTTGTCAAGACCGCCCAAATCGCCCAAAAGGCAGGGTTTAGCGGTGTGCAGATTCACGCGGCACACGGTTATTTGATTAGCCAATTTTTGTCGCCACACCACAATACTCGTACCGATGACTGGGGCGGAAGTTTGGCTAACCGAATGAATTTTTTGTTAAAAATTTATCAAGGCATTCGTGAAAATGTCCGTCCTGATTTTTTGGTGGGCGTGAAATTAAATTCAGCCGATTTTCAAAAAGGCGGTTTTGATGAAAATGACAGTCTTGCCGTTGTTGCCAAACTGTCGGAATTAGGCATTGATTTTATTGAAATTTCTGGTGGAAACTACGAAAGCCCTGCTATGCTGGCTGAAAAATCCAGCACCCGCCAAAGAGAAGCCTTTTTCCTAGATTATGCCGAAAAAGCCCGCAAAATCAGCCAAGTTCCGCTCATTATCACAGGCGGATTTAGAAGCGAAACAGCGATGAATGACGCGTTAAAAAGTGGCAATTTAGATTTAATCGGCATTGCTCGTCCGCTTGCCCTAATGCCCGATTTGCCCAATCAAATCCAAAATGGCACATACCAAACGCTGACCACCAACCGCATTAAAACAGGCTTTGCACCGCTTGATAAAAAAGTCGGGGCGGTTTTGGAAATGGATTGGTATATGTCGCAAATGCGTTTAATTGGCGAAGGCAAATCGCCCAATCCGAAATTGTCGGCGTGGAAAGTGCTGTTTAATACGATTGTGGCGAATGGGAAAGCTGGATTAAGTACAGGGCGGAGTTAATTAAAAAACACCGTTTAAGTTTTGATTTTAAACGGTGTTTTTATATTCAGGCTGCCTGAATTTTCCCCAAAACAAATTCCACAAATTTCCGCACAATCGCAGACGGATAACGCTTTGAAGCATAGAGCATAAACAAATCATAATTGGGCTTGGCAAGCTCGGGCAAAATCTCCACCACACGCTTGTCTTTTATCCACTCATTTGCCGTCAAATCAGAAATTTGCCCAATCGCCTGCCCCTGCAAAACCATATATTCCACCGCATAGGCATCATTGCTGGCAAACAAAAACGGCAAGGCGATTTTCTCTTTATTCATTTGAATGATAATTTCGTTTTCGCCATTTTTTGCCCAAGTGGCAATGGGGAAATTTTTCAATTCTTTCAAGGTGCTTGGCGTACCAAAACGAGCCAATAACTCGGGGTGAGCCACCCATTTTGTGCCAAGCGTGGCGACTTTTTTGGCGATAAAATGCTCGCCGTGAAGCTCGCCAATGCGAAACGCCACATCAATGCTGTCGGCACTCAAATCCAAAATGCGTTCGGTCATCGTGGCGTGAATTTGCACATTGGGGAATTTTTGTTGAAATTCGCTGACCCACGCCAGCACAGGCTCGCATTTGGGCGGAGCGGAAATCCGCAAAATGCCTTTTAAATTTTGTTCATCGTCAAACAAAACCTGCTTGGCATTCAACAAATTATCAATGGACAAATGCACTTCGTCATAGAGTTTTTGCCCTGCCATTGTCGGTTTAACACCTGATTTTTGGCGGTCAAACAGTTGAATTTGTAAGGATTTTTCCAGCTCGGCAATTTGACGGCTAATGGTAGCAATCGGCACGCCCAATTTTTCAGCCGTTTTGGAGAGACTACCGTGTTTGATGACGGCAACAAATAGGGATAAGGCGTTTAGGTTCATTATTCCAACTCAATAATCTGAGCGATAACATCTAAAATTTTTTGAAAATTAGAGAAGTCTATGCCCGTGAAATATTCATTCTCATTTAATATGTAATCTGCAAAATCACTTTTTGTTAAAGCAATTGAATTTTGCATTTCTTTATCATCCGACTTATATATTTTTTCATCAATGACAGTAAGTTTTCCTGCCTTATCCATTTTTTTAGTCTGATATTGACCACATATACTATTTGGGGTTCCTTCATGGAAATCAGTACCTAAAAATAACTTTCTACCATGATTATCTTCTCTAGATAAGTCATTTTTATTATAGTAAAACTCAATAGAAATTTTATCTAACTCATTGGATATTTTAGGAATACACATAGTAAAAACATTATTACCTAAATTGTTAAATGATTGTTGACCATATGACCTTAAAATTTCATTATTATCCCTATCAAAAATACAAATTATCTTTCTTTGATTGGGTAATGATTTAAAATTTTCAGCCATTGTTCTTAATGTGGTATCTCCCATTTTTATATCTTCCTCATACTCAAGAAACTCTATATCTAAACGGTGATCTAGATGTTTTAGTGCAGACTTAATATGTTTCCAATCTGTTTTTCCTTCAGTAATAATTAATGGCTTAGTACTTTCTCTTATTTGAGAGTGAAGTATATCAAGCTCATATTTATAGTTATTATTTATATCAACAAATAAATCGTAAGCTTTCTTAAACTCTTCAAATCTAGAAGTATCAGTAATAATATCCCCATTTGGCATATTAACCAATAAATATTCTTCTTGGGAGAAAGTTTCTGATAGGCCTGCCAAGAAAAATGGAGAGTGCGTAGTAATGATGAACTGAACCTTTGGGAATAATTTAATCAGCTCTGGTAGAATTTTATTTTGTAATTCAATGTGTAAATGCAAGTCTATTTCATCAATAATTACAATGCCTTGTATTTCACCTAAGTTGATGCTTTTTATAAGATCTGCTCTATCTGAATATTGAATAATTGTTCCAAATATACTTAGTAGAGTGCTTTGTCCAGCCGATAGGTTATCAAGGGAAGGAACAAACTCAAGATTTGATGATACATCTATCAGTCTAATTCTAGATTGAGAAGTGCCCCTTAAATTTAAATCTAATACAATGTCTTTTTGTACAATTCTGCCAATTAATTTTTCTATATTTCTTATTGATGTTTGCAATAATTGTAAATCTTGCATTGGTCTTTTTGCATGTACTGAGCCATCGTTCTTGAATAATAAATCAGCTCTTGAATCTAGAAAAACATCTAGAATCCAAGCTTTGATATTATCTAAAGATTTTCTTACTAAAATATCTCGATTTAACTTGTTTGAAAATCTTTGAATTTCTTTAAATTGCTCTAGTTGAGAAATAGCCCCCTTATTAATCCAGTAGGGCAACTCATATCTATCAGAAGGAAAATAACAATAGGAATTAGCCAAAAAATCTTTTTCAAAAATATCGTTTTGCTCCTGATTAAATGAGGAAATTTGCTTACCTTTGTTAGATTTTAGGTTGTTGGAAATTAGATTATTTGTCGCCAAAGATATATCTATATTATCTACATCCCCATTTTTATCACAATACTCTAAAATTTCTTCTTCAACAGCAAAATTAATATACGAGAAAGCATATTGGGAATTAACTCTCATATTTTTTGAACCTGAAACTTTAAAATATTGGCGATTTAGCCCCTCATGTGGTAAAACATCTTGGAAACAATTGCTGGAAAGTTCGTAAAGGGCATCTACTATACTAGATAACAGTGTGGTTTTTCCAGTACCATTTTTCCCCAATAGAATAATTGGTTTAGGATTGTCATTGATAAATAAATCATTTTCAACCAATGAAAATTTTTCAATAGCGCCCATGTTTTCAATAAAAATATTTTTTAGATACATACTACACTCACTATGTTTGATGATGATTAAATATACATTATTTTATCACAAAAAATCCACCTTTCCAAATCCGAAAACAAACTTCCCACAAATTGCAATTCCATTCCCAATTCTAAAATTTTACAATATGCTCATTCCAATCAATCAAATGAGAGTAACCTTATGAAAAACTTATTAAAATCAACCACCCTTGCCCTAGCTTTATCTTTGTCTTTTGGTTCGGTGGCAACCGCCAAAACCAAAACGCCTGAACAGCCTGTCAAGTTAAGCATTACAAAATCAACCGCACAAAAAATCAAAACCTTTGACGGCTTAAATTTGCACTTACAAAAAGACATTCCCAACGCCCGCCCCAAAGCCGTTGTCGTGATTTCGCACGGGTTGGCGAGCCATTCTGGGGTGTTTGGCGATTTTGCTAAAACGATGAATGCAAACGACATTGCCGTCTATCGTTTTGACCATCGTGGACACGGCAAATCGGACGGACGAGACAGCATTCACATCAAAAGCTATTTTGAAATGGTGGAAGATTTGCGTTTGGTGGTGCAAAAAGCCAAAGCCGAAAATCCCAATACGCCTGTTTTTGTGCTGGGACACTCTATGGGCGGACACATTTCGGCACTGTACGGCACGAAGTACCCACACGATGTGAACGGCTTTATTTTGGCGGGGGGGGGTTACGGTATAACACAATGAATTTTGGGCATTTGCCACGCCCAGAACCAAAAGACAGTTTTGTGGACGGTTCGGTGTCTTTGACCACGCTCAACATTCCGTTTGAAGGGGCTGGTTTGTCGGTGGCTGGCGACCCGTTGATGTTGAACAAATTTTCGGTGTCTTTCCCCAACGGCTTTAAAGAAGGCATCAAATATTTAAAAGACAATGACGACAAATTTGTCGCCCCTGTAATGCTGATTAGCGGTAATAAAGATGTGTTTGTCGCCCCCAAAGATGCCATTGATTTTTATAACGAAACCAACTCGGTGGATAAAAGTTTGATTTTGTATCCAAACTTTGGGCATTTGTTGATGCTAGAAAATGGCGGACAAAAAATCAATGATGATGTGGCGGAATGGATTAACGAGCGAGTGAAATAAATTAACTAAAAGAAAACACCGTTTAATTTAAAATTAAGCGGTGTTTTTGTTTTTAAAATGGGCAAAATGATTTTCAGGCAGCCTGAAAAAATCTTACCCTTTTAATATTTCCGCCATTTCTATCCATTCATCAAACACTTGGGAGATTTTTAAAATTTCCCCTTGTTCAAAATAATAGCGATGACTTTCTAGGGCAATGGTGGAAAAAATATGGGCTTGGTAGTCCCAATTTTTATCGTCTGATTTTACCCGTTTGGCGTGGGCGATAAAGGCGTTTTTTAATAAAGCGTGCATATCGTCATACAAATGATGGCGTGGGGTTTTGATTTGCCAAAGTGCCAAAATCAGCCGTCTTTTTTCCAATAAGCGGTTGCCAATGGTTTGCATAAATCGCAATAAATTATCGCTTTCAAAACGCTTTTTGAGCAGGTCTTGATATTCCGCCTTCACTTCTTTTATCAATTTGCCGACCAAATCGCTTTTGCCTGAATAATAACGGTAAAAAGTGGTGCGGTTAATCAAGGCTTTTTCAATGATTTCTTGGGCTTGAATTTTTTCAAACGGTTTTTCGTCCAATAAGTCAATTAAGGCATTGGCAATCGCATTGTGGGTTTTAATGGTGCGTAAATCGGTCATTTTACTACTCCAACTTTTTTCAAATTATGCCTACATTTTTAATATTTTATAGGCTTATCCTGTTAAATACAAGGATTTTGGCGTTTGTGTGGGGAACTCAAAATTTATAAAATACCCACATCAACCATTTGGAAATTGAAAAAATGATTAAAGTGCATTGCCTAACAACTGGTTGGGTACAAATCAAAATTCATCATCAAGTGGCACGCTTTTTTGCTCGTCCTTTGCGTGTGTTTGATGTGCTGACTGACAGTAAATGGTCGCCCAAATTGCCGATTGGGTGCTGGCTGATTGAACACGATGACGGTTTGATTTTGGTGGATACAGGCGAGAGTAGCCGTGCCAATGACAAGGGCTATCAACCGTGGTGGCACCCATTTATGCAGTTTTGCGAACGGCGCGGGGTCAAAAAACACGAAGAAGTGGGCGAAGTGTTGAAGGCAAAAGGCTTTGACCCATTAAAAATAGACACGGTGGTGATGACCCATATGCACGGCGACCACGCAGGCGGATTGCCCAATTTCCCAAATAGCCGATTTGTTTTGACCGAGATTGAAAAACAGGCGATACAAGCCCCCAATGCGGTGTTTAATGGTTATTTGACCCAGCATTATCCTGATTGGTTTAATCCTTGCGGTATCGCCTTTGATGATGGGGCGTTTGAAAGTTTTGAACAAAGCCACAAATTAACCAAAGACGGCAAAATCCGCCTTGTGCCAACCGCAGGGCATACGCTGGGGCATTTGGCGGTGATTGTGGATATGGGCGAGTATTATATTTTGATTGGCGGTGATGCCTCTTACTCTGAACAAGATATGCTTGCTGGCAACATTGACGGCGTGTGTATGGACGGCAAATTGCATAAAGAAAGCACCGCCAAAATGCGTGAACTCTGTAAAAGAAAACCCACCATTGTGCAACTGGCTCACGATGAAAAAAGTGAATATCGGTTGAATAATAAGGTGTTTACGGTGGTTAAAGATTAGGGATTGAGCGATGAGTGTGAGTTTTAAAATGCCGTCTGAAAATTTTTAGACGGTGTTTTTGTTTTTCAGGCAGCCTGAAAATAACATTTCTTTACAAAAAAACCTTGCAAACGGTCTGAAAATTGACTATAATAATTCCAATGTCAATTTTCGGACTATTTTTATGACAGCTTTTCACTATTCCCCCAGTCTGTTGGAACAAATTGGCGATGTTTGCACGCAGGTCAATTTAAGTTATGCAGTTTTTGCCAAAAATCATCAGATGAACGCCAATGAACTTGCCATATTTTATACACTCTGGACGCAAGAACAAGCCACACAAAAATACATTGCCGATAAATATCATCTAGCCAAACAAACCATTAATACTTTATGCAAACGCTTTGAGGTAGATGGTTTAATCACAAGTATCATTAGTCAAAATGACAAACGAGAAAAAATCATCTCTTTGACCGATAAGGGTAAAGCCTTTGCCAAACCCATTATTGAAACGCTGTTAAACCTTGAACAAAAAATCATTGATGAATTTGGCGGTGAGCGAATGTTATTGTTATTAAAAGAAATGCAAGACTTGCAAACCTTAATGGCAAATCATTTGGAGCAATAAATGAATACAACAATTCATACTCTAAAAAATATTGCCTTAAACAATAAAAGAAAATTATCGGCAACTTTTGGCTTAGTGGCATTAGAAAATATGTTGTTTTTATTATATCCATTGGTAGGCAGTTTTGCCGTCAATGCGGTATTAAATGGGCAGACATTCAATGCGTTAATTTATGCTTTAATGGTGCTTTTGATTTGGTCTGTGGGTTCGGCACGCCGTGCAGTGGATACTCGTGCCTTTGTAAAAATTTACGCTGATTTAGCAAGTAAAGCCATTATTAGTGAAAAACAAAAAGGCAATACCTCATCAGCCACTGCCCACGCTGTGATGGCACGGCAGTTTGTGGCATTTTTTGAGGAACATTTACCGATTTTAATCACGGCTTTATTTAATATTATTGGTTCGGTGATAATGCTATTAACCATTGAATTTTATTCAGGAGTGATTGCATTATTGATTCTTGTGATATTTACTTTGATATTGCCAAATTATAGTCGGCAAAATGATAAATTGTATTTTAAACTCAATAACCGCCTTGAAAAAGAAGTCAATGTGATTGAACAAAATAAACATCATCATTTAATCAAGCATTATGATGTTTTATCCAAAATTCGTATTGCCATCTCCAATCGTGAAGCCTTTTCTTATTTGATGATTGGGGTTGCAGTAGCGATATTATTTGGGGCTACTTTGGCAATTTTGGCTCAAAAACAAGTGCAAGCAGGGCATATTTATGCCGTGATGACTTATTTGTGGGGCTTTGCAATGAGCCTTGATGATATGCCAGAATTGGTGGAGAAATTTTCTGAATTAAAAGACATTGGGCAAAGAGTGGCGATTTAGTTTTTAAAAATGGTGTGTGGTACATATTTTGGTTAATTTTAGGAGCATTTTATGCACTGGTCTTTATTATTGGCGATTGCTATTTGTAGTGAAGTTTTTGGTTCTACGATGCTAAAATTATCACAAGGGTTTAGTAAGCCTTTGCCGAGTATTGGTTTTGTGCTGGGTTTTGGCTTGGCGTTTTATTTGCTGTCATTGGCGTTAAAAAGCATTCCTTTGGGAATGGCGTATGCGATTTGGTCTGGCGTGGGCTTGGTTTTGACGGCGATTGTGGGCGTGGTGGTGTTTGGCGAAAAGGTCGATTTTTGGGGAATTGCGAGCATTGGCTTGATTTTGGCAGGTGTGATAATGATGAATACGCTGTCCAAAATGGGTGGGCATTAAAAAAAACACCGCTTGGGGGAAAATTCAAGCGATAAAAATAAAGTCCTATCAACGTTATTAAGAGCGGACAGGACTTTTATGATCTTTATAATTTCTAGTATTAAGGGGTTGAAATAACAGCTTTAGGTGTGGTTTTTCTTTGGTGAAAATAAGCGGTAATAAGCAACATAGCATAAAGTATTGCCCCCATCAGCCATAACAGACCATCCCAATAAGCGACGCTATAACTATAAATAAAGGCAAATAAAAGGGGACCAATGATCCCGGTAATATTGGTTAGGCTCACCAGAGTACCTTGTAATTTCCCTTGCGCATTATCATCGACAGATTTTGATAAATAACCTTGTAATGCGGGTTGCCCCATACCTCCTGCCGCTAAGCAAATTAATGCTGGTAAGATGACCCAAACGTGGCCTATCCACGCTAATAATAAACAGCCCATCATATCAATAGACATACTGATCATAATGGTGGTTTTTTCGCCCCATTTTTGTGCCAATTTCCCAGCGACAATCGCCTGAAAGAAAATATGTAATACACCCAGAACCGCCAAAGACATACCGATAGAAGTTGTGTTCCAATCAAAACGATATTGTGTAAACAGCACCCAGATGGTGGCAGGAATTTGCCCGATAAGCTGGATAATAAAATAGGTTGCTAACCAAAAGTAGAGGCTTTTCTTAAAAAAAACAGTGACTGTATTTGAGGCAGTTTGGTTTTCAGGTGTCCTATTGGCAACAAGCGCTTCTCTTTTTTGTGTTTCTCGGAAAAAGAGCAAAGAGAGTATTAATAATATCGAGTGTGAAATAGCGGCAAAAATAAATGGCATATGAGCACTGATATCACCTAATAATCCCCCTAGCATTGGGCCGATAATAAGGCCAACACCAAAAGCACCACCTAAGAAACCAAAATAGCGAGTTCGATTTTTAGCGGGAGTCACATCACTCATCGCTGATGCACATACGGCACCTGTTGCGCCTGTGATCCCCGCAATGATGCGCCCAATATAGAGCATCCAAAGTGTGGTTGAGAATGCCATTAAAAGATAGTCGAGTGCCGCGCCTAAAAGGGAAAACAGCAAGATGGGTTTTCTGCCGTATTTATCAGACAGTCGTCCTAGAATAGGAGCAAAAATAACCTGCATGGTAGCATAGAGCGCTAATAGCACACCGTAATGGGTTGCCAGTGAATTTTCACTGACAAATTCATTTAATAGAGTAGGGAGTACTGGCATGATAAGCCCGATACCAATGGCATCTAATACGGTGATCAGCAGTATAATAATAATTGATTTATTCATTGAGATCCTAAAAATCTATCAGTGATAGAGTGGGTGTAATATATCTCTATCAGTGATAGATTGTCAAGGCTATTTTATTTTGAGGTAGGTAATGGCAAAGCTAGATAAAGAACAAGTTATTGATAATGCGTTGATTTTACTTAATGAAGTTGGTATTGAAGGATTAACAACGCGTAAGCTGGCGCAAAAAATAGGTGTGGAACAACCCACATTGTATTGGCATGTAAAAAATAAACGCGCTTTGTTAGATGCATTAGCAGAAACTATTTTGCAAAAGCACCATCATCATGTTTTGCCATTGCCGAATGAAACATGGCAGGACTTTTTGCGAAATAACGCGAAAAGCTTCCGCCAAGCCTTATTAATGTATCGTGATGGTGGCAAAATTCATGCGGGAACACGCCCCTCTGAAAGTCAATTTGAGACATCAGAACAGCAACTACAGTTTTTGTGTGATGCTGGGTTTAGTCTATCTCAAGCCGTGTATGCATTAAGCTCTATTGCGCATTTTACATTAGGCTCCGTACTGGAAACTCAAGAGCATCAAGAAAGCCAAAAAGAGCGTGAAAAAGTAGAGACGGATACTGTTGCCTATCCGCCATTATTAACCCAAGCCGTTGCAATTATGGATAGTGATAATGGTGATGCTGCATTTTTGTTTGTCCTTGATGTGATGATCTCTGGACTTGAAACAGTATTAAAGAGCGCTAAATAAATCTAAATTCGCTGACGCCCTTTTTGGCTAATTAGTTGCCCTTGTATGTCAGCGATACCAATGTGAGCAATACAACCTGCATTAAATTGTAAATAGTCATCTTCGATGCCATCAGAGAAAATTACGCCATTCTCTGGCATCAAAGATCCTAATTGCAGTGGTGAGTCAGGCTCAATAGTGCCAAAAGTCAGTGCAACACCTGTTGTTCTACTTGGAAATGGCTCTCTTACACTAAATTGTAGCTTTCGATCACTCCAGCTAAAGCCTTGTAATAGAGGGTGCGAAGCTTCTCCTGTAATTGCCATCGCACCAGCAAGAATAGATTGAAACCACCCCGTTGATCCCAATCCTGTTGATACAATAATGCCTGATGAAGATTGCACTTCTTCAGCGCCATTCCATTGCAAAATATACTGTGCGGAAGTGTGGCTTTTAGGGCCAATAAATAAGTCATTAACCGCTAATAAGGATTGACCATCATTGGTTGTTGCTTGTGCAAAAGTGACCGTTTTAAATGGCATTTTTTTATTAATGGGTTTAAAAACGGTTTTTGTTTTGATAATCAACCTTTAATTTGGAGAATTGTTATGAACGACATCATCAAAAACCCAAACGCCCACTGCGGTTGCCAATCTTGCACAGGGCAAAATTGCAATCCAAAATGCAACTGCCAAAATGGCGAGCCGTGCATTTGTCAAAACTGCACTTGTGGCGATTGTGATTGCAAGTAATTGATTAGCTAAAAACATTGGGCGGACTTATGTTTGCCCAATGTTTGCCAAATCCCATTTTGATAAGGAAAACTGTAATGAAAATGTTTAAAAACCGTGCCGTACAATTATCTGCCCTTGCCCTTATTTTGGCGACTTCAACCGCTTTTGCCGACGGAAAAAACGAAGTGCCGACGCACTCGATGGTAGGCGACAATAACCACACCCAAACCACCCACGACAGCCCAAATAACCAAAACGGGCACGCAGAGATGAACCACGCCCATATGAACCACTCTGCTATGGCGATGGACACTCAAAATGCTCCGCCCCATACCCAAGCCTATCTTGCAATGATGAACAAGATGGGCGATGAGATGAGCAAAGCGGGCAATCTTGCTGATGCTGATACCGCTTTTGCCAAAGGTATGATTCCGCACCATATCGGAGCAGTTGAGATGGCAAAAGTACAGCTTGAATATGGTAAAGATGAAACAATGAGAAAACTTGCCCAAGCGATTATTGATGGGCAACAAGCCGAAATTGACTTGATGAATGGCTGGCTGAATGGCAAAGACACGACCACCCAAAACGCCAACGCCCCACACGCCAAAGCCTATGCCTTGGACAATTCACACAGCGAAATGATGACGGCAATTTATGAGACCGACCCTGATGTCGCCTTTGCCAAAGCGATGATTCCCCACCACAAGGGAGCGGTCAATATGGCAAAAGTGCAATTAGAATACGGCAAAGATAAAGCAATGCAAGATTTAGCAAAGCAAATCATCAATGCCCAAGAGCCTGAAATTAAGCTGATGGAAGATTGGCTAAAACAGTAGGGGCAATAAAGCAAAAGCACCGTTTTTTAAAATAAAAGCGGTGTTTTTATTTTAAAAACTTTCAGCCAGCCTGAAAAATATTCCGCTATTCTTTTTCTTTAATACCTTGAATAATCTGACACTTATCAACCGTTTTATTTTCACAACCCACAAATTGCATTAAAAAAGTTTTAACTTGTTGTAGTTCTGTGATTTGTTCGTCCAAATATGCCAAATGTTGCTCGGCAAGTGCATTGATTTCATTGCATTGTTTGTTAGGCGTTTGTTGTAATTGCAACAGCGTTTTGATGTTACTTAAAGAAAAACCGATATTACGGCAAGTTTTAATAAAGCGTAATTGTTCTAACTGATTTTCATCAAACACACGATAGCCATTTTGTTGATGTGTAGGGGCGATTAAGCCTTGTTTTTCATAATAACGAATGGTTTCCAAATGTACGCCTGTTTGTTCACTGGCTTGTTTTATTTTAAAAAATTTTGACATTTTGGCTTGACCCTGTAATGACTACGGAGTTTATAGTATAGCAAATTTCATCTTAAAACAGGAGCAAAAAAATGGCGTGCCAAAATTGTTGTGGTTCAAATCAACCCATTCATCAATCGTCCAAGTACAAAAAAGCCTTGTGGATTGTCTTGATATTAAATTTATCAATGTTTTTTGTGGAAATTGTGATGGGGGTTAAATCGGGTTCAACTTCGCTGTTGTCGGACAGTTTGGATTTCTTGGGCGACAGTGCCAATTATTTGATAAGTTTGATTGTGTTGCCAATGGCGTTAAGTTACCGTGCCAAAGCATCTATGGTTAAGGGGCTGACGATGGGCGGTTTTGGTTTATTTATTTTAATGACGACCATTTATCGTGTGTTTTATGGGGAAATGCCCAGTTCTTCTGAAATGAGCATTGTGGGATTTTTGGCGTTATTGGTCAATGTGTCGGCAGTGTTGATATTATTAAAATTTCGTGATGGCGACAGCAATGTCCGCAGTGTGTGGGTGTGTTCCCGAAACGATGCGATTGGTAATGTGGCGGTAATTTTGGCGGGTATGGCAGTTTATTTTTTTCAATCAAAATATCCTGATTTAATTGTGGCGTTTGTTTTGGCATTTTTGGCATTACAAGCCAGTCAAGAAATCATCAAAAGGGCTTGGGCGGAATTAAAAGTCAGTTAATTTAAAACACCGTTTGGATTGAAGTTCAAGCGGTGTTTTTGTGTGGAAATTTTGCAAAATAATTTTTCAGGCTGCTTGAAAACCTATCCCCCAAGCCCCTGTAAAATCGGACATTCTGGCATATCATCGCCACGACAGGCATCACGCCACGCCCCAAGAGCAGTTTTCATTTCTTCCAATTCCTTGATTTTATTTGATAAAAATTCAATGTGCGTATTTGCCAACGCTTTGACTTCACAGCTTTTGCGGTGTGGATTGTCTTGCAGTGCCAAAAGCTCGCCAATTTGGGCAAGCGAAAAACCGACGCTGCGGGCTTTGGCGATGAATTTTAGCCGAGCGATGTCATTGGAGTTATAAATCCGATAACCTGCTTCACTGCGTGATGGGTTAATTAATAAGCCTGCTTTTTCATAATCACGGATTTGCTTGATGGATAGCCCTGTGGCTTTGGACGCTTGACCGATGTTCATTGTTGCTCCTTGTTTTGGCGTTTGTAAAAAATTGTCAATCCGTAAAAATAATCCTTGACCCTAACATAAGGTTAGGCTTTATGATGCGCTCATCAAAACAAAAAAGCAATGTTTTTAGTGGCTTAAAAACGGTTTTTGTTTTGATAATCAACCTTTAATTTTGATAATCAACCTTTAATTTGGAGAATTGTTATGAACGACATCATCAAAAACCCAAACGCCCACTGCGGTTGCCAATCTTGCACAGGGCAAAATTGCAATCCAAAATGCAACTGCCAAAATGGCGAGCCGTGCATTTGTCAAAACTGCACTTGTGGCGATTGTGATTGCAAGTAATTGATTAACTAAAAACATTGGGCGGGCTTAGGTTTGCCCAATGTTTGCCAAATCCCATTTTGATAAGGAAAACTGTAATGAAAATGTTTAAAAACCGTGCCGTACAATTATCTGCCCTTGCCCTTATTTTGGCGACTTCAACCGCTTTTGCCGACGGAAAAAACGAAGTGCCGACGCACTCGATGGTAGGCGACAATAACCACACCCAAACCACCCACGACAGCCCAAATAACCAAAACGGGCACGCAGAGATGAACCACGCCCATATGAACCACTCTGCTATGGCGATGGACACTCAAAATGCTCCGCCCCATACCCAAGCCTATCTTGCAATGATGAACAAGATGGGCGATGAGATGAGCAAAGCGGGCAATCTTGCTGATGCTGATACCGCTTTTGCCAAAGGTATGATTCCGCACCATATCGGAGCAGTTGAGATGGCAAAAGTACAGCTTGAATATGGTAAAGATGAAACAATGAGAAAACTTGCCCAAGCGATTATTGATGGGCAACAAGCCGAAATTGACTTGATGAATGGCTGGCTGAATGGCAAAGACACGACCACCCAAAACGCCAACGCCCCACACGCCAAAGCCTATGCCTTGGACAATTCACACAGCGAAATGATGACGGCAATTTATGAGACCGACCCTGATGTCGCCTTTGCCAAAGCGATGATTCCCCACCACAAGGGAGCGGTCAATATGGCAAAAGTGCAATTAGAATACGGCAAAGATAAAGCAATGCAAGATTTGGCAAAGCAAATCATCAATGCCCAAGAGCCTGAAATTAAGCTGATGGAAGATTGGCTAAAACAGTAGGGGCAATAAGGCAAAAGCACCGTTTTTAAAATAAAAGCGGTGTTTTTTTATTTTAAAAACTTTCAGGCTGCCTGAAAATAACATTTTTTTACAAAAAAATCTTGCACACAGTCCGATAATTGACTATAATAATTCCAATGTCAATTTTCGGACTATTTTTATGACAACTTTTAATCATTCCCCCAATCTGTTGGAGCAAATTGGCGATGTTTGCACGCAGGTCAATTTAAGTTATGCAGTTTTTGCCAAAAATCATCAGATGAACGCCAATGAACTTGCCATATTTTATACACTCTGGACGCAAGAACAAGCCACGCAAAAATACATTGCCGACAAATATTATCTTGCCAAACAAACCATTAACAGCTTGTGCAAACGCCTTGAAACAGACGGTTTCATCGCAAGCGATGTCAAAGAAAATAACAAACGAGAAAAAGTCATTTCGTTGACCGATAAAGGCAAAGCGTTTGCCCGCCCGATTATCGCCCCTTTATTGACGCAGGAAGGGCAAGTGATTGATGAATTTGGCATTGAACGACTTGTGTTTTTGCTCAATGAAATGAATGCGTTGCAAAAAATGCTGGCACAGCGTTTGGAAAATTAATTGTTAACTTTTTATTTTGGAGCTTTTTATGCACTGGTCTATTTTATTGGCGATTGCTATTTGTAGTGAAGTTTTTGGTTCTACGATGATTAAATTGTCGCACGGCTTTACCAAGCCTTTGCCGTCTGTTGGTGTGGCGGTGGGATTTGCGGTGGCGTTTTATTGTTTGTCTTTGACTTTAAAAAGCATTCCTTTGGGAATGGCGTATGCGATTTGGTCTGGCGTGGGCTTGGTTTTGACGGCGATTGTGGGCGTGGTGGTGTTTGGCGAAAAGGTGGATTTTTGGGGAATGGCGAGCATTGGCTTGATTTTGGCTGGTGTGATAATGATGAATACGCTTTCCAAAATGGGTGGGCATTAGTTGGGCGGACACCGTTTGCAGGAATGCGAGCGGTGTTTTTCTTTTCAGGCTGCCTGAAAAAACCAAGCCTTTCCATTTTTGAAAACCTACTTTCCAAAAATAAATATTGCACACAATTTAATTTTACACTATAATAAATCAATCTTTTCACCAATCCAATGAGAAAACAAAATGTTAGACTTTCAAACCACCGCTCGCACTCGCCATTCGGTACGACAATTTTTAGACAAACCTTTGACGAAGCAAGAAATTGTCGAAGTTTTAACTGATGCCCAAAAAGCACCGTCCGCCACAAACACCCAACCTTGGCGTGTGTATCTTGCCTCTGGCGAAACCTTAAATCGCCTCAAAGAGCGGATTATGCAAAAATTTGAACAAGGCGAATTCAAACCTGATTTTGTGTATGACCAAAGCAAATATGGCGGTATTTACGAAAACCGTTGGCGTACCAATTACCAAGAATTTTTCGCCACTTTTGGGGTAGAGCGAGGCGATAAAGATGGTCGGGCAATGATTACTCGCCGTAATGCCGAACTGTATGATGCCCCACACGCTGCGTTTTTGTTTATGCCTGATTTGGGCGATGGCAATGTCAATGTCGCCTCCGATATGGGAATGTATTCGCAAACCTTTTTGTTGTCGCTCCACGCTCGTGGTTTTGGTGGTGTGCCAATGCTGTTTTTGGCGATGTTTGCCGATGTGGTGCGTGAAGAATTGGGCGTATCGCCTGATTTGAAATTATTACACGGCATTGCTTTTGGCTATCCAGATCCCAATTCGCCACAAAACAAATACCGTTCTAGCCGTGTGGCGTTGGACGAAAGCGTAACTTTGCTTTGGTAAATTTAAATAGGAAAATCAAATGATTACACTTTATAATCTTGAAAATTCTCGCTCACAACGCATCAGTTGGTTGCTTGAAGAGCTTGGCGTGGATTATCAAATCAAAGAATTTAAAAGAGACCCCAACACTCGCCTTGCACCAGCAGAACTTCGCCAAATTCACCCACTGGGCAAAGCCCCTGTGATTGATGATAGTGGTGTGATTGTTGCCGAAAGTGGGGCGATTATGCAGTATTTGCTCTACCGCTATGGAGGCGGACGGCTTGAACCTGACGCAGACAGTCCTGATTATGCCAAGTTTTTACAATGGCTACATTATGCCGAAGGGTCGGCAATGGTGGCATTTGGTATGAAATTTTTGGGCGAGACAGGGGGTAGTAATGAGCTGGTGTCTACCTTTACCCAATCGCAATTTGATTTGCACACAGATTATATTGAAAACAGTCTCAATGGCAAAAAATGGTTGCTTGGCGATGATTTGACTGCTGCCGATATGATGATGTCTTATCCTTTGCAATATGTTTTGACAATGGTGGAAAAAGGCAAATTCCCCAATATTGAGCGAGTGGTTGCCCAAATTCAAAATCACCCAAGCTATCAAAAAGCGTGTGAGCGTGCAGGGGCTGTACATTAAAATGGGATTAAAACACCGTTTAATTTAAAATTAAGCGGTGTTTTTGTTTTTCAGGCTGCCTGAAAAACAATATTTCCAAAAATAAAAATCAAATTCCCATTTTTAACCATTCAATTATCAATAATAAAATTCTATAATATCCCCATACTTTTTAATGGGAGAACCCAAAATGAGCGATTATCTTGACAATTCAAACAAACAAATGAAACTGGCGATGATGTTTGTCACAGGTTATGGCAACGAATCTTATGCGTGGCGACTTGCCGATAGTAACGAGCGAGCCTACACCGACATCAACAACTACATCAAACTGGCTCAAATTGCCGAACAAGGCAAAATCCACACCCTGTTTATTGCCGACACCCCTGCAATGGTTGGGGCGGGCGTAAGTGGCGATTTTGCCCGTAAATCGCCGATGTTTGTGTTGGAGCCGATGACCATTTTTTCCGCCATTGCCACACACACCCAAAAAATCGGCTTGGTGGCGACTTATTCCACGACCTACAACCTACCCTATAATTTGGCACGCCAACTCAAAACGCTGGACATCATCAGTGGTGGGCGTATCGGTTGGAATGCCGTAACCACAGGCACAAGAGAAGTGGCGTACAATTTTGGCAATAAGCCCTTGCCTGATACTACCACTCGTTATGAGATGGCACACGAAATGGTGGAAGCGGTGCAGACTTTGTGGGGGACTTTTGGCGAAAATGCCTACATCACCGACAAAGCCACAGGGCAATTTGCCGATATGAGCCAAATAAAGCCTGCCAATTACCAAGGCAAACATTACCAAGTCAAAGGAGCATTGCCGATTCCAGCCACACCGCAAGGACAACCGCCCATTTTTCAGGCAGGACCAAGCCCAGAAGGGGTGGAGCTGGCAGGACGATTTGCCAGTGGTGTGTATGCCAATCCGTTTACGATTGAAGAAGCGAAAGCCTATCGCAATGTATTAAAACAAAGTGCCATTGCCCACGGTCGCAATCCTAATGAAATCAATATGTTTAGCGGATTTATGTTTACCATTGGCGACACTTATGAAGACGCACTCGCTCGCCGTATGAAGCTCCTTGATTTTATGAGTGATGAGGAATTTAATGGGCAAATTCGCTATTTATCGGCGATGATTGGGGTGGATTTGACAGGGCGAGATGTCAATGAACCTTTGCCAGAATATCTACAAAATCAGGCAAGCCCACACCCCCACGACCCGCGTTCGCCAAGAGCGGTAGAACTCATCAAGCGTGGAATGTCGCCCAAAGAAGTCTTGGCAAATGGTGTGATTAACTATCACCCTGTGGTGGTCGGCACGGCAAGCGATGTGGCGGATTTTATGGAAGAATGGTTTAAAGCTGGGGCGACAGACGGCTTTTCGCTTGCTCCTGACAGTCAAATGGGCGTGCGTGAATTTGTGGAAAAAGTCGTACCGATTTTGCAGGAGCGAGGCATTTATCATCTTGATTATGAAGGCGATACGCTAAGGGAGCATTTGGAGGTAAGTTATCAGTATGGGTTGAAAGGTTAAGAGAAAGGAAACACCGTTTGGGGAAATTCAAGCGGTGTTTTTATTTTCAGGCTACTTAAAAATAATCATTATTTTACCTTCATACTGTAAGTAACGGGAGTTTATCTTATATGTAAATCTTTTAATTTTGAGCATAACATCAAAAAATGTGAAAAACTTTACAAAAAATAGCGATGATGATTTTTAAAATATGCTATAAATAACACTATGATTTTATTTGCTGTTTAAGGGCTAAGTTATGTCTAAAAAATCATCATTTGCTAAAAAGTTCCCACCACTTTTTATTGTAGGTGCAGTGATTGGTGTACTTGTTGTAGCATATAAATATATTTTTTCTGATCGTCCAGAAAAAATACGCCGTGCAAGTGAGCAGGATAAACCATTAAAAACAGTTAATGAACCTGTACAAATTAGCCATCAGACGGAACATGAAGTTAAACAAATTGAACATAAACAATAGTTTTATCTAATAAAAATGCTGTAAATCAATATATTACAGCATTTTTATTCTGTGACTAGATAGGATTATGTAATTCAATATAATCATAATCTAAATTAAATTGTTGTGCGATAGCTTGTCCCAAACGTTGTACGCCATAACGCTCGGTAGCATGGTGTCCACAAGCATAATAATGCACGTTTAATTCTTTTGCTTCATAAAAAGTTCGCTCACTCACTTCACCTGAAATAAACGCATCACAATTCATACGACTAGCTTTGTGAATATAATCTTGAGCTGCTCCTGTACAATAAGCGACTGTTTTAATATGCTTTTTTTGTGCAGGTAAATGTAAAATAGGTGTATCAGTATTTTCCACTTGAATTTTTTTGCGTAGTAACTCTTGAAATTCATGAGGCGTTAAGGGATTAGCTAATTCACCAATTTGCCCAATCGGATGACGGTCATGTTCATCTAAATGACGGATATTACTCAAACCTAATAAATCAGCAATTGCTTGATTATTCCCATAAATAGGGTGAGCATCAAGCGGTAAATGATAAGCAAGTAGGGAAATATCATGTTGTAGAAGCTGTTTGATTCGTTTACCTTTCATGCCTGTTAAAGTTGGCTCTTCGCCTTTCCAAAAGTAACCATGATGAACTAACAATACATCAGCATTTACATCAATCGCTTGTTGAATCGCATCAAGTGAAGCAGTTACAGCTGTTACTATTTTTTTGACTTCACTTTTGCCTTCAACTTGTAAACCGTTAGGTGCATAATCTTTAAATTCATGGGAGAGTAATTGTTGGTCGCACCATGAAATAATATCATATAAATTTGCCATATTTTTCACTCAAATTTTATTCTATGTCATATTCAAATTATTATAGTTTATTAGTTCTATGTAAGGGCGAAAAAATTTTTACCCTTACAAAATTAATAGGAACAATAAATTACAATAAGTTAAGTATGGCTTTAAGATTAGGCTTTTTTATGAATTTGGTTGGTAATCAATGTACCTACACCATGATCGGTAAAAATTTCCAATAATGATGCGTGTGGTACACGTCCATCAACAATGTGAGCTGATTTTACACCATTTTTTACAGCATCTAAAGCACAACTTATTTTTGGAATCATACCACCATAAATCACACCTGTTTCAATTAAATTATCCACATCTTGTGTAGTTAAACCCGTTAAAAGTTTTTTATTTTCATCAAGTACACCTGCAATATTGGTTAATAAAATTAACTTCTCAGCTTGTAATGCTTCAGCCACTTTACCAGCCACCAAATCCGCGTTGATATTATAAGTATGTCCTAATTCATCGACACCTAAAGGTGCAATCACAGGAATAAAATCACTATTGCATAGCATTTCAAGCAAATCAGTTTGTACATGAGTAACTTCACCTACTAAGCCTAAATCGATTTTTTGAATGCCAGTATCACTTTGTTTTTCAAGAAATAATTTTGTGGCACGAATCAGCTTGCCGTCTTTACCTGTAAGACCAATCGCACGTCCACCATGTTGATTAATCAAATTGACAATTGATTTATTAACACTACCACCAAGTACCATTTCGACCACTTCCATCGTAGCAGGGTCAGTAACACGCATACCATCAATACGGTCGCTTTCACGTCCTAATTGCTGGAGCATAGCATCAACTTGTGGTCCACCACCGTGTACAACAATTGGATTTAAGCCGACAGTTTTCATCAGCACAATATCACGTGCAAATGAACTTTCGAGTTCAGGGTCAGTCATGGCATTACCGCCATATTTAACAACTAAGGTTTTACCGCTAAAACGTTGAATATAAGGTAATGCTTCGGTTAAAACTTTAGCTTTATCTTGAGCAGTTTGTTGTTGTATGGTCATCATAGAATCCTATTTTTGGTCAATGGAGATATTATACCTTAACGATGTGGGCTAGATATAGCTTTAATTTGCATAATTGCTTGACTTAATATTGGATAGTCATTAGACAATAATTGAGCGAGTTGCTGTTGAATATAGTCAAAATTGTGTTGTGAATTAGCATCAATACGCACAGTTAAATTATCGCTCGTATTTGATGCACGGATAATAAAAAATCCATTTAAATTATTATGTTGAAAATCAAAACGTAAACCATCAATTTCACTCATATTTGCATAAGTAAAGCACTTTTGTTGGCGTAATAGGGTAAATAATGCTTCAATGTCATAATGTTTATGGCTGATATAAATATCTTCACTGGCAATACGTTTTGGATATTGTATCATCACTTGATTTAAATCAAGCTGTTGTTGTGATAAATATTCCAAAATACGTAAACCTGCATAAATTGCATCATCATAGCCTAAACCACGCCCATCATAAAAGGCATAATGCCCTGAAAATTCACCTGCAAAAATTGCTTTACCTTGTGCTTGCAATAAATAATTACGCAAAAAACTACTGCCAGTACGTATCATAGTCGCTGTACCGCCATAGCTTTCAACAGTCTGCTTAACGAGCGTTGAGCATTTTACATCATAAACAAATTCATGTTGTTGATGTCTTTGATTTTTAAGACAAATCTCTGTAAATAAACACAACATTCTATCTGCATCTAGCATTTCACCTTGAGCATTTACAATGACTAGACGGTCTCCATCACCATCTAGGGCAATACCAAGTTCCGCTTGATGTTGAATAACCGTCTGCTTTAATAATGTTAAATGTGCTTCGACCGATGGGTCTGGAGCATGATGAGGAAAATGTCCATTCGCATCACAACGCAATTCAATAATTTCACAATTGAGAGTATTGAGTAAACGTTCAGCGATACGACCTGCTGAACCATTTAAACCATCAAGTACGATTTTAAATGGACGCTTTAAATCAATATCTTTTAAGATATAGTCTTGATAATATTGAAAATATTTAGGAAATTGTGTTTGTCGTTTAAATTGACTGAGTTGGCTAAAACTCGGAAATTTAATATCTGCTTGATAATAGTGTTCAGCCATTTTCCCAACATCTTGAATATGTTGAGGTGATGGCGGTTTTGCTTGACAAATCCATTTAATACCATTGTCATGTTTAGGATTATGACTTGCGGTAACCATAATGCCATTGCCATCAAAATATTGTGCAGAAAAATACAGCATTGGACTGGAACAACGTCCAATTACAACGCTATGAAAACCAGCTTGTTGAAAGGCTCGTTCTATCAAATAAGCATAACTTGGACTCGCAAGGCGTGCATCATAGCCAATCACGATTTGCCGACTGTCTGATTGCTGTTGATAAAAATTAACCAATGCACGAGCAATGGCATAAACACTTGGAGCAGTCAAATCATCAATATGACCACGAATATCATAAGCTCTAAATAATTTAGGGTTGATATAAGGTTGATTGTTTGTCATCGCCTGCTCCAAAATAATAATCTATGAATTATTGCTGACCTGTATGCCCAAAACCGCCTACACCACGTTCGCTGGCAACAAATTCATCAACAATATCAAATTCAGCTTGTACCACAGGTACGAGTACATATTGTGCTAAACGTTCGCCTGCTTCAAGTGTAAACGCAGTTTGCCCACGATTCCACACAGAAATCATTAATTCACCTTGATAGTCTGAATCAATTAAACCGACTAAATTACCGAGTACAATACCATGTTTATGTCCCAGCCCCGAGCGTGGTAGGATTAAACCTGCATAATGTGGATTTTCGATATAAATAGATAATCCAGTTTTTACTAAAACTGTTTGTCCTGCTTCAATGGTAATAGACGGTTCATCTAAACACGCACGTAAATCTAAACCTGCTGAACCTGTGGTGGCATATTTAGGCATTTCCCATTGTGTGCCTAAACGTGGGTCTAAAATTTTAACTTGGAGTTTCATCATGTTGAGTCCTGATAATAAAAACAATCACTATATTATCGCAAATTTATACAATTTAAGCGAATGAATTATTACCCCAACTCTTGCGGGTCAATATCTAAACTTAATCTTAAACTAAATTGTTTTTTTGCATTTAATTTAACAACATCTAGCCACCAAGTTTTTAATTGTTGGTGAAACTCACGGCGATGAAGTGACATCAATAGAATATGAGCTTGATAATAACCTGCTTTTTTAGACATAGGGGCAGGGGTAGGACCTAAAATATTGATGGTTAAACCACTATTTTGAGGTAACAATGTAATGGCTTGTTGTAAAAACGCTAAATTATATTGTTCATTTTTTGATGATGCTCGTACCAAACCAGCATAGCTATAAGGGGGATAATGTGCCGATTTGCGTTCAGCCAAACTGTGTAAAGCAAAACTACGATAATTTTCTTTTAATAAAATGTCTAACATAGGGTGCTGTGGACGATAAGTCTGTAAATACACTTCACCTTTTTTATGAATACGTCCAGCACGTCCAGCTACTTGAATAATTTGCTGTGCCGTACGTTCTGACGCACGAAAATCAACACTAAAAAAGCCTGCATCAACATCTAAAATCCCTACCAAAGTGACATAGGGAAAATGATGACCTTTAGAGAGCATTTGTGTCCCAATTAAAATCAAAGGCTTATTTTCTTGAATTTGTTGATAAAATTTATCCCAACTATCTGCCTTATGTGTGCTATCTCGGTCTATACGTACAATAGGATAATCTTTAAACAAAACTTGTAAATGTTGCTCCATTTGACTCGTTCCCATGCCTAAGGGTTTTAAGCTATGGGACTGACATTTTGGGCATTGTTGGGGTAGGGTATAAACTAAACTACAATGATGGCAACGTAAATGCTGATAAGGTTGATTATGCACGGTAAAATGGGCATCACAACGAGGGCAATCCGCTTGCCATGCACAATTTTCACAAAATAATACAGGTGCATAACCACGTCGATTTAAAAATAATAATACTTGTTCACCCTGTTTTAAGGTGTGTTTAATTTTACCAATGAGTAACTCACTTAGACCATATTTTTTCTTTTGAGTGGTTAAATCAATGGTATGCAATTGAGGTAAACTTGCCACACCTGCTCGTTGGTTGAGTTGTAAAACACTTAATTTTTGTTGTTCTACTAAATAATAACTTTCGATACTGGGTGTGGCTGACCCTAAAATAATCGGACAATTTTGTTGATAGGCACGATATAAGGCAACATCTCGGGCGTGATAACGTAAGCTATCTTGTTGTTTATAAGATAAATCATGCTCTTCATCAAGAATAATTAAACCTAAATTTTTAAAAGGTGTAAAAATAGCAGATCGAGTACCTAATACAATTGAGACACGTCCTGATTTTGCTTGTTGCCAGGCTTGTAGGCGTTTTGAGTCATTTAATCCTGAATGTAAAACCGCCATAGGTGTATTAAAACGTGATTGAAAACGAGCAATAGTTTGTGGTGTTAAACCGATTTCGGGTACGAGTACTAAAACTTGTCTCTCTTGTTTAAGTACTTCATATATGACCTGTAGATAAACTTCGGTTTTACCACTGCCTGTCAAACCATCTAACAAAAAACCATGATAATGATGTTGATGTGCTAGAATTTGTTCAATCGCATGACGTTGTTCAACATTGGGTGTTAAAGGTAATTGAGCTAGTTGTACCGATGGCGAAGATGTTGTTGGTTGTTCTACACTACAAACAACTGCATTTTTATTTAATAATTGATTTAAAGTTGCTGTGCTAACGCCACTTGCATTTAAAATATCTTCGCTACTGCCATGTTGATGTAAATTGACAATCTGATAGGCTTGTTGCTGTTTATCTGTTAATTTTGCGGTAAATTGTTCTGGTGCTAATGCTCGCCAATGATGCCAAATAATATCAGCAGGTTTACCTTGTCGCAGTAGGGCAGGTAAACCGATGTGAAAAGTTTCCCCTAAAGGATATTGATAATATTGAGCAACCCATTGTAATAGATTAAAAACCTCATGACCAAAAATATTATGTTCATCTAATAGTTGAATAATAGGTTTAAGTTTAAATGTGGTTTCTATAACATCATTAGGGCTAAATTTATCTGTGATAATAGCAATTAATTGTTGTGAGCCAAATGGAACTATTACTCTTGCACCAATTTGAGCACGAGTAAAATCATCAGCTTTAATTTGATAATCAAAACTTTGATATAATGGTGAAGGTACTGCAACACGTACACGGTGGATTGTTTGAGTGGTCATAGAACACTTTTGAGCATAAGTATTAAGATGATAATAGGTAATTATGTCTAAAAAAGCAATCATTATGATGCAAGATTTTTTATTAATCTCAAGTTATACATAAAAAAGATGGTATTACCTAGGAGTCGTAATACCATCATAAACTGGTGATTTTTATTTATTATTGTATATCATCTATTATGTATTATGATTGTGGACCATCAACACGCTCAATACGCACTTTAGCACTACCTGCATCAACAATACCTAATTTTTTAGCTGCACCATAAGATAAATCTAAGACACGATTACCATGAAATGGACCACGGTCATTGATTTTTACTACTACACTTTTACCATTTTTTTCATTGGTTACACGAACATAACAGTTTAATGGTAAAGTACGATGTGCTGCTGTTAAAGCATTCATATCGAAAGTTTCACCACTTGCTGTCTTACGACCATGAAATTGGCGACCATACCAAGAAGCTACACCTGTTTGGCTAAATTTACGTACAGCAGTAGAAGCAACAGTATTTAATTTTTCTACAACACTTTTTTCTTCTGGCAAATCAATCTTTGCCTTTACTGTTTCACTAATCACTTTGTCGCCAGTAGTTTTAGTCACAGTTAAGCTACTTAATTGATTTAAGTTGGTATTAAAACTCGGTGAGTTTTTACTCATCACACGAGATACTAAACTTTGTTCTTCAGTAGTTTGTGTTACTGTGCTTTGTGGTGCAATTTCTGCATAAGCAGGAATTGTTGTAAATACCACTAAACTGGAAACAATATATTTTAATGAAAATCGCATATTTTACTCCTAAAAAAAGTGGCTACTTGAGCATAACAATATCAAAATGTGATATTGTTCACTTTCTTTATTTGATTTTTTGCATTAATATCAAACTAGTTTAATCAATAATTAATTTATTGTCTAGTAAAAATAGCAAATCTTGTACTTTTTATAGGTTTTTTTGATTAATTATTAACCTTTTATTCATAATTTTATCAGAGTTATACTGTAAACTAGATTTGTTTTTATGTGATATTTATCACATTTAATACACCATGATGATAGTTGATGATGGTGTATTAAATGGTTTAGCGATGGGTATGAATGGACATCACAATACCAAAAGTTGCCATTAAAGTAATGATTGCTGTTCCACCATAACTCATAAAAGGTAAGGGAACACCTACTACAGGTAAAATTCCTCCCACCATACCAGCATTGACAAATACATAGATAAAGAATGAAAGCCCATAAGCACCTGCGACTAAACGCCCATAATTATGGAAACTCTGTAGCCCAATTTGAAATATACGGAAAATAATGGCTAAATAAATTCCACTTAAAATTAAAACACCTACAAAGCCAAATTCTTCTGAATAAGCGGCAATAATAAAATCAGTATGAGCTTCAGGTAAGAAATTTAAATGAGACTGTGTGCCTTCTAAATAACCTTTACCTGAAAATCCACCTGAACCAATAGCTGTTTTAGATTGAGTAATATTCCAACCATCGCCTAATTTATCTGCTTCAGGGTTAAACAAGGTTTCAACACGGCGACGTTGATAATCATGCAACAAAAAATTCCATGCAATAGGAATAATTGCTGTGACACAAGCAATAGCACTAAAAATCAATGTCCATGATAAACCGCTTAGAAACAAAATAAACACGCCACTAATCAGCACTAATAATGATGTACCTAAGTCGGGTTGTTCTGCAATCAGTAAAAAAGGTACAAAAATCAAAGCTAAAGCAATCATGACATGTTTTAATGATGGCGGTAAAGGATGCCGAGACATATACCATGCAATCATCATTGGCATACCGATTTTCATAAATTCACTGGGTTGCACACTGCCAAATCCGGGGATGTCAATCCAACGTTGGGCACCCATACGCACCTCACCAAAGAGCATAACTGCTAATAGTGATAGCAAACCCATAATATAAAAATAAGGTGAAAAAGCTTGATAAATTTTAGGTGGAATTTGTGCAAGGGTAAACATGACCACAAAACCAATGATGAAACTAATTCCTTGTTTGATGACACGTGCTACTTCTTCACCTGATGCACTATAAAGCACCAAAAGTCCTAAACAAGCATTGAGTATGAGAAAAAAAGTTAGCCATGGGTCAATATGTAATCTATCCCAAGTAGAAATTTTATGAATGGTACTCATACCATCTCTAGGAGCTTGGCGTAAAAATTTGTATTGCTGATTAGGTAATGACATAACAAATTTGTAGTGAATAAAATATATAAAAATGCTGACTATTTTATCATAGAATGTATCGTAAAAAGAGTGAAAATGACACTTTTCTACAAAATTATCAATACTATAAATAAAATAATCTATATTATTGATATAACTATGTTTTTATTATTCATTGGGAGCATATTCAATTAAAATTTCCCGTCTGCCTACTTGTTCATTGTAATTTAAAATTGGTTTAAGCTGATTAAGTTGATTTACAATATTTTGTGTGAGTTGCTCGGCAAGGTCAAATTCATGTTGTGTTAAACGTTGATCGTGGACATTGAATAAATATGCATTTAAGAGACGTTCAGCGTGCATACCTGTTCGACAGTAATTGAGTACCCCCATATGTTGTGGTGCAAATAGAGAACCCACCATAGTACTACGTTCTAAAGCATGACTTAAACACGCATCTTCACCGCCAAATTTTTTAAATAATTCATGTTGTGGAAATCCACCACAAGCTAAAAATAAACTACGTCTAAAGATAGAATTACCAGCTCCGATATTTTGTAAAACATTCCATACGTTATGAAAATCAGAATGCTGAGAATATTTATCGGCTAAATCAATAGGAATCAGTCTAAGTTTTAGAACACTTAGGGTAGGCAGATATTGAAAAATAGTTGGTATTGGACTTAAAGCATTGCTTTGATAAGCATCATCAGCATCTAAAAAAGCAATCAAATCTGCTTGACTGTGTAAAGCTCCCCAATTGCGAGCGGTCGCTACACCATTGTTGTATGGCATATTGAGTAGAATGATTTTATGAGGATATTGTGATTGATATTTTGCTTGTAATTGTTGTAAAACTTGCCAAGTATCATCGGTTGAACCATCATTGACGATATAAAGATGTTGTACAGTATTCTGTGGTAATACACTTATTATTGCACGTTCAATAGTTGAACTGGCATTGTAACAGGGAATAATCACATCTAAAGTAGGTAATATAGTTGTCATCGTATTTGATTTTTCATAGGAATGTGAAAGTATATTGTCATGAAAAAGCCCATAATGCAAGACATTATGGACTTTTTATCTGATGGTTTCTATTAGAAACGATTAGTATTTATAACGTACACCAAAAGATGTTAAAGATGTACGAGAATCACCTGCATCAGCACGAACATCTTTTAAGTTATAGCTTGCAACAGCAGCGAAATTCTTAGTTAAATCAGCACTTAAAGCAGTACGTGAGCGTAAAGTACGTGATTTATCGCCAAATTCATAACCTAAATCTTGGTTAAAACGAACCATTGGATTGATTTGATATTCATAGAATGCTGCAACAGAACCAATCGCTTCATTATGTGTATCTTTAGGTGCAAAACGATCTTTACTATGGCGTACACCAGCACCAACTTCAGCAGTTAAAGACTGTTGTTGAGTTTTGATAATATCAAAACCAATACCAGCAAGAGCTGCAGCTTGATAATCAAATGCACTGCTAGAATCTTTTTCGCCTGTTAATTGAGCAAATTGATAAACAGTATTTGAACTACGGTGTAATAATTTGCCAGATAAATAGTATTGTTCAGTGTTGTCGGTTGATTTGTCATCGTGTGAAGAAATTGCAGAAGCACGAACTTCTTGTCCCCATACACCCACTTGGCGTTGGAATAAAACGTGAGCAGCTAAGTTGTCCTTAGTGCTTTTTGATGCTTCATTTTTAGTTGTGGTACGAGAATAACCAACATCAGCTTCTAAACGGTATGGTTTGTTTGCATCAACTGAAATGCTACCTGTTGCTAAACGTGTTGGAGCTTCTGCATAAGCAGTACCACTTACTGCTGTTACAAGACAAGCTAAAAGGGTAATTTTTTTCATCATAAAGCCTTGATAAAGTTGATTAAATATAATGATGGATTCTATTGACCTGTACAATTTAATGTTTAATTGTAATGGGATAGCAACCATGCAATATATTGTAGAAATCGAATTAATTATACATATATCCTAAAATAAATAGATGTATAATAGTAAATAATTGTTTGAATTATATCACAAAACAATACAAAACAAAGCAAAAATACGCAAATAATACAGAATTGATAAAATATAAGGAGAGCCATGTGATTAATTTCATGATTTAACATGATGTTTTGTCAGAGTTTTGTTATAATAAAGCGAATTTTTATTTTGAAAAAGAAGATTATGCACTATCCAAAACATTATGATGTCATCGTGATTGGTGGCGGACACGCAGGTACAGAAGCAGCATTAGCAGCCGCTCGTATGGGGCGACAAACCTTACTTTTAACCCATAATATTGAAACTTTGGGGCAGATGAGTTGTAACCCAGCGATTGGCGGTATTGGTAAATCGCATTTGGTGCGTGAAATTGATGCGTTGGGTGGTGCAATGGCGTTGGCTGCCGATAAAGGTGGGATTCAATTTCGTATTTTAAACTCTCGTAAGGGAGCGGCGGTGCGTGCAACTCGAGCTCAAGCTGACCGTGTGCGTTATAAAGCAGCGATTCGACATACACTTGAAAATCAAGCGAATTTAGATATTTTTCAACAACCTGCTGATGATTTAATCGTTGAAGGCGATACCGTTAAAGGCGTGATTACCCAAATGGGCGTGCGTTTTGATTGTAAAACAGTCGTATTGACGACTGGAACATTTTTAGGTGGTGTCATTCATATTGGTTTACAAAATGCCAGTGGTGGACGTGCAGGAGACCCACCATCGATTGCATTGGCTCATCGTTTACGTGAATTAAAATTGCCTGTGGGACGTCTAAAAACAGGCACACCACCACGCATTGACGCACGCACGGTAGATTTTTCAGTCATGACACCACAACCTGGGGATTTTCCATCACCAGTGATGTCATTTTTGGGTGATGCATCTATGCACCCAGAGCAAGTGAATTGTTATATCACGCATACCAATGAAAAAACTCATGATATTATTCGTGGTGGTTTAGATCGTTCACCAATGTATACAGGTGTGATTGAAGGTGTTGGTCCTCGTTATTGTCCATCGATTGAAGATAAAATTCATCGTTTTGCCGATAAAGAATCACATCAAGTATTTTTAGAGCCAGAGGGCTTAGACACGCACGAACTTTATCCAAATGGAATTTCAACGTCATTACCATTTGATGTGCAATTTAATCTTGTACGTTCAATTCGTGGTATGGAAAATGCACATATTTTACGCCCGGGCTATGCGATTGAATACGATTATTTTGATCCACAAGCATTAAAATATACCTTAGAAACCAAAGCGATAAACAACTTGTATTTTGCAGGACAAATTAATGGAACGACAGGCTATGAAGAAGCTGGGGCTCAAGGTTTATTAGCAGGCTTAAATGCGGCTCGCCGTGCGTGGGAACAGGAACAATGGACACCACAACGTGACCAAGCCTATTTGGGGGTGTTGGTTGATGACCTAATTACGTTGGGTACAAAAGAGCCATATCGAATGTTTACGTCTCGTGCTGAATATCGTTTGATGTTACGTGAAGATAATGCTGACCAGCGTTTAACCCCAATTGGTCGAGAATTAGGCTTGGTTGATGATGTGCGTTGGCAAGCCTATTGTGAAAAAATGGAAGCTATCGAAACAGAAACTGCACGTTTGCAACATTTGTGGGCAGCTCCGAATAATCCAATGGGCAAAAAATTTGTTGAAATGACTGGAGCCGATTTAAGTAAAGAATGTAGTGCAATTGATTTATTAAAACGCCCAAATATCCATTTCGGTCAAATTGCTGAATTAACAGGTTCAGAAGTGAGTGAGCAAGTTGGTGAACAAATTGAAATTGCGGTGAAATACGAAGGCTATATCAACCGTCAGCATGAAGATGTAGCACAGCTCAAACGTTTACAAGAAACCAAAATTCCAAACGATTTTGATTATGATGGCGTGTCTGGTTTATCTCGTGAAATTACGCAAAAGTTAAAAACTGTTCGTCCTGATACTTTGGCTCAAGCAAGTCGTATTCAAGGGGTTACACCTGCTGCCGTGCAGTTGTTGATGATTAGTATTCGTAAAGCGAAGAAATAATCAGAAAAAAGTAGGATAGATGAAGTTATCCTGCTTTTATTTTGAAGATTGAATATTCAAGAGCTAAAAATAACTTAACAAAAATAAAAAAACCACCAATCCGAGCAGATTGATGGTTTTGTGATGGAGAGGGTTACAGCGGAGATGCCCCCATATTTTTAATGGTTTGTTCGGTTGTCCATAAATCATTGGCGATTAGGCGGAAGTTTACCAGTGCTGCCAAGTAGCCATCACCTTCTGGAATACGAGGTCCTGCAGTTGCATCTTTGACTACAGCGACTTCAAAACCTTGTTCTATAAGCTCTCGTAGATGAGATTCAATACATAAATTGGCTGCCATACCTGCCAAAATTACTTGGTCAATTTTGCGTTTTCTAAGTTGTAGTACAACATCGCTAGTCTCTGGTCCAAAGATTTTGTGTGGTGAGCAAATTGTGGTTTTACCATCAAAAATATAAGGTTTGTAGCGTTCTACAAAGTCTGCTCCAGAACCTTCAAAGCCATTCATACTGTACGCACTTTTGCGAGCAAACATATCAGTTTTGTGCATAAAGTTTTCGCCTGGTGCCATAAACTCCCATTGATGGTCAGTTGGGTAATAGTAATGTGGTGAGACAATGACGGGCATATCTACTTTTTTGGCTGCCTTAAACAAGGTCTCGATGTTTTCAACAGTATTATTTTCAATAATACTATCTTTTAATACACCCCACATCACACCATTTGGGCTTAAAAAGTCATTTTGTGGATCGACTACCACAAGAGCAACACGTTTTGGATCAATACTCATACCAGGGCGTTCAAGTCCGTATTGGTCTGGTTCGGCATAGGGACTTTTTATTTGTTTGGGAGCAGTATTACCAATACCCATTGCTTCTAACACGCCTGTAGCCATTGCGATATTTGTTTCATTGCTCGACATATTAAGGTGAGAAGCATCGATAGTTTCTGATTGTTTGTTGGTTTGTTCTGACATAATAACACCTATTTGTTTGATTAAAAATAGGATTGATAAAATATTATTTATCAAACTTGTTGCGTATTATAGTCAAGTTTTTTATTATCAATTTAACCAATCACACACATGATTTAACCAACCCATTATTTGTTTGCGTGTAATTTGTTTTTTTGTTAGAATTGATCCAAAATCAAACAACGATAAAACAATGACAACATCTACTAATACTGATGCTTTAACGCATCTATTTACCCAATTTTCATTTCGCACAGAGCTATTTTTTGTGGGGCTTTTGTGCAGTATGGGGCAGTTTGATGAGCCGAACAAAGGCTATTTGCATTTTATTTATCAAGGAAGTTGTCGCCTGATACAAAAAGATAATACATCTATTATCATTGACCGTCCTTGTGTGTTATTTTCACCTACAGACAGTTTGCACCGTATTGAGCCGATGAGTGAAAATTTACAGGTTTTTTGTTTAAATTTTGACTTTGGGCAGGGTGTGTATAATCCTTTGATTTATGATTTGGCACAGATTGCGATTTTGTTTTTGGACGATATACCGCATTTGATGGTAATTGCTGAGCAAATTTTTGCTGAAAATCAAAACAAACAATGTGGCTATGAGGCAATGATTCAATCTTTGTCTGCTTACGTAATGATGTTAGTGATTAGACAATGTTTGACACAAGGACTGATTAAGATAGGTTTATTAAAGGGACTAACGGATATCGCTCTTGCACCGCTATTATTAGATATTCATCAAAATCCCCAAAAAGATTGGCATATAGAGATGATGGCGAATCAAGTTTTTATGTCAAAATCAAAATTTAGCCAATATTTTAAGGAAATTATGGGGATTTCACCCAATGAGTATTTGACTAATTGGCGGATTAGCCTTGCCCAAATGCTTCTCAAAAAAGGCTTACCAGTGGCGGTGGTTGCTCAAAAGGTGGGTTATAGTCATAATGCATCTTTGACACGAGTGTTTGTCAAGGTACTTGGCAAAACGCCAAGAGAGTGGCTTGACAAATATGCTAACTAAACCAAAAAATTAATATTTTCACGTTCGCCATCGCACAAAACGAGCAGGATTACCCACCATCACTGCTCGACTTTCTACACTTTTTGTAACCATACTATCCATGCCAATAATTGCTTGCCGACCAATTTTTACGCCATCACGCACACTAACATGACTACCTAACCAAACATCTTGTTCAATTTCAATCCCTTGTGATGTATTCGCTTGCTGATAAATCGGTCTTTGTAAATCCATACCATGATTAAAAGCATATAAATGACTGTACGCCCCAATTCGCACTTGGTCATGAATAGTAATTCCAGTTCGCCCACCATCTAAAATACAATGATGGTTAATTGCCACTTCATTGCCAATATTTAAAGGTCCATGTAAAAAACAATCGCCTGCAATAAATGTATTATCACCAATATAAATATCCCGTCCACGTTCAGCAAAAATATGAGCCAACGGTGAAATAAAACAATTTTTACCAATATGTATGGTTTCAACTTGCATTAAATAGTGTTGATATTGAATTTGCCATTCATACGCCCATTGTTTATGTTTATCTTTCAGTGAATAATAAAGCCAAGGCATATAATTTAAACGGTGCTTATGTTGTTCTCTATAAAATAAAGTTTTATCATCTTGCATTCTGATAATTCCTATGTATCTAAAATAATTAACTGCTGACGTCCACGTGTAATATCTTGGATTTTTTGTTTAAAATAATCAATTTGATTTTCTAATAAATTTAATTGAATATCCACACCATTTTCCGTATAATGCTCCTGATATTCCACTTTATAATGTTGCAATTCATATTGAAAAATCGCCCATTCAGAAAAATCACATTGAAAAAATGCAGAAATGGTTTTAATCAATTCGATTTTTTCCGCCAGTTGTAAACATTTTCCAGCACAACCACCATAAGCACGCACCAAACCGCCTGTACCGAGTTTGACACCGCCAAACCAACGATTGACCAACACCAACACATTGGTTAAATCATTGCCTTCGATACTGGCCAAAATCGGACGACCTGCCGTACCTGTGGGTTCGCCATCATCATTAAAACGCACGTCATGCCCAATTTTCCACGCCCAACATTGATGTGTGGTTGTTGTATCTTTTTTAAGCTGTAAAAATTCTTTTACCTGCTGTTCATTCGCAACTGGCACGGCGAAGGTCTGAAAACGACTTTTTTTAATCTCTTCTTCATATTCAATCAGTTGGGCAATAGTAAATGGCATAATTTCTTACTCATCATCGGCTAAATTATTGCAATGTTCACAACCAAACAGCCAGCATTTAGAAAAATAGCGTAAATCTACCAAACATTGCTCTTTTATAGACAATTGTAGCATAGGTTGTTGTTTTTGTTTGTTTTTTAATTCGCTCAATGTTTTCTCACCGTCCAATATCCATTCTTTAATTTTTTCTTGTTCAGATGATTCTTGGCAATTTGCTAATTCGGCTTTGTGTTCGTTTAGCCATATTATTTCTCGCTGAATTTGAGTGGCAACTTGCCCATTATAATCACTCGGCTCAATCTCATAAATCGCCTGCCAAATCCAATCCCAACTCAAATCAATTTCTTGACCTTTAATTATATCATAACAAGCTTGATTATCACCCATGATTGCATATAAATGGGCAATATCATAATTATCGGCTTGTGGATTTTGTTTGGCAGTTGCCAAAAATATTTTGGCGGTCGTCATATCATCTGCCAAAATTTTTAATCTCACTTTATTTAAAGCCGTAAAATAAAGATATTCATTAAGTCTATCTGGATTTAAATCGGTTTGATTATCTTGTGAAATTGTAGAAAATACATGAATAGCTTGATTATAATAGTTATCAGCATCTGTAAAATTTTGTTGTACAAGGTAAATATTAGCTAGGTTGTTATATAGATAAGCAAGTTCATGCTGATGGCTATTTTGATATTCTTGTGGTGAATTATCAAATAAAGGAATGGCTTTTTGATATAGCTTGATAAGCTGATAAGAATTGGATTTTAGAAATTTAAAATCTTCTGAGAAATTAGTACAACCATATAAAAACTGCCCATACGCCATATAAGGATAAAATGACTTAGGATTTTTCGCCATCAATTGTTGAAATAATTCTAAAGCTACTTCATCTTGCCCATATTCATAATACAACCAAAAGGCATAATTATGGGTATTTTTAATACTTGGATTGAGTTCATACGCCTGTTTAAAATATTCTAACTCTTTATTCCCATCAGGATTTTTTAGATAATAAAAAGCCAACTGCGATAAGATTTTATCATCGGTTGGGTTTTGTTGTTTTAACTGTAATAAATATTCTAATTCATTCATTTTATTACCTTTTTAATCATTTTTGTATAAAACATGATGATATATGATATAGTGATGATAAGTTGCATTATTATTTCAAATAATTTAACATAAATCAATGAATTACAATGATTTTAAATGGTTGATTTGATGCCAAATAATACTCAACCCCATTATTTAATGTGGTTTCGCCGTGATTTACGCACATTAGATAATACAGCATTATTACAATGTATTGAACAGGCACAGCAGAAGAATGCTCAAGTTTCCGCTTTATTTATTGCGACACCACAAACGTGGTTACAGCATGATATGTCATTGATACAGCTTAAATTTATGCTTAACACATTATTGCCATTGGCTGAAAAATTAGCTCAACATCAAATTTATTTTGATATCAAAATTGTACCATCTTATAATAATGTGGCTGATATCTTAAAGCAATATTGTTTAGAACATCATATTCAACAGATTTATTTTAATTATGAATATGAGGAGCGAGAAATCCACCGTGATGATGATGTTTATCAGCAGTTAAAATCATTGAATATTTCTTGTTTTGCCTATCATGACCAATGTATTTTAGCACCACGTACGGTATTAAAAGATGATGGTGATGATTATTGTGTATTTACACCTTTTTATAAAAAATGGTTGGATATTTTACAAAAAGGTTATTTTATCATCAAAAAATTACCTAAAAATAGACATAATCGATGTGATGAGATAAATGCTCAAATTGAACGCATAAAAAATGCTGTAGAAAAAACTATCAATGATTATGCTCAACAATCGCCACAATCCCACATTGATAGCCCATTTTTGCACCAAGCAGGTGAGCAATATGCCTTACAACATTTGAGTAATTTTATTGACCATCATATCCATCATTATATTATTCAACGAGATATTCCAAGTATTGTACAAGGAACTAGTCAATTATCACCGTATTTGGCAATTGGGGCTATTAGTCCAAGAGTGTGCTATCAAATGGTCATGACAGCTATTCAGCAACAGTCATATGGACATGAAGCTATGTTTAAATGGCTAAATGAATTATGTTGGCGAGATTTTTATCGACATATTTTAGTGGCACGTCCAGATATGATTCGTCATCATGCCTTTCAAAAAGCGGTCGATAAACAGATTGATTGGCGATATAATGAGCAAGATTTTCAACGTTGGTGCGATGGGCAAACAGGTGTACCGATTGTTGATGCTGGAATGCGATGTCTGAAACAAACAGGATTCTTACATAATCGTGTGCGTATGATTGTGGCGATGTTTTTGACTAAAAATTTGTTGATTGATTGGCGATGGGGTGAGCGATATTTTATGCAACAGTTGATTGATGGTGATTTTGCCTCTAATAATGGCGGTTGGCAATGGTCGGCATCAGTAGGAACGGATGCAGTGCCTTATTTTCGCATTATGAATCCTTTTAGTCAGGCAAAAACGCATGATGTTGATGCAATTTTTATCAAAACATGGGTGCCAGAGTTGGTCGATATTCCAGCACATATTTTACATGATGAAAAAAAATTGACTGTCTATTTGACAGCCAACCCACATATCAATTATCCCTTGCCGATAGTTGATTTAAAAACTAGTCGAGCAAAGGCGATTGATGTATTTAAGCAAGCTAATGAGCAAGCAAAAATGATTATTTCATAAATTTAGAAAGCATATTCATTACATTTTGAATATCATTATTGGCTTCATTGGTATTCGTTTGATTACCTTGTGGTGTTAAAGCGTTAATCACTTGTGGTAATACACTTGAAATCGCACCATAAACATCTTGTTTAGAGCATTGGGCTTGGTCAGCAACTTGGCAAATATCATTGTCATTAAATAATGCTTGTACTTCATTAATTGGAGCTGCATCATTATTGGCATTTGGATCGACCCAATTATTCACTTGGTTAGACATACCTGTGCCACGCAATTTATCTAAAGCCGCTTGCAAACCACCTTGCTGTTGAATCCAATTTAAAATCAAGGGGATAACTGCCATTAAAATTGCAGTTTTCATATTACTTGAGCCAGTAGAATTTTGCTGATTACTGCCTAAAACGTTGCTTAAAACTGAGCCTAAAATACCATCTAAGCCTGATTTAGGTTGTGCTTGCTGTGACTGTCCACCGCCTAATACATTACCTAAAACTGAACCCAAAATACTATCTAAACCAGATTGATTTTGTTGTGGTTGTTGTTGGTTATTTTGATTGTTCATCGCTTGTTTGGCGATTGCACCGACTAAATCGACTAAATTGGTCATCATATATTACCTATATTAAAAGATGTGTTTATTTTAACTGATTTAAAAGCCGATAAATGCAATCATTTGTATTAATTTTAATATCGGATGAAAATCAGGTACAATACGCACTAATCATTAAAATAGAGTTTATATTATGCACTATCAAGGCGTATGCCAAAAAATGCAAGCCAGCTTAACGCAAGATAATCCACACGGTGCGAATAAGCCAGCTAATGTACAGTATCATTTTGTATTAAATAATCAAGCAGTTGAGCAACAAATTCAACTTGGGCAAACCTTAAATATTCAATGGACAGGTAATATTTATTGTGTAGGTTGTGGGTCAAAAACAAAAAAATCGTTTTCGCAAGGCTATTGTTATCGCTGTTTTCAACAAAGTGCGGAATGTGATTTGTGTATTATGAAACCTGAAACGTGTCATTATGATGAAGGGACGTGCCGAGATACACAATTTGCTCATGACATTTGTTTCCAACCACATATTGTTTATTTAGCCAATTCAAGTGGTTTAAAAGTAGGTATCACTCGTATTAAAAATCAACCAAGTCGATGGCTTGATCAAGGGGCGATGCAAGCCTTACCGATTTTAAGTGTAGGGTCTCGCCGATTATCTGGACAGTTGGAAAGTTTATTTGCAACAGAATTGGCGGATAAAACCAACTGGCAACGTTTATTAAAATCTGATGCTGAAATGTTAGATTTAATTGAACTTAAAGAAACGGTATTGCAACAGTTTAGTGAACAGATACAAAAAATTAAAGCTGAATATAGCGAAAAAATTGAGTTTAATGAACACATTGAAATTTTAAATCAAGATGTACAATTGTTTAACTATCCGATTTTACAATATCCAGCCAAAGTGAAATCGCATAATTTAGATAAAACGCCTGAAATTTCTGGCGTATTACATGGGATTAAAGGACAATATCTGATTTTAGATACAGGTGTGATTAATTTGCGTAAATATACGGGATATGAGTTGATTTTGGATTATTAATTTGCTTTTATTCAAATGACAATAAAATAGCGTGAGTAAATTTTAACTATAGTCAATTCAATTCAAAATTGAACAGTAGGGGCGAATTATATTCGCCCAAGCAATTGATTTTACAAAGGGTTTATGTAATACCCCCCCTATATGTATTGTATTATTCTGATATAAATCGACTATAATTTACACACGCTATTTTTATCAATATTATTCAGAGACTAAGTTTTGCAATGCTTTTAAATCTTGTAATACTTGCTGTGCGTGTTCTTTGGCTTTGACTTTACGATAGGCTTGTTTTAATTCACCACGGTAAAAAATAAAGGTTGAACGCTCAATACCGAGCACTTGTTTACCATACATATTTTTTTGTTTAATTACATCAAAATGACGGCATAAAGTTTCATCACTATCACTAATTAATGGTAAAGTAAGCTCATATTTACAAGTAAAATTTTGATGAGATTTTACACTATCACGAGATACACCGATAACAATCGTATTCAGTTGTTGAAATTGTGCATATAAGCTAGAAAAATCAGTAGCTTGTACGGTACAAGCTGGCGTAGAATCTTTAGGATAAAAATACAGAATTAGCCAATCTTGTTCTAATTGAGTGAGATTAATTTCGCCAGTCGTAGTAGGGAAACTTTGATTGGGTAAGAGAATAGTGGTGTTCTCGTTTGACATATAAAAATTCCATATAGCCAAATAATTTAAGAATTGCTACAAAATTAACCATTGTGTCGTAGGGGCGAATTATATTCGCCCAATAAACTCAAGGTTTACACAGAGCAAATGTGATTTGCCCCTACAAGCTTGTTTAGGATAGAAAAACCGTTTATGCAGTATAAACGGTTTTATCGTAAAATTAAACTAAAAATTAAATTTAAGTTTATTTTTTACTTTGTTGTTGCTGTTGTGCTAATTTTTGCAATTTCGCTGTTAAATCAGTACCATAGCACGCTAATAAGTTTTTATTTTGTTGTTGAACAAAAGCTAAACTTTCAGGTGATTTTTTGGCATTTATCGCACTTTGAATTTCCCATTGCTGTGCCACAGTCATTTTACCTTGAGCTTCAACTTGGCAATTACATAATTTTTTTGCATCAGCAGCACTTAATTTGCCACCTTTAGTCATGCTTGTTGTACAATCTTGTAATAAAGCAGCCTTGATATTCGTACTTTGATATGGGTTTGCCATAGCAACAGGAGTAGTAATAGCGGAAACTAATACAGTTGTAGATAATGCAATTTTAGATAATAAATTCATCAGAATATTCCTATATAAAACAAAGAATTAAAAATAGCGAGTTGGGTCAGCTACACCAGCATCAATAAAGCCTTGCTGACGTAAACGACAACTATCACATTTACCACAGGCACGACCATCATCATCGGCTTGATAGCATGAAACTGTCTGGCTATAGTTTACACCATGTTCAAGCCCTAAGCGTATGATATTTGCTTTAGATAAATGTAATAATGGTGTTTCAATAGTTAATGGATGTCCCTCAACGCCTGCTTTTGTAGCTAAACGTGCAAGTTCTGTAAATGCATGAATAAATTCTGGACGACAATCAGGATAGCCCGAGTAATCGACAGCATTCACACCAATCACAATAGCTTCCGCTTCAAAGACTTCAGCCACTGCCAAAGCATAAGAAAGAAAAATAGTATTACGAGCAGGGACGTAAGTGATGGGAATACCTTGACTTTCTGCATTTTCTGGCATGGCTAAACTATGGTCTGTGAGGGCAGAACCACCTAAATTGGCTAAATCAATATTAATAATACGATGTTGTACACCCGCTTGTTCAGCTAATTTTTTTGCAGCATTAAGTTCTGTTGTTGAACGTTGTCCATACATAAAACTTAGGGCAATACATTCATAACGTGATTTAGCCCATGCCAAACAAGTTGCTGAATCTAAACCGCCAGAGAGTAAAATAATTGCTTTTTTCATGGTCATTATCCAAAATTAACATTAACGCCCAGTTTCATCATGCCACAATAGTTTATGTAGTTGTAATTGAAAACGTACAGGCAATTTATCATCTAAAATCCATTGTGCCAAATCTCGTGCTAAATCGGGTAATTTTACAGCACCTTTTTCAATGGCAAAAGCAGGAGAAAACCACACACAATTCACTAATGTATCTAGTTGATATTGTGCAACTTGTTGTTTTGCCCATTCATAATCTTCATGATGAGAAATGACGAATTTAATTTGGTCATGTGTGGTTAAATAATCTAAATTTTTCATTAAATTACGTTTTTCTTCTCCTGATGATGGGGTTTTTAAATCCATCACCTTGGACACTCGTTTATCAACGGCCGATATGTCCAATGCACCACTGGTTTCTAAAGATACTTGAAAGCCTAAATCACATAATTGTTGAAGTAGTGGAATACAATTTGGTTGGGCTAAAGGCTCTCCACCTGTAACACAGACATAAGGCGTGCCAAATTGTTGTGTAGTTGTGATAATATCTGCTAAAGACTGACGTTGCCCACCTTCAAATGAGTAAGTTGTATCGCAATAGATACAACGCAAAGGGCAACCTGTCAAACGAATAAAAACAGTTGGTAAGCCAGCAGTATTGGCTTCGCCTTGTAAAGAGTAAAAAATTTCAGTAATGCGTAAACCTGCACTTGGGTCGGTTACTGGAATATGACTGGAACGTAAACTGGACATTTGATAATATAATATTTGAAATAGTCGGCTATTTTACGCTTTTTTTCAGGAAAATTAAATGTTTTGTATGTAACTGATTTGATAATATTCTGTGCTTTTACTCAAGCAAGATTTTTGTGTGCAATTTTATGCTAAAGTGATTGAATTTCGTCAGTCATGTTATTTTAGATTATTTTTTATAAGAAAGTAGCTGAATCTTTTTATACAAGATGATAAGATGTCTAAGACGGACTAAAATTTTGATGAGATTTTAGAGTGTAAAAATCTTCGATTAAGGTGGTATATTCGATGAACTTCCAATTATCTGAACAATTACAACAGCAATTATTACAGGCATTGCAACAGTGGTCAAAAACATTGCCACCATTAACACAAGAAATAGATTTTTCTGCTCCAGCATTTAAGTGGAAAAATCGTCAATTACAGCCGATTTATCAGCTAAAAAATATTCACCTTGCTGATATTTTGGGTGTAGAAACGCAAAAACAAAAAATTGTGCAAAATACCTTACAATTTTTACACGGCTTACCTGCTAATGATGTTTTATTAACTGGTTCTCGTGGTACGGGTAAATCATCAATTGTACGAGCTTTACTCAATGAATATCAACATCAAGGTTTGCGTTTGATTGAAATTGAGCGTGATGATTTGGTTGATTTAGCAGAAATTCAGCAATTAATCCGTCATCGTCCTGAAAAGTTTATTATCTATTGTGATGATTTAGCATTTAATGCCGAAAATGAACAATATCGCAGTTTAAAAAGTGTGCTAGATGGTTCCTTACAATCAGGGCATGACAATTTTATTATTTATGCGACATCGAATCGCCGTCATTTATTGCCAGAATTTATGCATGAAAATACGCCAGCTCGTGTGGTTGATGTACCACAATATGATGAATTGCACCCACAAGAAGCGATAGAAGAGAAAATTTCACTTTCTGATCGATTTGGTTTGTGGTTGTCATTTTATCCTATGGGGCAGGATTTATATTTGGAAATTGTAGAGCATTATTTAAATCAGGCAAATATTACTCTTGATGATGATGCTCGTGCGGAAAGTTTGCGTTGGTGCCAAAGTCGTGGGCAACGTTCTGGGCGTTCAGCTTATCAATTTGCTAAACACTGGATAGGGCAACAGGGATTGAAAAAATTATAATATCAAGTGTAAGCAAGAGTTATTTACATTTAATCTAATGAACGAAATAAAAAGCGGTTGTGCTAAAATCATATAACCGCTTTTTGATGATGAAAGATAGAAAATGATGGGATGAATCGCTTTTTTACTTGGTCTTTAGAAATATTGTTTGTGAAATTATCTTAAAGTAGAAACAGCAAATAAACATTTTACCTGTCCGTAGTGGGTATTTCTCATGATGTTGGTAAATATGACGTTATGGCTAGCGAATATATTTTGCATTATTAACGATTTGATGATAGGATTGTATTGTTAGCCATCACAGCACACTCTCCTTTTGTGTTGCTTATTATCTGTGAGTAACAATTTATTTAACATCTTACAATAGCTAATTTATTCAAAAGGTTACAACGCTTATGCTTTTAATGATAGATAATTACGACTCGTTTACTTATAACATCGTACAATATTTTGGCGAATTGCAACAAGAGGTCAAAGTAGTGCGTAATGATGAACTGACTTTAGAAGATATTGAGCGTTGGCAACCAAAATATTTGGTGATTGGTCCGGGCCCGTGTTCGCCAACTGAAGCAGGCATTTCTGTACCAGCGATTCAGCATTTTGCAGGAAAGATTCCAATTTTGGGTGTGTGTTTGGGACATCAAGCGATTGGACAGGCATTTGGTGGTAAAATTATTCGTGCAAAAACCGTGATGCATGGTCGTTTATCTGCCATGTATCATAAAGATGTGGGGATTTTTTCTAACTTACCATCGCCGTTTGATGCGACACGTTATCATTCCTTAGTCATCGAGCAGGAAAGTTTGCCAGATTGTTTGGAAATGACTTGTTGGACGCAGGAAGCAGATGGATCGGTTGAAGAGATTATGGGCGTTCGTCATCGTGAATTTGCCATTGAAGGTGTACAATTTCACCCAGAATCGATATTAAGCCAACACGGTCATGCAGTGTTTAAAAACTTTTTAGACATTTATGCCTAATATGATGTTTAATTTGTAATCACTGATTGATTGGATGTAGGTGCGAAAAATTTTTCGCCCGTACATTAAGAATGAGCTAACATTAATATTTTGATATTAAAGAGATAAATAATATGAATATTCAACAGGCATTAAATAATATTGTGCAAAATATCGACTTGACCCAAAGCGAAATGGAACACATCATGCGTGCCTTAATGCAAGGTGAACTCACCGATGCTCAAATTGGTGCTTTGATGATGGGTTTACGAATGAAAGGCGAAAGTATCGATGAAATTACCGCAGCTGCTCGTATTATGCGTGAATTTTCTGCAAAAATTCAGGTCGATGATGTGCCATATTTGGTGGATATTGTTGGTACAGGTGGCGATGGACAACATTTATTTAATGTATCGACCGCATCAACTTTTGTCATAGCAGCGGCAGGAGCGAATGTCGCAAAACATGGCAATCGTGGGGTATCGAGTAAATCGGGGTCATCTGATTTACTGGAAAAAGCTGATATTCGTTTAGATTTAAATTTGGCACAGACTGAACGTAGTTTACGTGAAATGGGTATTTGTTTCTTGTTTGCACCAAATCATCACCCCGCCATGAAACACGCAATAAATGCACGCCGTGAACTCGGATTACGTTCATTTTTTAATTTGTTAGGACCTTTGACCAATCCTGCCAATGTCAAACGTTTAGTGATTGGTGTGTTTAATCAGGCATTGTGTCGTCCGTTGGCAGAAGTGTTAAAAAATCTCGGTGCAGAACACGTGATGGTGGTGCATTCACAAGATGGTTTAGATGAAATTAGTTTAGCATCAACCACTTATGTGGCTGAATTAAAAGATGGTCATATTCACGAATGGACGATTAAACCTGAAGATGTTGGCATTCAATCGCAAAGTTTACAAGGTTTATCGGTTGCCAATGCCGATGAAAGTTTTGACTTGATTAAAAATGCCTTATCGAAAAAGAAAACCGAATTGGACGAAAAAGCCAGTGATATGATTGCACTCAATGCTGGGGCAGGTTTATATGTTTCTGGATTGTGTAAAGATTATGCACAAGGCGTGGCATTAGCACAAGATATTTTATATGGTGGACAAGCCATTGAAAAATTAAGTGTTTTTGGGGAATATTGTAAAACGATTAAACAGTATGAACAACAAGGATAAGCCATGAATATTCAAAATACCATTTTAGGAAAAATTGTTGAGCGTAAACAGCAAGAATTAGCAGAATGTTTACAGCGTTATAGTTTGGCTGATATGGAACAAATGGCGAAAAATGCATCTCCTTTGCGTGCATTTGCTCAGGCACTCAATCAGAAAAGCCCTGCAGTCATTGCTGAGATTAAAAAAGCATCGCCATCTAAAGGCATTATCCGTTCAAATTTTAATCCTGCTGAAATTGCTCAACAATATCAATCTGCTGGTGCCAGTTGCTTGTCAGTTTTGACAGATGTAGATTTTTTTCAGGGGGCAAATGAAAATATTGCCATTGCTCGAGCGAACTGTGATTTGCCGATTTTACGTAAAGATTTTTTAATTGACCCGTATCAAGTGATTGAAGCACGGGCATTGCACGCTGATTGTATTTTGTTAATTGTGGCGTGTTTGTCTGATGGGCAGTTACAAGAAATGTCGCAAACAGCTTTTGAATATGGTTTAGATGTATTAGTCGAAGTACATGATGAACAAGAAATGGAACGTGCTTTACAGTTAGATAAACGCTGTCTGATTGGGGTCAATAATCGTAATTTGAAAACCTTTGATGTGGATTTACAAACCACATTGCGCTTAAAAAACATGCTTGATGATGGACGAGATTTAATCACCGAAAGTGGTATTGCCACATCTAATGATGTACAAATGATGTTAGACAATGGCATTTATCGCTTTTTGGTTGGTGAAAGTTTTATGAAACAGCCACGCCCAGATGAAGCATTTACAGCGTTGTTTGGTGAGCTGAAAGAAAAGTAATATCATTGTTGATGTATGGTAAATGATTAATTTTGTATAAGTTTAAAAATTTTAGAGTATTTATGATGAAAAAATCATTATTTAAAGTATGTATATTATCATTGAGTCTAGCTGTTAGTATGTTAGCATCTTGTACAACCACAACTCAAGTTCAACCTATTGCATTTTCAGAATTAAAAAATAAAGCTGATAAAGGCGATAAAGACGCACAATATCGTTATGCTGTTGCTGTTATGTCGAAAAATAGTGGAGATGTTTCTGTACATGATCCAAAAGTTTTTTTACAGCAATATAGTGAATTAATGACACAAGTTTTACCTTATGTTGAACAATCAGCACAGCAAGAACATTATCAGGCACAAATGCTTTTGGGAATGTATCATGTGAGCAAAGATGAAAAATTGGGTATAGAGTGGATAACTAAATCAGCACAACAGGGTTATGCTCAAGCTCAAATTTTTTTAGGCAGTTGGTATTTACAAGAATCTAAAGATACTCGTCAAGCACAGGTTTGGTTAGAGAAAGCATCTGTTCAAGGTTATGGTAATGCTAAAGCGATGTTAGCAGTAATTTATCTAACAGACAAAGATAGCACTAATGATTCATTAGTTAAACCACTTCTAGCTGAAGCAACTAAGCAAGGGGAAATAGAAGCAGGTAGAATGCAATTATTGAACCTAAGAGCAGATATGATAACAAGCATGGCAACAAATATTCAAAAAAAAGCAGAATTAGGTCATGCTGATTCGCAAATGGCATATGCTGTATTATATCATCTAGGTGTAATAGGTAAAGATGAAAACAAAGCCCGAGAATGGCTAACTAAATCAGCTGAACAAGGTCATGCTCCAGCGATATATAATTTGGCATTATATAATCAACAAGGTATTGCAGGGCAAGTGGATTTTGATCGTGCAGAAAGTTTATTTCAGCAAGCCTGTAAAGGTGGAATTAAGCGTGCTTGTGATGAATATGAAAAACTACATTTAATTTCATCGATTGATTTTGAAAAATAATATTAGGTTATATATGAGTAAATCTCCATTTGCTACAGTAAAATCTGAGTTAAATCAGCTCAAACAGCAATTGAAAAATGCTGAAATTGAACAAAAAATTGCTGAACAGCAGGCTCAACAACATGCCGAAAATAGTGATGAAAATGTATTTGCTAAAGCAATGGCTGGAGTTAAACCATTGCCACCATCAAATCAGGCAGTGATTGAACGCCCTAAAAAAGGCAAAATTGATGCACAAATTTTGGCTCGCCGTGCAGCTGCGGAAGGTGAAATGCAAACTGATGAAACTTTATTATCTGATACTCGGGCTATGCTCAATCCTGTGGGGAGCCAACAGCAACTTAGTTATAAAATCCGTACCTTGCAAGATAAAGTATTTGATGATTTAAAAACAGGTAAATTGCCGTGGTTTGAAGCGGTGGATTTACATGGTTGTACAGTGGAGCAAGCTCGTACAGCGGTATTACAAATCATTCAAATGGCAAAAGATGAACAGCAAACCGTACTGAAAATCGTACATGGTAAAGGCGGTGATGGTGGTGTGTTAAAAACCTATGTCAATGGGTGGTTACGTCAGCACCCAGATGTGTTGGCATTTGTTTCTGCTCCAAGTAATCAAGGCGGAAGTGGAGCAGTGTTGGTGTTGATTAAACGTGTTGGGCGTGATAAAACACGTCAAGACTAATGAGGAAACGTATTGGATATGATGATGAGATTATGTAGTAATTCTATTTCCTTGCTAACAAAAATACATCATAATATATCAAAAAAGCCTATTTTTATAGCAGTAATTATGTTAATCTGAATTAAATTTTCATTGAAAGGTAGATAAGATGTCTATGTATAAATCTCTAGTGGCAACGGTTTTAGGTGCTACGGTACTCTTAGGCTCAGCGACTGCACAAGCAGAAACACAAAAACCACAATTTTCAAAAGAGCAAGCATTTCAAATGTGTAGTATGTTTGCGTATATTGCAAATGAAGCTTATAAAGAGCATCAAGCAAATAAAACGACAAAAGTGGCTAAACAAAACTTATATAAAAGCATTATTAATGCGAAAGCAGGAAAAGAAGAACGTGAGTTCTTTACCAATATTATTGATGCAAGTGTAGAAGATGCATCAAAATTACCTGTGCCAAAAACAAAACAGGAAAAAGAGCAAGCACTTAAAGAATATAGCTTTGGTGTCATGGAAGGTTGTATTGAAGAGATGGGTTATAAAGTCTCCGACTTTAAATAATTTTCGTGTTTAACTGAACAATGCTCATGGAAATATAAATCTATGAGCATTTAAATTTTATATCATAGCTGTTATAATATTACTTTTATTTGATAATTTAGCGATTTATATGTCTATTTCACACGCCTATGCTGATATTATTAATGCTGTTGGAGAAGATTTAAACCGTGCAGGTTTAAAAGATACGCCACAACGTGCTGCTAAAGCATTTCAATATTTAACATCTGGTTATCAACAAGATTTAGTTGAAGTTGCGAATGATGCGGTATTTCCATCAGATAACCGTGAAATGGTTTTGGTGAAAAATATTGAATTTTATTCTTTATGTGAACATCATTTATTGCCATTTTATGGGCGTGTGCATATTGCCTATCTACCAGAAGGGCAAGTATTAGGTTTGTCAAAATTTGCTCGTATTACTGAAATGTTTGCTCGCCGTTTACAAATTCAAGAAAATTTAACGCAACAAATTGCTCAAGCGATTCAAGATATTACCAAAGCTCGTGGTGTAGCTGTTGTGATTGATTCAGCTCATATGTGTATGATGATGCGTGGTATTCAAAAACAACATTCAACGACTCGTACAGTATCTTTTATAGGCGATTTTAAAACAGATAAAGAAGCACGCCAAGAATTTTTAATGGCAGTACCTGAACAAATCTAAATCCATCATTGTTGATATTGATTGCATAAATTGCACAATTTTTTGCAAAAATAGTTTATCTATTCAGCAAAAAATTAGGTACAATATTGTAATAATTTTGTATAAAAGGCAGTAAAATGCAATCACGCTTTAAATTAGGGCTGACCCTAGTGCTATTTTCTGGTGTTATGGTCGGCTGTACTCCCGCTTCTCCCCCACCTAAAGTACAGAAAACAGTAAAAATTCCTAAACCTGTGGCGGAAATTCCTGCACAATATAGTGTTCCTTTGCCTAAGTTAAAACCTGTAAAACAAAAAGAAAAAACCATTCCTTATTCTTATGTGATTTGGCTATCGCAAGGGGAAAATCGTTTGCGTGTGCAACAATATGAACAATATTTACAACAATATCAGGTTGCTAATATTGTGCCAATGTTTGAGCTGTTGCGTACTGCACGTTCATGGGAAAGTTGTGGAGCATCTGAATATATGGTGCCATCTCGTGAGTTATGGAGTAATTCGATTGCGACTTTAAAGGTTTTCCATTATTTACAATCTGCCAAGATTTTAAAAGATTTTGAAGTTACTTCAGTGTATCGTGATTATCCAACCAATAGTTGTGCAGGTGGGGCAAGCTCATCTAAACATTTATTTAATGCAGCCATTGATTTCCGTTTAGGTTCTGAGTATCCAACTGTAGAAGAATATGTGGAAATCGAGCATACCAAGCAAAAATTATGCTATTTTTGGTTACAACATGGTGCAAGTTTTAATATGGGTTTAGGCGTTTATCGTTCTGGACAAATTCATATTGATACGCAAGGTTTTCGTACTTGGGGGGCTGATTTAACACGTGTTAGTTCGCCGTGCTATCCTTTGATTGCAGATCAAATAGAGCAGAGTGAATCTTAATATTTGCTATTTTGATTAAAATTATGTAAGGGCAATACTTTCGCCCTTACCATTTATCAAGGAATAGAGAGTAAATTTTACTAAGCGTGTTGCTCAATCATTTTCACTAAACGTTGAATTAAATCATCAGCTTGTTCTTGTGTCAGATTTAAAGCAGGCAATAAACGAATCACATTACCCGCTGTTACATTTAAAATTAGATGATATTCATCACGAGCAATGGCGACTAAATCGCCACATTCACGTTTAAGTTCAATACCAATCATCATACCAAAACCACGCACTTCGACAATTTTATCTGTAAGCTGGGTGCGTAATTGTTGTACAATATAATTACCTATTTTTTCAGCATTTTCGACTGCATTTTCGTGTTGCATTTGTTCAATTACGGTGTAAACAATGCGTGAACCTAATGCCGTACCACCATAAGTTGAGCCATGATTACCTGCTTGTAAAATCCCGACCGCTTGACCTTGTGTCATCACCGCACCAATCGGGAAGCCATTGCCTAAGCCTTTAGCTGTAGTTAAAACATCAGGTACAATATTGGTATGTTGATAAGCAAAATAACGCCCTGTACGTCCATTACCGGTTTGTACTTCATCAAGCATCATTAACCAATGATGTTGATTACAAATACGGCGTACATCTTCTAAATAACTAAAACCTTGTGGAGCAGTATTGATACCACCTTCACCTTGAATTGGTTCAAGTAAAACGGCAACAATATCAGGGTGTTGTAATGCAACTTCTTCTAATGCTTCAACATCGCCAAATGGAATGCGAATAAAACCTTCAACGAGTGGTGCAAAACCTTCTTGCACTTTTTTATTGCCTGTTGCGGTAAGTGTTGCCATGGTACGTCCATGAAATGATTTTTCCATGACCACAATTTTAGGATTGTCAATGCCTTGCTGATGACCATATTTACGGGCAATTTTAATCGCTCCTTCATTGGCTTCTGCACCACTATTGGCAAAGAAAATTTCTTGCATACCTGACACTTCAGCCAATTTTTGTGCAGCTGCTGTTTGCCATGGGATTTCAAATAAATTACTGGTATGAATTAACGTTTGTGCTTGTTCAGCAATTGCTTGGGCTATTACAGGATGGGAATGACCTAAACCACATACGGCAATGCCTGTTAAGGCATCAAAATATTCTGTTCCATCTTCAGTGTATAAAGATGAACCCTTGCCACGCACAAAAGCGATATTTTGTCTGGCATAAGTTGGCATAATGTGTGATGGTTCGTTGGGATTAATTGGTGCTGGAGTGTAGGTCATCATCGTTATCCTATAAAAAATAAAGGCTTATATATAGCAAAATTTGATAAAAAAATAAAGTAATATTGATAAAAAATAGATTATATCACGCAGTAAATTCTGTTATAATAAAAATATTTCTAACACAAGCGATAAGATAATTAATCGATAGAGGCTTCGCCATGACTGAACAACGTGATACAGAAACGTTAATCCGTGAACAAATTGCTAAACATAATGTATTATTGTATATGAAAGGTACACCACAATTTCCACAATGTGGTTTTTCTGCTCGTGCAGTAGAAGTATTAAGTCAAATTGGTCGTCCATTTGCTTATGTCAATATTTTAGAAAATCAAGATATTCGTGCAACATTACCACAAATTGCGAATTGGCCTACTTTCCCACAACTTTGGGTAAAAGGTGAGCTTATTGGTGGTAGCGATATTATGCTGGAAATGTTTCAATCAGGTGAATTAAAACCATTGATTGAAGCAAATAGTCCAGCTGTAGAATAATTTTGATGTAAAAACTCTTTCTATCACAGTATAGAAAGGGTTTTTTATTGAAATAAAATTTTTGTTATGATTTACCTTATGTTAAATTAAAATAATAAGGTAAATTTAGTTTTTTATTTTAGTGGAGTTCTGCAATGGCAGGTCATTCAAAATGGGCGAATATTAAGCATCGTAAAGCAAAACAAGATGCAAGCCGTGGTAAAATTTTTACAAAATATATCCGTGAAATCGTTACAGCTGCTAAATTAGGTGGCGGTGAAGTGGCAAGTAACCCACGTTTGCGTGCGGTAGTAGAAAAAGCCTTATCTGTTAATATGACACGTGATACTATTAACCGTGCAATTCAGCGTGGTGTTGGTGGTGAAGATAATGATGATTTAAAAGAAGTCACTTACGAAGGTTATGGTGTTGGTGGTGTTGCAGTTATTGTTGAAACCATGACTGATAATTTGAATCGTACTGTACCTGATGTACGTCATTGTTTTACTAAAACGAATGGTAATTTAGGAACAACAGGTTCAGTGGCTTATTTATTTACCAAGCGTGGTGAGATTTCATTTGAAGATGTAACGCTTGAAGATCAAATCATGGAAATTGCTTTAGAAGCAGGTGCTGATGATATTGAAGTATCTGAAGATAATATTTTAGTGATTACTACTCCAGAAAGTTTTGGTGATGTACAAGATGCTTTAGCTAATGCAGGTTTAAAATCAGATAATGCTGAAGTGGTCATGCACCCATCAACTAAAGCAGAAATTACCGACATCGACCAAGCAAAACAAATCATGAAAATGATTGATATGCTTGAAGATTTAGACGATGTACAAAACGTTTATACTAACGTTGAATTTTCTGATGATGTATTAGCACAGCTTGATGCTTAATTTGCTAACATGAATATAAAAATAAGCCAATCGTGATGATTGGCTTATTTATTGATATTTCAATTAAAATTTAAATTCTACAGAAGCCATCATATAACGTTTAGGTGCATTATAACGCTCAATACCGTCATTTGTTGGTGTATTACTTAAAGATGGATTAGAAGCGATTGAGCGTACGCTATCCCATGTACGGTATTTTTTATTGAATAAATTATAAATACCCAGATTAATTGTAGTATTTTTACCAAACTTTTTATGACCATATAAATCAAACACAGTATAAGATGGACTTAAATAGCGTGCTTCACCATATGAAGCTAAAGTTGGTGCACCAGTATAACGGTCAAAGAATGTACCACGATAAGCAAGAGTATCTTTTGCTTTTTTAGCTTGTACATATTGTCCTTGTAAATGAATTGACCAATTATCATCAGGTGCTTGATAGCTTAAACCCAAAAGGCTACGTTTAGGCTGAATGCTTAATAAACGTTCCCCTGTATCTTTTTTACCTGTTGCATAACCAAAGCCTAAATTTATCATTAAACCTTGTGCTAATGGGTTAAATATTTGATGTAAATCAATTTGCCCTGAAATATCTAAACCTGATACTTTGGCTTCACGAATATTTTGTGATTGATAGGTATCATTGGCAATAACAACACGTTCAATCATATTGTGATAACGATTTTGATAGGCGGTTAAATTTAATTGTCCTAAATTATTATCTGCTTTAAAAGTGAGTTCATGATTATGACTATATTCAGGTTTGAGATGTGGATTAGATATAATATCTAATCCACGCATTTTACCGCCAAAATACATTTCGGTTGCTGTTGGCATACGGAAACCTGTATTAAATCCATAGCCTAAACTCCATGTTGGTGTTAATTGATATTTAAAACCTAAGCCACCAGAAAGCACAGAAACATCAGGTTTTTCTTGACGTGTTTCTTGTTCAAATTGAGTATGATCATAACGTAATTTAGCATAACCTGTTAAATTATTTGGTGTAAATTGAATATCATCTCTAATTGCAATATGCCAACGTTTACGTTCTACAGGGCGGGGCATATAGCCATTTGCACTACGATTATTACTATAAGTATAATCTACACTTTTAAATTTTAGTTGAGAGTAGCCTGCATTTAAACTCAATTGATGTTGTGTATATGCTGTTGGAGTAGGTGCAAATTTCATATCTAATGTTGCTTGATTAAGCTGGGTATAGAAACCGCGATTGGTATGGTCTGGTGTACGTCCATTTTGTTTATTGGTAGCTGACATGATTGTATCTTGGTGGTCATAACCAATTTTAAAACGTTCTAACCATGTAGATTGTGTTGGTTGATATTGATAAAATACACCGTAGCTTTGACGTTCTTGTTTATCATTAAATTCTCGGAAAGTTGCTGAAGAATAACTAAGTTCTTGTCCTTCATTTTTATTGTTTTGTTTATCAGCTTTGAGTTCGATACGATGTTGCTCATTATCCCATTTAAAGCCTAATTTTGCTAAATAACTATATTGTTTTGATTGATAAGGATTAGGGAGTGAACGCTCTTGTCCCATTTTAATACCATTATCTTTGCTATGGATTTGTGTTTCATGACCTTTACGATAACTGTATAAGGCAAGTGCATCAACATATTGGCTATCTACAGCAGTACCTGCAGTATTAATCCATTCTTTACTACTACCATTGTAAGTATTTTTGAAATAAGCACCAATTTTACGATTATCAAGCAGAATATCATCTATATTTTTGGTTTGATAATGGACTGAACCACCCAAAGCATTGGCTGAACTGCCTTTTTGAATATTCACTTGGCTCATCATTTCATTATCAACATTAATTCTAGAACGGTTATAGTAGCTATAATTTTGTACCACAGAAATAGTTTCAGAATCAGCCTGTGCAATACCATCAACAGTCATTTCTACACGGTTGCCATCAACACCACGAATATTAAAACCTTGACTACCAAAACGCCCTAATTCACTGGTTCCCATATCTGTACTATAACGAACTAGGTCTTGGTTATTAGTTACTAATTTTTGTGTATCACTATTTGCTTCCGCTTTAGCGTTAATAACAATTGTTGGTAATGCTTGAACAGTTGTTGGTTCAGTATCTGCCCATATTGGAAACGCAGACATTAAACAGGTGATACACAAACTGAGTTGTTTTTTATTGAAGTAGCTTAGTAGATTTTGCATATGATATACCATTATTCAGTTAAAAGTAATATTGTGTAACTGCATTATAATAATAAAAATTATCATTTACAATAGTTAATAATAATTATAATTTATGTTATTAAGTTTTAAATAAATAATAAGTGATTGATATTAAACTAATATTATATATTTAAATGTTATATTGATTAAAAAAAAGTATAAATTAATTTTAAAAATAAACAATGATGTCTTGCTAATTGTAATTTTTTATTTATAATAAGAATAAGTCTTATTATTAATGGAGCATTTTCATGCGTATTTTAAATGTGTGTATTGTAGGTTTAATGTTGAGTACATCTGCGATGGCTAATCCTGTTTATTTGTCGCCAATTGAAGAATCTGTGGAAGATGCTCGTTTGCGTTTTGTACTTAAATTTGGTGGAGAACAGGCACAGGAATTAAGCCAAAAGACTTTTGAGCAACAAATCCAACAACACATTAAAGAAATTTTCGCTAAAAAGAAAAGTTTAACACAGCAAGAATTTGTTACACGTCATAATGCAAAATCATCAGCAGAATTGGCTAAATTTCGTGAAATGCAAATTAAACAAACACAAGTGCGTTTTAAATCGATAGATGCCAATAAAGATGAACGCATTGATTTGCATGAATTTCAAGCAGTTGGTTTAAAATCATTTGTTCGTTATGATAGTAATAAAGACGGTTATATGGATAGCAAAGATAGTAAAGAAACCATTGAAGTTGAAGCACAACAAAAAGATAGTGCTTCATTGAAATATCGTTTAAAACCATTATTGGCAATGCCAACCACGCATAATGCACAAGGATTTATGGCACTTTATACTGAAAATGGGCAAAAACGTGTGAGTTTGGCAGATTATTTAAAAATGCGTGAACAGCAATTTAGCCGTACAGATAGTAATCAAGATGGGCTGATTGATTCAACTGAATATGAAACTGAATTTTTACAACGTGCTGATGAAATGATGGAAAAAACAAAACAAAAATTAAGCGATTTTACAGTACAACGTTTTAAAGCAATCGATACAGATCATAATGGAAAAATTAGTCCACAAGATGTGGTTTTATTCTCAAAACATTATTTTGCATTCTGGGATACCGATAACAATGGTGTAGTTACTTTGACGGAAAAGTTACCAGAAATAAAATAAATAGGACATAAAAAATTCCTTTCATGTGTAGTGAAAGGAATTTTTTTATACAACACTTTAGTTGAGATGGGTGATTTTTTTACGATAAGCAATAGAAGCAAAAACAGCCCATACAATAAACGCAACACCAATCAAACCCGTAATCACTTCAGGAATATGCATACCTGTAGCACCGATAATCATGATAATTGCCAAAGCACCAATTGCATAGTGAGCCCCGTGTTCAAGGTAAATATAAGCATCGAGTGTACCTTTTTCCACAAGATAAATGGTCATTGAACGGACAAAAATTGCACCAATTGCTAAACCAAGCATGATAATAACAACATCACTACTAATTGCAAATGCACCAACAACACCATCAAAACTGAATGACGCATCAAGTACTTCTAAGTATAAGAAACCACCAAGACCTGCTTTTACAACACCGCCACTTGCACCGCTAATAGCGTTACCATTTTCATCGATTTCAGGTTCACCACCAAGTAGATGAGCAATTACTTGTACACCGATATAAATGACAATTCCCCAAATACCCGCCATAACCACCACGAGACGTTGTTGTTCATCGATAGCACTTGCCATACCTAATAAAACAGCTAAAGCTAAAAAAACTGACATCGCAGGGATATTACCTAAACTGGCTAAACGTGTTTCCAACCATTTAAACCAATGGGTATCTTTACTATCATCAAAAAAGAAGTTTAAAAATACCATTAATAGGAAAATACCACCAAAAGCAGCAATTTCAGCATGATGTGCCATTAAGCGTTTCGAATATTCTTCGGGTTCTTTGAGTGCCATATTGACCACTTCCATCATGCCCATTTCTGCGGTTACAGCAACGATTACAACAGGGAATACCAAACGCATACCAAATACAGCAATTAAAATTCCCACTGTGAGAAAGATTTTTTTCCAAAATTCGTCCCAATTACGCAATACAGAAGCATTAACCACCGCATTATCAAAAGATAGGGAAATTTCCATCACCGCTAAAATCGCAGTAATAGCAAGAGCTTTCATCATGGTAGCTATACCTGCATTAGGTCCATGTGTATAGCCCCAATAAGCAGAAAGCATCAAACAAATGATGGTAAATAAAATTGAAAAACGAAAATGTTTCATTTAGACCTATTCAAATATTCAAAGAAGAAAATTAATCGACTATTATCTAATGTTTTAGGTTAAATTAGAATAGTTGTTACTAAAAGAAACAAAAGCTTGTTGGTATTATGCTGAATATCTGTAATGTTGATGACCTATGTCATTTTTTAAGAGATAATGATTTTTAAGATTGTTTTAAATTTAATGATGATTTTGAGTATAGTAAAAAAAATTATTGGTAAATATTTAAATAAACTATTATATTACATATAGTTATGTTGCCTAAAGATATAAATACTTTCTTTTTTGATATAGTGTTGTGCTTGATTTGGCAATTCAAATTATTAAAAAACTCCTATCATGATGATAGGAGTTTTTACTATTAATCAAATAATTTGCCTTTATTCATAATTCCATTTGGGTCAAAAACAGCTTTTAGGGCTTTCATATATTCGATTTCTTCAGCTGAACGAGTATAGTCTAAATAAGGTTTTTTTGTCATACCAACGCCGTGTTCTGCAGAAATAGAACCATTATATTTCTTTACTGTATCAAATACATATTGATTGACGACTTGGCATTTAGCAAAAAACTCATCTTTACTTAAATCAGTAGGTTTTAAAATATTAAGATGTAAATTACCATCGCCGATATGACCAAACCAGCAAATTTCAAAATCAGGATAATTTTCAGTTACAATCTTATCAATTTCTTCGATGAATGCTGGTACATGAGTAATCAATACTGAAATATCATTTTTATATGGAATAAAAGGAGCGATGGATTCAGAAATATCTTCACGTAAACGCCATAAACTATGTACTTGTTCAAGATTTTGACTCATTACACCATCAACAATCCAACCTTGTTCCATACAATGCTCAAAAATTTCCATCGCTTTATCCATAATCGGTTCATATGGTGCTTCAAATTCTAGCAATACATAAAATGGACATTCAGTTTCAAATGGACGTTGCACATGACCATGTGCTAAAACTTTTTGTACGGCTAATTCGCTGAAAAATTCAAATGCAGTTAAATCAATTTTACTTTGGAATGCATGTAAAATCGGCATAACCGCTGCAAAATCAGGTACCCCTAGTACCATTACTTGTAAATCTTGTGGTTGGCGTTCAAGTTTAATTTCTGCTTCAGTTACGATACCAAGCGTACCTTCGCCGCCAATAAACAGATGTTGTAGGGCATATCCTGTTGCATTTTTAATCATACCTTTATTTAAATGCAGAATATCACCTTTACCTGTAACAACCGTTAAACCTAAAATCCAATTACGTGTCATACCATATTTAATGACTTTGATTCCACCGGCATTGGTACCAATATTACCACCAATTTGGCTTGAACCTGCTGAAGCAAAATCAACAGGGTAATACATTCCTTGTTCTTCAGCATAATCTTGTAATTGTTCCGTAATTACGCCTGCTTGTACACGTACCATACGGTCAGCAGGGAAGAATTCTAAAATTTGGTTCATTTTATCCATGCTGATGACAATTTCACCATTACTTGCCACAGCACCTGCGGATAACCCTGTACGTCCACCTGATGGAGTAATGACGATATGATGTTCATTGGCTAATTTGATAATGGCTTGAACTTGTTCAGTCGTGCTTGGAAAGACAATTGCACTTGGATTAGGGTCAAAATGTTTAGTATAATCTTTGCCCCAATGGGTTAAACTGTCTGAGTCGGTTTTTACACGCTCTGTGCCAACAATAGCACTAAGCTGGCTTAAAATTTCTGCTGATAATGTGGTCATGTAGGAAACCTAATTGTTTTACAAAAATAGGAAAATTGTGATTAAGTTTAACACATTTTATGTGTCTTTTATAGCATATTCAATCCAGATAATTCACGAGCCATTTGAGCTGCATAATTATCTGTCATACCGCCAATATAATCTAAAACAACCATATAAGATTGATATAAATCATCATTATGCTGAATTTTAATTGGCTCAAGTAGTTTTAATGCGTGTTGCTGTTCGACATTCAACTGACCTGTGGTTACTTGCTGATAAACAGATGGAATGAGTAAATCTAAAATAGTCGCTAAACATTTAAAAGCAGCTAAACCATGCATCAATTTACTACGATGATTAAAAATCTGATCACGAGCTAATTGTTTTGCATTTTCTAGTGTTTGTTGTACATAGTCATCGGTATAACTGAGTAAGTCTGCCTTGTCTGAAAACTCTCCATTGAGCAACTGTTGTTCATGACGCATAAAGACTTCCGCAATATGTTCAATCGCTTGACCGATTGCAATTCCACGCATCATGGCAATTTTTTCACGTGGATGATAAACTTGATGGCGTTTTTCAAGTGTTGCGAGTGGTTGTAACACTTGAGTAACAGTTTCATAGTCTAATAAATCAAGGTCAATCGCATCTTCTAAATCCATGAGAGCATAGCAAATATCATCAGCAGCTTCCATTAAATAAGATAAAGGATGTCTTGCCCAACAATATTGGTCTTTACGTACCAAACCTAAATGATTAGCAATTTGTTCAATATAAACTAATTCAGTTTGATAAATATTAAACTTACTTTGACCATATTTAGGGTGCTGACTAGTCCATGGGTATTTTAATAAGCTACCAATAGAAGCAGCAGTCAAACGCATACCACCTTGCTGATTGTACATTTCTAAACTGGCGATTTGTCTGAGACTGTGAGCATTACCTTCATAGCTTTGAATATCTAAGCGTTGTTCTTGGCTTAATGGTTGTAAATAATGTGCATGTTGTGGATGACGAAACCATTGACGTAAAGCATCTTCGCCTGTATGCCCAAAAGGTGGATTGCCCAAATCATGTGCTAAACAAGCGACTTGTACACACATTCCCATATCATCAATACTCACGGATTCAGGCAAACGCTGTTGCATGGCTAACATAGCTGCGACTTTACGTCCTAAACTACGTCCAACACTAGCGACTTCCACACTATGAGTAAGGCGGTTATGCGTATGGTCATTTTTAGCAAGAGGATGTACTTGGGTTTTACGTCCTAAACGGCGAAAGGCATGAGAAAATACTAAACGGTCATAATCAATATGAAATGCAGTACGATAAGGGTCAATGACAGTTTTAGGCGGTATGATTTGCACTTGCCCATCACTATCGACTTGAAAACGAGTGGTAGACATTAATGTTGCCCAATTCATTTGTGTCATATATTCCCCCTATTGATGATTAAGTTTTATGATATGGTAGATTAATCAAGCATACCCGCATCTTGATAGCTTTTTATTGCTAAAATAATGATTTGATGTTCATATTGACGATAATTAACTACAAAACCATTAGAGCCGATTTTAATGTTTAATACTTGAAAATCTTGATTTTCTTTTTGTCCACGCATAGGACGAACCAAATCTAAACGATTAATGTGTTGTAAAATTAATTGAATAGCGTGTTTACCAATTTGTGGGTCTTTACGCCATTGTTCAGCGATATACTGTAAATGTTCGACCGCAGTTTGACTATAAATTATTTGCGACATGTTAATACCCGCTCTGATGTACTATATAAACGTTCAGCCCATAATTCAATATCAGCGTGAGTAGCATGTAATCCAGATTGTTGATAATGTTGCCATGCACGATTGGCTTGACTTTGAAATACAAATTGGGCTTTTTCTTGTTCATCAATTTTAAAAGGGAAAGTGTTAAGTTCTACAATTTGACGATAAAAAATAGCTAAGGCTTGTTCATGGGTTAAACCCATACGTTCAATGATTGCCAAAGCTTGCTGTTGGATTTGTTTTGCAGTCATAATACAGTTCTATTAAAATATGAAAGTTAAATATTAAAATAAGATTGTCTAAGAAACAAGAAAAATTTTTAGATTTTTAGTTGGATAACTCTACAAATGAGATGAAACATAAATCTATCAGCATTTTTAGATAATAATTTGAGATGTATGTTAAAATATCTAAAGCTTATTTTGTAAGGTTATTTTGATGCAAGAAAAGATTTGGCAAACAAATTATCAAGGTATTGAAATTGTAGTTAAAAATGCTTGGAATTTTTCAGGAGATACCTATGAAGAAATTTGCATTGATAATAAAATTGTTCATCAAGAAAGATATAATATTCATGATGATTTTAAGCTAGGAATGAGTCATGAGTATTTTGTTAGGGGATATAAAATCACGATTAAAATAGGTTCAGCTTGGTATTTATTTGGTGTTGCTTGTCAAATTCTTGTGAATGATATTCATTATAGTGGCAATAAAATTGTTTTATTTGCGAGCAAGAAAAAGTGAATATTAAAATATAAACAAGGACGAAAAAAATCGTCCTTATTAAAATCAATAATTTATAATAACCGAAGTATAATAAATTTATTTAATCGTTGCTTGAATCACTAATTCAGCTTTAGCCAGTGTATTTTCAACATCGCTATATTGAATTTTACTACCAGCAATTAAACTTTCAGTTTTGTTAATCACCACTTGGGTTTTACCATTTACTTCAGTTACTAACACTTTAAGTGGCAGTTGTAAGGCAAAATTTGGGTCTTTAATCATCAATGGTGTACCTGCTTTAGGTGTACCAAAAATAATGACTGTGGCAGGTTGCATGGTTAAACCAGCATTTGTAGCTGCTTGTTGATGGTCAATTTCTGCAAAAATAGTCATACCTTTTGATTTTAAGGCTTCAACAATTTTACTCTTGGTTGTGGCAAAATCATAAGCACTATCAAATGTTACGTTACGTTGCATATTTTGCTCCATATTCACAGTTACAGTTGGTATTTCTGGTAATTGTGGTAATTTTGATAAATCAGGCATTTCAGGAATGTTAATGGTTGCACAACCTGTCATGGCGATTGCCATTACACCTGTCATTAAGAATTTTTTCATCGTCATACTCATAATGTGTTATTACTTCATTCTCAACTTAAAAGCATAGTACATTGATATGATTTAAAATATTTAATTTTGTACGGGCGAATAATCATTCGCCCCTACATAAAATCAATAACTTATGATGAGTTAAGAATGACGTTGTATTTATAAACCTTGTTTTAAACTCGCTTCAATAAACTTATCTAAATCGCCATCAAGCACAGCTTTGGTATTGGAATTTTCCACACCTGTACGCAAATCTTTAATGCGAGAGTCATCAAGCACATATGAACGAATTTGACTACCCCAACCAATATCAGATTTACTATCTTCTAAGGCTTGAGCGGCTTCATTACGTTTTTGCATTTCTAAGTCATACAATTTTGCACGTAACATTTTCCACGCACGGTCTCGGTTGGCGTGTTGTGAACGCTCATTTTGACACGCCACCACAATGCCTGTTGGTATATGCGTTAAGCGTACTGCCGAATCGGTTTTGTTAATATGCTGACCACCTGCACCAGAGGCACGATAAGTATCCGTGCGTACATCAGCTGGATTGATTTCAATTTCGATATTATCATCAATCTCAGGAGAAACAAATACCGCAGAGAATGAAGTATGACGGTTATTATTACTATCAAAAGGCGATTTACGTACCAAACGATGTACGCCAGTTTCAGTACGCAACCAACCATAGGCAAATTCTCCATCAACACGAATGGTTGCTGATTTAATACCTGCTACATCACCATCAGAGACTTCTAATAACTCACCTTTAAAGCCATGACGCTCAATCCAACGTAAATACATACGCAACAACATCGATGCCCAATCTTGTGCTTCCGTACCGCCAGAACCTGCTTGAATGTCTAAGAAACACGGATTTGGATCCATTGGATTGCTAAACATACGCTGAAATTCAAGTTTAGCTAATTTTTCTTCTGCTACATCAAGTTCAGCAGTAACATCGTCAAGTAAAGTTTCATCATCAGCTTCAACGGCTAAATCTAACATTGCTTGAGCATCGGCTAATTGTTCAGTGAGTTGGTCAAGTACACCAATACTATTTTCCAATGCCCCTTTTTCTTTTGCAATCGCTTGAGCACGTTGTTGGTCATTCCAAATACTTGGGTCTTCCAACTCTCGCAAGACTTCTTCTAAACGTTCTTTCTTGCTATCGTAGTCAAAGATACCCCCGTAAGGTTACACCACGCTCATTTAAATCTTTTAAACGTAATACAAAAGGATTGATTTCCACAATAAAACTCTCTATTTATTTATGATAGCTTATTCTAACATATTTTATAGTAAGCAATAAATGATATAAGGCGTAAATGCTTGTTTTACACCTTATATTTTATATGATGATGTTAATGTTAAAAGTGATATTTTATTAAAGCACTGACATTGTTTTCATCGGCATTATTTACGCCATATTTATTTTGCCATAATGAATGCTCAAGTCCAATATATAAACGTGTATTAGGCGAGATATGTTTACCAGCATTCCATTTTAACTGATTGGTCCAGTTGGTTTCAGCAGCATGATCGTCTTCTTTTGTGCTCCAATCTAGGAAACCATCAAATAAGAAATCTTCATTACCTAATTTAAATGGTACGCCATACGTTGCAGTAACTTGCCAGTCATCTTGTACATTTTCATTGTTTGCACGATAGAAATTCAGGCTTGCATATTGAAATTTTGGAATATTTAAATCAACACCAACCCCATAAAGATAATTATTGAAACCATCTCCAGCTTCCCAAGTGGTACTCACTAAAATGTCTTTGACCAATCCATTGCCAAAGTTTAAACCTGTCGTTTCTTTTAAACTTAAACGTGGTGAAACTTCGGCATAAGTTGATTTAACGCTATTACTTTCCGTACGGTCAGCAAATGCAAAAAAATCTGCATATTTGATTTTAGCAGCATATTCGAAAGTAATAGTCGTTTGTTTGCCAGATGGGTCTGCAACTAATTCATAATTGGTACCATATAAACCAGAGATACTAAAATCTTGCCATACTGGGGTAGCGTGTACACTTGCTGTTGATAACGCAATCATACCGAGCATTGCGATATTTAAAATTTTCATAAGTTACCTTACTCTTTTAGGTGAAATATAATACATTTGATGATAAAATCAAACGGTAGACATATTCGTTGGCGAATAGCTAATATACAAATAGTTGTTTTGTATAGAAATATAATGTCATGTTTGCTTTAGGATAATTAATATTATATGAAAAATGATATGTAAATGCTATGTAATATGCCATAAATTTAGGCGTTTGATGGGATAATGATTTGTCAGAATGGATAAATTATTATATGATACAATTAGATAGAATTCTATTTTAATGATGGTTGCTAGTTCCTAACATTTTCTATCAAATAAAGATAGCTACAATATTGTGGACGCTACATGAACTTAAATTATTTTTTAATCCTAACATTATTCACATTATTTCTGATACCAGGTCCAAGTAACGCGATTTTTGCTTATCGTGCCTATCAAAAAAATATTTTAAGTGCATTTAAATATTTTCCTGCTGAATATTTAGGTTACTTGTATGCAATCAGTCTATGTGCTTTATTTGTGCATATTATGCGTCCTTATTGGTCTGATTTAGTGCTGATTTTGCATAGTTTAAGTTTAATTTATGTGTTGTGGTTAGCCATACGATTATGGAAATATAGTGATTTACATCGTCATGTATCGCCTAAAAAAGAATTGTCATCGGCGGATATGTTTTATGTAACTTTACGTAATCCGAAAGCGATTTTATTAACCGTTGGCATATTGCCACAACATACATGGGATAGTAGCCAAAACTTTTTTGAAATGATGATTATTTTATTATTAGTCATGTTACCCAGTGCATTATTTTGGATGTTTTTTGGGCGAGCATTACTGAGTAATGGTTTGTTAGGTGTTAATGCCAAACGTTTATATCAATGTTCAGCCATTATGTTGATTTTATGTACAGTTCCGATGATTCTATCGTTGATTTATTTAGGGGAATGATTTTTCATTGCTTGTTGAATATCATCTCTTAATGCTTTTACTTGCTCTGATTTTTGAGATAAATCAACATCTTGTTTCTTACCATTTTTTAAATAGAAGGTTAATCCGCAATTCATTTTATTACATTTTAAATTAATTTTATCAATATCTGCATAATTAATCATCATTAATTTATTTTTACGATAAGCATAATAAATGTCGAGTCTTTCAGATTTTAGTTCTACTTTTTCCACAATATTTTGCTGATAATGATAAAAAGACCAAAATAATCCACCAAAAATCAATAAAGTAAAAACAATTAAGACTTTAATTTGTGTTGGCCTACTCAATTCAGCTTGATGACGTGGACGGTCAAGTAAAGGTTTATAATAATCATCTTTATTTCTCATCTCACGTCTATTCCACATAGTTATTGACCTTAATTAGAAGCTGATGTCTGTTCAATTTGTTGTTTTAACTGTTCTAATTTCTGTTGCTCTTGAGTGATTAACAGCGAACGTTGTTGCTCTTGTTTCGACATCATATAGTCTTTTTCCACAAACTCAACTTCTGCACCATGTTGTATTGTACCAAACAGTGATAAAGCATCCCAGTTGGTTAAGCGTACACAACCTGCTGATTTTTGATGACTAATCATTTCAGGTTCAGGCGAACCATGAATACCAAAACTTTTTTTACTTAAACCCATCCATACACGCCCAACAGGATTGTTTGGACCTCCTGGTATAGAGCTGGCTTTATTTTTAAAATCTTTATTATAGCTTGGGTCTATATGGCGATTAACTACACGATGTTTACCTGTTGGTGATGGTGAATTACGTCCACCTACTGTGGTAGGGTAGCTTGCTACTAATTCATCATGTTCATTATAAGCAAATAAAATATTACGTTTTTTATCTGCAATGACACGTGTTACTGCCTGCATATTAGGTTGAGCAGGGTTATAAACAATAATGCTATTGCCTGCTTGTAAAGGTGTGTTAGGGTTAAGTTGAGTTAATAATTGACGACTCATTTGAAAACGTTCAGCAATTGCTTCGGCTGCTTTTTTATAACGTGTACGTTCAGGATATTTAAATAAATCAACATCTTCTTTGGTTAAAGTATATTTCACTAATACAGGGCGTTCTAATAATGCTTTATCTTGGGTAAGAGCCTGCCATGTGGCTTCGTTCATTGTTTGGGTTAAAGGTAAATTATGTTTGTATTGAAACACATTCATGGCTTTGACGGTATTGGCATTAAATTTACCATCAACAGCACCTACTTTATGATGATGCCAATTTAGTAGGGCTTGAATTTTAATAATCTGCTCTGTAGTTAAATTGTCATATGTTTCATCATTTTGCCAAAGTTGCGTATTTACTTTTTGTGCAAATTCACTTAGTCCATCTAAACTATAAGGAATTTCAGGTAAGGCAATGGCAAGACGTTGTTCAATTTCACTTTGACCATTAAATTGTTGGCTGACATTGGGTTTCCATATTGGTTTTGCTTCAGGCTCTGCTGCCACAGCAGAAGTGATAGGTAAAGCTTCATCTACTCGTTTTTTATCAGAAAAACAAGCAGTTAAACATAAACTCATACAAAGTATGCTGAGTTTGAGTATGGGTAAATATGAATAATTCATATTTAGAATAATCCTATCGATAGTGGTCAATTTAGCGTTCGATATTATACTCAATAAAACAAATTTTAGCCAAGTATTTTATTGAGATTGTAGAATTATTTTCTTGGTGATAATGGATGAATTTTAATGATCGTAACACTGATATTATGTCTATCATTTACAATGATGTGAATATTATCAATATGTTATAAAATCATCAAACAATGGACTTAAGTTGAATAGATTTTTGATCGTTATTCATGTTAAGATTGATTACATTTTCCCATTTGATAAAATGCTAATATGATGAATGATAACAAGACCTTATTGGTAAGTGTACATATCGACCATTTTACAAAATGTAATGTTGATGAATTTTATCTGCTTGCTATTTCGGCAGGGGCGGAAGTGGTTCAGCATTTACAAATTCATCGTCATAAAGCTGAAGCGAAATATTTTATCGGTTCTGGTAAAGTAGAAGAAATTACAGATTTAGTACAGCAACATGATATTGACCTTGTTATTTTTGAACAAACTTTAACACCCGCCCAAGAACGTAACTTAGAACAAGCCTTTCAATGCCGTGTGCTTGACCGTACTCGCTTGATTTTAGATATTTTTGCGTTGCGTGCCAGAACTTATGAAGGACAATTACAAGTTGAAGTTGCACAATTAGAATATATTTCTGCACGTTTGGTACGTGGCTATACGCATTTATCGAGCCAAAAGGGTGGTATTGGCTTGCGTGGACCAGGGGAAACACAATTAGAAACTGATAGACGTTTATTGCGTATTCGCCTGCAACAGCTAAAAGAAAAGCTTAAAAAAGTACAGCAAACACGCCAACAAGGACGTATGGCACGACAAAAAAATACCATTCCAACAGTTTCTTTGGTCGGCTATACCAATGCAGGGAAATCAACTTTATTTAATCGTTTAGCAAATAGTAATGTTTATGCTGAAAATCAATTATTTGCTACTTTAGACCCGACATTACGCCGTATGGATTGGGCAGGCATTGGTTCGGTGGTTTTGGCAGATACGGTAGGTTTTGTTAGTCAATTATCACATAGTTTAGTGGATTCTTTTAAAGCCACGCTTGAAGAAACGGTACAATCGAGTTTATTATTGCATGTGATTGATAGCAGTAGTGATGAAATGTTGGAGCAAATAGAGACTGTTGAACAAGTACTGCAAGATATAGGAGCTGATGTTCCGATTATTCGTGTGTATAATAAAATTGATATGACAGGTGAACCTGTGCGAGTGCATTATCATGCGGATAGTCAATTGCCTGAGCGAGTATATGTTTCAGCACATACAGGGCAGGGCATTGATGAATTATTTCAAGTGGTACAAGAATATTTAGCTGGCAAAAGTCAATTATTTGATTTAAGTTTGGATTATCAACATGCTCGGTTGCAACATCGTTTATTTGAATTAGGTGTAGTGCAACAACAATATTATGATGAACATGGGCGATTGCATTTACAAGTGAATTTAGCTCCAAATATTTTGGTACAGACTATTTTACAACATCATATTTCGCTTGATGATGTATTGGGCGAGCGAGCAAAGGATTTTAAACCAGTGTTAGAAGAGTTTGAACAATAAAGGAGTGAGTGAATGTTAAAAAATATTGATTATCCTGCTTGGTTAGGTACATTAGCATTAATTATTGTGTATCGAGAAGTGAGTGTGTGGATTTGTAGTCAATTTAATCACCCAGAATTGGGAAATTTATTGGGGTTGATTTTATTATTGATTACATTGAGTGTGGTGCGTCAAGTGAGCCAAATTCCTGCACGTTTAATTGATACCACAAATAAAGTGATGAAAGAAAGCGGTTTTGCATTTGTACCAATTGCAGCAGGGTCATGTTTTGCGATTTTACAATTAGGTGATGAACTAATTCGTTTTGTAATAATTTTATTTGTCAGTACGCTAATTCCGCTTTGGGTTTATGCCAAAATTGCGAAAAAATGGTTGTAGGAGTGCGTGATGTTTTCAATTATTTTTGCTTTTGCGATCACCATTATTGCTTATTTGTTGGCAAAACCGATTAATCGCCGTTTTCCGCAGGTGCCTGTATTGGTCATTGCGATGGTGATTGTGATTATCTTTTTAACAATATTCCAATTTGATTATCAAGTTTATAAACAGCATACTGATGCGACTTTTGCACGTTTATTGGGTTATGTAACGGTTGCTTTAGCCATTCCTTTGGCGAGTATGAAATATGATGATTTACCAAAAAAGCAATTAGCAATTATTGTCGCATTTGCAACTACGACAGGTGTGGCAATTCCAATGGGATTGGCTTATTTAATGCATTTGAGTGAGCCTGTCTTTTTGGCATTTGCTTCACGAGCGGTAACTAGTCCATTAGCGATTAATATTGCAACATTAATTCATGCACCTGTTGATGTGGCGGTGTTGATTGTGATTGTATCGGGTTTGATTGGTTCAGCTTTTTCGAGTGTGATTTTACGTCATATTAATGATGAGCGTGCTTCAGGTTTGGCTTTAGGATTAGCTGCTCATGCGATTGGTACAGCACAAGCATGGCAACGTGGGGCAGTGGCGGGGCGTTATGCTGCGTTTGGTATGGCGATTAATGGTGTAGTTACAGCGATTTGGTTGCCTGCGTTTATTTTAGCGTTACGTTAAAATCATAAAGGAATAAAAGCAGATAAGATATTGAATTTTATCTGCTTTTTTATAGAAAGCATAAATGATATTTAATACTTATGATTTAAAAAAATTATGTTAATCAATAAATTATAAAATTGAGTTTCTTACAATTTAAAGATGATTTAATCAGTCACAGTACAAGACTTAATGTTTCTAAGCCACCTATGCGGTGTATAACATATTTGCAAGTATTGCGATGTTGTGTATTTTATTTCTAAGCCACCTATACGGTGTATAACTGGCTAAAAAAGATGTTCGTACATATTTAAAATTTCTAAGCCACCTATACGGTGTATAACCACAAAGCATTATTAACTGGCGTGTGATTAATTTTCTAAGCCACCTATACGGTGTATAACGTGAGCAAAATCCTCCAGAAGCCCTAAACAATTTTCTAAGCCACCTATACGATGTAACATAAATAGGGTCTTGCCCTGCCCATAGTAGCGTTTTAAGCCACCTATGCGGTGTATAACATCAGTATTTCAATGAAATGCAAGGTGCAAATTTTCTAAGCCACCTATGCGGTGTATAACGCCCAAATGGTTCTACAGGTTCATTTCTAAGCCACCTATGCGGTGTATAACTGTGGTAACAATAGCATTTGCGATTTTGTTTTTTTCTAAGCCACCTATGCGGTGTATAACTATTCAGAAGTTATGCAACTTCCACTTCAAATTTTCTAAGCCACCTATGCGGTGTATAACACAGGGGCAGGACTTGGGCTAGTAACGGTTGGCTTTCTAAGCCACCTATACGGTGTATAACTTTAATATGGTATAATTTGGGCTTACTTGATGTTTCTAAGCCACCTATACGGTGTATAACGCACATATTCATCACTTGTTTTAATGAAGAAATTTCTAAGCCACCTATACGGTGTATAACAGTTACTGACAATGTTTGTAATTTCATCATCATTTCTAAGCCACCTATACGGTGTATAACAAACCCTACAATAAATACTGTGTAGTGAAAATTTTCTAAGCCACCTATACGGTGTATAACAAAATTTAGCTTTAAATAGCGTTGATTATGGATTTTCTAAGCCACCTATACGGTGTATAACGACTGCGAATATCACAAGTATCATCATAATACTTTCTAAGCCACCTATGCGGTGTATAACCATAACCTGCTGATGCTTCTACATCATATACTTTTCTAAGCCACCTATGCGGTGTATAACTGTTTTTGAGTGTGATTTCATTAGCCCAATTTTTTCTAAGCCACCTATGCGGTGTATAACTTGTTGTGTCAATTTCAATTACCTTTACTAACTTTCTAAGCCACCTATGCGGTGTATAACATGCTACACTTAATCACAGGAACGCCGGGCAGTTTTCTAAGCCACCTATGCGGTGTATAACAACAGGATTTTAGCTATTTTGAAGTAGAGTTATTTCTAAGCCACCTATGCGGTGTATAACCTTTTAAACTGTTCTATTGCCAAAATCTTACATTTCTAAGCCACCTATGCGGTGTATAACTCGCAATACTAGCAAATATAAATACACCTTTATTTCTAAGCCACCTATGCGGTGTATAACGACGCTATCGAAACATTTTTAAAAACTTTAAATTTCTAAGCCACCTATGCGGTGTATAACCCATACACTGACTAACTGCTTTTAAAATTGCTTTTCTAAGCCACCTATGCGGTGTATAACGATGCAAAAAAGACTTTTATTGATATGCTTATTTTCTAAGCCACCTATGCGGTGTATAACCGCCCTGTTTGCGTTTATCTCTTAGATATGCATTTCTAAGCCACCTATGCGGTGTATAACATTGCGTGCTTTTGGTTTTGGTAATAATAATTTTTCTAAGCCACCTATGCGGTGTATAACGGAGCTGTAACAATGGCTATTGATATGCTGTTGTTTCTAAGCCACCTATGCGGTGTATAACATTCTTATGGTTTTTGGACAGGTTTATTTATTTTTCTAAGCCACCTATGCGGTGTATAACGACATTTACGGTATTACACAGTTTCCACGCTTTTTCTAAGCCACCTATGCGGTGTATAACGGTGCTGTCGTTACTCGCATTATGTTGAACAATTTTCTAAGCCACCTATGCGGTGTATAACTTGAAAAAACCGATTGATGGTAATCGTTATCAATTTCTAAGCCACCTATACGGTGTATAACCTTTATCTTCTATGCCTGACACTGATAACGCTTTTCTAAGCCACCTATACGGTGTATAACAAAAAAAACCTCGGAGAAAACGCAACTTTTACCTTTCTAAGCCACCTATACGGTGTATAACCAACATCTATTTACAATGGGCTTAAAAAAGTTTTTCTAAGCCACCTATACGGTGTATAACATTATGCTTGTTATAAAAATTAATCGCAGCACTTTCTAAGCCACCTATACGGTGTATAACGGATTAATCGGTGCTAAATCTTGTAGCGTATCTTTCTAAGCCACCTATACGGTGTATAACTGGGTAGAAAGCAAGGTCATTCGGCTTTCAATTTTCTAAGCCACCTATACGGTGTATAACCAGGGTTAATCATGTCTAAATGTACTATTTGCTTTCTAAGCCACCTATACGGTGTATAACTTACCACCACCGCTAGAACCGCCCCCACTAGATTTCTAAGCCACCTATACGGTGTATAACTAACTGTTTAAGATTAATCGATAAATCTTCTTTTTCTAAGCCACCTATACGGTGTATAACAATCAAGCAGTAGAAGCAGTTCGTTCATCTATTTTCTAAGCCACCTATACGGTGTATAACGGCAAAGGTTTTTATTTCAAAGATGATACATACTTTCTAAGCCACCTATACGGTGTATAACCAACTTTGGACAATTCTCTTCAACGTATGCACTTTCTAAGCCACCTATACGGTGTATAACTAGAGATTTTACTGAAAATTATCAGTAAAATCAAGGTTTAATCAGTATTTTGAACCCAAATACCAATTATTTTTAACCTAATATTAAAATATTGATTTTAAATAAGTTTTTAAAGAGTGTAAAAATAAAGGTCTAAACTTCATTAGTTATCGCTATATTATAATAAAATATATTCCATTAATCAAAATAAAGAGACTATGAATTCACTGATAAAAAATAGGCGAATAATTATTATCCGCCCATTTTTTATTCTAAATTTAAGTAGCTTGATTTTGCTTACGTTTCATCAAATCAAAAAATTCATCATTCGTCTTGGTTTCTTTCATGCGATTAAGTAAATATTCAATCGCTGGCAATTCATCATGTGAATGTAATAATTTGCGTAAAACCCAAACTTTGCGTAAATTTTCTTCGTCCATCAAACGTTCTTCACGGCGAGTACCTGATTTTTTGATATTGATAGCAGGGAATACACGTTTTTCTGCAATACGGCGGTCAAGGGTAATTTCTTGGTTACCTGTACCTTTAAATTCTTCATAGATGACTTCATCCATTTTACTACCCGTTTCAATCAAAGCAGTTGAAATAATAGTCAATGAACCACCTTCTTCAATATTACGAGCTGCACCAAAAAAGCGTTTTGGACGTTCTAATGCATGAGCATCAACACCACCTGTTAAAACTTTCCCTGATGATGGAATAACGGTATTATAAGCACGAGCCAAACGAGTAATACTATCAAGCAAAATTACCACGTCTTTTTTGTGTTCAACTAAACGCTTGGCTTTTTCAATCACCATTTCTGCAACTTGTACATGACGAGCTGGGGCTTCATCGAATGTTGATGCAACCACTTCACCACGCACAGTACGTTCCATTTCAGTCACTTCTTCTGGACGTTCATCAATTAATAATACAATTAAATATACTTCGGGATTATTACGGGTAATCGATTGAGCAATACTTTGTAATAGCATGGTTTTACCCGCTTTTGGTGGTGCAACCACGATTGAACGTTGTCCTTTACCAATTGGAGCAATTAAATCCACCATACGAGCAGTAAGGTCTTCAGTTGTACCGTTACCGAGTTCCATCACAAGTTGTTCAGTTGGGAATAAAGGTGTTAAGTTTTCAAAAAGGATTTTATTACGAGAGTTTTCAGGTGTATCGTAGTTAATTTCATTGACTTTTAATAAAGCAAAATAACGTTCACCTTCTTTAGGTGGGCGAATCGTACCTGTAATGGTATCGCCTGTACGTAAGTTAAAACGGCGGATTTGTGATGGGCTGATATAAATATCATCAGGACCTGCTAAGTAAGATTCTGTTGCAGAACGTAAAAAACCAAATCCATCGCTTAAAATTTCTAATACACCATCGCCAAAAATCTCTTCGCCATTCATGGCATGACGTTTTAAAATAGCAAAAATAATGTCCTGTTTACGGTTACGAGCAAGTCCTTCCAAGCCCATAAATTCAGCAATTTTAACTAATTCGCTAATCGGTTTTTTCTTCAGTTCGGTTAAGTTCATAGAGTTACAAATCAATGTCGTGAAAGGAAAAGGAGGGATACAAGAATATTGCAATTCATATAACCATAAGAAACAATGATTATCAAATCAATGTTTGTTTTAGATCATATTGGAAAATAAAATTGAATGGCAAATGATGGTTGATTGAAATTTATCCTACATTGTTAATATTAGATATTATCAATCATAACAAATTATTCTTGTTTAGAATATTTTAAGTAAAAATATAATAATTGTCAAATAAATGTTTTATTTCTGGTATGAAGCATGATAAAAAATAGGCGGTTTATAGGTTTAAGTTCATGGATAAATGAGTATCTATCCATGAATAGTAAAAATGATAACACCATTCTCAACTTGATATAAGTTATTGATTTTATGTGGAGATGGAATATTTTTTATCTATGCATAAAAATATTCTAATCATATCAATATATTATGCTTTTAAGTTGAGAATAGCGTAATGATAAATTAATCTAAAGTCAGCCATAAATTTTGATATTGTTCATCTTGCAAATGAATAATATCAATATCCGCTAACATTTGACGTACATTTTGCCATTTTGTTGCATCAGCACGGATAGGTGAACGTAAACGTGGTAAAGTATCGATAATAATTGCATTCATCAAATCATCAGCTTGCGTTTGTGTGTAGTCATAATAATACTGTTTTGCTAGTTCAGGATTATTTTGACAATGTTGTACCATTTCACTGGTTACTTTTAAAAAGGTCTTAAATAATTCGCCTTTTTGTGCGACTAAGGTGCGTGTGGTAATAAACTCTAATGCTGAAAAATTGGCATAAGGACTTTGATGTTGGTCGATAAATAAAAACTCTAAGCCTTTTTGTTGAGCTTCAATTGCTTCAAAATTATAGAAACATAGCCAAGCACCATCTAAATGCTTATTAGCCAATAAGTTATCAATATGATGAAAACCTGCTGAAATAAATTCTACTTGTGATGGTTCGATGTTGCCTTGATGTTTTTCAACATAGCGTTTTAAAATTTCAAAACCAATACGATTGGTTTCAGGTTCGGCAGCAGGTGTACAGATACGAATTTTTTCGCCATTTTTTAATTTATCAACACTTGTAGCACGCATTAACACGCCACCATCAGTTTCAAAAAAACAACCTAATGCACAAATATCAGGGTCATAATGTTCAAATAAATGTAGTGGTTCATTGCTATGTAAATCGATTTCACCTTGATGTAATGCAGTAAAACCATCGTAATGGTCGCTTGGTTCAATCATGTGTAAATCGATACCATGTTGTTGATAAGCTCCAGTTTGAATACCTGCAATCATGGGTAAATGGTCAGGATTTAAAAACCATTCTAAAGTTAAGGTTAATTTTTGCATTGTATAACTCCATTGGATATTGGACTATACTACAAAAATCATTATAAAGAGTAAAGAGAATTATTATTGATATATCGCATAAAAAATACGCTACCATATTTTGATAGCGTATGTTCAAGCATTTATCATTTAATGTAAATTAGATATTTGCATCGATAAATTGTTTTAAAGCAGGTTTTGGTACGGCACCAATTTGTTTTGCAACAGGCTGACCATCTTTAAACATAATTAAAGCAGGAATATTACGCAAACCTAAACTTGCAAATACTTCTTGGTTAGCCGTAACATCAACCTTAGCGATCGTTACTTTACCAGCATATTCAGTTGCTAAATCCTCTAAAGTGGGTGCAATTTGTTTACAAGGCCCGCACCATTCTGCCCAAAAATCAACCAATACAGGAAGGTTATTTTCAACAACATCTTGCTTAAAGCTAGCGTCAGTAACGTAAATAATATTTGACATGGAAACTCCAAAGATTTCTTAAATTTACTAAACAATAAAAATATTATAGTCATTATTTTTACTGCTTAGTAAGATTACTCAATGATTTGAGTTATATATTGAGACATTCCGACTATTTTCAAGGGTTTTATAAATTTTGTCTAATTGTCTTTTGTGATAATCCTTATTGGATTGGTAAAGTTTGTATTAAATATGCTTAAAAATTAAAAAGCTAATGGAAATCCACTAGCTTTTTAAGATGATTAATGGTTTAAAATTTTAGATAAGAAGTCTTTCGCACGCTCACTTCTTGCACCTGAGAAAAACTCTTCACGACTACAGTTCTCTACCACATGACCACCGTCCATAAAGATAATACGGTTTGCCACTTGACGAGCAAAACCCATTTCATGTGTTACACACATCATGGTCATACCTTCTTTTGCGAGTTCCACCATCACTTCTAATACTTCTTGAATCATTTCTGGGTCAAGGGCAGATGTTGGTTCGTCAAATAACATCGCAATCGGGTCCATACTCAAGGCACGAGCGATTGCTACACGTTGTTGCTGACCGCCTGATAATTCAGCAGGGAATTTTTTTGCATGTGCTGATAAACCCACACGGTCTAAATAAGCTAAGCCTTTTTTCTTGGCTTCCTCTTCACTACGACCTAACACTTTAATTTGAGCAATAGTCAAATTATCGGTAATCGATAAATGTGGAAATAATTCAAAATGTTGGAAGACCATACCCACACGACTACGTAATTTTGCTAAGTCAGTTTTTTTATCACCAACAGAAACACCATCAACTAAAATTTCACCAGCTTGGAACGGCTCTAAACCATTTACAGTTTTAATTAAAGTGGATTTACCACTACCTGATGGTCCACAAACTACAACTACATCACCTTTATGGATATGTGCGGTACAATCAGTTAAAACTTTGAAATCGCCATACCATTTGCTGATATTATTGATATTAATCATGATTTCTTTGCTAGCATGACCTTCATTAGATACTAAACCGCCAAATTCATTGAGCCATGTAGTTTCATTAATTTTTGTAACAACAGCCATAATTGAAAATCTCTAAAAATAAGTTATTGGATACGCAGACGTTTTTGTAAGCGATTGACCAGAATAGAAGCAGGAAAACAAATCATAAAATAGACGAATCCTGCCAATAAAATATAATGCTCTAAGAAGCCCATCAGTTCGCCACGAACATAACTTGCACGGAAGAAATCAACCAACCCAATGGCAAATACTAAGGTGGTATCTTGGAATAAAATAATGGTTTGTTGTAATACCAACGGTAACATTTTACGGAATGCCTGTGGCAAAATCACTAAACGCATGGTTTGACTATAGGTCATACCGAGTGCTTTGGCTGCATTAATTTGTCCTTTACCAATCGACTGAATACCTGCACGCACGATTTCTGAAAAGTACGCTGCTTCAAACACCATAAAGGCAATTACGCATGAAGTAAATTTGGTATCAATGGTTAAATAGCTACCCGTAACTAAATTGTAAAGCATTGGTACAGCGAAATAGAACCATAACAAGACTAACAGTAAGGGAACAGAGCGGAAAAAATTGACGTACAATGTTGCAGGAATGGATAACCATTTTTGACCCGATAAACGCATTAGAGCCAATACTGTACCAAGTGCTAAACCACCAACAACAGCAAAAGCCAATACCTTAAAGGTAATCATTAAACCGCTCCACAAAGTTGGTAGAGCTGTTTGTAATTCAACGAGATTCATGCACTATCCCCCACTAATTTGTCCAGGAATACGCAAACGTTTTTCTAAACGACCCATTAAGAAAATTAACGTTAAATTAAAAATCAAATAGATAATCGTTGCATAAGTATAAACTTCAAAATTATTTTGCGTGTATTCACTAATAGTTTTGGTTTGACTAATGAGTTCAGCCACACCGACTAATGAAGCTACAGAAGCATTTTTAAAGCAGTTGGTTAATTCAGAGCTTAAAGGTGGTAAAATCACACGGAAACCTTGAGGTAATAATACATAACGATACACTTGCGATGTACTAAAACCTAACGCATAAGCTGCATTTGATTGACCTTTAGGCAGAGATTGAATACCTGTACGCACTTGTTCGATAATACGGGCTGCCGTAAATAAGCCTAAACCTAAACTTGCTGATAACATTGCAGTCGTGCTTGGGCTTAAATCTTGATACCACCATTTTTGTAAACTTGGCGATAATAAAGTTGGTACTACATAAAACCAAAAAAATAGTTGGATTAATAATGGAATATTACGAAAAAAACCAACATAAGCAATGGCAATATTTTGTGCTGTTTTGCTTGGTAGAGTACGCATGATACCAAGTACCGTACCAATAACCATCGCAATTGTCCACCCAATACTACCAATCAGTAATAACCAACCAAAGCCAGTTACTAGCCAATGCCAATATAGTTCATTACCAACACCTGTTGATTGGAAGAGTACTCCCCAATTCCAGTTATAATTCATAGCATATCTCTCTTGAAATGGTTGAATTAAAAAAACTAACCTAATCATTGAGATAGGTAACATCTTGTTATAATCTCAGGCTTAGGTTAGTTTTTGTTAAATTGCTTATTTCATTAATTTAAAATAAGCAATTTAAGTTGTTTATGCTTGAATTACTGTTTTGCAGTTTGAGCATCAGCAGGTTTATTTGCTACTTGTTCAGCTGGCTTTTCTTCAGTTTTTGGAGCTTCGGCTGGAGTATCACCAGCTTTTTTAGGTTGGTCGCCATCATGTGGATTTGCCAATAACTCTTTTAAGTTATCAGACATAGCAAAGCTCATATTCACATTTTTTGGTGGAATTGGGCTTGTAAACCATTGCTCATAAATCTTGTTAATTTCACCTGATTTATAGGTTTCTTTTAATGCACCATCAACTACTTCTTTAAATGCAGTATCGCCTTTACGCATCATACAGCCATAAATTTCGAAAGTTTGTGGTGTACCTACGATTTCCCATTTGCTTGGGTCTTTCGATTTTGCTTTTTCGCCTGCCAATAATACATCGTCCATCATAAATGCTTCAGCACGACCATTTTCAAGCATTAAGAATGCTTCGCCGTGGTCTTTTGCAGAAATAATGTTGATATTTAATTTGTTATCTTCATTATATTTACGGATATAACGTTCAGATGTAGTGCCTGCAGTTGTTACTAAAGTTTTTCCTTTTAAGTCAGCAAAATCTTTAATAGGAGAATCTTTTGCTACTAATAAACGAGTACCGATTTCAAAGAAACCAACAGAGAAATCAACTTGTTGCTGACGTTCAGGGTTGTTCGTTGTTGAACCACATTCTAAATCTACTGTACCATTTTGTACCAATGGTATACGTGTTTGTGAGGTAACAAGGTTATAACGCACTTTTAGGTCAGGCATACCTAATTTTTGTTTTACGGCTTCAACCACTTTTAATTGTAAGTCATGTGCATAACCCACTGGTTGATTTGGATTATCAGCGATATAAGAAAATGGAATTGATGAATCTCGGTGTCCTAAAACGATTGTACCTGATTTTTTAATTTTATCTAATGTGCTTTCAGTTGTTGCTGGTGTAGCTTCACCGCTTGCTTTTGGTTGTTCAGCATTATTACACGCAGTTAAGCCAAGTGCCATCATGGTAAGAGTTGCGATAGCTAAAGGTTTCATATTTAGTGCCATGTTGTGACTCCTAAAAAAGTTTAATCTATGGTGATTTAATTTAAATCACATTGTTCAACGAGTATCCTGTTACTATTTTTGAGCAATATAGGATAAATGATGAATTTATCATAAATGAAATGTTATTGTTTTGACAATAGGGTAAATTAAGTTTTTTTCACTTAATGTGAACTATATCTAAAAAAAATCCGATAAAGCAAAGATTTAATTTGACTATTGCTATAATTTGCTCATATGTTTTATATTGTGTAATGATTAATACTAAGAATTTTTATGAATAAAATGCTCAAAATATATAAAAAATCATGGTTCTTTATCAAAAAAGTCTTTAAAAAAAGTGCAGATTGTTTTAATCTATCCCATAATTTTATTTTGATATTTTGTGTTGAGAATCATGTCTGATTTTTTGGTTGATGAAGAATTACTTGCAGCAATCGATATGGGGTCAAATAGTTTCCATTTAGCGATTGCTCGTGTAGATCATGGTGAAGTAAAAAAAGTTGTATCGATGTCTGAAAAAGTACAGCTTGCAGCGGGTTTAGACGAAAATCGTAATTTAACTGAAACAGCACAACAGCGTGGTTTGGCGTGTTTATCACGTTTTGTACAACGTTTAGGAGCAGTCAATCCCAATCGTTTGCGTATTGTGGCAACCAATGCTTTACGTCAAGCCAAAAATGGACACGAATTTATCCAAAAGGCGATGGAAATTTTGCCTAAACCAATTGAAATTATTGCAGGTCGTGAAGAAGCACGTTTAATTTATTTAGGTGTTTCGCATACCATGATGAATGGTAATCGCCGTTTGGTGATGGATATCGGTGGTGGTTCGACTGAATTTATTATCGGTGAACAATTTGAACCTTTACAAATGGAATCATTACAATTAGGTTGTGTGAGTTTTACTAAGAAATATTTCCCAGAAGGTGATATTAGCCAAAAAGCTTTTGAAAAAGCCTTTGTGGAAGCGTGTAAACAATTGGCTGGTATTGTTAATACTTATAAAGCTGTAGGTTGGGATACAGTTGTTGGCTCTAGTGGTACGATTAAAGCCTGTCGCCAAATTATGATTAATATGGGGCTGGCTGATGAGCAAGAAAACATCACACGAGAAGGTTTATATAAATTAAAAGATAAACTTTTGAAGTTTAGACACGTTTCTGAAATTGATTTTGTAGGTTTAAAAGAAGACAGACGAGCAGTTTTGCCAGCAGGTATGGCAATTTTATATGCAATTTTTGAAGTATTAGACATTGACAAATTGATTTATTCTGATGGTGCATTGCGTGAAGGTGTGATGTATGACTTGCTTGGACGCTTTAAACATGAAGATATTCGGGACCGAAGTGTACAAGCTTTAATTGGTCGCTATAATGCTGATGCTAAACAAGCTGAACGTGTGGTAATGACAGCTCAAAAACTGTTTGACCAAGTGGCTGAGAAATTAAAATTATCGAATGATGATAGCGATTTATTACGTCGTGCGGGCTATGTGCATGAGATTGGCTTAGCAATTAGCCATAATGGTTATCATCGTCATGGAGCATATTTATTGCAATATTCTGATATTGCAGGTTTCTCACAAATTGACCAAAATTACTTATCGCAATTAGTTTTACATCATCGTAGAAAATTGAAAAATGAAGGTAAATTACAAGTTTTAAGTGTTGGTCAATCACGATTATTATATTTGTGTTTGTTATTGCGTTTGGCAGTTTTAATCAATCACAGTCGTAGTGAACAGGTGCTTCCTGCCATTGCTTTAAAAGTGAAAAATGAGCAACAATGGCAACTCAGTGTAGAAGGGGATGCAAAAGATTGGTCATTATTGTATGAAGATTTACATGATGAGCAACATCAATTTGAAAATTGGGGCATTCACTTAGAGGTAAAATTTAACAGTTAGGCTGTTTAAAGGTTGAGTGAAACAATGAAAAAAGAAGCAAAAGCTAAAAAAACAGAGCAACAGCATATTCATGCATGGCAAACGGTACAACTTGCACGTCATGCAGAGCGTCCACAATTTTTAGATTATGTTGATGGCTTATTTACCGATTTTGATGAATTGCATGGTGATCGTTTATTTGGTGATGATGGTGCATTAATTGGTGGTTTGGCTCGTTTTGATGGTCAGCCTGTGATGGTGATTGGGCAACAAAAAGGACGTACTGTTAAAGAACGTTTAAAGCATAATTTTGGTATGTCGAATCCTGAAGGTTATCGTAAAGCACAGCGTTTATGTGCATTGGCGGAGCGTTTTAATCTGCCTGTTTTGACCTTTATTGATACCGCTGGGGCTTATCCGGGGCGTGGTGCGGAAGAACGTGGACAAGCAGAAGCCATTGCAACAAGCCTTGAGCAATTATCCGATTTAAAAGTGCCTGTGATTGCGACTGTAATTGGTGAAGGTGGTTCAGGTGGTGCATTGGCGATTGGTGTGTCTGATGTGGTGATTATGTTGTCAAATAGCACATATTCAGTGATTTCACCTGAAGGTTGTGCATCAATTTTATGGCGTTCGGCAGAAAAAGCAGAGCAAGCCAGTGAAGCATTGGCTTTAACTGCTCATCGTTTACATGAAATTGGCATTGCGGAATATGTGATTGATGAAGGCGATGGAGCCCATCTTGAAGCAGAGAAAGTCATGAAACGCTTGAAAAAACAACTGAAAAAGACCTTAGCAGAATTGCAGGAAATGGACGCAAACCAACGATGCGAAGCACGTTATCAACGTTTAATGAAGTTTGGCAGTGTCAGTTTAGGCAATCTGTCTTAAATCAATTAGCACAATTTCCATCACACAGCCGACTTTGGTTGGCGTGCAGTGGTGGTTTGGATTCCTTATTATTGTGTCGAGTGATGGCTGATATTTGTGCAGAACGTTTGTGCGTGGTTTATATCAATCATCAATTACAGGCAGATAGTGAGTGGTGGGGCGAGCATATCGCCCAATTTTGTCAAAATTATCAGCTTAAATTTCAATGTATTACTGTAGATGTTGCCGATGGAAATGTTGAACAACAGGCACGGATTGCACGTTATCAGGCATTTGCACAATTATTATCCCCACAAGATGTACTGATTTTGGCACATCATCAACAAGACCAAGCTGAAACGCTGATGTTACGTTTGCTTTCTGGTACGGGCGTACGTGGTTTGGGTGCAATGAAATATTGCGAATATCGTCAGCAACAACAATATTTTATTTGGCGACCTTTTTTACATTATTCACGACAACAACTCACACAATGGGCAGAACAACTACAACTAGATTTTGTGCATGACCCAATGAATGATGATGAACAGTTTGACAGAATATGGTGTCGTAAAACTTTGTGGCATGTATTGGAACAACGCTTTCCACAAATGCAAAATGCACTGACTCGTACCAGTCAGATTATGCAAGACGCTGATGAAATTTTATATGAAATCGCCGTGCAAGATTGGGCAAGTTGTGGTTATCAACATCAACTTAATATTTCTCAATTACAACTGCTTAGCCATGCACGCCAACGGCAAGTTTTAAGTCTATTTATGCAGGGAGAGCATGAATATCGCCCATCTTTTGATATGGTTGAACGTTTGCAACAAGAAGTCATTTCTAGTCGTGATGATGCTCAGGCTCGATTACATTATCAACAATATGATTATGTGCGATACGGTCAAATATTATACCGTTATCATCATCAACAATGGTTGCAATTTCAGCAAAAACCATTAGAACAAGAATTTATATTTAACATGAGGATAAATCTACAATTATCCACAGGATTGTTTAATATTCAATCCATTAGACATTGGGGATTATCTCGGCAATTATTAGGGCAAACCTTACAGCTAAAAAATGCGGTTGATGGCTTAAAAATTAGCCTACATCAACGGCAAGGCTCGAAATCCTTTAAAAAATTTTGCCAAGAGTATAAAATTCCTGTATGGTGGCGGTTAAGTATCCAATTTTTATATTTTAATGGTCAATTATTGGGTGTTTTTATCCCTAATCGATTTATTTTGGCTCAATCGGATTTTGTAGAAAAAGACGGTTGCTTGCCTATGGCTAATGAAAATAGAGCATCGTAATATGTTTACACAAAAAATTGGTTTTATTGGTGGCGGTAATATGGCTCAGGCGATTATTGGTGGTTTAATCGCTCAAGGCTTTAATCAACAATCAATTATGGTTTCTGAACCTTATCAACCGACACGAGAAATTTTACAATCAAAAAATATTCAATTACTGAATGATAATGTTGCTGTGGTTCAACACGTAGATATTATCATAATTGCAGTAAAACCACAGATGGCAAAGGAAGTGCTTGCACCATTGACAGGCTTGTGTGATGATAAGCTCATCATTTCGATTATGGCAGGGATTGAAATTGAGACCATTAGCCAATTATTAGGCGGTGCAAAACGCATTGTACGTGTGATGCCAAATACACCTGCTTTATTGCAATTAGGTGCGAGTGGTGCATTTGCCCATGACTTAACGGCTGATGATAAAAACATCGCAACACAGATTCTACAGGCGATTGGTTTAGTGGTTTGGGTGAAAAATGAACGTGAAATAGATGCCGTAACGGCTATTTCAGGGTCTGGACCTGCTTATTTTTTCTATATGATGGAACAAATGATACAAGCAGGTATTGATATGGGACTTGATGAACAAACTGTAAAACAACTGACTTTACAAACGGCTCTCGGCTCCGCACAAATGGCAATGCAAAGTGAATATTCACCAACACAACTGCGTAAAAATGTAACATCGCCTAATGGTACAACGCAAAAAGCCATTGAAACCTTTGATGAATTGGGCGTAGGGCAAGGCATTCAACAAGGTGTAAAAAATGCTGAGCGGAGAAGTCAAGAATTGGCGGAAATATTACGTTGATGGATTTAATGTGTATGAATTGGTGTGGTGTATGAGTATCATCATAAAAACATCAAAAATGCAGATAAATCCTATTTTTAATTAGCTACATTGTATATAATAATAACGATATGAAACAATGAACAGATTGATGTTTTATCGAAACAATCTTTACAATTTTTTATGAGGCAATGCAATGGATTTTAATGATTTACTCAATATGATGGTAGCACAAAAAGCGTCAGACTTATTTGTTACTGCTGATGTTGAACCATCGATGAAAATTCACGGACAAATTGTACCAGTGGCAAAAACAAAACTGACAGGCGAAATGGTAGGTCAAATTATTCATTCAATTATGACTGACCGTCAGCGTAAAGAGTTTGTGGAAACACGTGAATGTAACTTTGCGATTACGAACCGTGAAAATACGGCTCGTTTTCGTGTGAGTGCATTCCAACAACGAGACCAGCCGGGAATGGTACTACGCCGTATTGAAACAGTTATTCCAACCATGGAAGAGTTGCGTTTACCGCCTGTTTTAAAAGAATTATCGATGACCAAACGTGGGATTATTATTTTCGTAGGGGCGACAGGTACAGGTAAATCAACATCGTTAGCTTCAATGATTAGCTATCGTAACCATAATTCTAAAGGACATATTATTACCCTTGAAGACCCAATTGAATTTGTACATCAGCACGCTGGTTGTATTATTACACAACGTGAAGTGGGGATTGATACAGAATCATTTGAAGTTGGTCTAAAAAATACCCTTCGTCAAGCACCAGATGTGATTTTGATTGGTGAAATTCGTTCTCGTGAGACGATGGATTATGCGATTGCCTTTGCCGAAACAGGGCATTTGGTATTTGCTACACTGCACGCTAATAACGCAAACCAAGCAGTCGATCGTATTATTCACTTCTTTGAAGCTGACCGCCATAGTCAATTATTTATGGATTTATCGCTTAACTTGCGTGCCATGATTGCACAACAACTGATTCCAACGGTTGATGGTAAGGGTCGCCGTGCAGCAATTGAAATTATGATTAACTCGCCGTTAATTTCGGATTATATTCGTAAAGGCGAAGTACATGAGTTAAAAGAATTAATGCGTCGTTCTCGTGAATTAGGTATGCAAACTTTTGACCAAGCTTTATTTGACTTATATAAAGCAGGTGAAATTACCTATGAAAATGCATTAAAACACGCAGACTCTCCAAACGATTTACGTCTATTAATCAAATTGGATGCTGAAGGGGCAAGCGATGCCTTATATAGTGCAACCAAAAATATTACCTTTGATGGGCAATAATCGTTGGTTTATTTTAACTTATACAAAAAGTATAGGGTGGTTAATTAACCACCCTATACTTTTTGATAAAAAATAAAATTTAGTCGATACGTTTACCTGTTTTGTCGATGTAAAATTCTTCACCATTTAATTTAACCCACGCTTTCTCACCATACATATCAAAATCTGAAAGAGATTCATATTTTAAAGGAATGACAATTTTTCCAGAAGTAAGGCTAATAAATCCAGCTTTTCCATTTTTATGAATATTAACTGGTGTGTGTACAGAAAATCCAACTTCACCAATACCATCATATTCTATAGGAATGATGATAGAACCATTTTTATACATTAAACCATATTTACCATTTTGTATAATTATTGCAACATCATTTGAAAAACGTCCAATCAAGTCATATTGTATTGGAATTACAATTTTACTTGTTTTATCAATAAAGCCATATTTACCATTTTGTTTAACTTTGATTAAATCATCTGAAAAGCCATACAGATCATCATATTTTATATTTTAAAGGAATAATAATTTTACCTGTTTTATTAATAACACCATATTTACCATTTTTTTCAACTTTTGCTAAACCTTCATCAGATAAACAACTTACTAATTGATAACCTTCAACTTGAGGCTTTTCACAAGCAAACACATTTTGGCTGAAGAGTGAAAGTCCAGCGATTGTCACGCTGAGACTTAATTTAGATAAGTTTAAAACATTTAATTTCATTGATTTACTCCATTGAACATAGAAATTGCATTGGCTGTTTAGCCTAGATATTGTTCGATTATAGCATATTTGTGTATGTATTAAAGTTGTTGAAATATTTTGTATGATGATTTTTTACGATTTTGGTTGTGTTTAAAAGTATCACTCTATCTTACAGATTTGCTATAATGCCACCATTTGAGTTAGCATGTTAGTGAGTATCATCATGTCCAAATCCACCCAATTAAATAATAAACAATTAGAAGCAATGTATTATGTACAAGGACCATTGTTGGTATTGGCAGGGGCTGGCTCAGGCAAAACATCAGTGATTACTCAAAAAATCGCCTATTTAGTAAAACAATGTGGTATTCCAGCTCACCGTATTACAGCCATGACGTTTACCAATAAAGCTGCACGAGAAATGAAAGAACGTGTGGGGAAATTATTATCTAAAGATGAAGCAAAAGGTCTAAATGTATCGACTTTCCATACATTCGGCTTAAATTTACTACGCTTAGAACTCAAACATTTACCTTTAAAAAATAACTTTTCAATTTTAGATGCAGATGATTGTAAACGTGTATTAAGTGATTTAATGCAACGTGATAATATGTCGGGGGCTGAAAGTAAAGATTTAATTGCTAAAGCTATGAAACAAATCTCGGATTGGAAAAATGAATTAATTCTGCCTGAGCAAGTGCATAGTATTTGTGAAACCGAGCAAGATGTGTATTTTGCCCATTTATATCAACTTTATGAGCGTAATTTACGTGCTTATAATGCGGTAGATTTTGATGATTTGATTGTACTACCAACACGTTTACTACAAGAAAATGCTGAGGTGCGTGATAAATGGCAAAATCGTACACAATATTTATTGGTTGATGAATATCAAGATACCAATACTGCTCAATATGCTCTAGTGAAATTATTAGTTGGTGTATTGGGGCGGTTTACTGCGGTAGGCGATGATGACCAATCGATTTATGCATGGCGTGGAGCAAAGCCTGAAAATATGGCATTGTTAAAACAAGATTTTCCAAATTTAAATGTGATTAAATTGGAGCAAAATTACCGTTCAACTAGCCGTATTTTACGTTCAGCCAACGCAGTGATTGCTAATAATCCACATATTTTTGAAAAACAATTATGGAGTGATAAAGGACATGGCGATGTCATCCGTGTGATTAGTTGTCCAAATGATTTAAATGAAGCTGAGCGTGTGGTTAAAGATATTATTACCCATAAATTGATGAATGGTAAAAATTGGAAAGATTATGCGGTGTTGTATCGTGGTAATTTCCAAGCTCGAGCATTGGAAACCGAATTACGCCAAATGCAAATTCCTTATAAACTTTCAGGCGGTACATCATTTTTTGCCCGAGCGGAAATTAAAGATGTGATGAGTTATCTGCGTTTAGTCATCAACCCTGAAGATGATAGTGCATTTTTACGTATTATCAATACACCTAAACGTTCGATTGGACCTGCGACTTTAGAAAAATTGGGATTATTCGCTCAAGAATATCATTTGTCATTATTAGCAGCATCTGGCGACCAACGTTTGGCATCGGTTTTAACCAAAAAAGTAACCAGTCAATTGCATGAATTTTATGAATTTATGCAGCATTTTACTCAAGAGTTACTTGATGATGATAATCCTGTGCCATTGGTACGCCAAATGATTAATGAATGTGGTTATATTGATTATGTCAAAGAAACTGCATCAACACCAGCTCAAGAAAAAAACAAGTTAGATAATATTGAAAGTTTAATGACCAGCATTCAAAATCTGATTCAAAAAGAAGATGATGTTGATGAGCGTAATATTGAAAGCGTGATTCGTAAATTGGTGTTACTAGATATGTTGGAACAGCAACAGGAAGAGGAAGATACCGATAAAGTTAATCTTTTGACTTTACACGCAGCCAAAGGTTTAGAGTTTCCTTACGTCTATATCATTGGTTTAGAAGAAGAAATTTTGCCACATAAAAATTCAATTGTTGCTGATACCATTGAAGAAGAACGCCGTCTTATGTATGTAGGCATTACACGAGCCAAGCAAGGTTTGACTTTAACTTTAGCTGAACAACGCCGTGCGGGTAATCAAATGAAACACATGACACCAAGTCGTTTTTTAGATGAATTGCCTGAAGATGAGTTAGATTGGCTTGGGAAAAAGAAAAAAATTCACGCTGATATTGACCCTAAACAACAAGCTCAAGATTATTTAAATAATTTGCGTTCAATGCTGAAAAAATAAATTTTTCTTATGCTAGATGAAATTATACTTGCTATTGCGAATCTAGTTACATCTGCCTTTACAGCAATCACAGGTTTGGGCGGTGGTATGATACTCATAGGAATTATGCCTTTGTTCTTACCTGCGATTGCGATTATTCCACTTCATGCGGTAACGCAACTGTCTGGTAATGCCAGCCGTGCATGGTTTGGTCGTCAAGATATTGCATGGCAACCCATCAAACCATTTGTTTTTGGTTCGATTTTAGGTATGGCAATCTGTGGCTTTTTAGTGCAATTTATTTCATTACAACTGATTCCTTTGTTTATTGGCATTTATATTTTATTATTACAATGGTCAAAATGGTTTAACAAAATGATTCGCCGTTTTGAAAACTTTTTTATTGTTGGATTATTACAAACAGGTTTAGGTGTATTTGTGGGTACACCCGGCCCGTTAAATATTGCGGTGTTGAATAATCATTATGAAGATAATCATGTGATCGTTACCACAGGTGCATTGATGATGACTGTGGTGCATAGTGGAAAATTAATTGTTTATTTTGCCTTAGGTTTTAGTTTTTTAGAATATTGGCGATTGCTTTTACTCATGATAGTGATGTCGATATTAGGCTCGTGGGTTGGTACTAAAATTCGTCATAATATTTCATCGGAATGGTTAAAAAAGATTTTACCGTATATTTTAACGCTCTTGGCGGTAAAGTTGATTGTTGATGTGTTACTAAATATGTTGGTGGGTGGGTAAAGAGAGAATTTGTGATGGTATATTGTTAAATATAAAAATATAGCAAGTACAACAAGATATTGTAAAAAAATGGCAGGATTATTATAATAAATAGAAAACGCTAATAGGCATGATGTTTAACTTATTTTTATGTGCGGTTAAACATCAAATTTAGGCGAAAAAATCCTTATCACGCAAGCCATTTTATAGTCAATTCAATTCAAAATTGAACAGTAGGGGGCGAATTATATTCGCCCAAGTAATTGATTTTAAAAAGGGTTTATGTTATAAACCCCTACATTTATTGTATTATTCTGATATAAATCGACTATACATTACCAATACATCAAAAAACTGTTATAATAATCTGCTTTAAATCAAAGCCATTTGAGGAAAATCAGATGAATAGCACACAACCACTTGTTGGTATTATCATGGGTTCACAATCCGACTGGGCAACGATGGAACATACTGCCAAAATGTTAGAACAATTGGGCGTTCCATTTGAGGCTGAAGTTGTGTCCGCACATCGTACACCAGACCGTTTATTTGAATATGCGGAAACAGCTCGTGAGCGTGGTTTGCAAGTAATTATTGCAGGAGCGGGTGGAGCAGCCCATTTACCGGGAATGTGTGCAGCGAAAACAGATTTACCTGTGCTTGGTGTGCCTGTAAAATCATCAATTTTGAATGGTGTCGATTCTTTACTTTCGATTGTGCAAATGCCAGCAGGGATTGCAGTAGGTACATTAGCGATTGGGCAAGCAGGAGCGAGTAATGCAGGTCTAATGGCTGCTCAAATTGTCGGCTTAACACACTCGGAAATTGCAGAAAAAGTACGTCAATTCCGTACAGCTCAAACTGAAAAGGTCAGTAATAATAACATTCCGGGGCAAGTATAAGAGTATCATTATGACACAACAAATTAAAACCATTGGTATTTTTGGTGGCGGACAGCTTGGTCGTATGATGGCTCAATCGGCATTACCATTAAATATTCAATGTACTTTTTTTGAGCAACAAAAAGATTGTCCATCATCAGCGTTAGGCAAAGTGTATTCTCCACAAGATGAGAATGCTTTACAAAATTTTATTAACAGTGCTGATGTCTTTAGCTTAGAATTTGAAAATACACCAGTACAAGATGTTGATGTTTTAACGCAACAAAAAACCTTGTATCCACCACGTCAAGCTCTTGCTACTGCTCAAAATCGTTTGGCAGAAAAAGCCTTGTTTGATGAGTTAAATATTCCTGTTGCTCCCTATCGTGCGGTACATTCATTGGACGATTTACAATCCGCAGTACAACAATTAGGCTTGCCGATTGTACTAAAAACAGCCACAGGCGGTTATGATGGTAAAGGTCAATTTGTGATTCGTGAACAACAAGACATCAATCAAGCATGGCAAGAATTGAAGCCAGCAGGGGCATTGATTGCAGAAGGTTTCATCAAATTTAACCGAGAAGTGTCGATTATCGCTGTACGTGGACAAAATGGTGAAGTGAAAACGTGGGATTTAGCGGAAAATCATCATCATCATGGTATTTTATCGCATTCGATTGTGCCTGCTCCACAAAGTGAACATTTACAACCCATTGCACAAGATTATATTTCACGTTTGCTCAATCATTTAAATTATGTAGGTGTGCTGACGTTGGAATTATTCGTCACAGATGATGGATTATTAGCCAATGAAATTGCTCCCCGTGTGCATAATTCGGGACATTGGACGATTGAAGGAGCGGTGTGTTCACAGTTTGAAAATCATATTCGTGCGGTGGCAGGGTTGCCATTAGGTAATACTGAAACTGTTCGTCCAAATGTGATGGTCAATATCATTGGACAGCATCCAAACTCTGCTGATGTGTTGGTGTTAAATGGGGCTCATCTGCATTTATATAATAAGAACGAGCGTCAAGGGCGAAAGTTGGGGCATATCACTTTGATGCCAAATGATAGCCAACAATTAACCGATTTATGTCGTCAATTAGCGAATATTTTGCCTAATCCGTTAGCGTTAAGTGATGATATGACGATTTAAAATATCAGAGTGGAATTTTTTTCACTCTTTTTACTTTTATATGTATATCAATAACTTAATGGATATATTGAGATTAATAAGATAATTTCCTATTTGAAAATAATATGTAATACAGCTTGACATCCCCCCCCCCCCCCGAATATATAATAGGGAAGATTTAGTTAAGTATAGCGTTATAGATTAAATGAAAAATATACTTATTAAGTTCTTTGCAATTTCATATTTGTTTGTGGTTGCAGGATTAGGGTTGATTACAAGTCATTTCTATTTCAATCATAAAGCAGAAAATGGTGGGGGTATCCCTGCTGAAACTGAATTGACTATTGTTGAAGGTAAAGTGACAGAAGGACGTGATGTTACTTTGGAAACTAGACGCCGTGCTGGTCTGAATAGTAAGGAACAATTTTATGAGCTTGATATTAAGCAAAAAACAGGTGATGTCGTCAAATTACGCTTAGATCATAGTTTAAACAAAGAACATTTAGGTCAGGTGTTGCAAGAAAATATTGTTGCAAAATACGATAAAAGTGATGAAAATATGACCTATGATATTCAAATGAAAGGTCAGTCAATCATTACTTATCAAGATATGGCAAAAATGGCTCAAGATAAAGCCAATAAGCAAGCAGGATTTTTTAGTGATGGGGTTATGCTCAAAACTGGATTTTCATGGTTGATTATGGGTGCTATTGGTTTGTTTTTACGTCAATTATTGAAACGTAGTCAGAAAAAGACTGAAAATGTTGAATAATTACTACAAATAAAAGCTAATTTTGAAATGATATTTAACAAATATTTGTTAAAAAATTTTGTTTTGAGTCAATTATTTTGATATGATTAGTTTTTATATGTGAAATTTACTTAAAGGAGAATACTCTCATGAAAAAGACAATGTTAGTTGTTGCCCTAACAGGTGCATTAGTTGCTTGTGGTGGTAATGAAAAAGCTGAACCAAGCAAAGCTCCAGCAGCAGAGCAAAAAGCTCAACCTACTCCACAAGTTGAAGCCCAAGCTCCTGAAGCTCCAAAAGCTGTTGAAAATCCACACGTCAATGCAGTTGAGTTGCAAAAGGCTCAAGATGCATTACAAGCATTACCACAATTTGCGGGTAAAGAATTAAATTTCTTCCAAGAAGTGAATATTACCAATAATGTGTTGCAAGTTAATGTTCAAGATCCAAATAAACCTGAAAATATTGACCATTATGAATATAAATGGGAAGAAGGGAAATGGAGTGAGCCAAGACCAGTACAATTATCGGGTGGTGGTGATTTGAAAGCAAACTTAACACCATTTAAAGATGTTCGTTTTGCTGATGTGGCGGACAAATATATGGTGCTTTATAATCAAATCGTGGAAAAAGAACAGTTAAAACCTGTTGAAGCTGTACCATCAGTGATTACGTTTGTGTTAATTCCACATAACCAAGACCGTTTCTGGCAGGCTTCTTTAGATACTGACCGTTCAAAATCACTTCTTCGTATGAATATGGACGGTACTTTAAAAGAGATTTTAAAATAATCTTTCATTAGTACAGTAAAATTAAATGGGGACAGTCATATTGATAAAATATGACTGTTTTATTCTTAAGTTGTCAAATTGGCATTGTTTATTGTGATTATGTTGTAAATTGAGTTCATCAAGGGGGTGTTTGAAAATATTGATGATATGCTTATGCAAACAATCAACATAGTAAGAGAAATTATTTTTAGAACTGTCCAATGAAAGTGAGTAACCAATAACATAAACAACGAATATAAAAAAGTGAAATATGCTAAAAGAGTAAATCAAACATTTTGCATATAAATTTGCTCTAACAACATGGTGGTACAGTTGATATTAAAACTCAACTAAAATTTAAAAGATAAATTAGCTTTATTTTTTACATAATCGTGTAAATGACTTGAAAAAATCATGTAATTTGATTAAAATTTATAAGATTATTAAATGTTTAGCTAGGAAAAACCGATGCGTATTATTTTATTAGGCCCACCTGGTGCAGGTAAAGGTACTCAAGCTCAATTAATTACCAAACGTTATAATGTGCCACAAATTTCTACAGGCGATATGTTGCGTAGTGCTATTCGTGAAGGAACTGAACTTGGTTTACAAGCGAAACAAGTAATGGATAATGGCGGTTTAGTTTCTGATGATTTGATTATTGGTTTAGTCAAAGAGCGTATTGCACAACCTGATTGTGCAAATGGTTGTATTTTTGATGGTTTCCCACGTACTATTCCACAAGCAGAAGCTTTAGAAAAGGAAGGTATCAATATTGACCATGTAATTGAAATTGATGTTGATGATGAAGAAATTGTAAAACGTTTATCAGGTCGCCGTCAGCACCCTGCATCTGGTCGAGTATATCATATTGTTTACAATCCGCCAAAAGTGGAAGGTAAAGATGATGAAACTGGCGAAGATTTGGTACAACGTGATGACGATAAAGAAGAAACGATTCGTAAACGTTTAGTTGCATATCATAAAGATACAGCTCAATTAGTGGGTTTCTATCAACAACGTGCTCAAGCAGGTGTTAATGCTCCTGTTTATAACCGTTTAGATGGTTTGCGTGATATTGATGTGGTACAAGCGGATTTATTTGCGATTTTAGATCAAAAATAATTTGTCATTTACATAGGTCAATAAAAATAAGTTTTATGCTTAGTTTTTAATGATTTATCAGTTTATGGTAGGGGCGGAAAATTTTCTGCCCATACAAAATTATCAATTTATGTTGGAAATAGCATCGGTAAAATAAAGTGAGTATAAATGATGAAAATTGCATTAATCATTGTGGTAATTATTGCATTAGTGGTAATATTAGGTGCAATTTTTATTAGTTTAAAAGCCTTAAATCAAGTACAAAAGCAAGCTAAAGAAAATTCTGAAGCTGGGCAAAAATTAAAAATGCGTCATCCAAGTATTGATAAAGAATTGGCAGAAATTGAACGTCAAAAACAAAAGTTAAAACAAACGAAATCATCAAAAAAGCATAAATAAAATAAGGATAAATGCTGATATTTGCTTGCTATCTTGCTTGAATTGTATCATAATGTAAATGAGAAGATTAGCTAAAACAATATTGAGATGTCGAGAAAATATTCAGTATTGTTCATATTGGGGAGTACAAATATGATTGATAAAGTTCAAGCAAAACAAAGCCTTTTGTCGTTGCAAGCGGAATATCAGGAACGTATTAACAAAATTGATGACCATATTCGTCATCCGCAAGATGCTGATTTAGCACATGATTGGGATGATCAGGCATTAGCAGTATCTCAAAATGATATGCGATTAAATCTGCTAAATGAAGCAACTGAAAATTTAGGTTTAGTTAATCATGCACTTGCCAAAATTGATAGTGATGAATTTGGCTATTGTGAAGAATGTGGCGAAGAAATTGAAGAGAAACGTTTAGCAAGTGTGCCGTATGCTAAAATGTGTATCAAACACGCACATTAATCTATTATAGTAAATTATTGATTTTATATAAGGGCGAATTGTAATTCGCCCTTTCAATTTTGATAAAAATCTGTCATCATACTACAATATTTTTATTGGTATAGGTTAATGGTAATGAGTACACAATTTGAACACAATAATTTAGAACATCATCAAATTAATCCACAAGATGAAACTTCATCATCAGCTCCATATTATGATTTACCGCAGGGTAAAGAGCGTGTGGAATATGTAGGGGAAACTACACATTTTGGTTATGAAACGGTAAAAACCCAAGAAAAAGCACAAAAAGTTGCTCATGTTTTTCATTCTGTTGCACAAAAATATGATTTAATGAATGATATTATGTCATTCGGTATTCATCGCTTATGGAAACGTTTTGCTATTCAAATTTCAGGTGTACGTCGTGGTCAGCATGTGTTAGATATTGCTGGTGGAACTGGTGATTTAGCCAAAGTATTTAGCCGTGAAGTGGGACGACAAGGACGTGTGGTATTATCAGATATTAACCAATCCATGCTAGATGTAGGGCGTGATCGTTTAATCAATGCAGGTTGTACCAATGTTGAATTTGTATTAGCCAATGCCGAAACCTTAGAGCCTTTTGCTGATAATAGTTTTGACCTTGTTACCATCAGTTTTGGCTTGCGTAATGTAACCGATAAAGATGCAGCTTTAGAAGCGATGTATCGTGTTCTTAAACCAGGTGGTCGTTTATTGGTGTTAGAATTTTCTAAACCTGTATTTGAGCCATTTGCAAAACTGTATGATGTTTATTCATTTACAGCATTGCCTGTGATGGGTAAATTAATCGCCAATGATGCGGATAGTTATCGTTACTTAGCAGAAAGTATTCGTATGCACCCTGACCAAGCCACATTAAAAATGATGATGGAGCAAGCTGGATTTATGAATTGTGATTATCATAATTTAACAGGTGGTGTGGTTGCCGTACATCGTGGTTTTAAACTGTAATTGGTGTGGTTTGAGTATGTGGTCAATTTTAGCTTTAGGTTTGGTGGAAAAAACTATCAATCGTGTGATTGATTTAGATGCCATTACACGTGTGCAATGTAATCAATTACAGGGTAAATTATTGCGTATTGTGATTGATATGCCCCAATTATCATTAGATGTACATTTTGATGATGGTAAAATTAGATTAGAGCCAACAGCCACAGGGCAGAGTGAAAAAAAGTCAATTTTTGAGCAACGCCCTTATGAACAAGCACAATATAGTCAAGTGGCGACAACGACTTTACATACGCAAAATTTAGTTGCATTATTTAAATTATTATTGAGTGATGAACAAAATGTAGGGAATATTCCTGTACAAGGCGATTATCAATTATTAATCAAACTCAAGCGTATTTTGCAACAAACGGAATTAGATTTAGCCAGTCATCTTACGCCATTTATGGGGGCAAGTGTGGCACATGAATTAGGTAAATTACAACGCATTCCTAAAAAATTATGGCAACAATCACAAAATACTGCTTTTGCGATACAAGATTATTTAAAAGAAGATAGTGGATTATTTGCTCCACGTTGGCAAATGGAACAAATTGCTCAGCAAACACGCCAACTTAATCAAGAAATTGACCGTTTAGAAGCTAAATTACAACAATTGAAATCACAAGTTGAGTTGCAGTCATGATGCCACATCTTAGTCGTTTATTAGAATTATGGCGGATTGTGGCACATTATCGCCTAGATACTTTGGTTAATGAGCAAGAATTACCACCTAAGGCACGTCATTTACTGAAAATTTTGCGTTTGCACCCTGCAACACGCATTAAAAATGAAAAAGACAATCCGCTTAAACTCAAATGTGCTTTGGAAGACATGGGTGTATTGGGGATTAAATTAGGTCAATTATTATCTACTCGCCGTGATTTAATTCCACCTGAAATTTTATCACAACTGGTACTATTGCAGGACCAAGTAAAGCCATTTGATAGTGAAGTGGCGAAACAACGTATCAGTCAAGCTTTAAAAGCGGATATTAACACGCTTTTTGCTCAGTTTGATGATGAACCATTGGCGGCTGCATCCGTTGCACAAGTACATACTGCTCGTTTGCATGATGGACGTGATGTTGTGGTCAAAGTTACTCGTCCAGATATTCGTGAACAACTCATTCAAGATTTTGAAATTTTGGCATGGTTGGGGCAGTTTTTAGAACAGCGTTTAGAAAGTGCTCGAGCATTACATTTATCAGAAATTATTCAAGATTATCGCACAACGATTTTAAATGAGTTAGATTTAACGTTAGAAGCTGATAACACACGGCGTATGCGACACTATTTTGAAGGTTCAAGTATGATGTATGTGCCTGAAATTTATATGGATAGTGTTGATGTAATGGTAGCAGAACGTATCACAGGTGTACCTATTTCCGATGTAGAAACCTTTGAACGTTTAGGCATGGATAGAGCCGATTTGGCGGAAAAAGGTTTAACGATTTTCTTTACCCAAGTGTTTAGAGATAACTTTTTCCATGCGGATATGCACCCTGGTAATGTCTTTGTGGATACGACCAATCCACAAAATCCACGTTATATCGCCCTTGATTGTGCGATTATGGGGGAATTATCCAAACATGACCAAATGACCGTTGCTCGTATGCTTTTAGCAGTGATGAATAGTAATTTCACACAATTAATACAAGTGGTACATCAAGCAGGGTGGATTCGTCCAGATACTGACCAAGATGCCTTAGCGCGTGAAATGCGAAGAACGGTTGGACCTATGGTGTCTAAGCCAATGCATGAGCTTGATTTTGCAGGTATTTTGCTACAAGTAATGGATATTGCACGCCGTTTCCGTTTAGAAATTCCACCACAATTAATGTTATTACTCAAAACCTTAGTGCATGTAGAAGGCTTGGGGACGGATTTATACCCACATTTAGATATTTGGAAACTGGCAAAACCAATTTTGACGGATTGGGTCAAACAACAAATGCACCCTGTAAAAAATATTAAAGAATTAGGACAACAAATTCCTGATTTATTGTTAGGCGTGCAAGATATTCCAAGTTTGATGATTGACAGCTTAAATGGTCTAAAAAATCAAACAGCGTGGCAGGATAGGCAATATCGTGAACTACAAGAAATTAAATTACAAATGCTTAATCAACAGCGTAAAAACTGGATTTTTGGGTGTTTAATTGCATTTAATTTATGTATTGCCATGATGACGGCTTGGTATATTTCTATTGTATTTATTGCATTAGCAGTGATTTTTGCAATTTGGCGTATTGTAAAATAAATGTTATTCTCAACTTAACTTCATAACTTATTGATATGATTTACATCGTTTAATTTCGTAAGTGCTTAAAATCTTCTGTTTTTTGTTCTGCAAAATGTTCAAGGGCTTGTATGGTGTCTTTTTAGAACTTCACTATTTCATAGTTATTAGATCTTTTTCCAGCCCCTATTTTGTGGGATTAAAAAAACATCAAACCTATAGTTCAATTAAAATAAAAACAGGACATTAGCGTATCGATAAAATTACGTTCACAAGGTAAAATGTTTTGCATATATCTCTTAATATTTGCCCATGTCTGTTCTATGGGATTGAGTTCTGGGGAATAAGGTGCTAGTGCTAAGACTTTATGCCCCAATTTCTGTGCCATTTCATGTAAAATATCCATTCTATGAAAGCGTGCATTATCTTGATTTGACAATTCAAGCTTGAAATTGTTGAACGAGAACGTCCCAATATGTTTGCGATTTTATTCAGCTTTATACCTTGTGCAAGCATTGACATTATCTTTTCTCATTCATTTATGCTAAAATGTGTGTAGGTGTTCATTTTTACTTTCTTTATTTGTGTGGTAACAATATTATAAGCAATTATGAACGCCTTTTCATTTGTTGCACTTAGATTGTATATTCAAGTTTAAAAAAACTTGACCACTACAAAGCAACTCAAGCGAATAAGGCTCATGATAATTATCATAGTGGATTAGGTTGGGGAGAAACTGAAGTAACGGTAAAAGTTCGTATTGATGGTGTAGATTACAATAGAAGATTAGATATTGCTGATACTGACAATTTTAGAGCCATTGAACATAAAACAGGTTATCAGTCTCGCACAGAAGATGTATTGTGGGAGCTGGAAAGAGATAAGGCTTTGGTTAAATCTGGTTGGAATATTGAATGGGTCTTTGAAGGAGAAGCTTCCAAACCTCTAATCGAAAACCTTAAAAAAGCAGGTATTAAAGTTAAATTTAAAAAATAGGTAAATATATGAAACCTCGCAACAAACGCCAACCATTAACTCCAGAGCAAAGAGCTGAACAGCTAGAATTATTTGATTCTTGGCTTTGGGATATGCCCAATGCCTTGGAGCGTTTTAAAAACAGAATGCCAAAAGAAATTCAAGATCAATTGGACTTCTCGATACAATCACTGGATATTGTTGAAAAACATCTTTTGGATAATTATGAAACCATTGAACAAATCAAAAATGAACCTTCTTATATCTTGGATGGTTACGCAGTCTATGTTGGTGAAACATTTAGACATTCACTAAGAGATAGACAGCCAAATCAATGGGAATTAATGTTGGAAGAGGATAATGTATTTTATTTATTACCAGTCATTAAAGTAAGATATTATACTGCTTGCCCACTCACATTATGTACTGCTTGTATAGATAGACGATGGGGAAATTATTGGTCTTGGATATTACAAAATCAATTAGATGAATCGTAATACCACTCCAACTTTTACCACTGATAGAAAACAGATATAATCTTAAACTAAAACTGTTCTAAATAAATACTATTTAGAACTATTTTAGACCTTATTTAATCTATATTTAGTTTATTTTCTACCTATCTACACCTTGACCTAACCCTTGCTCAGCCTCTCTAACTGCAAGATTAATTTCTGTTGTCTGTTGTTCTCGCTGTTCAATTTCTCGACTAACACTTGTAATTGTTTGTTCTGCTCCTGTGCGATGTTTAACTGCTCCAACTGCCACTTGTTTTCGTTCATCAACCACTCGATGAGCTTGTGTTGTTGCTTGGCTATATGTGCTTGTGCGTTGATGTCATATTGATGGCGTTCTAAACCTGCTATCAATCTTGTCTCAAAATTCGTCATAATCTCCTTTTTAATGAAAAAATTTCGTTAAACATATATGAAATGATTTAATCTATGCTAGAATGTTATAATATCGAATTGCATAGGATATTGATAAAATGACAGTTGATAAAATTGCATTTGCAGGTCAAATTGAACCTGAACATGTAGCTCAAATTGCAGAGCAGGGGTTTAAATCGGTAATTTGTAATCGACCTGATTTTGAAGGTGGCGAAGGGCAACCACAAAGTCAAGAAATTCAAGCAGAAGTTGAAAAATTAGGCATGACTTATGTTTATCAACCTATCGTTGCTGGACAAATTACTGAAAAAGATGTACGTCAATTTGCTGAATATTATAATCAGTTAGCAAAACCGATTTTAGTATTTTGTCGTACAGGTAATCGTTCTAACAATTTGTACCAATTAGCGGTGCAAATGGATTTATTAGACGATTAATAGATAAAATTCATAAATAAAAAAGAGCCTTTAGGCTCTTTTTTGCATAGGTTGTGGTAGTTTTAAACACAATTCTAATAAGGCACGTCGATAGACATCTTGTTTAAAATGTACCACCTGATTCAGTGGATACCAATAACTTACCCATTGCCATGCTTCAAATTCTGGTGTTGCAGAGGCATCCAGTTTAATATGTGCTGGCGATGAAATAAGTTTAAGTAAAAACCACTTTTGTTTTTGTCCAATACAGACATTATGTGAATTCATTTGCGAACGAATATAACGATAAGGTAATAGGTAACGTAACCAACCTTGCGTAGTAGCGAGAATTTCAACATGTTGGGGCAGTAACCCTATTTCTTCTTGCAATTCACGATAGAGTGCTTGTTCTGGTGTTTCACCATATTGAATGCCCCCTTGTGGAAATTGCCAAGCATCATGTCCTATACGTTTTGCCCAAAGCACTTGACCATATTCATTCGCCAAAATGATTCCGACATTGGGTCGGAAACCTTCGGCATCTATCATAAAAATTACCTAAAAATATCGTATTATCAAAGTGTTATAAAAAATAAACACAAACACTGTGTTTTGTTTTACAATAAGCACTGATTTTAAAGTTAAAGATAGGTCAATATTACCAATTTTTGCAGTAAAAAGGTAAAATCTTTACACTTTTTTTCCAATTTATTTTATTTTTTGAGAACGATTTAACGATGAAATTAGCATTATTTGATTTAGACCATACTTTACTCAATACCGATTCTGACCATTCATGGGGAGAATTTCTAGTCAATGAAGGTTTGGTTGATGCAGTACGTCATCGCCAAAAAAATGACCAATTTTATGAAGATTATAAAGCAGGGCAACTTGACCCAATTGCTTATAATGAATTTGTATTTGAGTTTTTACATCAGCATGATATGGCTTATTTACAGGAATTACATGAGCGTTTTATGCAAAAAGTGATTCGCCCACAGATGCGTAAACAAGGTTTTCAGGCGATTGAATATCATAAACAGCAAGGGCATACCATTTTAGGTATTACAGCAACGAGTGATTTTATTACCGTGCCAATTTTTAAAGCTTTTGGTATTGATGATGTGTTAGCCACCAATGCTGAAATTATTGATGGGCAATATACGGGGAAGGTTGCAGGCGTACCATGTTATCAACGTGGTAAATTAGAACGTTTGGAAATGTGGCTTAATGGTCGTGAAATTGAAGAAAGCTGGGCATATTCAGATTCGATTAATGACCGTTTTTTATTGGAATATGCGACACATGCGATTGCTGTTACGCCTGATGAAAAATTACAGGCTTTGGCAGAACAACAAGGCTGGGATATTCAAGATTGGCGGATTGTTTGAAAATGATACCGCTTGCTGAATAAGTTTATGCAGATTATTTAAAGGAACATAAACTATGAAAAAATACGTTATTCACCAAGAAAGAATGGCAAGCCTTGACCCTGCTCGCCGTGAACGTATCCAAAATCGTGTAAATAATACACTTGTTGCTATTCGCTTAGCTGAATTGCGTAAAAATGCTAAACTTAGCCAACAAGAACTGGCGAATAAAATTGGTATTTCTCAATCTGCGATTAGTCAAATTGAAAATACTGACAGTTTAGAACTCATAACTTTGTTTACTTATGTTGGGGCATTAGGTGGGAAATTACATTTATCCGTAGAAATGCCAAGTGGTGAAATACTTAATCTGACTTAAAAATATTAAGCATTATTATAAACATGAAATAGACCCCAAAAGTTAGATGAGCTTTTGGGGTCTATTTATTTTAAAGGTGATAGATGTTAATTAATAAACATCTCGTTTATAACGCTGATTTTGACGTAAATCATCAACCACAGTTGCACCTAAAACATCATGCAAGGCATTATCAACATCGGTTGCCATACCATCAATACTACCACAAACATAAATGACTGCACCACGCTCGATCCATGCTTTAAGCAAGTCCGCATTATCACGAATTTTATGCTGTACATAGACTTTTTCTGCTTGGTCTCGAGAGAATGCAACATCTAAATGTTGTAATACACCATTTGCTTGCCAAGTTTCTAACTGTTCACGATAGAAATAATCATGTGCTTGCTGACGTTCACCAAAAATTAACCAGTTTTCATGGTGTTGGCGTTGTTCACGAGCATGAATTAAACTCATTAAACCTGCAATACCAGTACCATTACCAATACAAATAATTGGACGTTCATCATCAATCAAGTGGAATGAGTTATTCGTACGAATATGAGCTGAAATGGTTTGTCCAAGTTCACAATGTGCGGTTAGCCAGCCAGAACCTAAGCCTAATTGACCAAGTTCATCTTTTTGTTGGCGTACTACTAAGCGTAACATTTGTGTTGTTTTATCAATTTGTGGGATATTGGCAATAGAATATTCACGTATTGGTAACATTGGTAATTGTTCAAGTAATTCATCGGCAGTTTTAAATTCATGAATTTCGCCTGTTAAATTACGATAACGTAGGGCATTACCTAATGGTGTGCTATCAAAAATAGGTTCATTGGCATCGGCACCATACTGTAATAAAAATTCATCAATACGTTTTTGTTCATTTTCAGGTTGAATTTCTAAAATATCGCCAGCTTGCCAAGATAAATTATCCGCATTACTCAGTTCAATATTAAATGCTAATTTGCCTTGAGTTTGTGGATTAAGTACTTGGCGTTGGCTTAATGTCCAATTATGAAATGCTTTATCTAATTGAATTTGTTCAAGATTGAGATGGCTTACTTCAGCCAAAGCTGTATTCCAACGTTGGATATCATCAGTATTAACATTATCCACTTCAATGGTATCAAATAATGATGTCGCACCACATTGTTTAAACCATTTATGTACTTCATGACCAAATACACAGAAGGTATCGGCATATTCTTTAGAGCCTAAAGCTAAAACAGCTACTTGTAAATGTGATAAATCAGGAGATTGTTTCATTAACCCATTGACAAAATTAACTGCTAAATCAGGTGCTTCACCTGTACCAAAAGTACTGGCAATGGCTAAAATACGATTTTGTTGTTGTAAATCTTCTAGCGTTAATTGTTGCATAGATTTTACATTAATCGTCTGACCTGCATTTTGTAAACTTCCCGCAGTTTGCCACGCTAATTGTTCTGCTGTACCTGATTGTGTCGCATAAACAATAAACCAATCTACTTTTTCACCATCAGCGACTTGAATTGGTGTACTTAAGGCTTGTTTTGCTTGTTCTGCCAAGATTTTTTGTTCACGGCGTTTAATATATAACATCCAACCTGTAATAAAGAATAATGGCATTGCCAATGATGCTAACATGGCAAAAAATTGATAAATACCACCAAAGAAACTACCACGATGTACGGGTAATAAACTACTCATGATTTTTTCATTGAGTGGCTTTGCTTCATAAATATCATGTTTAATGATTTTATTTTGTTCATAATCAAAAGTTACACTGTTTCTTGCACGTTCATGCTGTACGATTTTATCCGTATAGGAAAATTCAACTTTACCATTCGCTTGTTTTGGAATATTAAAAGTAATCGTTGAAAACTCACGTCCTAGTTGAGTCTGTGCATGATTCCATGTTAAATTTAAAGCTGATAAAATTTGTACATCATCTAGTGGGGGTAACTTTTCTTTAGTTTGTATTTGTTGAGCTTGTGGTTTTTTTAATTCTACACCAATCGCTTGGGCAAAACCTGCACGCCACCAACTATAAGACCAAGTTAGACCTGTAACCGCCATCACGAGATAAAAAATAACGACCCAAGTACCTACAACAGCGTGTAAATCCCATAAAAAATTACGTCCTTTGAGATTACGTTTAACGATAAACCATTGACGGAATGAATGTTTTTTAGGGAAACGTAAATATAAACCACTTAAAATAAAGAAAATCAGCATTAAAGTCGAAGCACCGACAATTTGCTTACCAATTTCACGGTCGCCGATTTTACCTACCGTGAGCCAACGATGTAATGATTGCACACCATTAAAAAAGCCACGCCCTTTAATTTCAGGTAAAACTTCAGCAGTATAAGGATTGACCATCATGGTATAACCACGACGTTCGCCTTCTTTGACAATATTGACTGATGATGATGCTTCAGGATTAATTGATACACTAATATGATTAATTTGAATATCTGGTTGTTGTTGTTTAAAATGTTGATAGAGTTGTTCAGGTGTGAGTTTAGGTCGGTTTTCAACTTGTACCACGTAACTGTCGTGATTAATCCATTTTAAAATTTGTTGGTCATAGGAATAAATTGCTCCTGTAACTCCGACAATTGACAGAATAAATCCTGCCGTAATACCCATAAACCAATGTAGTTGAAAAAGAATATTCTTAAACATGAAATTATTCACAAACATAAATGAAATTGTGTTATTATAATGCAAAATGATGATGAATTAAATAGTGATTACAAAAATATTGATAGTTATTATCATTATTTTTTAAATCATCAGCAATAAAAACGGAAATGTTTATGTTCATTCCCGCTTAAAATAACTTAAAATACTAATCCCATAAATAATAAACTTGCACCTAAAGCTAAATAACTAAAAATACCAACAGTTTCTTGACGTTGTTTTTGTGCTTGAATGTCTGCAATCACGATATAAACAAAACCTAAAGCAATACCAAAGGACGATATATTTACGAGTGTTAATAAATGATTACGTCCAAGTAATAACATCATAGTACAAATGATGAAAATGATAGAAATAATTTGTATTGGTGGTTGCTGTGGTGATTGATTAAACCAATGTTGAATACGTTTAGGTGCTAAATCCATATCATTCATTGATTCAAGCAATTTAATCGTAGAAAGCATAAAACCATTAATACCGCTTAAAATTGCACCAATCATAGCAAGAGCAAGAATAACCATACCCCATGAACCAATTTGATTGCGAATACCTTCGCCAGTTGCCCACATTGAACTGTGAATTGCTGAATAATCAAAATTAAAATTAAGTGCGGTCAAATAATTTACTAAAATATAGCAGAAAAAACCTGAAATAAGTGATAAATAAACAATATATTTGGTTTTACGTTGTGAATCACGAATATTTTTAGCGATATGTGGCGTCGTTTCAAAACCAACATACGCCCAAGGTACAACGGCTAACACGGCTAACCATGATGTACTATTTAAAAATGATAATTCTGTGGAAATATTAGGTAAATATTGACTGTGTGTATCAGCATTAAAAATAGACAAGGTGGTTAGAGAAACAATTGCAATGACCATCAAGAGTGAAATAATCAGTTGTATTGATGCACCAGCTCGTAAACCTTTATAATTAACGAGAGCAAATAAAGCCAAAGTAATTAAAGATGCCAATAATTCATTGAGATAAACGTCCCAACCATTTATTTGATATAAGTGTATGATATTCCAATCATTAGGTAGTAAAGTACGCAATAATAATACAATTGCTGAGGCATTTAGGGCAATAATAGCAATATAACCCGCCAAAACTGCCCAGCTATAAATGCGTGCGTGTGTAATGCCTACATATTTTTTTACCCATGCCACCGCACCGCCTGTGTGTGATGATTCTTTATTCATCAAACGGATATAGGAATGAGCCACCAAAATAATTAATGCTGTTCCTAAAGCAAATGCGAATAATGAGCCAAGAAAATTAGTTTTATTTAAAAATAAATCTCCTGGCATGACAAACGCACCCCAACCAATCATTGACCCTAGACTGATGGCGATGGCTTGAGTGGGAGAAATGGCGTGTTTACTCATATTTATTCCTTTGGCTGATGGGCTATATGGTTTATGATGATGGGGTAGTGCTAAAAATAGGTGAGTGATATTCACTCACCTAAGGGAACAAAAATATTAAGCAGCTTGTTCAAAATATGGCTTTGTTCCATTGACTGTAGCACGACGCATGATACGATGAGCATCACCATAGTCAAATAAGGCTTTATGTTGTGTGCAACGATTATCCCAAATTGCTACATCACCTTCTTGCCATTGCCAACGTACCGTAAATTCTTCACGCACCGAATGTTGGAATAAATAATCTAAAATTTCACGGCTTTCTTCAGTAGAAATACCTTCGATATAATCAGTAAAACCTTCGCTGACAAATAAACCTTTACGACCTGTATCTGGGTGAGTGCGTACGACAGGGTGAGTAACAGGCGGATTTTTAGCAATAATCGCTTCTAATTTTGCTTTTTCTTCTTCGCCTTGAGCAAAACGTTCTTCAGGGAATGACAAACGAATATCATGTACTGCATTTAAACCATCAATACGTTGTTTCCATTCATCATCTAAAGCATCATAAGCTGCGGTAGAAGTTGCCCACAATGTATCGCCGCCTACTGGTGGAATTTTAATCGCATGTAAGACACAACCTAAAGGTGGCGTTTCAGAAAATGTTACATCGGTATGCCATAATTCATTATCACGCAAATCAAGCTGATGACTATCCAGTACAATAATTTCTGGTACACCTTCAACGGTAGGGAAAATTGGGTGAATGTGTAGTGAGCCAAAACTTTTAGCTAAAGCCACTTGTGATGTAGGCTCAAGCTGTTGGTTGCGGAAAAAAATCACATGATGTTGTAATAACAATTGCTGAATTTCTGCTAATTGTTCTGGTGTTGCTTCATTTAAGTTAATACCAGAAATCACAGCACCAATATGTTGTTTAATGGGTTGAACTTGTAAGGTGTTTGACATGATGTTTATCCTGTTGGGTTATAAAATTTTGTTGTAATAAATATAGCAGGATAAAAATAACTTGTTAAATAATAAAACTATCATTATTTATATTGATTTAGTATATAAATTAAACTCATAAACTAATGCATTAATCATGCTAAAGAATTTAGATAGAAAATATCCCCCAAATCATTGAATATTTGGGGGATAATGGTTGATAATCAGCTTAATTTATGGTTTATTTACTGCTTTTTGCAATAACTACACTAATGATAAATGCCACAATTGCAGGTAAAATCCAACCTAAGCCAGAACTATATAACGGTAAAATATTGCTTAATTGAGTATCTAATTGCATGATAAATGCTTCTTTTGAGCCTTCAAACATACCGTGTAAGGTTTTCCAACCATCAATAATTGCAAAAAGTGATGTTACCGCAATAGTTAAAACATAAACAATGCGTTTGCCATCAAATAGTTTATCTAAGAATGCTAAAGCGATAATAGCAATAGTTAATGGATAAAGCAACATTAATGCAGGAATTGAGAATTTGATGATATTTGCTAAACCAAAATTCGCAATAGTAAATGAAATTAAAGTAAAAATAATCACCCATTGATGATATGATAATTTGGGTACTAAACGGTTAAAATATTCACCACAAGCGGTAATTAAACCAACTGATGTAGATAGACACGCTAAGAATACAATTACTGCTAATATAGATTTACCTAATGCACCGAAGTAAAAATCTGCACTGCCCGATAATACTTTTGCACCACTGTCTAATGTACCTAATACGCTAACGCTATTTGCACCCATATAACCAATCAACACATAAACAATTGCTAGACAGCCTGCTGCCACTAAGCCTGCACGAGTGGTTAAACTTAACACTTGTTTGTTATCGGTTACGCCCATATTGCGAATGGCTTCAATGACAATAATGGCAAATACTAATGAAGCTAATGCGTCCATCGTACCGTAACCTTCAATCACACCTTTGGTTAAAGCACCTGCTTGATAAGCTTCTGCTGGTGCTTGTAATTCACCCATTGGTGAAATCAAGGCATAACCTGTTAAAACTAAAATGGTTACTAATAATACAGGTGTTAAGATTTTACCAATACGATCGACTAATTTACCTGGAGAAACTGAAAGCCAATAAGACAAAGCAAAAAAGCCAATAGCATAGACAAATAATGCAGTTTTTTGTGAACTTTCATCAACTTCACCTAAAAATGGTAATACACCAATTTCAAATGAAACGGTTGCGGTACGTGGGGTAGCGAAGAATGGGCCAATCGCCAAATATAACATCACGGCGAACCATATGCCATACCATGGGGCAACACGAGAAGCGAGTTGTTGTACATCACGAGAGCCAGAATAGGCAATAGCGATGACTCCAAGTAAAGGTAAGCCTACACCTGTTAATAAAAATCCTGTTAAAGCTGCGGCGATATTCTCGCCTGCTTGTTGTCCCATACCTGCTGGGAAAATTAAGTTACCCGCACCAAAAAATAGAGCGAACAGCATTAAACCTGTTGCAATAAATGCTGTACGATAAGAAGTCGATTGAGACATTGAATGCCCTCTTAAATTTTTAGCGATAGCGAATATAGACATCATATGTGTTAATACTGCTATGTTGCTGTGAATATGTTCTCAACGCTATACGAATTGTTTTTAAATAAAATCAATCACTTACAATCATTTAAAAATGATAAGATACATATAAAGTTGATGTGAAAAAACCTTAAAATAAATATGATTATTTTCAACAATTTATAGACATGAGTTGAGTGTTCAATGTGAATAATATTACATAATAACTATACAAAACACAATATTTATACCATAAAAAGCGTGAAATTATGAAAATATTTTTACAAGTTTAAATCTATATTGGTAATCTTAAGAAATATGATGTTAGGTTAGAGCCAGATTATAATTTCCCGTCCGATTTATAAGGATAAGATTTTACTCTTATCCTTATTAACAGATTAAATCTTAACGTTTACGATCAAATCGTGGACGATTATCTTCAAACTTACGTTTTGGACGTTCATCAAAATTGTGTTCACGACGTTCAGCACGATTATCATCAAACTTACGTCTTGGACGTTCATCAAAATTGCGTTCACGACGTTCAGCACGATTATCATCAAACTTACGTCTTGGACGTTCATCAAAATTGCGTTCATGGCGTTCAGCACGATTATCATTAAACTTACGTCTTGGACGTTCATCAAAATTGCGTTCACGACGTTTAGCACGATTATCATCAAACTTACGTCTTGGACGGTCGTCAAAACTACGCTCACAACGTTTAGATGATTGTTCAGTTTCAGGCAAGCCTAAGTATTTACCTGTTGGACTATAACGAGTTAATGGGCGGTTTTCGCTGACAAGATTTGTTTCATCAACAATGACTCTAGGTGTTGCACGGCGTTGTTCTACACGTCTTGCTTTCATCGGGTTATCTAACATTTTATCAATACGGCGTTTTTCTTCTTCACTAAATACTGCCGTTTGACGTGCAGATAAATTTACTGATTTAGCAAGCTGGTCAATGGCAAGCTGGTCAAGCTCTAACCAACGACCTGTGCGTAATTCTCGTGGTAAATTGATAATACCATAACGAGTACGCAATAAACGGCTCACTTTTAAACCTTGCGATTCAAATAAACGGCGGACTTCACGGTTACGTCCTTCTTTTACCACCACTTGATACCAACGGTTAATGCCTTCGCCACCTAAATCGGCAAAACTTTCAAATTTCGCAAAACCATCTTCAAGTTCTACGCCACGCAATAAAGTTTGACGGATTTGTTGTGTTACATCGCCCATCACACGCACGGCATATTGGCGTTCAATGCCATTTGATGGGTGCATTAAACGATTGGCTAATTCGCCATCATTGGTAAATAATAATAAACCAGAACTATTAATATCTAAACGTCCGACCATCACCCAACGGTCTTGAGAAATGGTTGGTAAATGGTCAAATACCGTTGGACGACCTTCAGGGTCATGGCGTGAACAAATTTCGCCCTCAGGTTTGTAGTAAATGACGACACGGCGACGTGTATCACGTTCTTTACCAAATTGGATTTTACGACCGTCTAAGCGTAATTCATCGCCAACTTCAACACGTTCGCCTAAAGTTGCCACACGACCGTTAATACTAACACGTCCTTCGCTGATCATTTGTTCCATAGCACGGCGTGAGCCTAAGCCAACACGTGCCAATACTTTTTGTAGTTTTTCAGTCATCTTTGTTACCTAATATCACTTTACGCTATTATAGTGGATTTTCGCTAGAATTGCTTGAGAAACTTTCACTATTTTTTACACGCTCTACGCCATCAAGTGTAATATTCAACTGTAAAAAATCTCGAGCTAACCAGTATCGTCCTGTATAATATTGTTTTACTTCAGCACGGATATGTCCCATATTGCTAATTTCACTTTCCACATCTTCAAAAGCTAAATAACGCCCACTAAAGTGGGTTAAAGCCAAATAGGGAATGTGCTGATGTTGTGCAAACTGAGCGATTTGTTTACTACTGCTATGTTTGGGGTCAAAAGCATTCTCCGTGCGAGATTTAATTTTTTCAGCAATATCATGGGTATAAGTTGCTTCATGCACTAGTAATTGAATATCTGATACATAAGGGGTGAGTAAATCAGGTTGGTCATTATCTCCTGCGATGATGATATTTAAACGCTCAGTTTTTTGTTCACAATAATCATCAGCGAGTAAAATTTCACCATTGTCTAAGGTAACATCAAAACCATGTTGTAATTTGCCCCAAATTGCACTTGGTTGGATATTTTTGGCTAATAATTTATCGCTGTGCAATTTATTGTAATGTAAAGTTTGTGAAATTTTAAACCCCATACACGCAATACGATGTGAAAGGGCAATGGCTTGAATATCAACATGATGATGGTCGCTTATTGCTAATTGAAAGCCATCAAAGCTTTCATGATGAAGATAATCAATTTCAAAATGGCGATGGGCGTGGGTTAGTTGTAAACTTATTTCCACAAAAGTTTGTACATCTTTAGGGCAAATAATGGTGAGTGGTGCGGTACGCCGATTCATAGCCATACTCGATAATAAACCTAATAGGCCATAACAATGGTCGCCGTGTGCATGGGTAATGCAAATCACGCTTAAATCCATCAGCGATAATGATGTTTTTAAAATTTGATGTTGTGTTGCTTCGCCACAATCCACTAAAATCCATGGTGTTTTTTTGCTTTTACTATGCGTATTGATGAGTGAAACTGCAATGGCTGATACATTACGATATTTGCTTGGTGTACCTGCAGATGTGCCTAAAAACTGAACTTGTAGCATGATGGATATTCCATTCTAATTCATTATAAATGATTAATTTGTATGATAAAAAATGCTCTATAAATTGAGCTTAATGTTTAATCTCATTGATATTTTCAAAAGCAGTCGTAAATTCTGCTGTTTCGCTTAAAGGTGGCAAATCGGCTAAACTGGTAACACCGAAGGCATTTAAAAATGTAGGTGTGGTAATCAGTAGTGCAGGGCGACCAGCAATTTCACGATAGCCTGATTCTTTAATCCAATTCCAGTCAAATAACGTGCGTAAAATTTGGCTGTTGTTACTCACGCCACGAATTTGTTCAATATCTGAACGAGTAACAGGCTGATGATAAGCAATTACTGCTAAAATTTCTAAAAGTGCTGGCGAGAGTTTAATTTGGCGTTCAGGTTGTGCTTGTACAATGGCTTGACGATATTTTTCTCGCACTTGAAAACGAAAACCTTGTGCCGTTTCAATTAGTTCAATCGAGCGACCGTGTTGCATTAATGCCACTTGTTGTATAAATTGGCGTAATTGTGTGCTACTAAAACGCTGACCTAAGGCTTGTTTCAAACGTGCTAAACTTACAGGCATTTCACTAGCAAAAATAATTGCTTCAATTTGTAATAAAACATCATGAATATCAATAACTTCTGCACCGTTTTTATCAGTAATATTGTTGTTCATTGTTCTACCTCTGAAATGGTTAATGTTTGTTCAATACCATCATGTACAATCTGAATTTTTTGCTGACGAGTGAGTTCTAAAACCGCCATAAATGTAACCACTAAGCCCATTTTACCTTGTTTGGCATTGAGTAATTGGTAAAAATTAAGGGTTTGATATTGTTGAATTTGTTCTATGATAAAATTTATTTTATCTTCAAGGGAAATTTGTTCAGGTGCAATGGTATGTACAATTGCTTCAGGACGATTAAACACACAAATTAATGCATCTTGTAATAATTGGATATTAAAACCAGAACGCTGTTGTTCAACATCGCCCAATAAAACTTGGGTTTCAAAAGTATCTCGCCCTAAAATTGAGCATTGACCTAAACGTTCAGCCGCTTGTTTAATGCGTAAATAATGCTCTAAACGATTGATTAATTCTTGTTTAGGGTCTTTTTCAATGGTTAAGGTTTGTGGTTTTGGTAACAGTAAACGTGATTTTAAGTCAGCTAATAGGGCAGCCATGACCATATAATCGGCAGTTAGTTCGATGTTGAGCGATTTCATACTGTCGATATAATGTAAATATTGCGTGGCAATCGGTGCAATATCGAGTTGTAATAAATCAAAACCGTTTTTACGAATCAGATAAATCAAAAAATCCAAAGGTCCTTCAAACCGTTCTAATAATACAGCAAAGGCTTCAGGGGGAATATATAAATCATCAGGAATTTCGGTTTGCCATTCATCTAATACACGAATAGTTGGTGTTGATGATTGCATTGCTGATTGGATTTCAGGTTGTGCCACGACTTGCAAATCACTCGTAAAAATGGAAAAATACTCGATTATTTTATGCTATTCTCAATAGACATTAAGTTATTGATTTTATGTAAGGGCGAATTGCAATTCGCCCCTACAAGTTTTAATTAACGTTAATTCGAAGTATTCTAAAATATAACCATTTGATATTTAAGAGTAGATAGATTAAATTGATGAGCAGTAGGTAGGGTGCGTACCACGCACCTTTTTATAACTTTTCATCAAAATGGTGCGTAATACGCACCCTACGTATTCTTTTATTTTCAATTGGTTATAAATATATAGAACCAAACTGCTGATTATTTAAAAGTAATCAATATATTGTCAAAAGATGTTGAGAATGCTATTTATTTTAACATATTATAGAAGGAATATCATGCAAATTTTACGCTTAAAATTATGTAATTTGGCTTCATTAGCAGGAGAACAAGAAATTGATTTTCAGCAACAACCGTTAAAATCAGCAGGTTTAATTGCCATTACAGGACGGACTGGTGCAGGGAAATCAACCTTACTTGATGCGATGTGTTTGGCATTATACGACCAAATTCCACGTTTTAAAGGCTCAACACATGGTACGACTGATGATTTTAGTAAATCTAGCGATACCCGACAGATTTTAACACGTGGTACAGGTTTTGGTTATGCTGAATTGGAATTTATTGGCATAGACCAAAAGCGTTATATTAGCCGTACTGAAATGAGTCGTGTGCGTAAAAAAGCGACTGAAAAATTAAAAGCTAATAGTCGTAGTTTAATGTGTGTTGATGATGATTATCGAGTATTAGCGACTAAAACCAAAGAGTGTGAGCAACTCATTGTTGAAAAAACAGGGTTGAATTTTGAACAATTTACACGAGCGGTTTTATTGGCACAATCTGAAGTAAGTGCATTTTTAAAAGCCAAAGATGACGAACGTGCTCAATTATTGGAGCATTTAACAGGCTCGCATATTTTTAAAAAAATTGGGCAGATGGCGTATGAACAACAAAAAAATGCCAAATCAGCTTATGAACAGGCCCAACAATTAACAGGTATGGTTGAATTATTAGCACCTGAAGAATTTCAACAAAAACAAGAACAATATCAGCAGGTTAAAATAAAATTGCAACAGTTACAACAACAGATTGAGCAAATCAATCAACAACAAAAACAACATTTAGATTATCAACAATTGCAAGCTGAACAACATGATTATCAACAGCAATTAATTGATTTAAAACAACAAAATGTCGAGCAACAACAGCAACGTTTAAATGAGTTACAAGCCTATCAACACATTGCAGGCGAATGGCAATTATGGCAAGCATCGGAATTGACCATTCAGCGTTTACATGGCGAGATTGCACAAGTACAACAACATATTAATACACATCAACAGTCGTTACAGCAGGCTCAATTTGCTTATCAACAAGCAGTAGTACAGCAACAGCAGTTACAACCTGCATTAGAACAACAACTGATTGATATTGATGTGGTATTAGATAAACATCAACGTATGGAGCAGTTGCGAGCAGATTTTAAACAAAAACGTCAAGAATTAACGCTTTTAACAGAGCAACAAGCCGATGATGAACGACAATTACAGCAATTAAATCAACAATATATAGCAGGGCAACAACAGCAACAGGATTATGAAAAAAATATACAATCGTTAAATTATTTACAACAAGAACCAAGTGCATTTTTAGCATTATTAACTGAATATCAGCAATATAATCAAAAGTTTGTAAAATTATTAGCACAGTATGATGAAAAATTGACATCGCCTGTGGATTGGTGGAAAAGTTATCAACAATTACAGCAAAATTTGCATGAGTTTCAACAAAAGTATGAGAGCTTAGAGCGTTTACAACAGCAACAAACGCAACATTACCAACAGATGAGCCAAGTCAATCAACAGAGACAGGCTTTGCAAACTGTTTTGCAACAATGGCAATCTTTAGAGAAAGAGCAACAACAACTCGCTACACTCAAACAGCAAGTTGATGAATTAACACAACATTTGCAACAAGAACAGCAATCAGAACAACAGCGTCAGCAAGATTATCAACGTATAGAACAGCAATGGCAAACTGCATGGGATATTTTACAGCAACAAAAACTTATTCATAGTCAAGATGTGAAATATTTGCGTAGTCAGTTGCAAGAACATCAGCCGTGTATGGTATGTGGTAGTGAACATCATCCTTGGCGTGAAAACTTACAACAAAATTTATTAACATTGCAACAACAGCAAGAACAAGATTATGCACAACAAAAACAGCAAGCATGGGATTTATGGCAACAACAGCAACAGCAAAGCTTGGCGATACAACATCAATTACAACATCATCAGCACAATTTACAGCAATTAGAACAGCAGTATCAACAACATCAAGCAGAATTGACTGTTCAAATACAGCAAGATAAATCTTTAAGTAATGATATGTTGTTAGATGATACGATTGATGAGCAATTATCACAAAAATTACAACACAACCAATATCAATTACAAAAGGTTGAACAGGACTTATCGCAGTTAGAAGGTATAATTGAGCAGTATCATCGCTTACAAAATAAACTCAATCGTGAACATGAATTAGAACAACAATATCGTATTTTACAAATGATTGATGATAAAATTGTACACAAATTATCATCTGAATATCAATCACAATGGAAAAATCAGCATTTAGCTTGTATTGAACAATGGTCTGCCGATTTACAACAACAAATCGATTATGAGCAAAAATTGGCGGAATTACAGCTAAAGCAAACTGATGTATTAAAACAGCAACATTTATTACAACAAAAAAATGAATATTATCAAAAAGATAAAGAAAAATTACAGCAATTGATAGAGCAAGTTAAACAGCAAGGACAGCAACTTAAAACTGAAAATGAACAGATATTTAGCAAGTATCAGAGAGAAGATCAACAAGAATTAGAAAAGCCATTGTTGTGGAAACAGCGTATTTTGGCTGATGTAGAACAGTTAAAAATACATGTGCAACAATCGTTACAATCTCAACAACAAGCAGAGCATCAATATGAAAAATATCAGCAACACTTGCAATTATTGGAGCAACAATTAGTTGAACACCAGCAACAGCAACAAGTGAGCCGTATTAAAATTAATCAATGGCAACAACATCATAAATTTGATGATGGTTGGTTGATACAATTATCGCAAAATCATCAAATTCATGATGAATTAATATTACTAAAACAAACAGTTGAACAACATATACAGCACCTAACAACTGTGCATAGTAAATTAGAGTTGATACAGCAAAAAATGCAAGCTATTGATATTAAAGAACTTGGTGATTTTGCCGAATTAACATCAATTATACAACAACTTCATGACGAGCAAACGCAATATCAACAGCAGTCTGATGAATTGGGTAGTATTTTAAAATTACAACAATCACAACAGGAAAAATATCAAATTTATCAACAACAATTTATACAAGCTGAGCAAGAATATATGCGTTGGAATCGTATTCATCAGTTGATTGGTATTCGTGATGGTGGAGAATTTCAACGTATCGCACAGCAATATTATTTAGATATTTTATTGCAATATGCGAATTATCAACTAGCTCAATTAACACAACGTTATGAATTATGCCGTATTAATGAAAGTTTGAGTTTGTCTATTATTGACCATGACATGAATGATGAGCAACGTGGTGTTTTATCACTTTCGGGTGGGGAAAGCTTTTTAGTGTCATTATCTTTGGCATTAGGTATTGCTCACATGGCATCACATCATTTGAAATTGGAAACCTTATTTATTGATGAAGGTTTTGGCACACTAGACCAAGAATCATTACATATAGTCATGGATACACTTGATCGTTTGCAAGGGCAAGGGCGTAAAGTGATTTTAATCTCGCATATTCAAGAAATTCATGAGCGTATTCCTGTACAAATTAAGGTTGCAACCTGTGGTGAAGGTAAAAGTAAGCTAAATATTGTCTAATTAATAGACAAGCATCTATATAATGATGATAAAATACTTGTGTTTTTAAACGGTTGTATTAAAATATAAAATCATGTCATCTGATGAGTTTATAAATCATGAATGCACCTATATTTACAGAAATATCACCACCGAAATGGTTAAAAGGTGGTCATTTTGATACTGTTTATGCAAAAGCCTTGCAAGCGGAACGCCCTGATTATCGCCGTGAACTATTGGCAGATAGTACAGGAAAAACATTAGTTGCGTATGATTTTGTTGATGCAGATGATAAAGATGCACCTTTAGTGGTGTTATTTCATGGATTGGAAGGTAGTAGTGAAAGTCATTATGCCATTGCATTAATGCACGCTGTGAAACGTTTGGGATGGCATGGTGTGGTAGCACATTTTCGTGGTTGCGGTGGTGTATCGAATACGGCAGGTATTGCCTATCACTCAGGTGATAGTCATGAAGTAGGGTATATGCTAGGTTTACTCAATCAACGTTATGATAAAATTTATGCGGTTGGTGTGTCTTTAGGCGGTAATGTGCTAGCTAAATATTTAGGTGAGCAAGGGAATGAAGCAATTAGTAAAATAAATGTGGTAGTCAGTGCACCTTTAGATTTGATTGATGCATCAAAACGGATGTCGAAAGGATTGAGTAAACGAATTTATATTCCTTATTTTTTACGTACTTTACGTCCTAAAATTTTGAGTGAGGCAGAATATCATGACCCAGAGTTAGTAGAAAAAGTCATGAAAAGTAAAACCTTGACTGAGTTTGATACTTATTTTACAGCACCTAAACATGGATTTAGTAGCCCTGAAGATTATTATCGCCGTAGTTCTGCAAAGCCTTATTTAAAATATATTCAATATCCGACTTTAGTGATTAATGCTATCAATGATCCATTTATGACACCAAAAAGTTTACCTAAAGCACATGAAGTGTCATCAGCAGTACAATTATTACAGCCGAAACGTGGAGGGCATTTAGGTTTTGTGTCTGGCAAAGGTAAGGGTAATATTGATTGGTTACCTGACACGATTTTGCATTTCTTTCAACATTATCATCAATAAGGCTAATGAATATTTAGCCTTTTGCTAATTGTAAATAATGCTGGTGTTGAATAATAAGTTGCTCGTATAGCTGAGTTGTATCTTGGTTGTTTAAAATGACATCATCTGCTAGGGCTAATCTTTGTTGGCGTGAAAATTGTGTATTGATAATTTGTTTAATCTGTTCTAACGTTTGATGATCTCGTTGGCTAGCACGTTGTAATTGTGTTTGTTCATCAACATCAATGAGTAGAGTACGATGTACTAATAAATGTTGTTGTGTTTCAAATAGCAAAGGTGAAACTAGAATATGATAAGCACTTATTGTTGTCTGTTGTAATTGCTCGATAATAGATTGGCGAATGATAGGGTGAGTAATTTGTTCAAGTTGTTTTTTTGCGTCTGGGTTATTAAAAATATGTTTTCTTAAAGCAAGACGATTGAGTTCGCCTTGTTCTGTTAAAACCCAGTCACCAAATTGTTGCTGAATTTGTGTTAGAGCAGGTTGCCCAAGGGCAACGATTTCTCGAGCAACAATATCGGCATCGACGACATAAATTCCTTGTTGTTCAAACCATTGGCTGGCAGTCGTTTTACCGCTACCAATGCCACCTGTTAAACCAATGATTAATTTTTGATGACTCATTTGATAAATAAGCCTAAATAAGATGCCATAATTTGATTACCCCATAATAAAGCAATCCATGCAGCAATAGCAATATATGGGCCAAAAGCAAAAGGACGACTTTCTTTATAAATAGCAAATAAGATACCACCTACAATTGAACCTAATACTGCTGAAGTAAAAATAATAAAGGGTAATAAGCCAGTACCTAGCCACGCACCCACTGCAGCGAGTAATTTAAAATCACCATGCCCCATGCCTTGTTTACTTGTAATCAGTTTGAAAATAACACATACTGACCAAAGAGATAAGAAACCGATTAAAGTTCCCCAAATGGCTTGAGCTGGAGAGATAAATAATCCAAAACTATTTACAGCAAGTCCCAAACCAAGTAATGGATAAACCAAACGGTCTGGTAATAATTGTGTATCAAAATCAATACCAATCAGTGCGATTAATATCCATGTAAAAATCACACCTGCAATCATTGTTAATGATAAGCCAAAATTATAAACTACTACGAGAGAAGCAAGCATAGTAGCTAACTCTACAAATGGATAGCGTGCAGAAATAGGATTTTTACAGCCACTACATTTACCACGTAATAAAACAGCCCAGCTAATCACAGGAATATTTTCATACCAACGAATACGATGTTGGCATTTAGGGCAGGTTGAGGCAGGAACACTTAAGGTAAATTTTTCTTGTTCAGGATAAGGTTGGTCTGGATTTTGGAAATAATGAATTTCTTCTTTCCATTCATTTTCCATGATTTTAGGTAGACGATAAATCACTACATTTAAAAAGCTACCTACACATAAACTCAAAATGCCTACAACTACATAAAGTAGTGCAGGCATTTCGGTAAATAATAGGATTAAGTTTTGCATTAAATTACAGAACCCATGTTGAAAATTGGTAAGTACATCGCAATAACCAAGCCACCAATTAACACACCAAGAATAGCCATAATCAGTGGTTCCATCATAGAGGTTAAACCATCTACAGCCGTATCTACTTCATTTTCAAAGTGTGTTGCAACTTTATCTAACATAGCATCTAATGCACCTGATTCTTCACCAATCGCAACCATTTGAATTGCCATTGCAGGGAACTTATCTGCATTACGCATGGCAAATTGTAATTGCTGACCTGACGCAACATCATCACGAATTTTCATAACCGCTTGTTCATAAATAACGTTATTTGTTGCACCAGCAGTAGATTCTAAAGCATCAATTAAAGGTACACCTGCAGCAAAAGTGGTCGCTAAAGTACGGCTATAACGTGCAATGATAGCTTTATAAATGATATCTCCAAAGATAGGTGCTTTAAGCGATGCTTTATCAAGCAAATCACGGAATTTTTGACTTTTTTCCTTAGCTTTTGTGAATATAAAAATAGTGATTGCTATACCCATAATCAATACAAACCACCATTGCTGCATCCATTTAGACATATTCACTACTAACTGAGTAAATGCAGGTAATTCTGCACCAAAACCTTCAAATAGTTCTTGGAAAACAGGAATTACTTTTACCATCAAAATAATTGTTACAATAATTGCTACTGCAATAACAGTAATGGGATATTTCATTGCACTTTTAATTTTTTGCTTTAAAAGCTCACTTTTTTCTTTATAAAGTGCCACTCGATCCAACATGGTTTCTAAAGCACCAGATTGTTCACCTGATTCAACAAGGGAGCAGAATAAGCGGTCAAAATATTGTGGATATTTTTTTAATGCACCAGCGAAAGTATTACCCCCCTCAACCTCACCTTTAATACCTAGCACCACTTCACGCATTGCAGGATTATCTAAACCTTCAGCTACAATTTCAAAGCTTTGCACTAGAGGTACACCTGCTTTCATCATAGTTGCTAATTGACGTGTGAAAATTGTAATATCAAGTGTTTTAATTTTTGGCTTAAAAAATTTATCTAAAGGATTCGGACGCTTTTCTCGAATACTATCAACAGTAATACCTTGTTTACGTAGTGTTGCTTTAGCAAGTGCCATATTTTTTGCAGGGAATTCCCCTTTAATTTTTACACCTTTACGATCAACACCGACATAGGCAAACATTGGCATCATTTCGGCTTTTTTAACAGACATAATCAATTATCCTTTTATGTTTTATTCAGCAGTTACACGGCTAATTTCTTGTAAGGTTGTAACACCTTGCATGACTTTAAGTAAACCAGAACGGCGTAAATTATTAAAGCCAGCAGCTTCAGAAGCTTCTGCAATTTCAATTGCATTACCATCACGCATAATAATTTTGGAAATTTCAGGAGTCACTTTCATCACTTCATACACACCAACACGTCCTTTAAAGCCTTCACGACATTCAGAGCATCCCACTGGTTCAAATAGTTTAAATTCTGGATTATCTAACTCTTCAGCTTTAAAACCAAGTTCGAGTAAACTAGGGCGCATATTTTCAACATCAGCTTTAGGCATTTCTTTTTTACATTGAGAACAGAGTCGGCGTGCAAGTCGCTGTGCAATCACCAAGTTTACTGAAGTGGCAATGTTAAATGATGGTACACCCATATTACGTAGACGTGTCAAGGTTTCAGGAGCACTGTTGGTGTGTAGGGTGGACATTACCATGTGTCCTGTTTGTGCAGCTTTAATTGCAATTTCAGCAGTCTCTAAATCACGAATCTCACCGACCATGACTACATCAGGGTCTTGACGTAAGAATGATTTGAGTGCTGCAGCGAATGTTAAGCCAACTTTAGGATTAACGTTTACTTGGTTAATGCCTTGTAAGTTGATTTCCACAGGATCTTCAGCTGTTGATATATTAGTATCTTCAGTATTTAAAATATTTAAACCAGTATAGAGAGAAACAGTTTTACCAGAACCTGTAGGACCTGTAATTAATAACATACCTTGAGGTTTTTCAAGTGCTTCTAAAAATAGTGCTTTTTGATCAGGTTCATAACCAAGTGCATCAATACCTAACATGGCACTTGATGGGTCAAGGATACGTAGTACTAATTTCTCACCAAATAAGGTTGGTAATGAGTTTACACGAAAATCAATTGCTTTGGTTTTTGATAATTTAAGCTTAATACGTCCATCTTGTGGAATACGTTTTTCAGAAATGTCCATTTGTGACATAACTTTTAGACGAGCAGCTAAACGTCCTGCTAATTGTAATGGAGGATTAGCAATTTGTCTTAATACACCATCTATACGATAACGTACACGATATACTTTTTCATAAGGTTCAAAGTGTAAGTCAGAAGCACCCATACGAATCGCATCGACTAGGAGTTTATTAATATATTTTACAATAGGTGCTGAATCCTCATCTCCACTATCATCATCTTGCTCTTCTTCTGAACTACTAGCTTCTACATCAAGATCCATATCATCATCAGAAAAAGTAAAATTATCTTCAGCATTATAAAGCTGACCAATTACTTTTTCTAATTTATCATGTTCGACAATAATTGATTCGACATTGAGCTTACTACTAAAGCGAATTGCATCAAAAGCTTCAATATTAGTTGGGTTACTGGTTGCAACATATAAGATATTACCACGTTGTAATAGAGGTAATATTTTGTATTTTGTAATGACTTTTTCTTCTACAATACCTGTAGGAACAACAGAAGTATTATATAAAGAAATATCAAATAATGGCTCACCAAAATCATTAGAAATCGCTTGTGCAATTTGAATAGGTTTAATACGATGATTTTCTATTAAGTATGGTACAATGTCCGTTTGTGCTTTACGAGAAGCTTCAATTGAACTTTGCATATTTTCAGGCGTAATAAGCTCTTCTTCAACAAGACGTCGAAGAAAGCCTGTAAATTTAAAATTTCCTTGAGCAGACATATGTTGCGACACCTAAATGTTTCATTTTGGAAATGTAATATTAGTTGTATATTGTAAATGATTTAAACTATTGTGAAAATACAAAAAAGAGAAATTAAGCATATTTTTTGTTAAAAATGTAGATAATGTAACTTTTTATAGTGTAATTTCACTATATATTTTTATATTAGAGAAAAATATGCTAAAAATTATTTACTATTTAGTAAAAAACCACTATCAATAGATAGTGGTTTTTATATAAATTTGGCGTCCCTACGGGGATTCGAACCCCGGTTACCGCCGTGAAAGGGCGATGTCCTAGGCCTCTAGACGATAGGGACATTTGACTTGGTGTATATTAATGATTTTCTAAGATGTTGTCAAGTACATATGGTGATAGTTTGTTTAAAATATGACAAAATAATTCAGCCGTTTTTTGTGTATCGTATAAAGCAGAGTGAGCTTCACTATTATCAAACTCAATACCTGCAACTTGGCAAGATTTAGCAAGTACAGTTTGACCAAACATTAATGCACTTAATGTAACAGTATCAAATACAGAAAATTGATGAAATGGACTTTGATTTTTAAGTTTAGTACGAGCAATCGCAGCTTGTAAAAAGCTTAAATCAAAATGTGCATTATGTCCAACTAAAATGGTCTTAATGCATTGTTGTGCTTTGCGAACTTCATTTAATTCTTTGAATATACGTTTAAAAGCAGATTTTTCATCTTCTGCCATTGCCATACGAATAGGATTGAAGGGATCAATCCCTGTAAAGCGTAAACTTTCTTGATTAAGATTTGCACCTTCAAATGGTTGTAAATGTGCATGAATCGCAGAACTAGGTACAAATTGACCTTGTTTATCATAGATAATTGGAATACAAGCAATTTCTAATAATGCATCTTTTTGGGCATTAAAACCCGCTGTTTCAACATCAACAACAACAGGTAAATAACCACGAAAACGTTGAGCAATTGGAGAGATATCGGCTTGTATCTCCGATTTTTCAGTCATTGTGTTATTTAAATGAGATGTGTCTTGGCTCATTGTTTTTTCCAATTTAATGTTTGTCCTGCATAAAGCGGAATAATACTTTGCCCATCTAAATAGTCAAATTTTTCAGGAATAGTAAATTCTGTTTTCACTAGCGTAATTGTACTAGTATTGCGTGGTAAGCCATAGAAATCTGCACCAAAATGGCTAGCAAATCCTTCTAACTTATCCAATTTACCAGCATCATCGAAAGCCTGAGCGTAGAGTTCAATAGCAGTTGGAGCAGAGTAACAACCAGCACAACCACACGCATTTTCTTTAGCATTTTGAGCATGTGGGGCTGAATCTGTACCTAAGAAAAATTTAGGATTACCACTTGTTGCGACTTCAATTAAACGTTGCTGATGGTTTTGACGTTTTAAAATTGGTAAACAATAAAAATGTGGTTTAACACCACCAACTAATAAATGATTACGGTTAAATAATAAATGTTGTGGGGTAATGGTTGCAACCACATTTGCACCTTGTTCCCAAACAAAATCTGCGGCATCTGCTGTAGTAATATGTTCCATTACTACTTTAAGCTGTGGAAATTGTTTTAATAATGGGCTAAGTACTTCATCTAAAAAATATTTTTCACGGTCAAAAATATCAACATGATTGTGTGTTACTTCACCGTGCATTAATAATGGTACACCTAGCTCTGCCATTTTTTCAATGACAGGATAAACTTTTATGATGTTTTTAACACCATTTTCAGAATTTGTAGTTGCTCCAGCAGGGTATAGCTTAATGGCATTTACGGTTGTAGATTGGCTAATATCAATGACATCTTGAGTTGTTGTTTGGTCCGTAAAATAAAGCACCATTCTAGGGTCAAATGGATTACCTTCGGGTATATGAGCGATAATTCGCTCACGATAAGCTTCAGCTTCAGCCACAGTTTTCACTGGTGGAACTAGATTAGGCATACAAATAGCACGAGAAAATTGTTTGGCTAAATCAGGGACGGTACGTTTAAGTGCTAAACCATCTCTTAAATGTGCGTGCCAATCATCAGGTTGTAAAAGAGTAATCATTTGCATAGCCTAACCTTTGGAATGATATTTATTATGCGATATTATACTGTAAGTTATTTGTTTTGCAAAATATTCTATTAATCTAAAATAGAAAAGCATGATGATTATTCACCATGCTTAATCTATTAATTAGATGTGGTTTCAATTAGAAACGATACGCACCACCTAAAGTGAATGATTTGATCTCAAAATCACTTTCAATACCAAAATCAGAACTATCTAATTTTTTACGGGTAAATTCTGCACCAAGTTCAATATTATTTACAGGAACATATTTTACACCAACCCCAAAGCCATAGCCATGTAGGTCTTCTTTTGCATTTACATTTGGTTCATCATCTTTAAGATGTACATATTCATAGCTTGCTTTTACATAAGGAAGAAATTTCTCATGAAAACCTGCATAACCTAAGCGGTAGGCAACAGAAGCAGAATAACGTTGCTCTATTTTAATAGATGGAACATTAATTCGTGGAGAAGTTACGCCAGCTTTCACATCAAAGCTACTAACCAAGTCATTTTTATGTACGATACCATAAGAACCAACAACATTAGCATCAGTGATACGTTTATTTTGTGTACCAATTTGATATTCAAATACATCAAGTTCCATACCAACACTTACACCACTAAAGTTAGTATTGGCAAAAGCTGGGGCAGAACAAGCTATAGCAAGTACTAAAATAGATAATTTTTTCATCATTAAATTCCTTAAATAAGAAATAGTTAAATATTATTTATTATATTATAGTTAATATGATGTATTGTACATTTTTTGTAAATAAAAATACCACTAGAATTCTAGTGGTATTTTGTCATACCTATCAAGTGATTAGAAACGATAAGTTAAACCTACATTGATGTTGTGTCCATCACGCTCTGTTTTAATGCTATCAGCACTACGGTCAAGTTTACTATCAATATATTCTACACCTGCTTCAATATTTGGAGTAAACTTATATTTTGCACCTACACCCCAGCCAAAACCTTTAACATTTACATCACCATTATTGACACCATTGACAGTGCCTTCTAATTTAGCAACATTATAGTTCACTTTGGCATAAGGCATAAAGTTTTCATTTAAACCCGTATAACCTAAAGCATAACCTACGCTATAAGATTGTTTTTGTTCAACTTTAATATTATTGCTATCTACAATATCTACTGAACCTAAACCAACTTTTGCATCAATCGTACTGACTAAATTATTTGGGTGTGCAAAGCCATAAGAACCAACTAAATTTGCTCCAACTTCATTATCACCAGTAAATTTGATGTTGCTTTCTGATACATCGTGTTTGTTAATGCTTGCTTCAACGCCAAGACCAAAACCAGCAAAATTTCCAGCGAAAGCAGGGCTAGCTAAAGTTGCAGATGTTAAAGCGATAAGTGCAATTTTTTTCATGATAATTTCTCCGTTAGGAACTTTGGTTAAGATAGATAGAGTATCTATCGTTTCGTTGAAGTCATTTTAGGGAAAAAATATCAGAAAACTAAGGAGAAAATGTAACAAAATATTTAATCGATGTTTTAAAATAAGAAAAATCACTCATAATTCAGTGATTTTTCCTAAAAGTTAGTCCAGATTGTAACAATTCATGTAATAAATTCAAAAATTATTGAGAAATTTCTAAAATTTTCTTAAATAATTCTTTATGCTGTGGGCTGATTTGCATATGTTGTAGAACAGATAATTGGCTCATATCGCCTTGAATTTTGATTTTGCCCATCATAAAACCCATCATAGCCGCTGTCATATCACGTTCAAAAAAGATTTTACGTAATAATTCTTCGCTTAAATTGAGCGTGGTGGTGGCATTAGGGTGTAAACCTTGTACGATTTGCCCATCAGCCAGACTTAATTCGGTTATGCCTTGTGAACCATTGGTAATCAAGTTTATTTTTAAGGCTTTAATATCATTACTAATATTTAAATCACCTGCTTGCGTGGTTAATTCTGCCACTTGATTAAACCAATCTTGACTTAAAAATTGTGCCATGTTGATTCTCTTTAATCTGCCATAAAGCCTAAATTGACCACATCGAGACGATTTTTTTGTTGTTCTGGGTCTTTAAAATCAAATTCACGTTGGCTATCCAACGCTTCAAAGTCGAACAATTCACGGTCAGCCAGTTGCGATGGTGAAACATTTTGTAATGCACCAAAGATACTATGCAAACGTTTTGGGTGTTGTTTATCCCATTCACGTAACATATCATTGATAATCGCACGTTGTAAATTTTCTTGTGAGCCACACAAATTACATGGAATAATTGGGAATTTGCGTAATTCTGCATATTTAATAATATCTTTTTCTTCCACATAAGCCAGTGGGCGAATGAGAATATTTTTCTTATCTGAAGATAATAACTTTGGAGGCATTGCCTTTAAGCTACCGCCGTGAAATAAATTTAAGAAAAATGTAGCTAAAATATCATCACGATGATGTCCTAACGCCACTTTAGTTGCACCAATTTCTTGGGCAAAACCGTATAATGAACCACGTCTTAAACGAGAACACACCGCACAATAAGTTTTGCCTTCAGGTGTTAAACGTTTGGTAATACTATAAGTATCTTTTTCTAAAATATAATAAGGAATGTTATTTTCAGTCAAATACTTAGGTAAAACATCTTCAGGGAAATTCGGTTGTTTTTGGTCTAAATTGACTGCCACAACATCGAAGTTAATCGGTGCGATACGTTTAAATTGCAATAAAATATCTAATAAGGTATAGCTATCTTTACCACCAGAAATACAGACCATGACTTTATCGCCATCTTCAATCATATTAAAATCACGAATGGCGTGTCCCACCTGACGGCGTAATTTTTTCAATAATCGATAATAGGTTGAACTGGTTGGCAATTCAGGTTTAAATTGAAAGGCTTGTTCTGGTTCTACTGGTGAATACATAGGCTAGACCTTTTTAGTCAAAAAGATGTGCTATTATATTGAAATTATAATAAATAATCTAGGAGTTTTTTTGTACGGTTTTTTGCCATCGATTTAGACGTTTGCCTTGTTCTAAAGCATAATTTTTTTGTTGAGCAATATCATAAACCGCTTGAATGCGTTGCTTTGGTTTTGGGTGGCTTAAAATCCAAGTGGGTAGATTGTCAAGTTGTTCCATTTTTTCTAATTCTCGGAACGCATCAAGCATACCACCTACCGAACCATAGTAAAGATGTAGCATTTCAACCGCTTTAGCATCGGCTTGTTCTTCTAACTGACGGCTATAACGTAAACTATCGAGCTGAGTAACAGTCATTGATGCTTGATTGCCACCTGTAATGCTACTTATCACAAGACTAAATAATAAACCACGAGAACTACCACGCAATACATCACGATGTTGCACATGAGCCATTTCATGTGCAAGAATGCCAACAATCGCTTCTTCATTCGGCATTTTATTGAGCAAACCCTGATGAAACACAATATGCCCACCAAAAGTGGCATAGGCGTTAATGTCATCACTTGGGCTAATATAAATTTTGACGATATTGGCAGGTAAATCCATTTTTATCGCTAAATCATCAGCGATTTTTTGGAGTTCTGCATTTGGTTTGGCATTATCGACCATCATTTCACCGACCGAGCCAAACCAACGTTGTTCACGTTCTACATCAATCGCATAGGGTAAACTAAATACGATTGCTTCTATTGTCAAATAAATTCCTAAAATGATGATGGCAAAATATCGCAACATTCGCCATAAATCCTTGCTTGGTGATTCATGGGGAATATTGGGATTTTTGCTTTCATCAAATTCAGGAATTTCAAACTGCATGATGATATTTTCCTGCCGTACCGTAGGCTAAAACTTCAACTGTGCCAACAGCACCGCTATTTTGTGGGCTATTAATATCATCTAAACTGGAGGTTTCCAATTTTAAGTTAAAGATAACATTTGCCCCTTGCCGATGAGCTTCTTCTTTCATGCGTAAAATGGCTTCACGTCTGGCACGGTCTAGCAAGGTTTCATAGGTACGCACATTACCGCCCAAAAAGTTAGCCAACCATGCCAATAATCGTCGAAAATAATCACTTGAAACCACTACACTGCCTTTGACTAAACGCTGTTCACGAAATTCTGCAGGTGGGCGTTTGACCGATACCACAATAATATGGCGTAGAGCTTTTTCACGCTCTAAAATACTGGCATAATGCTTTTTTTCCAGATGATTACCTATAAAATAAGCCACCACCAATAAAATGAGTGGTAAAATAAATTTGATAAAAATCACTAGCCAATCAAAAAGAATACTATCCATGATTTACTCCGATTCATGCAATATTCAATCATTAACGTGATGGAAATGGAGATTGAATTGGTGCTTGTTCGAGTACCACAGCCGTACCATAGGCAAAAATTTCTGCCGCCCCTGCCGTGACCGATGATGTAGAATAACGCACATTCAATACCGCATTTGCCCCCAGTTGGCGAGCTTGCTCCATCATACGTTGTGTAGCTTCTTCACGAGATTCATTGAGCAATTCGGTATAGCCTTTTAATTCGCCACCGACTAAATTTTTCAGTCCTGCCATAAAATCTCGTCCAGCGTGTTTAGAGCGTACAGTTGAACCTTGTACTAAACCTAAATGCTTGATAATACGACAATCTGGTACATATTCAAGATTGGTTAATAGCATGATATGACTCCCATTCATTTATTTAGAATAATCAAATTGTTTAAATTAGTCTCGTTTAAAATAACATAAATTCAGACAATAAAAAAGAGCAAAATTGCTCTTTTAAATTTTATAGTTTTCTCGCTGCACCAACAGTTTCATTTAAATGTTTACGCACAGTTTCAAAAGGAAATTGTTTGGTATTCATACGTTTAGGTAAAACATAAGCCCCTTGCTGACCTTTTACATTAAAATTAATCAACATAAAGTCATCAACGTCATACCATTCATGTACATCTTTCCATGAAATTGTAGCAACACCTTCTTGCATACCTACTCGCTGACGCATCACAATACCTGTTGGCTGTACGCCTAAACGAATTCCTGTAATTTCAGGAACTGGATATTGTGCCATTTGGCGTTTGACATACCATTCTAAACCAAATTTTTTACCAAGATAAAACATTACTACCAAAACAATCGCTACCCAACAAAATACGGTAGAATAATTTTTAAGTAAAATAATGCCTAAAATCGATAGGGCAACTACACCACCCATAATGCCCCACATTAATGGCGTAAATTTATTACTTGAACGCCAAATTTTTAATTGTGCATCACGTTGTTCCTGTTCTGAAATTTCATAAGGAACTGGATTCATTGTATAGGCATAAACTGCTTTGTTACTCATGGTTTTACATATAAAATTAGAAAAATTAGATGGATTGTAACATTAAATTGCACCAATGTTAATGTTTTATTCAAAATAAATAGAGTATATTGCTAATACAATATACTCTATTTATATTTTAGGGCGTTAATGCAATTTTATAATGCAGGAATACGCAATACTTGACCTACAAAAATTTCATTCGGGTCTTTGAGCATTGGTTTGTTTGCTTCAAAAATCACAGGATATTTATTGGCATCGCCATAAAATTGTTTAGCAATTTTTGATAAATTATCGCCTGATTTTACTGTATAGAATTGGCTTTCAGGTTCAGGTGTCGCTACTGTCATTTGGTCATCAACACGAGCAACGTGATCAATATTACCAACTGCTAAAATGATTTTTTCACGGTCAGCTTGAGATTGCACTTCACCACGAAGAGTTGCTAAATCACTTTCGCTATTGTAGCTTACAGATAAACCACTGATATTTAGACCTAAAGATTGTACATGAGCCAAAAGTTTATTGGCAATTTCTTGTGCAGATGGTTCTACTGGGGTTGCTGGAGCAGGTTGTTCTACAGGTTCAGCCGTATTTTTCTTACCGATACCTTTTACAAAATCAAAAAATCCCATAATATTTCTCACTGATTAGGGGTAAACATAGTTTATATTTTAACTGATTTTTTATAGATAGAATGATGTAAATCTGTAGGTTTTAATAGGTGTTTTGTATCTATAAGGGGAGTGGGAATATGTTTTTTGTGGGTGGATAAGTTAAAAATCCATTTAAATCATGATATTAGCGTGGTTCAATGACTTGATGATTTAATGCTACAGTATTTGCTTTTTTAATTAATTTTTGGTCAAAAGTATAAAATGCTGAACATTGATAACTTTGTACCAAATGCAAGGCGTCAGCAAAATCCATACCATTGATATAATGGGATAATGCTTGTTCTAATAAAGGCTGTTTTTCAATGCTAATGTTATTTAGGCGACATAAAGCCATTAAAGCACGATAAATGTCGTCTTTGCTTAATTTATAACGTGATGATAATACCCAAACCGTTTCCAGAATAACTGTTAGAGAAATAAAACAATCTTGTTTCAATAATTGCACGGCAATTAGATGTTGCTTGTAATCTTCATTAATATACTCATTTTTAAAGAAAAATCTTACCAAGATATTGGTATCTAGGGCATTCATTTGTCATCACTCTCATCAAATAAAGTGATATGGTCTTCTACTCTAAAATCAAATAATGAACCTTCTAAAGCATCAGATTGCTCTTTGCTTAACACAAACATTCCAGCAATTTGTTCAATTAATTTCTCATCTTCTGAAGTCAATTTACTAGACTTTTTAGGTTGTACTAAAAAGCCATTATCTTGTGGTGTAATCTCAAAATCAGTTGTATCATGGCAACCAATTGATTCTAATAGTTTTTTATGAATCGGTAAATACACATAATCTGCATTAAAACTTATTGCATTCATTTGTTACTCCTTGGAATAAAATGGGCATAATTGATTATACCCATTTTATTTTGATAATTAAACGATTATTTTAAATAATCCTTTAATTTCTTCGCCTGCTCATCAGCATTACCAATATAAGTTGCTGGCGTTAATTCTGCCAAGCGTTTACGGTCAGTTTCTGCTACTTGAGATAATTCATCACTATTAACAAAATTCACCATCATTTCACGGGTCATGGCTTGTCCACGTGTTAATGCTTTGAGTTTTTCATATGGTTTTTCTACATTGTAGCGTCTCATTACCGTTTGAATTGGCTCGGCTAAAACCTCTTGAGCATTATCTAAATCTTCTGCTAAACGTTGTTCGTTTAATTCTAATTTACCAATGCCTTTTAAACACGCTTCAAAGGCAATTAAACTTTGGGCAAAACCAACGCCCATATTACGCAATACAGTACTATCAGTTAAATCACGTTGCCAACGACTAATTGGTAATTTCTCACCCAAATGAGCCAATACTGCATTAGCAATGCCTAAATTACCTTCTGAATTTTCAAAATCAATCGGATTAACTTTATGTGGCATGGTTGATGAACCAACTTCCCCTTCTTTGAGTTTTTGTTTGAAATAACCGAGAGAAATATATCCCCATACATCACGGTTAAAATCGATTAAAATAGTATTATAACGGCGTAAGCTATCAAATAATTCTGCCATATAATCGTGTGGTTCAATTTGTGTGGTATAAGGATTAAAAGTTAATCCCAAACTTTCTACAAAACTTTGTGAATGTTTTGCCCAGTTAATATTAGGATATGCCGATAAATGAGCATTATAATTACCAACAGCTCCATTAATTTTGCCGAGTAATTCAACATTTTTAAATTGTTGAATCTGACGATATAAACGATACGCCACATTTGCCATTTCTTTACCTAAAGTGGTTGGGCTGGCAGTTTGTCCGTGCGTGCGAGACAGCATAGGCACATCGCTATATTTTTCGGCTAAATTTGCGATATTATCAATAATGGCTTGCATTGATTGAATTAAAATATCACGCCCTGATTTTAACATTAAAGCGTGCGATAAATTGTTAATATCTTCTGAAGTACACGCAAAATGAATAAACTCACCTGCATTTTTTAATTCATCAATATCAGCAATTTGCTCTTTTAAAAAATATTCAACTGCTTTAACATCGTGATTGGTGGTACGTTCGATTTCTTTAATACGTTGTGCATTGTCAAGCGAGAAATTATCAATAATCGCATTTAATTTAGCATTGGTTTCTGCAGAAAATGGTTGAATTTCATTAATTTCAGGGTGATTAGCAAGAGCTTGCAACCAACGAATTTCAACTGTTATACGAGCATGGATTAAACCAAATTCAGATAAAAAAGGACGTAAGGCATCACATTTAGATGCGTAACGACCATCGAGTGGAGAGAGTGCGGTTAAAGTATTCATATGATATCCTAATGATAAAAATCGATTGTTATTATTATAACAAAATTATTATCGGCTGGTTAAATTAAGAAAATTAAAAAATAAAAATTTAGATGACATAACCTGTCACTATGTTGCGTTATTCTGTTGTGGATAGCTTAAGAACGAGTTGTAGCCCTATAGAAGGTTCAATGTCTAGGGCTTGGCAATACCACACAAATTCAACAACATCGAGACGGCGATCGCCTTCTTCGACACGTTGTACATAAGAGTGTGGGCGATTGAGGCGTTCGGCGAGTTGTCGCATGGTAAGATTATGGTTTAAGCGTTCTTGTTTTAACCAAGTGCGTAGTGTAACCATTTCTGGGCTATAGATACTTTTTGTCATGACATATATGTACGATAGTTTGACAAATTACCCAAAATGAGTACAATATATTTAAATGTATAAGTTTTATATTTATATGTTAAAATATTTAAGTGTTCCATAAAAATGGATAGTTTTATGAGTGAAAATGTAAATGAAAAATTAGCTTATCGTTTGGCAGATATGTTGTCTATGCTTTATGCAGGGGAATTATTAAGAATTGATGAGTTGGTTGAAAAATATAGTGTCAGTAAACGTACAATTCAGCGGGACATTGCTCGATTAGAGTTTTTAGATTTGGTTTATGAACAGCAAGGTTATCGTTTAAATAAAAATATGCTTGGCATGAATTTAGGATTTTCAGATGTGTATGCGTTTGCACAAATATCGGGGATTGAGTATTTATATCCAAAATTGGATTATGCTTTATTGCATGAAATAAATACTGCAAATATTTATGATGTCAAAGTTGCTGATTTTGAAGATAGCCGAATGTTAGAACGGCAAATGAAGACATTAAAACAAGCAATTCAGGCAAATTATTGTGTGCAGTTTGATTATAAACAAAAATCACGCCAAGTTGAGCCATATAAATTAGTACATCATTTGGGTTGTTGGTATTTGGCAGGTGTGGAACAAGGGCAAATCAAAACCTATCATATCAGCCGTATGAGCCATTTAGTGCCAACAAAAATTGCATTTACTCAACGGGAAAATATCTTACGAGAAATTGAGCAAGATGATAGTATTTGGTTTGGTCAGCAGAAAATCGAGGTTGTGATACAAGTTAGTACACAAGTTGCACAATATTTTAAGCAACGTCAATTATTACCTAAGCAAAATATAGTGAGAGAAATGGTCGATGGTACGTTGCTTTTATCCTGTCAAATTGGGCATAAATTGCAGTTGTTTCCAATCGTACGTTGGTGGATTCCATATCTTAAAATTGTCAGTCCAAGTGAATGGCAAGATGAGTTGGAAAGTGGGTTGAAATTTTATCTTGAAAATAAACTGGAGTAAGTGATGGAAGAAAAATCTATTTTTGAGGTCGTTGTTATTGCAACTATGAGTGCAGGTAAATCGACTGTGATTAATGCTTTAATTGGGCAGGAGTTATTACATTCAGCGAATCAAGCAACAACTGCAACAATTACACGCATTCATGATAAAGATGGCTTACCTAATTTTATTGGTAGAGCTTATTCTTATCAAAATGAATTGTTATTTGAACAAAATGTTGATGCTGAAACTTTAAAAAGTTGGAATGCTGATTCACAAATTAAACTGATTGATTTAATGGGTGATATTCAAGGGCTATATAATGATAAGGCTGAATTAGTTATTTATGATACACCAGGTCCAAATAATAGCCAAGATGATAATCATGAAGCACTCACTATGCAAGTTATTAATGATGGTAACTACGGTCTTATTCTGTATATTTTAAATGCGACTCAAATAGGAGTAAATGATGACCGCTCGTTATTGGAAAAAATAAAAGTGGCATTAGATAAAGATTCACATAAAGAAATTGTTTTTTTATTAAACAAAGCAGATTGTCTTGATGAAGAAAAAGGCGAGTCGCTAGAAACAGTAGTTAAAAATACTCAAGAATATTTACTTAATATTGGGTTTAAGAAACCTATTATTATTCCTACAGCTGCTCATTATGCGTTAATCGCACAAAAAGTTTTAAGAAATATACCATTAATGCGTTCTGAAAGAGTAGTTTTGACTAATTTATTAGAGAGTTCAAGTAATCAAATGATGATTTCCTCAATGATGCCGAATGATTTAAAATTGAAAGTCTTTAATAAATTGAATAATGTAAAAACTTCTGGTAAAGTCAAAGTAAATGGCATGACTATTGGTAAAAAACAGCTAGAAAAAGCGATGTTTAGAACAGGTTTTGGTGTGGTTCAATATGTGCTACAGCAAAAGTTATCTCAGTCTTTTTATCCCTTTAAATCATCTTAATTACACATTGGGTAAAGATGTTATTGAAATTGGCAAAATCTCGTTATTGGAGTTGAAACAATGAGTTATCAAATTCGTATTGAACACAATCCGTTTACGATTGAAACGGTTTTTAAAATTCGTCATTCAGATGAAGCAGAATGGCAACAACCAGCTATTAATTCATCATTAGCTAATTATGCTAATAAACGCTTACAACTGTGGGTAGAAAACTTCTTTGAAGAAGTGGATAAAAATGAGTTTAATGAATATGGTCAATTTGATGTTATTTTCCAAGGCGTAGAAGCGGATTATCTTGATATTCAAGCCTCTGCTGAAAAAGCAAAAGAAAAAGGAATTCATATTAACTTATCTTGGGAGCAAGCAGAAGAACCTTCTGCCCGTCTAGAGAATATTAAAGAACTCATGCAAGAAGCAAAAAATAATCCTATTTTTGCTGAAAATATCAATAATAGCCAAGAAATACAAAGTAATTTTGAAGCTGCGTTAAATCGTGATTTTGATGTGTATGTGGCTGCAACAATGAGTGCAGGTAAATCAACATTCATTAATGCGATGTTGGGTTGTGAATTGTTGCCAAATGCAAATGAAGCAACAACAGCGACTATTGCCCAAATTGTGGATAATGATACTATGCCACAGGGGGAGTTTTTCGGCGAACGTTATAATAAACAAGGTGAACTGGTTCATGAAAAGCAAATAGTCACTTTAGAAACTCTAAAAGAATGGAATGCTTTGGCGGATACCAAGTTGATTAAGCTGGAAGGTAATGTTATTGGTGTAAAAGAACGAGAAGATGTTCGCTTGGTCATTAGTGATACACCAGGACCTAATAATAGCCAAGATAGAAGCCATTGGGAAACGACCCAAAAATATATTCAAGATTCTCAACGTAATCCATTAATTTTATATATTTTAAATGGTACACAATTAGGCACCAATGATGATAAAAATGTATTGTCGATGATTGGTGAAATTATGCAAAAAGGAGGTAAACAAAGTAAAGACCGTTTTATTTTTGTAGTGAATAAAATGGATGGTTTTGATTTTGAAAAAGAAACCACGCCAGAAAAAGTGCTAGAAAATGTGCGTGCTTATTTAAGAAGTAATGGTATTGAAGAGCCTCAAGTTTATCCTGTGTCTGCACTGAATGCAGGTTTATTAAGACAGCGTCAAGATGGTAAAGCATTGACTCGTACCGAACAGCAATCATTAAGTGCTTGGGAATATTTATGCTTACCAGATGGTGATTATCAGGGAATTGATTTTGTAGAATATATGCCTCTTACCAGTAGTTCAAAAGCACATTTGGCCACGCGTAAACTTATGCCTGCGGAACATCGTACTGGTATTCCTTCGATTGAAGTGATGATTGATGAATATATCAATAAGTACAATTTACCAAATCGTGTGAATCGTGCGTATATGGCATTGAAAACAGCGATTGAAATTAGTTCAAATGAACAAGCCTTGATTGCATCTTTAAACCTTAATCGTGATGAGTTAGATAAGGTTGCAGAGATTTTATCTAATCTAAAAAATAGTGAAAGCATTAAAAATAATGCAAAAGGTAAGATTGATCGTTTATTAAATGATGATAAACTTCTATACTCATCTGATATTATTCAACAAATTGATGAGCAAGAGGCATCAATTCGTACCATGTTACGAGAGTTTAGCAATCAATTTTATGGTAAACAAAGTAAAAATGTGGGGCAAGGTAAATTAGATACTCTTGAGAGAGATATTCATTTTAAATATGATAGTCTTACTAATATTTTTGACAATTTAGTTAAAGAAACGCAAAAATATGCCAAAATTAAATTGAAAGAAATTTTTGAAGAGTTTAATAATGAATTGTTTGCAGGACAAGAGTTTAGTGGATTGCCTTTACCTGTATTAGATGGTCTAAAACATCGCATGGCTAGTTTTGAAATTTCATTATCGGGTAGTGAAATTAAAACAAATATTCAGACAAAAACGAAGAAGGTACGCACAGAAACTAAAAGTGATGCAACTTGGTATAAACCTTGGACATGGTTGAGTACAAAAGAGGTTGATGTATATGAAGCTTATACAATTGAAGAAGAGTATGTGATTTTGGAAGAGCTGTTTAGTACCCGAGAGCCTGCAATTCGTCAGCAGTTTGATGGATTAATACGTTCTGCTAAAGAAAAAATTCAAGCTGATACTGAAAAGTATGTAGCACAGTTTAAAGATTTTCTGACTGAAGAGTTTGATAAGGTAATGAAAGAAATCTTGACAGATTTAGCGCAAAAGACTCAAGATAAAGCAGCACTTGAAGCTGAGATTGAAGTTGCGAATCAAAAATTAGCAGAAATCCAGCAATTTAAGCAAAAACTTGACCAAATTATTGCATTGTAAAGGTGAAAATATGAAAACACAATTTTTGAATAATCTTAAAAATGGGCAGATTTCTGCCCAACAAAATCAAGCAGAATTACAACAGCTTGCAGATACTGACTTTGTTCCAATCGAGGAACATATTAAGGCTGAATTGAAAAGCAAGGTTTATTGGGTCAGTGATTATTTTTATACAAAACTTAATGTGTTAAATTACCATTTTTCAAAAGAATTATGTGAACATATTATTGAAGTAAAGCATAAACTACAAAACACGGGCGAAAAGGGTTTTGATATTATGAATTTAAGTCAATCAACAGTAGCATTATCTCAATCATCACAGCAACAAACAATGTCTGTAGATTTGAGTAATTATCAAGTGAAAGATTCATTAAATACTCATTTACAACAGAAAAATATGTCTGCGGTGCGTGCATTTTTAATGAGTGAGTTGAATAATCAGCGTGTAAGTATTGAATATCTGATTCAAACAGTATTTTTTGTAGAAAATAAGTTACCTGAAGTGTTTGAAGAGTATAAAACCAGTGCTTTTATTGCCGAGATAAATCAAGATGAAAGTTCGTGGAATGCTTATTATTTTGATAAACAGCAAAATGATTTAAATCAAAATTTTGCTATAGAACGTTTTATGCATCTTATTAATGTACGCGAAACGTTGATGAAAAATGGCGATTCACAGTTTCAACAAATTGAAGCAAGTCCAATCAAACCAGAGCAAACAGCATTACCAAAAGTTGATTCTCAGCAAAAAGAATCATCAAATCAAAATACAACACATACAGCTCCATCTGACCAAGACAAAGGTAGTAATTGGCGTGTATGGGCAGCTATTATCGTGGCTGGTGGTGTAGCATTAATTACTTTGTACAAGTTGTTAAAGTAGAGGTGTAGAATGAATCAGCAAATGTTAAAAAGTGAAGAAATACAAATTCGTCAAAATGCATTAGCAACTTTGCAAAATGGACATGAGTTGCTAAATAAAAGTTATTTGGCAAATATGGGACAATTTGAAATACAATCTTTGGAACATTCTCCAAAAGATAAAACGCAATTTGCAACTGATGTGCGTATATTTAAAATTGAACGAATTGTATTAGAAAATAAGCAGTCAGTATTGGAAAGTATGACTGCTGCTTATACTGCACTTGGTACAGCGGGTTACTCAGTATTCTTGCTATTACAAGGAACAGGTACTCAAACCAATGTATATCTTGGTGTGCGTGGGCAGGCAGGTAAAATTCAAGGTAATACGATTGCTAATTTGGTAGAAAAAACCTTTAAAGGGCATTTTTCTGGTAGTCAATTGAATATGCTGAAAGGTGTACAAAGCGAAGCTATCATTAAGCAATTAACAGCACAAACGGATTGTGCCGTTACAGCTGTAACAGGTGTTCCTTCTTTGTCAGTACAAGAGCGTGAACATTTTATGCAAGGCTTGGAGCATTTTATTGATGCAGCTGAAGGGCGTGAATATACTGCCATGATTTTAGCAGAGCCTGTAGGTAGCCAGCAATTAGATATGATACAAGCAGGCTATGAGATAACAGCAACGCATTTATCTCCATTGCAAAAGCAAACGCTATCTTTTGGTGAGAATGAAAGTGATAGTGTAGGCTTAAGTATTAGTCAGGGTATTAGTCAGGCTCTTGGTGTGAGTTTGGGTTTAACTGAAACACATGGGACATCAGAAAGCACAACTAGCACTATTACTAATGGCACATCAGAAAGTCGTAGCAATACGGTTACTCATGGTACATCAGATAGCACATCTGGTAAATCTACATTGGGGAAAATTGGTACTTTGGGGTTAGCAGGTATTGGCTTAGCAATAGGTGGTCCAGCAGGTGGATTACTTGCCTTAGCAGGCAATACTTTATTTGACACACATAGTAAAAGTACATCGTATTCAAATAGTACAGGTACAACAACTGGCACATCCTATTCTGAAAGTACGGGTACAACAACAGGTACTTCCTATAGCACCGCCCAATCAAAAACGACAACTGATACCCACACAACAAGCACTAATGATACAAGAAGTCTTAATAAAACTACAGGTACAAACCGCCAAGTCACCCTGGAAATGACGGATAAGCAAATTGAACAAATGCTTAAAAAAATTGATCAGCAATTAGAGCGTGTCAATGAAGCTCGTCGTTACGGGGCATGGCAAACAGCGGCTTATTTTGTAGGAGACAGTATTGCTTCATCACAGTCACTTGCAAGTATTTTTTTAGGATTAATGCGTGGTGCCAAGTCTAATAGCGAAAATTTTGCCTTAACGACTTGGGATAGCGAAGAGCAAAAATCTAAAAATATTTTGCAATGGTTAGGCAATTTATCGCACCCACGCCTAAAAGCAGATGCTTATAAACAATTAGATGTGAGTTATTTGACACCAGCGATATTAGTTTCAGGTAAGGAAATGGCAATGCAATTGGCTTTACCACGTCGTTCAACTTCTACTGTAACAGTGGTGGAAGCTGTACCGTTTGGTCGCCGCATTCAAAGTACAAACTTGTTTAATTCATCGCCAAATCGTACAATTGAACTTGGGCAAATTCATCATTTATGGACAGATTTACCACAAAAAGTAACGCTTGATGTGGATAAATTATCAGGACATTTATTTATTACAGGAGCAACAGGCTCTGGTAAGAGTAATACGGTTTATCATTTATTAAATGAACTCAATAAGCAAGAGATTAAATTTTTAATTATTGAGCCTGCCAAAGGTGAATACAAACATGTTTTTGGTAATCGTTCCGATGTTAAAGTATTTGGCACCAATCCAAATATGAGCGATTTACTAAAAATCAACCCATTTAAATTCCCAAGTACAGGTCATAATCCAATTCATGTACTCGAACATATTGACCGTTTGATTGAAATTTTTAGTATGTGTTGGTCGATGTATGATGCAATGCCAGCCATGCTAAAACAAGCACTATTAAAGGCTTATGAATTAAGTGGTTGGGATTTGGATAATTCTGTCAATTATTATGATAATGCTTTATTCCCAAGTTTTGTTGATTTATTGCAATGCTTGGAAAGCGAAATTGAAAAGTCTAATTATTCTGCCGAAGTAAAGAGTAATTATAAAGGTGCGTTGATTACTCGTGTTGCGTCATTAACAACAGGGCTAAATAAGCAATTATTTAGTGCTGATGAAATTGATGATAACATTTTATTTGATGAAAATGTGATTGTTGATTTGAGTCGTGTCGGTTCACAAGAAACCAAATCTTTGATTATGGGGATTTTGGTATTGCGTTTAAATGAGTACCGTATGGTGAATGCAGTTCAAATGAATACACCACTTAAGCATATCACAGTTTTGGAAGAGGCTCATAATTTATTAAAAAATCATACCACTCATAGCGAACATGGTTCCAATATTGCAAGTAAATCGGTAGAATTATTAAGCAATGCGATTGCTGAAATGCGAACTTTTGGTGAAGGGTTTATTATTGCTGACCAATCGCCAAATGAGGTGGATATTTCCGCCATTCGTAATACTAATACCAAAATAATCATGCGATTACCTGATGAAGCTGATTATCAGTTAATTGGTAAAGCATCAGGACTAACAGATGAACAATTACCTGAAATTGCCAAATTACCGCAAGGTGTGGCTGTCATTTATCAAAATGATTGGTTAGAGCCTATTTTGTGTAAGGTGTCGCATTATCATCAATTAAATGAAACGTATTATTACCAAAAATCAATTAATGAATATTTGGATATTAAAGTCTTTAACCAAAATTTAGCAAGGTTGATTTTTAATGCTGAGAATGTTGATTTGATGTTTTTAGAGAAAAACATTGATAAAGTTGTTTTATCAAGTAAATATAAGATTTCTTTAAAAACAGCTATTAAAAAAGTACAGAAAAACCAACCAATTTCAATTTGGTCAAATGAAGTAGATAAAACCAATTTGTTATTATCAATCATTGGTATGCGAGAGAATATTATTGAGATATTCGCTCAGAATAAATCAATAAATTCTTTTAGTTATGATTTAAATGGGATATTAGTTCGCTATTTTGATAATATTAATGAACAAGTCATTGTATTATTAAAAGATGAATTAACTAATATGTTTCGTAAAGTGAAAGGGCTATGATATGATAGAAAGTTTAGTAGCTACTGTAAAAGAACTGCCAAAAACACTTGAACAATCAACAGGTGATTTTTTGGAGCGTTTTGGTAAAGATGAAAAATGGGTTGAATCTATTGATGATACTGTAGAGTTTGTTAAAGAATCTACCACTGTTGAAAAAAAGACTATTTCAACAGAGTATGAAAATATAGATTTGACTGATTCTTCTCAGTATCTTGATAGTGAATCATCCCAACTAACTCCATTATCAGATGAAATGAAGGATACCTTAAAAGAAGAAGGTTATTCTGATAATGTTATTGAAAAAATTGGTAGTGAAGAAGAAGCTAAAATTTACCTAGATGCTGATGTAGAGCCAACAGTGATTAATGGTAAAGATGTTTTAGTTAAAACAAACATAGATTTGGAACAAAAAGATGGCTTTGGTCAAACCAATTTGGAGCGTATGCAACAAGGTAAAGCCCCATTAGATCAAAATGGTAAACCTTATGAACTACATCATATTGGTCAAAATAAAGATTCGCCTTTAGCTGAATTGACGCAACAAGAGCATCGTGGCAAAGGCAATGATACGATTTTGCATGATAAGCAAAAAGAGAGCGAGATAGACAGACAAGAGTTTTCCAAAGAAAAAGCTGAACATTGGAAAGCAAGAGCTATGCAATCAACAACTAATCAGTAATGAGAGGCAAACATGAATGATTTAAAGCAATTTTTAGACCAAAATAAGGCGATTTATAAGCCTGTCAATGATGAGGATATTGTCCAAGCTGAGGTAGAGCTTTCTGTTACGTTCAGTGATGAATATAAGCAATATTTAAAACATATAGGCTTATTTTCTTATGAATCGATTGAAACTTATGGTCTTGGTTTGCCAAATGACTCTTATTTAAATATTGTAAAGAGTACGAAAGAGTTTCGACAAGAATCGAGATTTCAAGATTCATTTGTACCACTATGTGAAATTGGTGATGGACATTATTATATTTATGATAATAATGAATCCAATATTAAAGTGTGGGTTAGTCCAAATGGTGGAGTTTCAAAAAAGATAGGTAGTAATTTAGAAGAGTTTTTATTAAATTTAATAAAAAATTTAGTATAACTCAACATCATTTTTAACAGACTAAGTTAAGTAGTTTTATCCTGTCGTTAAAGATTAAAAATATTGGGGAATTATAATTCCCCAATATTTTTACTTTGATACTGCAACCGAATCAATTCACGAATATCCATTAAAATTTTACCTTTACCAAATACAAATCCCCACGAGCTTCCGCCGAGTTGTCGCCATAAATGTGCAGATTGTAAACCTGCCATCAGCACCGCACGAATGCGATTGGCTTGCTGTTTATCCTGCAACGACTCCGCTACGCCTTTGACCATAATGCGTGGTTTTAGCGTACTCGCTGTGTCTGTATAACATTCCGCCATATTGCCTAATAAACTATTGTGTAAATAATTATAATCAAAAAAAGCGAGTTGGCGAATAGTGTGCTGTTGCATTTGTTCAATGCGTTGTACAAATTCACTACGATGATAGATTTTCTTTTCTAATTGTAATAAAGCAAGGGCATAAACTGTTGGATAATTAGTCTGATTAATATTAGGGAGTTTGGATTTTGGTGCAGTACTAAACGGTTTGGTAATACTATCTTCCAATGCCTTTAATCCGAGTGATAAATGCGATAAGTTTTGGAAATAGAGTAATGGATTTTTATTATCAATCTGACTTGGGCGAATATTTAAACTCGCTTGTACTGAGTGAATAAAATAAGAATGTGCTTTATGTTCGCTATGTGCCACCAACTCGCCATAAGCGAGTAAATGTGCAATTTGAGCTGATTGAAATACACCAGCTAACGCTAAAGTACGTTGTTGGCGTTCGCTCAAAGTGATTTGATTTTGAAATGGCACATTAAACATGATGATATTCCATTATGCTAAATAGCTTGGTAAAGGGGCATTAGTCTGTTGAATAATCCCACCACCCAAGCATATTTCATCAATATAAAATACGCATGATTGCCCAGCTGTTGCGGCTCGTTGTGGCTCATCAAAAACCACACGCACCCCACCATTATCATGTTGATAAATCGTACAATATTGGTCAGGCTGACGATAACGGGTTTTAGCAGTACAGCGTAAACCTTGCTCTGGAATAGCCTGTTCGCCTGCCACCCAATCGACTGTTTGTGTAGTGAGTTCCGTACTTTGCATCAATGGATTGTCATGTCCTTGACCGACTACAAGACGATTATTGGCTAAATCTTTATGCAAGACAAACCAAGCACCTTCTTGAGCGTTTTTCATACCGCCAATGCCAATACCGCCACGTTGCCCAAGCGTATAGTACATTAAACCATTATGCTCACCGATGACTTGCCCATTTTCCAGTACAATTTCGCCTTGTTGTGCAGGCAAATATTGTTTTAAGAAATCATAAAAACGGCGTTCACCAATAAAACAAATACCTGTACTATCTTTCTTTTTCGCTGTGGCTAAATCATATTTTTCAGCGATTTTACGCACTTCTGGCTTTTCCAATTCACCGACAGGGAATAAGGTTTTATTGATTTCTCGACCGTGTACCGCATGTAAAAAATAGCTTTGGTCTTTATTATTATCTAAACCACGCAATAATGGAGCATAGGCTTCGCCACGACTATTGTACATTGTTTCGCCACGTCTTGCATAATGTCCTGTAGCGATAAAATCTGCACCTAAACCAAATTTTGGATTAGTGGCATAATCTAAAAAGGCACGGAATTTAATTTCTTTATTGCACAAAATATCAGGGTTTGGCGTGCGTCCTGCAGAATACTCTGCTAAAAAATATTCAAATACTCTATCCCAATATTCTGCTGAAAAATTGGCAGTATGTAAATGTACGCCTAATTTATCTGCAACCGCTTGGGCATCGGCTAAATCTTCCAATGCTGTACAATATTCCGTGCCATCATCTTCTTCCCAATTTTTCATAAACAAGCCTTCGACTTGATAGCCTTGTTCTAACAATAGGGCAACAGAAACCGAGCTATCAACACCGCCCGACATACCGACAATAACACGTTTTGACATCATTTTTCTCTAAATTTAAACTTGTTGTAATAAAGGTTGTGGGATTAAAAACTGTTCATTAATAATACTTAATGGTAGTTTTTGACCCGATTGATAATCACGAATACATTGCATAACCAAAGGACTGCGTGCTTGTCCTGATTGTTCAATTTCATCAGCAGTGAGCCAATGTACCGCAGTAATATCAGGATCTAAAGCATTTTGACTTTGTTCGATGACTTGACCAATAAAGCAAAAACGATAATAAGTACGGTCAAATGTATTAGGTGGTGTATAGGTATAAATACCTAATAAATCAGTAATTTGAACGTGCCAAGCCGTTTCTTCTAAGGTCTCTCGTACGCAGGCTTGAATTAAACTTTCGCCTGCTTCAATGTGTCCTGCTGGTTGGTTAAATACTTGTGAACCACGTTCTTTAGCGTATTCCTCAACCATCAAAAAACGATTATTTTGCTCTACAACAATCGCAACTGTAACATGAGCCAACCACATGATAAACTCCTTAGATTAGCTTTAGTGATGATGTTTGTGTTTATCACTATGAAATTGTTCATTATGACGAAAGCGTAAATAATTATCAAACTGTTCACAATATTCATCATAATTATCTTCAAGCATGAGTTGAAATTGCTGTAATAGATAATTCATCACTTCAGCTTTGGCATTTCGCATTTCATCGCCATTGGCAAAATTATTGGCGGCTACCCAAGTATTAAAACGTGCGGTAGCAAAAAGCATAGAAGCACTGACTTGTCCACGCAATTCGGCAGGGTTAAAATCAACAGGTGGTGGATTTAAACCTTGATGGGCAGTTTGTGGGCGACAAAAATCATTAGCTTGTTTGATAAATTCATCGGCACGTTCAAAAAAGATTGCATTTTGTGCTTCTTGTTCGGTAATATCGGTTGCGTGGATTTTATCGGTCATAATCGTATTAAATATGTTGAACAATAGGGTATTATACAACAAAATTTATTGCGATGGCTGTTCCATCGGAATTTTAACTAAAATTTTTACCCCTTGTTGATGATATATTTTTTCTGCCAATGCTTGCATTTTATCCAATGTTATGTGTTCTGTTATATTTGGCATTTGTTCAATATATCGACCATCGGCATAACGTTGATAGCTTAAAATTAAACGATTCAGCCATGTTTCAGGTATGTTTAGGCGTTCTTGTTCTTGTTTTTGCAATGTCGCTTTTATGTGTTGTATATCTTGTTCGGTCATTAGATTCGCTAAATTGCTTAAAACTTGTTCTGCTTGTTCAATCATTTGCTGACTTTTTTCGGGGGAAGTGCTAAATTTTAACTCACTTTCAATCTGATGTGATTGTGGATTGAGTGTACTTTCAAAACTTAAACGATAAATGCCTAATTGTTCATCACGCAACACATTTTTTAATTTTTGACTGACAATTGATTTTAACGCAGACACCATCATCGCATCTTGTCCTTGCCAAGTATAGGGCGAGTTTATCCACATTTGAATCTCATGTTTTGGTTCGTTGTGGCTTGCCAAATAGAGAATTTCTCGCTCCGCCTTTGGTGAGAATTTTATCATTTTTGCAGATGTTTGTTGCCGTTCAATCGGTGCAAAATATTGTTGAATGAGCGTTTTCATGATTAATTCATCAGTATTATTGACAATATAATGTACAGTGGGCGTGCGTTGAATTTTTATCCATTGTTGCTGTAAATTATCAGCGTTTAACTGTTGGATTTCTTGCAATGATGGTAAAATATCATCGCCATCGTGTCCAAAACGCAGTTGTGCAATTTGTTGTTGCTGTTTTATATTAGCATTTTGTTGATGAAAACTATGCTCAAGTTGTTGTTTTATCTCATTTAAATCATAATTTTCTAATTTACTATTTTGTAGAGTATAATAAAAATTAAACAATTGGTCTATATTTTTTGTTGGGGTATGTCCAATAAATTTTAATTGTTCAGCTTGATAATCCATGTCAAAACTGATTTGATATTGCTTTTTCCACGCCAGCCATTGTTGATTTGTCCATGCTAATGGTGGATTTTGTTCCATGATTTGACTGGCAATTTGAGCTTGCCAACGATTTAAATCTTGTCGTTGAAAGCCTGCTTGACTAATGGCTTGCCAATAGGTTTTATCTTGAGCAATGGGTGTTTTAAGCCAAACTACGCTATCGCCATTGCTTAATTTCCATTCAAATATTTTCAATTTTGGCTGATAATATTGTTTTATAATTTTACCATGTCGTGCCGACTGTTTAGGTAATTCCACATGACTTACCACTTTAACCGTTTGCGGTTTAGCGATATTTTTTTGAGCAATATGCTGTTTTAATTGTTCAAATTCATCAAGGGTAAAATTGTTAATGTAATACTGATAGGGAGCTTGATATTGCACAATTTGATCGCCACTTTTGAACCATTGTTCTACTTGATGTTGTACATCATCAACTGTAATTTCATCAAGCAAAGGCTGGCTACGTTGGGCAAGTTCTCGTTGTGTAAGATAAGGCTTATCACTGAATAATGTATTGTTCATCACTTGTACCCAACTTTCAAAATCTCGGTCTTCTGTATGTTTTTTGGCTTTATCCAGTTGTGTTTGTATGCTTTGTTTGCTGGAATTTAACTCATCAGTGGTGATAGGAAATTGTTTTAAACGCTCGATTTCGGTGAGTATCTGAGCTAATCCATCACGATGAGCAGTTTTATCAACACTCGCAAAAAAGCCTAATGCAACACTGATTTTACCAATATCAGCTTTGCGAATGGATATATTTTTAATCAGTGAAGATGAATAATGTTCTTGCTGATTTTTTAAGCGTTGAGTAATCCAATCCAATGCAATACGGTCAATCAAACGTTGTTTGCGGGCAGTTTCATGATATTCTCGGTGCAATTTTTCATCAAAACGCAAAATATAGGCGATTTGACTGACTCCACTTTGTTCATCATGTAGTTGATGAAAGCGAATCTGTGGTTTAAGTAATGGCTCATAATAATCTCTATGGGGAAGCTGTTTCGCTGGCAGATGAGCAAATTGTTGTTCGATAATTTTTTGTACATCTGCAACTGCGACATCGCCAATAATCATTAAATGCATATTATTGGGTGCATACCATGTTTGGTAAAATTGTTGTAATTCCTTAGCGGGTAAATGCTTGATGTTATGTTCATTTCCAATAGGTTGATGACGTTCATAACGAGAATGGATACGTACAGATTGTGTCCGCTGAACATTCATACGACTGGCAACGCCCTGATTTCCACGCCATTCTTCTAAAATAATTTGACGTTCTTTATCTAAATCTTGCTCGTTGATATGTGCATGAAATAGCATTTGTTGCAATACACTGAGACTTTTTTCGAGTCCAAAATGCGATGGTGGAGAGAGCATATAAGTTGTACTTTCGTGATTGGTTACCGCATTGTAGTGTTTGGCACGAATCCATTGATTTTCATGAAGATAGGGCATGATGCCATTTGGATATTGTTCAGTAGCACGAAATACTAAATGCTCAACCATGTGAGCGACACCTGCTTGATGTACGTGTTCATCAATCGCTCCTGCGTGGACTTTCATACGAATATCTAGGCGGTTTTTATGCTGATGGAGCGGTAAAATTGTGTAACGTAAGCCATTAGCCAGTTGCCCCGATGTAGGTTGGCTAATTTCTGCCCATACAGATAGGCTATAAAATGGTAAGCTCAGGAGTATAAGTTTAATCAGATTATTCATTCATATTCTCATAAATCAAAGGCTTATTGATTTTACAATAAGCCTATATATCATCAAGCATAAAAGTTTAGAAATTATATGCTACACCAAGCCAAAAATTACGCCCCATTTGGTAACTTACACTTGATGTACTTGAAGTTCCACGATAAGTTGCTATTTTCTTATCGAAAACATTATTTATATCTAAAGTCAATTCTAGGCTTTGATTTTTAAAGGTTGGTTGTTTATAAGTAAAACGCATATTGTAATTAATATGGTCATTAAATTTGGTTTTTTCATACAATGTAGCACGTCCTACATAATCCGCACAAATATTAGCATCATAAAGTGGGCATTCTTGTTGTGTGGTGCTGTAACCCGTATAACCTGCACGATAATCTAAGCGGTGTCCCCAAGTTAAATTTAACTTAGGAAAAGTCATATCAATATCGGCAGTTAAACTCCAAGGAGTATTGTAATCCATTGCGGGTAAATCTTCACGGTTAATCAATTTACCTTCATGAATGGCTTTTAATTCATCTTGAGCATCGGTGGTATCATAGTCATTGGCGGTATTTTGTTTATGCTTAGACCATTGAGCAGATAATGACCAATTTAAATCCATACTGTCAAAAGTAATAGGTGTATGTGGACGGGCTGTTAAAGAAATAGTATCCGATTTAGACCAACCGCTATTGTCCATGATTTGTTCGCCATTTTCATTGCGTGTTTGCGAGCGAGCAAATGATTTTTTAGAATCACGATTAACCCATTTTAAAGTCCACAGTGAATTACCTAATTTTTGAGCGATACCAACATTGATTTCATCGCTATAAGGTGTTGCTAAACCTGTAACATCATGGCTATATTTACTGTTACTGCGTTCTGTAGTTGCACCATCGACCCAATCAGATAAAGTACCATTATGTAGAGTACGATTTTGTCGAGTATAAGTACTAATCCCTTTTTTGAGAGCGTATGAATAGAAACTATTTGAATGATAACGATTCCAACCACCAAATAAGCGAGTATTTTCGTTGTCAAAAATATCAGCAGTAAATGAGAAACGTGGTGAAATTGTGGTGTTTTTCATAAAGTCATCATAGGCAATACGCACGCCTGAAGTGAGTTCAACACGTCCTAATTTAGAAACATTTTCTAAATAACCAGCATAACGATTCATATGAGCAGATACTTGACGAGCAGGATAAAGTAAACGCACGGCACTATATTGTTCGCCTGTGATACAGCCATCATCTTTGGTTTGGCAGATAACTGCCGTATTCCAAATCATATTACCGCCAAGTGATGTCTCGTTAAAACGTTGATATTTTACATCATCACGATAGTATTCCCAACCTGCTTTAAGATGATGTTCACTCGCCCATAAATTGAACGGAGACAATTCATAATCTTGTTTGGCAGTAAATGATTTTTTATCAGTCGCATATTTACCATGACCACCTTGTAAACCTGTTTGTTGTCTTGGTGATGATAAACCAGTTGCCCAAGTAATGACTGAAGATGTTTGTGTACCAAAACGATGATACCAAGGATAATAATGGTCAGCTTCATTGATAACGGTATTTTCATCTTGCTGATAACCAAGCGTGGTTTTGACTTTCCCCCAATCAGCAATATGATTCCAATCCATATTAATACGATACCCACCCCCTGTATTTTCAAAACCGCCATCTTTAATGCCACGTCTAAAAGTTGATGTTGAATGTGGAGCATACATTGCGGTTGCAGAGAGCGTATCGCCACCATCAAATTTATACAGTCCTTTAATGAGATAAGTTTCATTTAAACGTTGTTGGTTACGCCAAGCATTCGCCCAACTTTGATAGGTTGGAATCTCAGATTCTTGACGATTGTATGAAAATAATACACTTGCTTTGTCTGTTAAGGGTTGGTTATAACTTGCGGAATAGAAATTTTTGGTAAATCTAGGTTGATAATAAATAAAATCAGCTTGTTCAAAATTTTCACGAATTTTTTCATCGATATGAAAACTGGTCCAACTATCCCGAGTACTACGCCAAGAAATACGTCCAGATGGTCGTGTAAAATCAGGGTCTTTAATTTTCGCATCAATTACACCACCTGTAAAATTACCATATTTAGCGGAAATATTACTATCAAATACTTCAACTGAATCAATTAAATTACTGTCAATCCACAATGATTGATCGCCACCAGCAGGTAAATCCCACGCATTATTGCCCGATACTAAGTCGCCTAATTTACCTGCTGTACCACTGGTTGCTAGTGGGTCGATGTTATTATTGTTGGATAAGCCATCAATCATAAAGTTATTGTTATAAAATTTTTCGCCGTGAAATGAAACAGTTTCAGGCTCTAATTCACCACCTGCTGTACTGGTATTGGTAGTATTTGAAAATTGTACAGCAGGATTACTTCTTAAAAGTTCAGTTAATGAACCATTTCTGGTTGGTAATTTAGCAATTTGTTCAGCAGTTAAAGTTTGTGTTCCCATTTTTTGACTAAATGGCGTAGCAATAACTTCTATTGTAGTCATGTCTTCAGCTTGAACAGCAGTTTCAGATGTATTTGCATAGCTTGCAGTGCATAAAATTTGCATAATAAGCAAGGCAATAAGACGTTTTTTCATAATAAAACCATGATAAAAGGGAGTAAGAGGAAATAATGAATCGTGAATTATCGAATATTATACATAAAAATAAACTAAATAAACAATATAATGATAGTAATTATTATTTATTTATTTAAATGATTGATTAAAATTTAAGTGTAATATATTGATAATATTAATATTTTATGTGATTATTTATAATTTATAGTATCTCATAGATTTAACATTTTTGTATTTAATATGGGTTCGGCTTAATGATTTATATAACCTATTGAAAGTAAAACAATAAGTAGGGTTGAGTAGCGATTAAAGCTACGCAAGATGCACCATTTCGATGAAAACTTGTAAAAGGTATGTGGTACGCATCTTACCTTCATCTATGTAATTCATATTTTATTGAATATCAAATAGTTATATTTTATAAAACTCCAAACTCACATTATTTATGCTAAGATTTGCAGTTATTTGGATAGTGGATTAGAATAGTGAAATTTATGAGAAGAGAAATTAACTATGCGTTTACATGTTCCATTTATGTTATTGACTACAGCCTTGATAGGATTAAACTCTCCTGTCATGGCTCATGAAGTTGCTCAACAGCAGTACAATATGGTTTCTATTCAAGCGAGTGTGAGTCGTCAAATTGCTAATGATGAAATGCAAGCAACTTTATCGATTGAAAAAACACATAAATCTCCAAGTGAATTAGCCAATCAAATTAATCAATTGATGAACTTTGCGATAGCAACAGCAAAGAAATATCCAACGGTAAAAATTAAAACAGGGCAACAAAGCACCACTCCGATTTATGATGATAACAATCGCAAAATTAAAGATTGGCGTGCTTATGCAAATGTACAGTTAGAAAGCCAAGATATAGAAGCAACCAGTAAACTGATTGCTGAATTACAACAACATTTTCAGCTTGAAAATGTCAATTTTAGTGTATCTGAACAACAGCGTAAAAAAGTAGAAGATGAATTGTTATTAGAAGTGAGTAAAAACTTTCAACATCGTGCTAATCTTATTCGTCAAGCGTGGAATAAATCAAGCTATGATTTAGTTAGTTTTAATGTGGATACGCACAATCAATATATTGCTGTACCGATGATGGCGATGGCATCATCAGCACGTCAGAAAACCATAGCAGATACACAAGAGATGAATGTAGGGGAAAGTACCATTAGTATGAATGCACATGGACAAATTCAGCTTAAATAATAGGCATAGTTGTACAGATAAAGGTAAAATCAATGAGGTTTTACCTTTATTTTTACTTTTAGACTTGATGATATTTTTCAACTAACATTGCATCGCCATAACTAAAGAAACGATATTTTTGTTCAATAGCATGATGATAGGCTTGTAAAATATGCTCTCGTGTGGATAGGGCTGAAACCAACATTAACAATGTCGATTCAGGTAGATGGAAATTGGTAATTAAACTATCAATTACGCCAAATTGATAACTTGGATAAATAAAAATTTGTGTATCACCAGACCAAGCTTTAAGTTGTCCGCCGTGTGCTTGATAAGCACTTTCTACTGCTCGAGTGGCTGTTGTACCTACGGCAATGACACGCTTACCATTATTTTTAGCGTGTAAAATGGTTTCCACGCTTTGCTCAGGTACATCACACCATTCACTATGCATAATATGTTGTTGAATATTGGTGGTGCGTACAGGCATAAATGTACCTGCACCAACATGAAGAGTAACAAAAGCAAATTGAACGCCTTGGTTTTGTAATTTTGTTAATAGTGGTTCATCAAAATGCAAACTTGCGGTTGGAGCAGCAGCACTTGCTAATTTTTCAGGAGAATGAAATACAGTTTGATAACGTTGATTATCGGTATCATCTGCTTCACGGTTAAAATAAGGTGGAATTGGTAATTGTCCAAAATGCTCTAAAACGTTTAAAATATCATCATCAAAATCAACAATAAATAAATTTTCGTGGCGACCTTGTACTGTTAAGCGAATCATGCCTGCAATAAAAATTTCCGTGCCTGCTTTAGGTGCATTACTGGCTTTGATATGACAATAAGCAGTGCGTGAGTTTTGCAAACGTTCAACTAAAATCTCAACTGCTCCACCTGAGGCACGTTTGCCTTTTAAGCGTGCTTTCATGACTTTGGTATCGTTTAAAATGAGTACATCGCCTGCTTGTAAATAATCAATAATATCAATAAATTGTTTATCTTGATAATGTCCATTGGCGTCAATATGTAATAAACGTGAAGCACTACGTTGTTGCAATGGGTAGCGTGCGATTAATTCATCAGGTAAATCGAAACTAAAGTCAGAAAGTTGTAACATAACAATAAATAGTATAAAAAAATAATATGTCATATTAGCATATTTCGCTGTAAAATGTTAAAATTCAACCTATAACATTGTACAAATATTGAGTGATTTTAATGAAGATGGTCAAAAAGAAACTTCCGATTGGAATTCAAACATTTTCTACGATTCGAGAAAATAATGCTTATTATTATGTTGATAAAACGCAAAAAATTATCGAGATGATTAATCAAAGCAATTATATTTTTTTATCACGTCCGAGACGTTTTGGTAAAAGTTTGACTTTGGATACCATTGCGGAATTATTTCTTGCCAATAAATCATTATTTACAGGATTATATGCAGAACAGAATTGGGATTGGGATAGGCAATATCCCGTGATTCGTATCAGTTTTGGTTTTGGTATGGCGGATGAAAATGCAGATTTTCCTACTTTAATGTCGGATTTGTTTAATTTATTGGAACAACAATGGAAACTAGAACATCAACAACAAACCATTACGGGGCGTTTTAAGTCATTGATAGAGCATTGTTATCATACCACAGGGCAAAAAGTGGTGATTTTGATTGATGAATATGATAAACCGATTTTAGATAATTTATCCAATCCTGAAAAAGCGATTTTGGTGCGTAACCAAATGCGAGATTTTTATAGCGTGATTAAAGATAGTGATAAATATATCCGTTTTGCGATGCTGACTGGTGTGTCAAAATTTAGCAAAATTAATTTATTTTCTGGTTTAAATAATTTATTGGATATTACGCTTGAAGAAAATTATTCAGATTTATGTGGTTATACACAAGCTGAATTGGAAAATACCTTTGCGAATGAGTTAGAAGGTGTTGATTTAAAAGAATTAAAATATTGGTACAATGGTTATAATTGGACAGGTGAAAGTGTTTATAATCCATTTGATATTTTATTGTTTTTAAATAGCAATAAAAAATCATTCAAACCTTATTGGATTGAAACAGGCAATGCGACTTTCTTAATTGATAAGTTGATTAATGAACAAGTGGATATTACGCAAATTCGTCATGGTATTACTGACAGTCAAGTGTTGTCGAGTTTTGAAGTGGGTGATATTAGTGCAATAGCACTCTTATTCCAAACAGGATATTTAACTATTGATAAAGTGATTACCAAACCAAGTGTACGTTATACTTTAAAATTTCCTAATCTTGAAGTACAACAAAGTTTAACTCAATCTTTATTACTTCAATATTTATCAAATCAAAATGATACACTCACTTATCAAAGTTCATTATATGATGCCGTGATAGCACATGATTTAGTGCGTGTTCAACAGGTCATTAAAGCCTTTTTTGCTAGTATTCCGCATGATTGGCATCGTAATAATAAAATTGCTCATTATGAAGGTTATTGGGCGAGTGTGTTTTATGCTTTATTTGCGAGTTTAGGATTTACCACAATTACTGAAGATAGTACCAGTCGTGGCAATGTTGATATGACTTTAATGATTGACAATCATGTCTATATTTTTGAATTTAAGGTCATTCGTAGTGAACATAATGAAGCAAGTGGAGTTGCATTAAATCAAATTCAAGCCAAAAACTATGCTGATAAATATCGTGTGGATGGTCATATTATTCATCAAATTGGTGTGGAATTTTACGAACATAGCCGTGAAGTGATGTTTGATATTGTCTAATGATGCGTATTTTTGTATGTAAAATGTGCAATATAGGCTGATGTGTTTAAAAATAAAGCAACTGAATGATTTTATTTAAAATAATACTTGCTAAAAGAAAAAAATAAGTTTAATATATATCACATGCCCGGGTGGTGAAATAGGTAGACACAGGGGATTTAAAATCCCCCGCCCCCAAAGGCGTGCCAGTTCGAGTCTGGCTCCGGGCACCATATTTTTAAAGCTGAACAATAAGTTCAGCTTTTTTGTTTTGAACTTGTGATTAAAATATTAAAAATCCATCAAAATAAATCCGCACAAATACAATATTTTCTATTATAATGGGCAAAATGTGTAGCCAGCCAAATTAATATCATTACGATATTAAATTTAGTCAGTGAGAAAATGTTATGACCGTTATTAAGCAAGAAGATTTTATTCAAAGCATCGCAGATGCTTTTCAATTTATTAGCTATTATCATCCGACCGATTATATTGAAGCATTGGTTGAAGCCTTAGAAAAGGAAGAAAACCCAGCAGCTAAAGATGCGATGACACAAATTTTAGTGAATAGTCGTATGTGTGCTGAAGGAAAGCGTCCTATTTGTCAGGATACTGGTATTGCCACTGTGTTCTTAAAAGTGGGTATGAACGTACAATGGGAAAGTACCATGACTGTGGCTGATATGGTTAATGAAGGTGTACGCCGTGCTTATAATCACCCTGATAATACCTTGCGTGCCTCAGTTTTAGCTGACCCAGCGGGTAAACGTATCAATACTAAAGATAATACGCCAGCAGTTATTCATATGGAAATTGTCGCAGGAGATAAGGTTGAAGTAACTTGTGCTGCAAAAGGTGGCGGCTCTGAAAATAAATCAAAATTGGCTTTATTAAATCCATCAGATAGTATTGTGGATTGGGTGCTTAAAACTATTCCTGAAATGGGTGCAGGTTGGTGTCCACCGGGAATTTTGGGTATTGGTATTGGCGGTACACCAGAGAAAGCAACTTTATTGGCTAAAGAAAGTCTAATGAGTCATATCGATATTCATGAGTTACAAGAAAAAGCAAAATCAGGTGCGGAGTTAAGCACAACTGAAAGCTTACGTTTAGAATTATATGAAAAAGTAAATGCTTTAGGTGTGGGGGCACAAGGTTTAGGTGGTTTAACGACTGTACTTGATGTGAAAATCTTAGACTATCCTACTCATGCAGCTTCTAAACCTGTAGCAATGATTCCAAACTGTGCAGCAACCCGCCATGTGGAATTTGTGCTTGATGGTTCTGGTCCTGTTCATTTAGAACCACCAAGTTTAGATGTATATCCAGACATCACTTATAGTCCAGACAATGGTATTCGTGTGAATGTTGATGAAATTACCAAAGAAGACGTTGCTCAATGGAAAACAGGCGATGTATTATTATTAAGCGGTAAGATTTATACAGGTCGTGATGCAGCACATAAACGTATGGTTGATATGCTAAACCGTGGAGAAAAATTACCTGTTGATTTTACCAATAAGATGATTTATTACGTTGGACCTGTTGATCCTGTGCGTGATGAAGTGGTTGGACCTGCTGGACCGACAACAGCAACACGTATGGATAAATTTACTCGTCAAATGCTTGAATCTACAGGCTTATTAGGTATGATTGGTAAATCTGAACGTGGTAAGGCTGCGTGTGAAGCGATTGCAGATAATAAAGCTGTTTATTTGATGGCGGTTGGTGGTTCTGCGTACCTTGTAGCAAAAGCAATTAAACAAGCAAAAGTTGTTGCTTTTGAGGATTTGGGTATGGAAGCAATTTATGAATTTGAAGTGAAAGATATGCCAGTAACGGTTGCTGTAGATAGTAATGGTGAATCTGTTCATGCAACAGCTCCAAAAATTTGGCAGGCAAAAATTGGTAAAATTCCTGTTGTTGATGCCATGAAGTAAATCATTTTAGATTGATGAAGGATTGTGTTATCATTGATGGCACAATCTTTTTATTTGGAAGTAAATATAATGAAACTGTTAAAAATATTCAGATTTTATTCATGATAAAGCGGATTGCTACATGAAAATGGCATATTGCAATAAAAAATAAACAAAATTCTATTTTTAGCTATTGGTATTCTGTGAGGTCTTGTTTACAATGTAAATAAGTGTAAGATAAAATATAATTTAGATGGATTATATTTTGTCATTAATTGCTATTTGCACCATAGAGGTATTGCAATGAATCAAGAAGAAAAGTTGCCAAAGATTTTAATCGTTGAAGATGATGAACGTTTGGCATTATTAACACAGGATTATTTACGCCGTAATGGTTTAGATGTTGCGATTGAAGTTGATGGGCAACGTGCTATTCGCCGTATTATTAGTGAGCAACCTGATTTGGTGGTGTTAGATGTAATGTTACCAGGTGCTGATGGTTTAACCGTTTGCCGTGAAGTGCGTCCACAATATCATCAACCGATTTTAATGCTTACTGCTCGTACTGAAGATATGGATCAGGTACTTGGTTTGGAAATGGGGGCTGATGATTATGTCGCAAAACCTGTACAACCACGAGTATTATTAGCTCGTATTCGTGCATTACTTCGCCGTACAGATAAAACTGTTGAAGATGAAGTTGCACAGCGTATTGAGTTTGATAATTTAGTGATTGATAATGGTAGTCGTTCTGTAACCTTAGATGGTAATTTAGTTGATTTTACTAGTGCAGAATATGACTTATTATGGTTATTAGCATCAAATGCAGGACGTATTTTATCACGTGAAGATATTTTTGAGCGTTTGCGTGGTATTGAGTACGATGGTCAAGACCGTTCAATCGATGTGCGTATTTCTCGTATTCGTCCAAAAATTGGCGATGACCCAGAAAATCCAAAACGTATTAAAACAGTACGCAGTAAAGGTTATTTATTTGTGCGAGAAGCCAGTAGCTTTTAATTGATTGATTTTGAATGAAAGGTATTTTATGGATTTATTCATTGAATACCTTTTTTGCTATTTTATAGCATGGAAAAATGAAAAAATAAACTTTATAATATGGCGAGATGAAATGATAATGAAGTTGAGTAAACATGATTAAAAATAATATATTTATTCGAATTTACGCAGGATTATTGGTTTTGGTCGTGCTGATTGCATTGGTTTGTTATTTTTTAGTACAAATTATTAATTATTATCGTGTACAAGCCTACCGTGAAGCATTGACAGATGGTATTTCCTATGTTGTTAGTGAGCGTTTATCACATTTAAATAATGAACAAAAGGAGGGTTGGTTATCTGATGCTTCTTATGTAATTGGTTTTCCTTTATATTTTATTCGTCATGAAGAAGCTAATTTATCATATGGAGAAAAAAAACGTATTGAAAATGATAAAGCAGTTGTACGTTATGATGCCCAAGATGGTGCACAAATTATCTTAAGTGTGAAAGACAAGCCCTATCATTATTTAAGTGTGCCGATTAAAGAAATTGGTGAACGTCAGCTGAAGGCTTTAGCAATTTTTATTGTAGATTATCTATCAGAATATCCAAATCAAGAACAACAAAAAGTAGAAGAAATTCGTCCACATTTTTCTTATGATTTGCAAGTGCGAGAAGTAAATGAATTAAATTTAGATGCAGAGCAATTAGGGCGTTTAAAGCGTGATAAAAGTTTATTATTGTATCGTGATAATACGACTGCACATCGTGGCACGATTTCAGTCATTTCTTGGTTGCCTAATCAACCATCAAAAGTGATGATTTTAGGTGAAATCCCAATTTATAGTGCAATGCCATTACAACTTGCGGGTTTTATTACTTTATTAGCAATGGTATTATTAAGTCTTGGTGTGTATGGTTTGATTGTGCCATTAGAACGTCGTGTACATCAGGTAACGGGTGCATTGGATAAAATGCAAAAAGGTGATTTATCTATACGTTTAAATGTAACTGGTGAAGATGAAATGGCGACATTGGCACATAGTTATGACCGTATGGTGGAGCATATTCAACGTTTGATACAAGCTCAACAGGAGCTTATGCGTGCAGTATCGCATGAATTACGTACACCTGTGGCTCGAATTCGTTTTGCGGTACAAATGCTAGAAGACGAAGACGATTTAGAAGCACGTTTATTGCAGGGCGAATTGATTGATAAGGATATTGAAGAGTTAAATAAACTCATTGATGAAATTATGACCTATGCTAAGTTAGAGCAGGGTACGCCTTCATTTGAATTTGAGCAAGTTGTTTTGCATGATTTATTGGAGCAAGTGGGGAATGAAACGCAAGCTTTAAAAACTGGTAAGATTTTAGAGTTGGATTTACCATCTCCTGAATTGTTGGTTCAAGCGGAGTATCGTTATTTGCATCGAGTGGTACAAAATTTGGTTGGAAATGCGGTACGTTATGCGGAATCTAAAGTGCGTATTTCAGGTGGGATTTTAGCTGATGGTCAGGCTTATGTTTGTGTAGAAGATGATGGTGCTGGGATTCCAGAAGAACAACGTCAGCGTATTTTTGAAGCTTTTGCTCGTTTAGATGATAGCCGTACTCGTGCATCAGGTGGTTATGGTTTGGGGTTGTCGATTGTGGCTCGTATTGCGTATTGGTTTGGTGGTTCGGTTACAGTTGATGAAAGTCCAATTTTAGGTGGGGCGAGATTTATCATGAAATGGTCGATTGAACAAGCTAAAAAAGTGCAAGGAAATTCAAATGAAAAAAATGGATAAGCAAAAAGTTGCTACAAGACTTGAATATATTCAGGGGAATTTTTGTGGGAAGTTTATGCTTATTCTGATGATTTAACCCTCAAATTTTTAGATGCTTTTGTTAAAAGTCATCACTGGTAGATTGTTTGCTTTAATTAAACCATTTTTATCCGCTCATGTTTGTAAATGACTTAAATTTACATTGGGAATAATTAAAGTGTGGTTTTGAATTAAAGTAGTTATTCCCATTCTTTGTTCTTAATATATTTATCATCATATTCACTATCTAAACATTTTAAATTTGTCAATTATTCTAAGCATAAATGATGCTCTATGTTTATGCTTGAATTATGAAGTCAAACATATAAAAACAGATTTTATCTACGACTAAAGTCTATAGTGAAAAATAAAAATCACACATTAGATTAAAAAATAATCTTTGAAATGTGAAAAGCGTGAGTCAAGGTGCTAGCAGAAAATAGGTAAAATAGGTTAAAATATAAAGAGTTTTTTTATGTGTTTTGGTTAAGTATTATTTTAGGCGAACCCGAAACCAAACATATTCTTTTTATAATGGGCTGCCAGGAGCTATCCCCGCATGAATGCCATTACTTCTTATGATTGGGCAATCATTGTTTTTGTATGTATTGTTGCTTTTCTATGTGTCTTTATGCTGACTGTACCTTTGTTATTGGGTGGTAAGTCATGGGGGCGTGCTAAGCAAGAACAATTTGAATCAGGTGTTGTGAGTGCTGGTGGCGCTCGCATTCGTTTGTCTGCAAAATTCTATCTTGTCGCAATTTTCTTTGTTGTATTTGACCTTGAGGCTTTATATTTATATGCTTGGGCAACTTCTGTACGTGAAGTGGGGTGGATTGGCTTCACGGCAGCGACCATTTTTATTTTAATTTTATTTGTTGGTTTGCTTTATGAATTATCAACAGGTGCATTGAATTGGTCTCCAAGTGATAAGCGTAAAGCACAAGGTATTAAACCAAAAATTGGTTCTCCAAAAATGGATATTGCTGAAATTACTCGTTTTAATTCCATCGAAGAATTAGTAACCGACCCTACAGGGCAAATCCCTGCACAATGTTCTGGTCGTGTTAAAGATAAAACGCAAGATTAAGTTTAAGGAAATTGTCAGATGAAATACACTTTAACACGAGCAAATCCCAATGCTGAACAGTATCCAATGCAAGACCGTCTGATTGTAACAGACCCATTGGAAGAAGAAGTCAATCGCAATGTCTTTATGACTCGCCTAGAAGATTTGGCTCATACTGCGGTAAACTGGGGACGTAAAAATTCATTGTGGCCATTTAACTTTGGTACATCGTGCTGTTATGTAGAATATGCAACCACTTTAACAGGTGTACACGATTTATCTCGTTTTGGTGGTGAGGTAATTCGTGCATCGCCACGTCAAGCAGATGTGATGATTGTTGCAGGTACTTGCTTTATTAAAATGGCACCTGTTATTCAACGTCTCTACGAACAAATGTTAGAACCAAAATGGGTAATCTCAATGGGTGCTTGTGCTAACTCGGGTGGTATGTACGATATTTACTCAGTGGTGCAAGGTGTGGATAAAATTATCCCTGTTGATGTTTATATCCCGGGTTGCCCGCCACGTCCAGAAGCACTTATTCAGGCGATTTTAGTATTACAAAAACAAATTCAACTTGAACGCCGTCCATTATCAGCCGTGATTGGTGAAGATATGAAACCAATCTATAAGCCAAAGATGATGCCTGAACGAGACCGTAAAAATGCAGAACGTATGGCAGTGAAAAACTTACGTTCGATGGACGAAATTAAATAAGCTGATGATAATTCGCCCTTTGCCGTTATCATTGTGTTAAACCGAATTTATTTTTGAAATAGGAAGCCAACAATGGCTGAAACAGAAACAGCTATGCCAGAATCGCCAGAAGTCGATTCCCGCCCAGCATTTGCCATTATAGAAGAGCTGAAAGCCAAATTTGGCGACACCTTCTATGTGCAAACCACTTGCGAAAACTTCCCAACCATTTGGGTAGAGCGTCAAAGTGTGCAAGACGTGTTGATGTTTTTGCGTACCGTTGCACGCCCTTATGTGATGTTGTTTGACTTATCTGCGATGGACGAGCGTTTACGTGTGCATCGTGATGGTTTACCACCATCTGACTTTACCGTATTTTATCATTTGCTTTCTATTGAGCGTAATAGTGATATTCGTGTCAAAGTTGCATTAAATGAGTCAGACTTAAATATCCCAACTGCAACCAATATTTGGCCAAACGCGAACTGGTATGAGCGTGAAGCCTATGATATGTTTGGTATCAATTTTGAAGGACATCCAATGCTCCGCCGAATTTTGTTACCAACCTATTGGGAAGGTCATCCATTGCGTAAAGAATATTCTGCTCGTGCAACAGAATATACGCCATATATGCAAAACCAAGCGAAGCAAGACTTTGAACAAGAGCATTTACGTTTTGTGCCTGAAGATTGGGGCTTAAAACGTGGCAATGACGATGAAGACTTCATGTTCTTGAACTTGGGTCCGAACCACCCATCGGCTCACGGTGCGTTCCGTGTGGTATTACAGCTTGATGGTGAAGAGGTTAAGGATTGTGTGCCTGATATTGGTTATCACCATCGTGGTGTAGAGAAGATGGCGGAGCGTCAAACATGGCATTCGTTCATTCCTTATACTGACCGTGTGGATTATTTGGGTGGTTCTGCACAAAACATGCCATATGTGATGGCAGTTGAGCAGTTAGCAGGGATTCAAGTTCCGCCACGTGCTCAAGTGATTCGTATCATGTTGGCAGAATTATTCCGTATGAGTAACCATTTGGTGTTCATCGGTACAGCAATTCAAGATGCTGGTGGTATGACGCCAATTTTCTATATGTTTGCCGACCGTCAAAAAATCTTTGATATTGTTGAAGCAATTACAGGTTATCGTTTACACCCATCTTGGTTCCGTATTGGTGGTACTGCTCATGATTTACCAAATGGCTGGCATAAATTAGTCAAAGAATTATTAGACTGGATGCCAAAACGTTTAGATGAATATCATACCGCTGCATTGAAAAACTCAGTATTTATTGGACGTACCCGCAATGTTGCTCAATATGATGCAAAATCAGCATTGGCATGGGGGGTAACAGGTACAGGTTTGCGTGCGACAGGTATTCCATTTGATGTGCGTAAATCTCGTCCGTATGGTGGTTATGAAAACTTTGATTTTGAAGTGCCTGTCGAATATGAAGGCGATGCATATGCCCGAGTAATGGTGCATTTCCATGAAATCAAAGAATCATTAAAAATTATCAAACAATGTTTAGATCATATGCCATCAGGTGCATATAAGGCCGACCACCCACTTGCAGTTCCACCACCTAAAGATAAGACTCTACAAGATATTGAAACTTTGATTACACACTTCTTAAGTGTATCATGGGGACCTGTGATGCCTGCTGGTGAATCTGCATTTATGGCAGAAGTGGTGAAAGGGGCGAGTACTTATTACGTAACGTCTGATAAATCAACGATGAGTTATCGTACGCGTATTCGTACACCAACATTCACACATTTACAGCAAATTCCGTCAGTGATTAATGGTAGTTTGGTATCAGACTTGATTATTTATTTGGCAACCATTGACGTGGTTATGGCTGACGTGGACCGCTAGGGGTATTTTATTATGATGATTTTGACTGATAAAAAGCCACGAGTGAATGTCGAAGGTATTTTAACGGCTGATGAATTGCATGAAATTGACCATTACATTCATCACTATCCTTATCCTCGTGCTGCCTGTTTAGATGCGTTAAAGATTGTACAACGCCGTAACGGTTGGATTGATGATGCTCAACTCAATGCAATTGCTCAAGTTTTAGGTATGAGTGTTGCTGATTTGGAAGGTGTCGCTACGTTTTATAATCGTATTTATCGCCGTCCTGTGGGTCGCCATGTGATTTTATTGTGCGATTCGATTGCGTGTTTCTTAATGGGTGCTGAAACTTTAGCAGAAGCCTTCCAACGTGAGCTTGGTATTCAATTTGGACAAACCACTGCTGATGGACGTTTTACCTTATTGCCGATTTGCTGTTTGGGCAATTGCGATAAAGGTCCAACACTCATGATTGATGAAGATACGCATGGTCTGGTTGAAGTCAGTTCAATCAAGCAGTTATTGGAGAAGTATGTATGAACCAACAACCAATTCCAATTTATGGTGATGGTAATCCAGAAACTCACCCATTAACATGGCGATTAAGTAAGCATGATTATGTGCATGCCATTGAAGATTATGAAGCACTTGATGGCTATGCAGGCTTTAAAAAGGCTGTATCAATGTCGCCGAAAGATGTGCTTGAAGTCGTCAAAGGTGCAACGGTTAAAGGTCGTGGAGGTGCAGGTTTCCCTGCAGGTATCAAGTGGTCATTAATGGCACCCAATGATAACAGTGGGCCTCGTTATCTCATTTGTAATGCTGATGAGATGGAACCAGGGACATTCAAAGACCGTCTATTGATGGAGCGTTTGCCACATCAACTGATTGAAGGTATGTTGATTGCAGGTTATACGTTAGAGGCAACTCAAGGTTACATTTTTATTCGTGGTGAATACATTGAGGCAGCTAAATATCTTAATGAAGCTTTAGAGCAATGTCGTGCTAAAGGCTATTTGGGTGAAAATATTCTAGGTACAGGTTGGAATTTTGAACTCCATGTACATACAGGAGCGGGACGTTATATTTGCGGTGAAGAAACTGCATTGATTAACTCACTGGAAGGTCGCCGTGCTAATCCACGTACTAAACCACCATTTCCACAAGTGGCTGGTGCTTGGGGACGTCCAACTATCGTCAATAATGTAGAAACCTACAATAATTTACCTGCTATTTTATTACGTGGTGCAGAGTGGTATATCAATTTATCTGCACATAAATCTAAAGACCCGGGTACAAAAATTTATGGTGCATCTGGTAAGGTGCGTTTTCCGGGTTTATGGGAATTGCCTTTTGGTACAACAGCTCGTGAAGTGATTGAAGAACATGCTGGCGGTATGCGTGATGGTTTAAAGCTCAAAGCGTGGTTGCCGGGTGGTGCATCAACAGACTTCTTAACCGAAGAGCATATTGATTTACCAATGGATGCAGAAAGTATTATGAAAGCAGGTTCTCGTTTAGGAACATGTTTGTTGATGGTGGTTGATGAAACACAATGTATGGTGTCTTTAACTCGCAATTTAGAAGAGTTCTTCGCACGTGAATCATGTGGTTGGTGCACACCATGCCGTGATGGTTTACCGTGGAGTGTCAAAGCACTTAAAGCGATTGAAGATGGTGAAGGCAAGATGGAAGATATTCAACATTTGCAAGAACTGACTAAAAAATTGTGGATTGGTAAGACGTTCTGTGCTCATGCTCCGGGTGCAATGGAGCCTTTACAGAGTGCATTAAAATATTTCCGTCATGAGTTTGAAGCAAAGGTTACGGATAAACCAACTCAAACATCAGCGGAACAAGTGTAAGGAATTCGTCGAATGGCTACTATTCATGTCGATGGAAAACAGTACGAAGTAAACGGCTCTGATAATTTATTACAAGCCTGTTTATCTTTAGGTATTGATATTCCGTATTTCTGCTGGCATCCATCTTTAGGGTCTGTCGGCTCTTGTCGTCAATGTGCAGTGAAACAATATACAGATGAAAATGATACACGCGGTCGTTTAGTGATGTCGTGTATGACACCTGCATCTGCACCAAATGGTGATGTCTATATTTCTGTTGAAGACCAAGAAGCAGTAGATTTCCGTGCTTCTGTGGTTGAGTTTTTGATGACCAATCACCCACATGACTGTCCAGTCTGTGAAGAAGGTGGACATTGTCATTTACAAGATATGACGGTGATGACAGGTCATGACCGCAGACGTTATCGTTTCACTAAACGTACCCATTATAATCAAGAATTAGGCTCGTTTATTGCTCATGAAATGAACCGTTGTATCGCGTGTTATCGTTGTGTGCGTTATTACCGTGATTATGCAGGTGGTACAGATTTTGGTGTGTATGCGAGTGCATCTCGTGTGTATTTTGGTCGTCCTGAATCAGGTGCTTTAGAAAGTGAATTTTCAGGCAATTTGACTGAAATCTGTCCAACAGGTGTATTTACTGATAAAACGCATTCTGAGCGTTATAACCGTAAGTGGGATATGCAGTATGCACCAAGTGTGTGTCAAGGTTGTTCATCAGGGTGTAATATTTCACCAGGGGAACGTTATGGCGAATTACGTCGTATTGAAAACCGTTTTAATGGTGATGTAAACCAATATTTCCTTTGTGATAAAGGACGTTTTGGTGCAGGCTATGTCAATAATGCTGACCGTCCACGTCAGCCACAATTCCGTGATGGACAAGACGTAACGACAGTAAGTGTTGATCAAGCACTTGACCGTGTGATTGCGAAATTTGATGATAAGAAAATTTTAGGTATTGGTTCGCCAAGAGCAAGTTTGGAAAGTAATTTTGCTTTACGTAAATTGGTGGGCAATGATAACTTTTCTACTGGTATGAATGCAAAAGAGCAATCATTGGTTGAATTGGCAATCTCGATTATGCAAAGTGAAGGCATTTATAACCCAACAATGCGTGAAATCGAAAGCTATGATGCGGTGCTTATTTTAGGTGAAGATTTAACTCAAACAGCACCACGCATGGCATTGTCAGTGCGTCAATCTGCGAAAAATAAAGCCAAAGAAATGGCGGCAGCTCGCCGTACAGATAGCTGGTTGGCTGAACCTGTACAACGTATCGCACAGAATGAAAAATCGCCGATTTATATTTTAGCAACAACGCAAACTCGTTTATCTGATGTGGCTGAAGCTGAAGTGGTTGCTTCGCCAAATGATATTGCACGTTTAGGTTTTGCGATTGCTAGTGCAGTTAAAAATGAAGTGATTATGGGCTTATATGAGCCAACAAAAGCGTTTGCACAAACGGTTGCTCAAACGTTAAAGTCAGCGAAAAAGCCATTAATTATTTCGGGTACTAGCTTACAAGATGCGAGTATTATGGAAGCAGCGGCTGAATTAACGCAAAATTTACGTCAATTAGGATATGATGCAGGTTTAACACTGACTGTTCCCGAAGTGAATTCGATTGGTGTGGCGTTAATGGGAGGTTTGAGTTTGGAACAAGCTTTTGCCCAAGATTATGATGCTATTGTTGTGCTTGAAAATGATTTATTCCGTCGTTTACCAAGTAGTCAAGTTGAACAAGCATTGGCGAAAGCTCAAACTGTTGTAGTGGTTGATCATAGTAATACGCAAACTGTACAGCGTGCAGATATTGTTCTTTCAGCGTCTAGTTTCGCTGAAGGTGATGGTACTGTTGTTAGTCAAGAAGGTCGTGCTCAACGTTTTTATCAGGTGTATGATCCAAGTTATTATAAGCCTGAATATGCGATTAAAGAGTCTTGGCGTTGGTTACATGCAATTGAAACTGGTTTAAATCATCAGCCTATTCAATGGACAGTGCTTGATGATGTGATTGAGCAAATCGTGGCACAAATTCCAGTATTGTCAGCAATTGAAGATGTTGCACCAGATGCAGGTTATCGTGTTCATGGCTTAAAAATTGCTCGTGAACCACGTCGTTATTCTGGACGTACATCAATTCGTGCACCATTGTCAATTCACGAACCAAAACAACCTAGTGATGTAGATACTGCATTAACCTTCTCAATGGAAGGTTATGTAGGGAATAAAACACCATCATCATTAGTCCCATTCGCATGGTCGGCAGGTTGGAACTCGCCACAAGCGTGGAATAAATATCAAGATGAAGTAGGTGGACATCTAAAAGGTGGTGATAGTGGTGTGCGTTTATTTGATCGTTTAGCAAAACGTCCAGCACGTAGTTATATTGCACCAAATCCATTGCTAAGTAATGAACAGAGCTTCCGTCTAGTGCCAATGCACCATATTTTTGCATCAGGCGAATTTACGGTAAAAACACCAGCAATGCAATCTCGTATTCCAGATCCTGCATTTAGTTTAGGGGAGCAAGATGCACAACGTCTTAATATTAAAGATGGCGAAGTGATTACAATCGTTGCGGGCGATACACAGATTAGTTTAGCAGTAAATGTTATTCCATATTTACCAGAAGGTTATATTGGTTATCCGATTGGACAAGCACCAACGATTTCATTAGCTGAACCTGTATCACTTAAAGTAGGAGTATCAGCATGAACCATGTCATTATGATACCTGAATGGGCAAAAGGTTGGGAAACGGCTTATTTAATAGGGCAGGCTGTTGTTATCTTATTGGTGGTCGTGTTGGCCGCTGCCTTGATGTCATTTATCGAACGTCGTTTATTAGCATGGTGGCAAGACCGTTATGGTCCAAATCGTGTTGGTCCAAATGGTGCATTCCAAATCGTAGCGGACATGTTAAAAATCATGTTCAAAGAAGACTGGACACCAAACTTTTCTGATAAATTAACCTTCCGTATGGCACCTGCTGTAGCAATGGCAACAGCGATTATGTCCTATATGGTAATTCCAGTTAGTCCATCTATGGGTGTGGCAGATTTAAGTATCGGTCTATTATTCTTTATGGCAATGGCTGGTCTTGCGGTATATGCAGTATTATTTGGTGGTTGGTCATCAAATAACAAATACTCATTGCTTGGTGGTTTACGTTCAGCTGCACAAACCATTTCTTATGAAGTCTTTTTAGGGATTTCATTAATGGGTGTGGTGGCTATTGCAGGTTCATTTAACTTGCGTGATATTGTTGAAGCACAACGTGATGTTTGGTTTATCGTGCCACAATTTTTAGGCTTTATGATTTTTGTGGTTGCTGGTGTTGCGGTTACACACCGTCATCCATTTGACCAACCTGAAGCAGAACAAGAACTTGCTGAAGGTTATCATGTGGAGTATGGTGGTATGAAATGGGGTATGTTCTTTGTTGCAGAATATGTCAATATTGTAGTCATTTCATCACTCATTGTAACCTTATTCTTTGGCGGTTGGTTAGCACCATTTAATATCAACATTCCATTTATTCCAGATGTATTTTGGTTTGTGATTAAAACAGCATTTTTTGTGATGATGTTTATTTTGGCTCGTGGTTCTTTAATGCGTCCACGTTATGACCAAGTCATGAACTTTGGTTGGAAAATTTGTTTGCCATTGTCGTTAGTCAATTTATTGGTTACGGCAGCGGTTATCTTGTGGTAAGGCAAGGAGATATAAGAAAATGTATAAACTTCTAGCTGGTGTAGGGTCGATTGTACGTTCATTGTACATGGTATTTACGCATGGTTTCCGTCCACGAGATACAATTTTGTACCCTGAAGTGCCTGCAGAGCAATTGACTGCACCACGTTTCCGTGGACGTATTGTTTTAACACGAGACCCAGATGGTGAAGAGCGTTGTGTAGCGTGTAACTTGTGTGCGGTGGCGTGTCCTGTAGGTTGTATTTCTTTACAAAAAGCTGAACGTGAAGATGGGCGTTGGTATCCAGAATTTTTCCGTATCAATTTTTCACGTTGTATTTTCTGTGGTATGTGCGAAGAAGCGTGTCCGACTACAGCAATTCAGATGACACCTGATTTTGAATTATCAGAATATGTACGTCAAGATTTGGTGTATGAAAAAGAAAACTTATTAATTTCAGGGCCAGGTAAATATCCTGATTATAACTTCTATCGTGTAACAGGTATGGCGATACAGGGTAAAGATAAAGGTGAGGCACAAAAAGAGTCTGCACCGATTGATGTACGGAGTTTATTACCATGATGTGGCCGTTTTATTTGATGGCATTGGTGGCGATTATTTCAACTATTCGTGTCGTTACCAATACTAATCCTGTACATGCTTTATTAAGTCTTATTGTATCTTTACTTGCAGTTGCTGGCATATTTCTCATTGTTGGTGCACCTTTTGCGGGGGCATTAGAAGTGATTGTGTATGCAGGTGCGATTATGGTGTTATTCGTATTTGTGGTGATGATGTTGAATTTAGGTCAAGCGACTATTGAACAAGAACGCAAATGGCTTACATCATCAGCATGGGCATGGCCTGCAAGTTTGAGTTTTATTTTAGGTGCAACATTGGTTTGGGTGCTTTTACCTGAATTTACGCATTCTGAAAAATTATTAGGTACAAAAATTATTGAGCCTAAACAAGTGGGTATTTCATTATTTACTCAATATTTACTGTTGGTTGAAGTGGCAGCCTTATTATTATTGGCATCATTAGTTGCTGCATATCATCTCGGTAAACGTGAACCAAGTGAAGAGGAGGAAAAATAATGGGTCATATTCCTTTAGAACATGGTTTGATTTTAGCAACCATTTTATTCTCACTTGGTTTATATGGTGTGATGGTACGTCGTAACTTATTATTTATGTTAATGAGTTTAGAAGTGATGATGAATGCTGCTGCGTTAGCATTCGTATTAGCAGGAAGTGCATGGGGACAACCCGATGGTCAAATCATGTTTATCTTGATTTTAACCTTAGCTGCGGCTGAAGCCTGTATTGGTCTTGCTATTGTTCTTCAATTTTATCATCGTTTCCATCATTTGGATATTGATGCTGCAAGTGAGATGCGTGGATGAGTACTTTATATTTAACCGTATTATTCCCGCTGATTGGCTTTGTATTATTAGCAGTGGGACGAGATAAATTACCTGAAACTGTAGCAGCGATTATAGGTGTCGGTGCGGTTGGTTTATCAGCATTATTCGCTTTCATTTCAGGTGTAAGTTTTTTAAATAGTGGCGAAAGTTACTATGTACAACATTTATGGACATGGTTTAATGTTGGTGGTTTTGCACCAGCATTTAGCTTACATTTAGATGGCTTATCATTATTGATGATGGGCATGATTACGGGTGTTGGCTTTTTAATTCATATTTTTGCATCATGGTATATGCGTGGTGATGAATTTGGTTTTGCTCGTTTCTTCTCTTATTTCAACCTATTTGTTGCCAGTATGTTGTTATTGGTGTTGGGTGATAACTTAGCATTATTATTCTTAGGTTGGGAAGGTGTTGGTCTGTGTTCGTATTTGTTGATTGGTTTTTATTATAATAATCCAAACAATGGTTGGGCAGCAATTAAAGCCTTTACTGTAACACGTGTGGGTGATGTATTCTTATTGATTGGTTTATTCTTAGTTTATCAACAATTTGGTACTTTACATATTGCAACAATCGTTGAGCAAGCACCAACGGTGATGACACAAAGTTCATCATTATCAATTTGGACAGCATTGATGTTGTTCTTAGGGGCTGCAGGTAAATCAGCACAAATTCCATTACAAACATGGTTGGCTGATGCGATGGCGGGTCCTACGCCTGTATCTGCATTAATCCACGCTGCAACAATGGTAACAGCAGGTGTTTATTTAACCAGTCGTTTATTCTCAGTGATGGAAATGGCACCAGAAGTGATGCAATTTATTGCGATTACAGGTGCGATTACTTTATTAGTTGCTGGTTTTGCTGCTTTAGTACAAACTGACATCAAACGTATTTTAGCTTATTCAACCATGAGCCAACTTGGTTATATGTTTATGGCGGTAGGTGCGGAAGCATATCAAGCAGGTTTATTCCATATGCTGACACACGCATTCTTTAAGGCATTATTATTCTTGTCTTCTGGTGCGGTGATTATAGCATATCATCATGAACAAAACGTGATGAAAATGGGTGGTTTATATAAGCATAATAAATTCTTATTTGCGTGTTTTGCGATTGGTGGTGGTGCATTGGCAGCCATTCCATTCATTACCATCGGTTTCTTCTCAAAAGATGCGATTTTATGGCAAGTATGGGCACATGGTGCAACAACAGGCATTGAAACTTATGGTCAATTATATTGGGTGGGTGTGATTGGTGCATTTTTAACGTCAATTTATACGTTCCGTTTAATTTGGTTAGTGTTCTTTGGCGAAGAGAAAACACCTTATCATGAAATTAAAGGTATTACTTACTGGTTGCCGCTAGGTGTATTGTTAGTTTTATCTACTGGGTTAGCGAAAGTTTTACAAGCACCTGTAATGAATATTTTAAGTCAAGCTAAAATTCCAGCATTTGAAGTGAGTACAGAAATTGCTAAGCAACAACATAGTGTGGAATATACAGCAATTAGTATTGCTTTAACAGGTTTAATCATTGGTGTTTTACTATTTAGTATGTCATATGATGGTGTGAAAAAAATTGCCAATACTCGTTTTGGTGCAGGCATTGCACATATTTGGCGTAATGCTTTTGGTTTTGATGCCTTATATGATTTAATTTTTGTGAAGCCTTATTTGTTCTTTGCAAAATTGTTTGGTAAAGACCCAATTGATAAAGTATGGTTAATTTTACCAGCAGTCATTAAAGGTGGTAGTCATTTGGCAAGTACAAGACAAACAGGTTCATTGCGTGAATATGCAAGCAGTATTGTATTAGCGATGATTGTCTTATTAATGGTACTTGTGGTTATTCAGGTTGTGGGGCATTAAAATGGACAATAATCTACTTTTACCCGCATTGGTTTTTATTCCGTTTATTGCAGGCTTGATCTGTTGGTTAGCTGAAAAAATCAGTGATGTATTTCCACGTTGGGTTGCATTAATCGGTATGTTGCTCACCTTTGTTTTAACGATTGTATTGTATAAACAAGGTCAATATAGTTATGAGCTTGGACAACCAATTCCATCTTGGGCAGCTGAATTTAATGTACAATGGATTAGCCGTTTAGGTATTAACTTTCATTTAGCGGTTGATGGATTATCACTGTTAATGGTTGGCTTAACTGCTTTATTAGGTATTTTAGCAGTGGGCTGTTCGTGGGGTGAAATTAATCGCCGTGTTGGTTTTTTCCATCTTAACTTGCTGTGGAGTTTAGGTGCTGTTATTGGTGTATTCTTAGCCATTGATATGTTCCTATTCTTCTTCTTTTGGGAATTAATGCTTGTTCCAATTTATTTCCTTATTGCATTATGGGGACATCGTGGAGCAACAGGCGTTTCTCGTACTACAGCCGCAACAAAGTTTTTTATTTATACGCAAGTGGCAGGTCTTATCATGTTACTTGGTATTTTAACTTTAGTTGCTGTTGGTTATAGCATGACACAACAAATCAGCTTTAACTACAACTACTTATTACAAGTTGCAAACATGATTGATATGCAAGCACCTGTTTTAGCTTATATTGTTATGGTGTGCTTGTTTATTGGTTTTGCTGTTAAATTACCTGTATTCCCATTGCATGGCTGGTTGCCAGATGCACACGCACAAGCACCAACAGCGGGTTCTGTAGATTTAGCCGGTATTTTGATTAAAACTGCAGCGTATGGTTTATTACGTTTTGTGATCCCATTCTTCCCAGTAGCTTCAGCACAATTTGCTGATATTGCAATTATACTTGGTTTAATTGGTGTATTCTACGGTGCATGGTGTGCGTATCAACAGACTGATATTAAACGTTTGTTAGCTTATACTTCTATTTCGCACATGGGCTTTGTATTACTAGCGATTTATGCAGGTAATATCTTGACTTATCAAGGCTTAATGATAATGATGTTGGCTCACGGTTTAGCATCAGCAGCATTATTTATTATTTGTGGTCAGTTATATGAACGCTTAGGCACACGTGATATGACTTTGATGGGTGGAGTTTGGGGACAATTCCGTTATTTCCCATTCTTTATCATTTTCTTCTCAGCAGCGTTGATGGGTATTCCAGGATTAGGTAACTTTGTAGGCGAATTTATGATTTTAATGGGTTCGTATGCAAAATATCCAGTTTATACCATTATTGCTGCTGTAAGCTTGGTTTTTGCAGGATTATATACCTTAATCATGATTCACCGTACGATGTTTGGTACGCCGAATATGGACAATGATAAACGCCAAAATCCATTAAAAGACTTAACCTGTCGTGAAATCGGTTTGTTAATGGTGTGTGTGTTGGGTTTATTATGGTTAGGTCTTGCACCACAAGCATTCTTAGATATTTCACATTCAAGTATGCAATGGTTGGTAAACAGTTATTTGCCAATGCCAGTTGAACCATCTCAAATGGCACAACCGCTTGTAAGCTTAGAACAACCACTTGTGGAGAAACCATAATCATGAACTTCACAGTAACTTTACATGACTTTTTACCGTTAATGCCAGTAATAATTGTGGCATTGACGGCGATTATAGTGATGATTTTAACATCACTCAAACGTAGCCATAATTTAATTGCAACAGCTTCTGTCATTGGCTTAAATATTGCTTTATTTTATATGTTGTTCAAATGGGCAACGGCAATTGATGCACACCAATCTATCGCTGTGGCTTCCGTGATGGGTATGTTTATGGTAGATAGCTTTACGCAATTCTACCAAATCATGATTTTAATTGCGGCTTTAGCATGTTGTACTTTATCTCATGCTTATATTGATAACTATCAGAATAATAAAGAAGAATTATATGTACTTATGCTATTCTCCGTGGTAGGAGCAATGCTGTTAGTGGCAAGTTCACATTATGCTTCTTTCTTTATTAGTTTAGAGTTGATGTCAATTCCTGTGTATGGCTTGTTAGCTTATACACATCAACGTGGTAAGTCATTAGAATCAGGCATTAAATATTTGGTGCTATCAGCAACTGCATCTGCGATGTTGTTAATGGGTATGGCTTATGTTTATGCTTATACAGGGAATTTATCATTCTATGTACAAGCTGATGGTGTGATGCCTGCAACTGAAAATTTAATACATCAAATGGAGCATAATCCATTTGTAGTGTTGGGTTTGGGCTTAATGCTATTTGCGGTGGCGTTTAAATTATCATTAGCACCATTTCATAAATGGACACCCGATGTTTATCAAGGTGCACCTACGCCAATCGCAACTTTCCTAGCGACTGCCGCTAAAGTAGCGACTTTAGGTTTCTTTATTCGTTATTTATTGGCTTCAGGTATTATTGGTTTACCATCAATTCAAGTGATTTTAACTGTATTTGCAGTTGCTTCAATTGTGTTGGGGAACTTGTTAGCTTTACGTCAAACTAACTTAAAACGTATTTTAGCGTATTCATCAATTGCACATTTTGGTTATATTTTACTAGCACCAATTAGCATGATGTTCTATAGTATTCCAAGTGTAACGATGTATATTTTAACTTATACATTGACGACAATTGGTGCTTTTGGTGTGATTACTTTAATGTCTAGTCCATACCGTAATCAGGGCGATGATATCGACCAATTATCTGCGTATAATGGTTTATTCTGGCGTCATCCAATTTTAAGTGCAACTTTAACAGTGATGATGTTATCATTTGCAGGTGTACCAGCAACAGCAGGTTTTATCGCTAAGTTCTTAATTGTAAAAGACTTAATTGATGGACAAAGCTGGTGGTTAGCATTATTATTAATCGCAGGTAGTGGTATTGGTTTATATTATTACTTACGTGTGATTGTAACTTTATATAAAAAGCCTATAGAATCTGCTCAACAAGTTTCTCCACAAGCAAATTGGGGGAAACAAGTGGGTGGCGTGATGGTATTGCTAGTATCTGCCTTGGTATTGATTTTAGGTTTATATCCTGATGCAATTCTCGCAGTCTTAGATCAAGTTGATATTGTTTCTCCATTGCATGATTATTTAAATTATTTAAATAATGGCGGTAGTCATGCAGGGCATAATCATTAATTAGTAAATGCGATAAAAAACCAAGTCTTCGGGCTTGGTTTTTTGTTTGTTATATTATGATAAAAATGTTTGATAAATAGAGAAATAGTAAAAAAACAATTTAAAAATCATTGAAAAAACAGTAAAATACAATCTTTATTTATCAATATTGAATGATGTCAGATTTTATTTATACACCACCACAAGAGCCTTTAATTACACTCTATGAAGATGATGATTTGATAGCAATTGACAAGCCTGCAGGATTATTGTCGGTTATGGGTCGTCAGCCAGAACATTATGATAGTGCCTATTGGAGAATCTTACAGCAATTTCCACAAGCAAAAGTCATTCATCGTTTGGATATGGCAACATCGGGTATTTTATTATTTGCAAAACATCGTGATATGGAAGTGGCGATGAGTAAATTATTTCAAGCTCGGCAGGTGGATAAGCAATATCATGCGATTGTGAGTGGAAATTTACAAGGTAATGGACAAATTGATGTACCATTAATTGCGGATTGGGAACGGCGTCCACGTCAAAAGGTTGATTTTGAACTAGGTAAACCAGCATTAACATTATATCAAGCGGTTAATTATTTAAATCAATACGATGAAACTTTAGTACAATTAATCCCAATTACAGGGCGTTCACATCAATTACGCTTACATTTAGCTTATATTGGATATGCAATTATTGGTGATAAATTATATCATGCTTATCCTGAACAAGGGCGATTAGGGCGTTTGGCATTACATGCAACACATTTATCTTTTCGGCATCCATTGCGAACTCATATTGTGCAGATTAATAGTGTTATGCCATTTGTATAAGTTGTTGTTCAATTAATGTTTTAATTTCTTGGGGGATTTTTAAAGGTTTCATTTCTTTGCTTAGACAAGCTAATTCTACTTGTCCAGAGACTAAAAGAGTATCATCACGATAAATATTTTGTTCTAATACAAAAGAGGCTGATTTACAACTTAATACTTTTGCTGTTACCGTGATTAAATCGTCCATTAAAATAGGGCGTAAATATTTGATTTCAAGTTTATGTACGACAAAATTATAGTCTTTTTGATGCCAATAATGAGCTATCCCTGATGAACGTAGCCATTCTGTGCGAGTGCGTTCCATAAAACGGATGTGATTGGCGTGATAAACGATACCGCCTGCATCAGTATCTTCAATATAAACACGGATAGGGAATGAAAAACCACGCATATATTTGCTCACATATTTATCATTAAACTTATAACGTGTTAGACATTGGTTTTTTATAGAAAACCAATGCTATGCACGACTGATGTTAAATCATTATGGTGTATTGCAGAAAACTTTTGCAGTGCGTGGTGTATAGATACCTAAAGTTACGACACTTAGTACAACATCGCTTGCTTCTTGTTTAGATTCAACTTTCACAACATTTTGTGTACCTTGACATACTTTTGCAGCATCAAGCGTTTTTTCTTGTGCGATACCGCCTAAAAAGAAGGCTTGTGTTTCACTATGAGATGCTGAAATTTGATTTGAACGTAAATGAGCCGTTTGAGATGCACAACCTGTTGCAGTAAGTGTGATTAAAGCAGCTAAAGTTACTAATTTTTTCATGGCTATATCCTATTATTTACAATAAACCATAATTTGACGTGGTGTGTAAATACCTTGTGTTAAATGTCCAAGTACACCGTTTTTGAAAGTCAATTTAGTTTTAATTGTTGTTACATTATCTGCACCATTACATACAGCAGCAGCATTTACTGCTTGTTGTTGAGCAATACCTGAAACATAAAAAGTTTGTGCTTTGCTATAAGTAGGTTGCTCTTGAGTTTGTTCTGCAAGAACATAAGTTTGAGTTGCACAGCCTGTTGCTAAAACAGAACATAATCCAAGTAGTGCAATTTTTTTCATGATGGAATATCCTCATAAGATGACACTATTTTATTATAATCGTGTTATGTAAAGTAAAGCAACTATTAATCACAAATTGTTATAAAAATTGCTGAAAATAAGTGGATAATTGGATTATGAATGAAATTTACTCGCATTAAAGAATCATCACTCAACATGAAGGTTTGAGTGATGATTGAATCAAATATAGTAGACAGAATTATTCAGTAGGTAATAATTCTTCTGCTTTTTGAATTTTAGCTTGAGCTTTTTTAGCTTTTGCCTCGGCACGTTTAGCACGTTTCTCAGCTTTTTGGGCACGTTTTTCAGCTTTCTTTTGAGCTTTCTCGGCTTTCTTTTGAGCTTTATCAGCTTTACGCTGAGCTTTTTCTGCTTGTTTATCTGCTTTGGCAGATTGCAAAGTTGCTTTTTCTGCGGCATTAACAATATTAGCTTCAGTTGTAGCGGTTGCTAAATTTTCTTGAGTCATCGCTTTAGCTTGCTCTAAACCTGTTGTATCTTGGCGAGCATCTTTGAGTGTAGCTGTTGTACAAGCTGTTAATGTTAAACTTAAGCTAACAAATGTAGCAATAATAGATTTTTTCATTGGTATATTCCTCATTTAAAAATATCATCTTAACAGTTTATTCAAAAAAATCAATCATTAAATTTATTCTTGTTCTCATATTGAAGATAAAATAGATAATTAGAATAGAGATTAAAATAGTGGTTGTGGTCTAGAAAGTATGCTGACTGTTATTTATGATTAATAATCATATTGTAAGTTAATATATTACGCAAATATTTAATGTTGTAGGGGCGAATAATTATTCGCCTCTACATACAATCAATCATTGATGAGTTGAGAATGATGTTATATCTATGAAGTATCATAGATTTACTGAATGTTCAGGCGGAGTTAAACCCAATTGAGCATATGCTAAATGGGTGGCAATACGTCCACGAGCGGTTCGCATTACATAACCTTGTTGAATTAAATAAGGCTCAATCACATCTTCTAATGTTCCACTATCTTCTGCCATTGCGGCGGCAAGAGCTTCTACACCTGTCGGACGACCTTCAAAACGTTCCAACAGCATCGATAAATAACGGCGGTCGAGTGTATCTAAACCTGATTTATCCACATTGAGCATATCAAGGGCTTTTTGAGCCATTTCTTGTGTAACTTCACCATTACCTTTGACTTGGGCATAATCACGCACACGGCGAAGCAAGCGATTGGCAATACGAGGTGTACCACGAGCACGCCTTGCAATTTCAGTTGCCCCATCATCGGTCATATCAATACCCATCAAACGAGCTGAACGTCCCACAATATAGCTTAAATCCGCCACAGAATAAAATTCTAAACGCTGTACAATGCCAAAACGGTCTCGCAATGGTGAAGTTAAAAGTCCCGTACGGGTTGTGGCAGCGACTAGGGTAAATGGTGGTAAATCCAGCTTAATAGAGCGAGCAGCTGGACCTTCTCCAATCATAATATCGAGTTGATAATCTTCCATTGCAGGGTAGAGGATTTCTTCAATGACTGGGGAAAGACGGTGAATTTCATCAATAAATAACACATCACCTTCTTCCAAGTTGGTGAGTAGAGCGGCTAAATCGCCAGCACGTTCCAGTACAGGTCCAGAAGTCGATTTGAGATTTCCGCCCATTTCTCGAGCGATAATATTGGCAAGTGTGGTTTTTCCTAAACCCGGAGGTCCAAAAATTAATGTATGGTCTAAGGCTTCGCCACGTCCACGTGCTGCACCAATAAAAATCTCCATTTGTTCACGCACAATCGGCTGACCAATATAGTCATCGAGTGATGTAGGGCGAATGGCTCTATCAATTTGGTCTTCTTTTTTTTCAGTACCACTAATTAAACGGTCTTGCATGGAAAGTCTCAATATTAACGTGATGAGTGTGGAATACGCCACATACAGAATAAACTAAAAATAAAAGCAATTAAACCTAAACTAAAACTTAAATATAAACTGCCACCAGCCAATAGCCAATATTTGGTCAGTATTGGAGCAATCAGCTGTGCAATGGAATAAATGGAAATTAAACAAGCTGAAAGTTTAATGCCTTGTAATGGTTGTAGATATCGTGCATAACGTTGAGTACACATCACAGAGCCTAAAAAACATCCACCAATCAGGATTGCACATAGCATGATACCAAGCATATTTTGAAATATCAATAAGGATAATATGCCTATCGTTTGTAAAATATAAGTGATATTTAGTGTGGTATAATCACTTAAACGGTGTCCAAGTATATTCCATAGCGGTGTAGAAATAAAACAGCATAATGAAACTACTGTCCAAATATAAGGGTTAAACGTATGTTGTGGATTGAGTTGATAGGCTAAGGTAGGTAAAAAGGTCATGGGTAAAATATAGCCTAAACCTGCCCCTAAATAGGCAAAAAATAAGGGTGTTGTTGATGAATTGAATAATGGTGGAGCATCAGTTTTATTTTTAATTTCAGGTAATTTGACTTGTAATGATAATAAACGAATAAAACTCAATACACCTAAAATAGTAGCGATAATGGCAATCGGTTGCCAACGTTGAATACCATAAAAATCATCTGCGGTAAAGCCGACCAATAAACCTGTTACGAGTAAACCAAGTGATACCCCAAAATACATATAACCACTTAAATGGCTTTTATTGTGTTGATGTAGCCACTCTAAAACCAAGGCAGGAGCAAGCACAAATACTGTACCATTAGCAATACCATTGATTAATCTTAATGCCAATAAATGATAAAAATCAGCTGTAAAACATTGTAAAATAGTACTAAGCATACTGATAATTAAATTGGATAAGACTAAAAACTTGGTATATTTAGGCGATGATAAAATAATGGCAATAAACGCACCAATAAAATAACCTAAATAATTAATACTGGCTAAATCGGTACTTTGTGTTAAAGTTAAAATACCATCATCAATCAAATAGGGCATCAGTGGTGTAAAAACAAAACGCCCAAAACAATGCACCACCATTAAAGCAATAATGACTGCACCGATATTGAGCCATGTATCAAAACGTGAAATTACCATATTCTACTCAACTTGTAGTACTTATTTTTTCATCATTGATTTTAAGGCAGCACGGATTAAATCAGCACTATTATCAAAATCATTTTTGACCAATGCCACGGCTTTTTGTGCCTCTGCAGGTTTGTAACCTAATGACATTAAAGCTAATTCCGCTTCAGCAATTGGATTATCAGGCAGTAACTGTAAACGTTCTAATTGCGGTAAGGTTTGTGTTGTTGTTGTACTATTTTTTGCTAAATTCTTAAATTTATCACGCAGTTCAATAATTAAGCGTTCAGCCGTTTTTTTTCCAACCCCCGGTACTTTAATTAAGGTGTTAATATCTTCATGTTCAATGGTTTGAATCAACATATCCACACTTAAGGTTGATAAAATCCCCAACGCCATTTTTGCACCAATACCATTCACTTTGAGCAAGGTTTTAAAAATGATTTTATCTTGAATATCTAAAAAGCCGTAGAGTTGTTGAGCATCTTCACGTACCACAAAATGCGTCCATAAGGTTACATTTTGTCCTTTGCTGAGTTGGCAAAAGGTAGTGAGTGGGGTGTCGATTTCATAGCCTACGCCGTGTACATTTAAAATCACGGTGGGTGCTTCTAAATATTGAATTTCGCCTGTTAATGAACCAATCATAAAATACCTATCAATATTAAAATTATTAAAAAAACTTTATTCTCAACTTAAAATCATAGCTTATTGATATGATTTACATCGTTTAATTTCGTAAGGGCGGAAAATTTTCCGCCCCTACATAGAATCAATAACTTATATTGAGTTGAGAATGGCGTATCATCATTAAAATCATCAAAAAATCGTTAATTTAAAATCATCTGTTTTAAACGTGCGATGGCTTTTAAAATCTCTTTACGATGTCGTGCGGATTTTATCCAAGCAGGTAAACGTGAAAAATAACTGCTATTGCGATAATATATGTCTGTATGACGTTCTCTTAAATCCGCTTGAATAAATTGTTTTAATTCAGCCAAATGTTGTGGGTTATAGACAAAAATCTTACCATGTCGTGTAGGTGTTTGTAAAAATAATTCAAAACCATAATCAGCTTGGGTTAATCGTTCATATTCAGTAATCCATTGAGCAGTAATATATTTATCAATCACTTTAAAATGAGATATTTGCTGATATTTTGGACAAGTGGCTGAAATTTTTTTAGGAAATTGTGTTTGATGAGCAGGATAAGTTTTTTTAATATCAATTTTAACTTGATAGCAATGATGGCAACGTTCAGAAAATGAAAGAATTTTTGGTCTAGGATTTGGGTAATTATCTTTGTGGCTATCAAAACAATAACCACAACAACATTGCACAATCTTTTTTTGTTCTTGGCAATGATGACAAGTAATAGGTTTTAAAATCGCTTTTTGTTGGCATTTAGGGCATTTTATCCATTGTTCACCACGTTTAAAATCATAATCATGTAAACCTGTATCAAGATGGCGTTGGTGCATAATAATTACTCAAATTTATATTGCTTTATTATAGCAAAATTAATCGTAGTGAATGAATAGAAAATTGAGATATTGCTATTGATAATGATTGATATAGAAAATAATCGTCATCAATCAGATGAATTGTGCATTTGAGTGAACATTTTTTTTAATAATTCATCATTATGCGTATATCATGAATTTTAATTAGCAAAAAAACTACACGTTAGGCTTTATTTTTTGTTAAACTAAGGAAAATTTTATCATCAATTTAAATAGACTGGGAATGATGAAACATATGAAATTACAAGTATTAGCTGGTGCGGTTGCTCTTTCGGTTGGCGCATGGTTGTTTTCGTCTTCAACTGAACAAGCGATTGCTGCAGACCAACAAATAAAAGCATTAACTTTACAACCAAGTAAAGAACAAACTTTAGTTTCACAACAAGTGGCAAATTTAGTTGATAAACAACACTATTTGGATATGCGTTTAGATGAAAAAACCTCTAAACGTGTGTTAGATATGTATATTGATAGTTTAGATGGCGACCATTCTTTATTTTTAGCTAGCGAAGTGAGCCAATATCAAAAACAATATGGGGCGAATTTTGGTAATTATTTAAAACAAGGCAATTTAATTCCTGCCTTTACTATTCATGAAACCTATCGCAAGCGTTTACAGCAATATTATGAATTTATGTTGGCAGAGTTAAAAAAGCCACAAAACTTAGCTCGCAAAGATGAAACTTTAAATACTGACCGTGAAAAAGCACCATTTTTTAATACTGAACAAGAATTAAAACAATATTGGCATAAGGTATTGATTTCTCAATTAATTAATTTAACGATTTCTAAAGAAGAAGAGCAAGCAAAACAAAAAGCTTTAGCGGAAAATCCAGAACTGGCTAATGGTCAAGATTTAAGTACTGCTGATAATTTAACCGCAGTGCAAACGTTGCAAAAACGTTATCAACGTAATTTAGACCGCTTATTGAAACGTAGTAAAAGTGATGATGTCTTAGATAAAACGTTAAATGCGGTATTGGCAACCTATGACCCTCATAGTAGCTATTTTCCACCGATTGATGCAATTGAGATGAACCGCCAAAGTTCATTGCAACTGGAAGGTATTGGTGTATCGATTCGTCAAGAGCGTGGTAGTGAAGATTTTATCCGTATTGAAACCATTGTTGATGGCGGACCTGCAAGTAAATCAGGTCAGGTCTATGCAGGCGACCGTATTTTAGGGGTTGCACAAGATGGTCAGCCAATGGAAGATGTGGTGGGCTGGACAACATCAGAATTAGTTGGCGTGATTCGTGGTAAACGTGGTACGAAAGTAACCTTAAAATTACAAAGTAAAGGTTCAAATCAGGCACGTTTGGTTACTTTAGAACGTGATGTGATTAAAGAAGAAGATTCGGGATTACGCTATCGCACCATTAATATGGAGCGTGATGGTAAACAATATACTATGGGTGTCATCGAAATTCCATCATTCTATCTCAATTATCGTGCAAGACGTGAAGGTAATGAATATCGTTCTGTTTCAGAAGATACGGCAAAAGCACTTAAAGCCTTAGCAAGCCAAAATGTTGATGGTATTGTGGTGGATTTGCGTAATAACCCTGGTGGTTCACTAGAAGAAGTGAATAAAATGATTGGTCAAATCATTAAATCTGGACCTGTGGTACAAATCCGTGATGGTAATGGTCGTATCAGCGTATTTGAAGATAATGATGGCGGTAAACAGTTGTATGATGGACCATTAGCGGTGCTAATTAATCTTGGTTCTGCTTCTGCGAGTGAAATTTATTCAGCTGCGGTGCAAGATTATGGGCGTGGTATTGTCATTGGTAGTACAACGACAGGTAAAGGTACAGCTCAAGTTCAGCTTGATAGTCTAGCACATGGACAAGCAACCTTAACACAACGTAAATTCTACCGTGTAACAGGGGGAAGTACACAAAATAAAGGTGTGATTCCAGATATTAAATTGGTCGATATTTATAATGGAGAATGGGGAGAAAGCAAACAAAAAAATGCTTTACAATGGGATACCATTCCAACTGCACCATTTAAGCGAGAGGGAAGTGTACAGCCTTATGTTACGGCATTAACGACGATGTCGCAACAACGTGTAAAACTTAATCCACAATTTAAGTTGTTACAAACTCGCCATGATTTAGCTGAAATTGATAAAGATAAGAAAATTGTTTCTTTAGATATTCATCAACGTAAAGCTGAATTATTAGACAAAGAACAAAAGATTTTAGCGGCAGAAAATACACGCCGTGAAGAAACGGGTCTAAAACCTTATGCAAATTGGGAAAGTTATCAGGCTGCGATTGATGCACAGGCGGAAGAACGTGCTAAAATGAAAGCATCGCAACGTCCTGCTTTACCTGAAGAAGAGGCATTTGTGATTGAAGCATCTAATATTTTATTAGATTATATGCAACTACAATCAAAGTAATAGAGTGAGAATTGATTATGGCATTACGTTGGACAGACAGCATTGAAATTGCGATTGAGTTGAGTGAGTTATACCCAGATACTGATCCGCAATGGATTCGTTTTACCGATTTACACGCTTGGGTATGTGCTTTACCTGATTTTAAAGATGACCCAGAAAAATCAACTGAAGGTATTTTAGAAGCGATTCAAATGGCGTGGATTGATGAAGTACGTTAAATTGTAATTTTACATAAATAAGGGCGAATAGCATATTATCTATTCGCCCTTATGTATTAGGTATCATGGAAAATATATCCACGATACCTTAGCTTTTAGAATTTATACTTAAACAACAACGACCCACCGTGATGTTCAGCATTTTTACTAAATTCACCTTGATATTGACCTGAAATTTCTGTGTTAATCGTTGGTTGTACACGGATACCTAAACCAACAGAACCAGAATATTTATCTTTTTCTTGGGCTGTTTCAGTAAATTGTACGCTTGGTGCACCATTAAATGACGCAGTAATGGTTGAATGATTGCCTTGTTCAGCATGACCTGCAATATTACCAATTAACTGTACATTATTTGCTAATGGTTGAGCAAAATGTACACCAACAGTAGCACGTAATGTTTCAGAGCTATTTTCAGCAACAGTATTTGCAAATGCATTTACAGCAACATCATTTGATTTTTCGCTATAACCATCATTCGCTACACGCGTATAACGTAACTGAGTATAAGGCGAAATATGCTGATTTGCTGAGCCAATACGATAATCTACGCCAATACCTGCTTGCGTAATAGTTGCATCATAGTCAGCGGTAATTTGACCTGTAACCATATCAACTAAATTAATATCACGTTTGGTATCAATATTAGCTTGACCGTAACCAACAAAAGCATTTAAATGCGTACTATCATTGACTGCATAATCACCATAAACAAAGCCTTGTACCAATTTTGATTGTAAGTTTTGTTTGTTTGCTGTGCCTTTGCTATCGATATCGCTATCAGAATAACCTAATGCTACACCTAAACGTAAATTATCGCTCACAAGACCATCTGCACCGACAACGAGACCATAAGAATGACCATCATAACCTGCAAAGCTATCTTTTTGTTCGCCTTTATGTTGCTTACCAATACCTTGTAACCATACTTGATTGCTTAAATCTTGGCTACGTTTAAATGGAGAATAGCTATCGCCACTATCAGAACCTTGCGTAATGTCGCTACGGTTTTGGAAAATACGGTCAGTTACAGCTAAAACAGGTAATTCTTGAATATCAAAAATAAGTTGTTGAGCTTGGGCATTGATAGTTGGTTGTAACTGTTGAGCGACATTAGCACGTTGTTGATCAGTCGTTGTTACAGCTGAAATTGCATGAACTGCACCAGTTAATGGTGTCATATCATTTGCAATTTTATCTAATGCATTGGCGATATTATGTGCATTTGTTACATGTAGGTTATTGACAGCATTGGTAAATGTGTCAAGGCTACTTGGTAAACTCGGAGTAGGCGTTACTGGAGTAGGCGTTACTGGAGTAGGCGTTACTGGAGTAGGCGTTACTGGAGTAGGCGTTACTGGAGTAGGCGTTACTGGAGTAGGCGTTACTGGAGTAGGCGTTAGGAGTTACTGGAGTAGGCGTTACTGGAGTAGGCGTTACTGGAGTAGTACTGGAGTAGGCGTTACTGGAGTAGGCGTTACTGGAGTAGGCGTTACTGGAGTAGGCGTTACTGGAGTAGGCGTTACTGGAGTAGGCGTTACTGGAGTAGGCGTTACTGGAGTAGGCGTTACTGGAGTAGGCGTTACTGGAGTAGGCGTTACTGGAGTAGGCGTTACTGGAGTAGGCGTTACTGGAGTAGGCGTTACTGGAGTAGGCGTTACTGGAGTAGGTGTTACTGGAGTAGGTGGAATACTATTCGCTTTCACAACTAAATGTAATGAATTATTATCATAAAGCTCTTCAATACGAGAAGAATTAATTTCATTACCTTTATTATCGAGCACAACAAAGTCGTTAAACTCACCTATTAAAGTTCCTGCTTTTACCACATCTTTCCATTCAGCAGTTGTACTTTGGCTAGTAATGAGCTGTTTGATTAAATCAGATGCAGAAACAGCGAGTTTACCTTGAGTAATATCTAATTTACCAGTTACGAGTAATTTGGCATAGTCAGCTTCATTTTTTATACCCATGTAAAGAGTTTGATTATCATTTATTGCATAATCACCATCAATTTTAAGTGTGCCAGCATTAACAGCTAAATCTGCTCGTAAATCTTTGATACTATTGCTATTAATTGTTAAAGTACCAACTCCTTCTTTGATTAAACCGCCGTGACGACCCCGAACAGAATGCTTATTGAAAGAATTATTATAGGTTTGTAAAACAGCGGTTGGAGCAATACTTACATTAAAACCATTGGTATCAAAGGTAGCACCATTACTATTATCAATACCAGTACCTAAAAAAATGTAGTCACTATTGCTAAATTTGTCAAATAGAACCATATCTTGCGTTGAAATGATTTTACCATTGATTAAATCTATACGAGATTTACCTAGATTATTACCATTACCACGACTTAAAGAGCCTGTTTGAACTATAGAGTTGGTTATGGTTAATTGAGCATTGACTTTAGAACTATCAGTTTTTACATTTTCATGTCCGTTGCCACCAACAAAAATATTGTCGGCTTCTAAACGAGAATCTTCCTGTAAAGAGATTTCTCCTCTCCCCTCTCCGCCAATAAAGACTTGATTCGCTTGGATTTTAGAAGACAAAGTTGATAAAAGCCCATCACCAAAGATAGTTTTTTGTTTACCTTGCCCATCATTAGCTAACTTTTCATCTTCACCTAATTTTAAAGTATTGGTTGTTAGGCTAGAATTATCAAGGTAGATGCGAGCTTTGCCTGTTTCGCCGATAATAATACGTTCAGTCGCATTAACTGAGCTTTGAGAATGAGCATTTATTATTCCTGTAATGTCATTTTGAGCTACGCCATAATGATCTGGTGAGCTTAAGATAATTTCATTCGCTTGAATCTTGCCTCCAGAATAAACATCGATTTGCCCTTCGCCGTTATGACCGACTTCGAGCAGATTACCAACAGTTAATTCGCTTGCAGCTACAAGATGGATTTCACCACGACTATTACGTGTATCCGAATTTGATGACTCTCCTAAAACGAGCGTATCAGCAATATCAATTTTTGAAGCATTTGCATTGATAGTTGCTTGTCCACGAGAGCCGACAATAATACCTTTAGGCTCTTGTTGTGTACCTACTGCGGTATGTTGTAATGTTTGAGCATTAAGTGATACAGTGACTGTATTTGATTTTTCAGGGGCAATTACCACACCATCAACATCATTGCCATAAGTTTGGTTTTGATTACGAAAACTGGTGTCTTGGTTAATTTCAACTAAATTCGGGTTCGCCACCGCTACACTAGAACTTGCTACTGCAACTGCCATTACCACTGCTTTAATTGCTTTACTTGAAGATTTGCCACGAGCTTTAGCTTTTTCAGAAACGGATTGCCATACACCGAGTGCATGGTTAAAAATTACACGATAGATATGGTTCATCATTGAATACCTGTTGCATAAAATAGAGAAAAAACATACAACTTTGTTAAGCTGTTAAGCTGTTAAGCTGTTAAGCTGTTAAGCTGTTAAGCTGTATCTATTTGTATTTTTATTTTAGCATAATTTTGTATAAAATCTATGGCTTTTATCAAAAAAATCATAAGTTTTTTATGTGTTTTAATTTATATAGTTTTATAGATGATATTTTATAATTAACTTATTGAAAATATTTAATATTTTAATAAGAATATAAAAAATAATTAAAAACTACTGAAAAAAATAAAAAATATCGCTATAATAATGTACCATTTTTATTTTTAAAGTTAATATTGCGGAGTTTATCATGGCAATTGAACGTACATTATCTATTATTAAGCCAGATGCAGTTGGTAAAAACCACATTGGCGACATCGTTGCTCGTTTTGAAAAAGCAGGTTTAAAACCAGTTGCAATGAAATATAAACACTTAACTCAACAGGAAGCTGAAGGTTTCTATGCTGAACATAAAGAACGTGGTTTCTTTGCTGACTTAGTTTCTTTTATGACTTCTGGTCCAGTGGTTGTGTCTGTGTTAGAAGGTGAAAATGCTGTTTTAGCTCACCGTGATATTTTAGGTGCGACTAACCCAGCTCAAGCTGAAAAAGGTACAATCCGTGCTGATTTCGCAGTAAGTATTGATGAAAATGCTGCTCACGGTTCTGATTCTGTTGCATCTGCAGAGCGTGAAATTGCTTATTTCTTTACTGCTGAAGAAATTTTCCCACGCACTCGTTAATTTATCAACGAGTTTTGATGAGATAAAAATCAATCAAACATAAAAACCAGATAAGTATTTACATTTATCTGGTTTTTTATTTGTATGATTTTGTGGTATAGTAGAGTGTATTTATTTTTTAATTTATATCTTATTCTTTTATTGGGTATTTTTTATGCTTAACACCGAATTGATGACATTAAACTCGACACAACAAGTGGCAAAAGTCAATTTGTTAGGCATGTCTCGTGTTGAAATGGAGCAATTTTTTGAAAGTATTGGCGAGAAAAAATTCCGTGCAACGCAAGTAATGAAATGGATTCATCAGTTTTTTGTTACTGATTTTGAACAAATGACTAATATTTCAGCAAAATTGCGTACTCGTTTGGCTGAGTTATGTGAAATTAAAGCACCTGAAATTGTGCATAAAAATTATTCTAAAGATGGTACACGTAAATGGGTTTTTCGTGTAGGTGAAGGCGAGGGTTCATTAGTTGAAACAGTGCTGATTCCTGCTGAAGATAAAACGGGTAGTCGTAAAACTTTATGTATTTCATCGCAAGTAGGTTGTGCGTTGGATTGTTCATTTTGCTCAACAGGAAAACAGGGTTTTCAACGTGATTTGACCACAGCAGAAATTATTGGACAGTTGTGGCAGGCGAATTTATCTTATATGGAAGATGTACCTGTTAATGAACGTGAGCGTTCTGTAACCAATGTGGTGATGATGGGTATGGGAGAGCCTTTGTTGAATTTTAAGCCTGTGGTTTCGGCAATGAGTTTAATGCTTGATGATTATGCTTATGGTATGTCGAAACGCCGTGTAACTTTATCGACATCTGGTATAGTGCCAATGATTGATAAATTGGCTGAAGAGTTAGATGTGGCTTTGGCGATTTCTTTGCACGCACCCAATGATGAGTTGCGTAATGAACTTGTGCCGATTAATAAAAAATATCCGTTAAGACAGCTCATTGATTCTGCAAAACGCTATATTTCAAAAGATGGTAACGAAAGCTCTCGTAAACACGTTACTATTGAATATGTGATGTTGAGTGGTGTCAATGACTCTTTAGAACATGCTCAACAAATGATTGATTTGTTGAAAGATTTACCGAGTAAAATCAATCTTATTCCATTTAATCCATTTCCACATGCACCATATGAACGCTCAAGTCGTAATCGGATTTTAGCATTTCAACAAAAGTTGTCAGATGCAGGTTTTGTATGTACTATTCGTCAAACACGAGGCGATGATATTGATGCAGCTTGTGGGCAATTGGTAGGACAAGTAGCAGATCGTACACGCCGTGCAGAGCAATGGAAAAAGAAGGTTGCAGCACAATATGAAATTTTACGAGTATCAAGTTAAAAGAGGACGGTAAAAATGATGCAACAAAAGTGGTTGAGTTTTATGCTTATTGCTACAATAAGTTCAATTGGACTGGTTGGCTGTGAAACAACAACAGTAATAGGTGCACCTGTACAAAAGGAAGTGAAGAAAGACCCTGAACGTGCAATCCAAACACGCACACAATTGGCTGCTGAATATATCCGTTCTGGTGATTTAGATGCGGCAAAACGCTCACTTGATCAGGCATTACAAATTAACTCACGCAGTGCTGAAGCAAATATGATGATGGGGGTATTGTTGCAAACAGAGGGTAGTCCAACAAATATCGCCAAAGCTGAACAATATTATCGTACTGCGGTAAGTGCTGACCCTAAAAATGCACGCATTCGTCTTAATTATGGTACATATTTATTTATGATTAAAAAATATGCCGCTGCGATTGAAAATTTAAAAATTGCGGGAACAACATTGGGTTATGAACAACGTGCGGTAGCTTTAGAAAATTTAGGTATGGTATATTTGGCATTAAATGATTTAAATAATGCCGAGCAAGCATTTAAGCAATCGATACAAGCAGACCGTTCGGGTTCTCCTGCTGCATATTTTGAGTTGGCTGAAATTTTTTATTTAAAGAAAGATTTTAACAGTGCGGCAGCTGCTTATGAGCAATTTTCACGCCGTGTAGGTAAGGAACAATTAAATTCTCGTGCATTGTGGATTGAGTTGCGTATTGCACGTGCTTTTAATGATAAAACCAAAGTACAAATTTTAGCAAATCAAATGCGTGCATTATATCCTGATAGTGTCGAATATCAACGTTATTTAAAACTTAAAGATAGTTCAGAGGTCGTATGGAAGTAACTCCAAATTCAGCTCCAATGCCTGATTCAACAGAACCGAAAATCCAACAACCTGGTGAATATTTGGCGAAAATTCGTAAAAGTAAAAAGTTAGATTTGGCTCAAGTTGCAAAAGATTTGACCATTCCTGTGAAAACTTTAACAGCTTTAGAGCAAGGTGATTATCAACATTTGCCAGAAGCAACTTTTATTAAGGGGTTTTATCGTGCTTATGCCACTTATTTGCAAGTCGATGCAGATGAGGTGGTTTCAAGTTTTGACCGTGTTTATACTGCTCATACTGGGCGTGCTACGGTACAAAAACTAACAGATTCTCCTGTGCAAATGAAAGGTAAGTTGGCAAGCCCTAAAAATCCAATTGCAATGGATTGGAAGAAATGGTTGGGCTATGCGATTGCTTTATTAATTGTATTAGGTATTATGACAGTAATTGTTAAATCAGTGTCATCTAAAAAACAAAATGCCAATACAGATAATGCACAAATTGAAGTGATTGATTTAAATACAGGTACAACAACACGTGGTACTACTCAAGTAAATGCGGTAGAGATGAGTGGAGAAAAGTTGTATTTATCATTTACACGTCCAACTTCAGTGCATATTGAAGATGCAAAAGGTAAAGTATTAGCAACTGGTCGTCAAAGTAATAGTTTAGAATTGACTGGTCAAGCTCCATTCCGTGTTCGTATTGATGATGCGACTGTGGCGACTTTACGTTTGAATGATGAAAATATTGATTTATCAAAACGTATGGTCAATGGTAAAGTTGATTTCCGTTTAGCACGCTAATGGCTGATAACGTATTTTAAATATGCTGATGTAATTCTTGATGTATGGTAACTTATTGATTTTATAGAGTTATTGTAGATTTGTGCATCAAGATGTTAATCATATTTATTTTATTTTACACTTTGAACAAAAATAGGTCTTATTGTTATGATTCATAATCCAATCGTTCGCCGTAAAACACGAAAAATTCGTGTCGGTTCAGTCTATGTCGGTGGCGATGCCCCTATTTCTGTGCAAAGTATGACCAATACTGAAACCTGTGATGTTGATGCAACAGTGGCTCAAATTGAGCGTTGTGTCAATGCAGGTGCAGATATGATGCGTGTTTCCGTACCAAGTATGGAAGCTGCTCAAGCCTTTGGTGAAATTCGTAAACGTGTAAATGTCCCATTAATTGCAGATATTCATTTTGACTATAAAATTGCCTTAGCAGTGGCAGATTATGGTGCAGATTGTTTGCGGATTAACCCTGGTAATATTGGTTCTGATGAAAAAGTACGAGAAGTGGTCGCAGCGGCACGTCATCATGGAATTTCTATGCGTATTGGCGTGAATGCTGGTTCATTGGAAAAAGATTTACAAAAAAAATATGGTGAGCCAACTGGCGAAGCCTTGTTAGAATCTGCCTTACGTCATATTGATATTTTAGATAAGTTAAATTTCCATGAATATAAAATCAGCGTTAAAGCATCAAATGTATTTTTAACGTTAGATGCTTATCGCTTGCTTTCCGCCCAAGTGGATTGTCCGTTGCATTTGGGGGTAACTGAAGCGGGGATTTATCGTACAGGAACGGTAAAATCAGCAATTGCATTGGGTGGTTTATTACTCGATGGCATTGGCGATACCATGCGAATTTCATTGGCTGCCGAACCTGAAGAAGAAATTAAAATTGGTTTTGATATTTTAAAATCGTTGAGCCTACGTTCTAATGGTATTAACTTTATCGCCTGTCCAAGCTGTAGCCGTCAAGAATTTAACGTGATTAAAGTCATGCAAATGTTGGAAGAGCGTCTTGAAGATGTGCGTACGCCAATGGACGTGTCGGTGATTGGTTGTAAAGTGAATGGACCGGGAGAAGCCAAAGAAGCGGATATTGGTGTGGTGGGGGCAATGCCACGTTCGCTAGTGTATCGTAATGGTGAAAAAAGTCATTTGATTGATACCAATCGTTTGGTTGATGAAATTGAAGCGATGGTACGTCAGCGTGTTAAAGATACGGAAGAGGCGAAAGCCAAAGAAATTATTCGTGTTGGTGGGTGATTGATTTGATGATTTTTGTTGAAGGTAATATTAAATGAGTTGTCAAAAAAATTCATCTTGTTGTGGGTGTAGTTCAGAAACTGTTCAAGCAACAGAAGAAATAAATAAATCAACTTTGCTTGGACAAGAATTATATAAAACTGTGTATCATTTGGCAAAAATGGATTGTTCTGCTGAAGAACACATGGTAAGAATGGTTTTGGCTGATTTAATATATATTCAAGATGTACAATTCAATTTAGCACAACGACAAGTAACAGTCTGGCATAAACTAAATAATATTGATGAAATATCATTAAAATTAGATAGTTTACAATATAATATGACCTTATTGGACAGTTCTCTACAGGTTTATCAAGCTGATACAAAAAATGATGAGCAATCACAAAAGAAGATTTTAAAAATCCTGTTGATGATTAACTTTACGTTATTTTTATTGGAATTGATGACAGGGTTATGGGCAAAATCTACGGGTTTATTAGGTGATGCCTTAGATATGTTAGCTGATGCTTTGGTTTATGGTATTGCTTTATATGCGGTAGGAAAATCTTTAGCCTTACAAAAACAAGCAAGTAAAATTGCTGGATTTACGCAATTAACTTTAGCAATATTACTGTTGATTGATATTATTCGCCGTTATTGGTTTGGTTCAGAGCCAATATCATTTTTGATGATTACGATGAGTTGTATTGCTTTGATTGGTAATGTGATTTGTTTGTATTTAGTTGCTCAACGCCAAAATGATGGTGTACACATGAAAGCAAGTTATATTTTTTCTGCAAATGATGTGTTGATTAACTGTGGAGTGATTGTTGCTGGTTTAGCTGTATGGTATTTTAAATCACCATTACCTGATTTATTGATTGGTATGGCTATAGTCACCATTATTATAAATGGTTCAAGAAAAATCTTAAGTTTAAAGTAAAAATTAAACTTAGGGCTAAAATATGTTGTGCAGATAGATGGTTATTAGAGAGTGTTGTAATGATGATGAATATTAAAAAAATCTCGTTAATTTTAGGTATTACAATGGCTTTCTATGGCTGTTCATCAAACACGCAAAATAGTCCATCAGCCCAAGATGTACCTAAAGATGATGTGAATACACAAGCCATTATTAAACAGCTAAGCCCTTATTTTTCTTGGGATTTAAAAGCTGGTGGAGAAGAAGATGCCCCTGCCTTTTTAGGGCGTGTGGTGATGGAAAATCGTTGTTTATTGATTAAACATGATGATGGTCGATATTCAATTCCTGTATTTCCTGATAGCATTACCAGTTGGAATGAGCAAAAGCAAATTTTAACAGTATATAATGATGAATATCGTTTAGGTGATTATATTTTTAGCAATTATCTGCGTCATGAACCTTATTCAGTGAAAAAACAACATCAATTTATCAAACAAGCTCAATCACAATGTTTACAAGAAGGGCGAAATATTGTCTATTTGGGTACGATGTTTAGTAAAAAACTCGCCGTGCCACAAGGTCAATATTTTGCTTATCCTTTTGAAGATAAAGGCGAACCAGAAATTCAACCTGCAGGTTGGACAAAACTGGAAAATAAAAATGGTTGTTTAGGTTTAAGTGATACGGATTTAACGGTTTTCCCAAGTGGTGTAACACATTGGAATGCAGAAAAACAAGTCTTGGTGATTCGTGAACAGGAATTTAAAGTTGGCGATTGGATTTTTTCCAATGGTTTTGATGAGGTCACTTATGATGAAAAAAATCCATTTGAATTTGCACAAATTGCCGAGCCACATTGTTTAAAAGATGGTATGACCTTGCGTGTATTAAGAACGCAAATTAGTAAACCAAGTCCTAAAGAAATGAAAGAGTTAGATAAACACTATCAAGAACAGTTATCTAAATAAATGAGTATTGAAGAGAGATAAAAGATGAGTACCATTACATCAATCAAAGGTTTTAACGATATTTTACCAAGTCAAACAATGGCTTGGCGAAAGTTAGAACAAGTGTTAGCTGAACTAATGGATAGTTATGGCTATCAACAAATCCGTTTACCGATTGTGGAGCAAACAGGTTTATTTGCTCGTGCGATTGGCGATGCGACTGACATTGTCGAAAAAGAAATGTACACTTTTTTGGATAAAAGTACCCCGCCAGATAGTTTGACCTTACGTCCAGAAGGGACGGCAGGTTGTGTGCGTGCGATGCTGGAGCATAATTTATTGCGTGGGGCAACGCCACGAGTGTGGTATGTGGGACCTATGTTCCGCTATGAAAAACCGCAAAAAGGACGTTATCGTCAATTTCATCAATTTGGTGTGGAAACTTTTGGCGTGGCAACGCCTGATATTGATGCAGAAGTGATTTTAATGACGGCTCGTTTGTGGAAACGTATGGGCGTGGCGGATAAAGTGCAATTAGAGTTGAATACGCTTGGTGAAATCCATGAGCGTAAGGCTTATCGTGATGCTTTGGTGAATTATCTCACTGAATTTAAAGCAGATTTAGATGAAGATAGCCAACGTCGTTTAACCACCAATCCATTACGTATTTTAGATAGTAAAATCGAAAAAACGCAACAGATTTTGCAAAATGCACCAAAATTACATGACTTTTTACAAGAAGAAAGTCTTAATCATTTCAATCAGTTGCAAGAGTATTTACGTCAAGCAGGTGTTGAGTTTATCATCAATCAAAAATTGGTGCGTGGTTTAGATTATTATAATAAAACCGTGTTTGAATGGACAACAACGCATCTCGGTTCACAAGGTACAGTATGTGCAGGTGGACGTTATGATGGTTTAGTCGGACAATTAAAAGGTAAAGCTGACCAATCTGTGCCAGCCTTTGGTTTTGCAATGGGTATGGAACGTTTATTATTGTTACTTGAGCAACAATTAAACGATGAACAGCAAAGTGAATGCGATGTGTTTTTAGTAGCAGAACCTGCTTATCAAGCTCAAGCCTTGGTTTTGGCGGAGCAGTTGCGTGATGATTTTGATACGCAAGGACAAAAAATCCGTCTGAAAACAGGTTCGCAAGGCAGTTTAAAAAGCCAAATGAAAAAAGCCGACCAGTCAGGCGCAAAATTTGCCTTGATTTTAGGTGAACGTGAATGGCAATCTCAACAGATTTTGGTGAAAAATTTGCAAAATGGTGAGCAAACTTTGATAGATATTGTACAATTAGCAGATTCTTTATACCATCATCTAAATTAAAGTGGATTTTTTGAAACTTTGTACAGAGAAATAACCAAAACTACATATTGTTGTTGTTATTTCTCTTTTATAATAATGGCGATGATTGAATGATATTTTGATCAAAAAGTGATAATAAAATTTGAGGTTGCGATGAGTAGTGAAGCACAACAAATTGAAACAATTCGTAATTTTATGAAAAGTTATGGTGTGTTAATTGTAGGTGGTATTTTTGCCACAGTAGTCGGTGTGGGGGGCTGGAGCTATTGGCAACAACAGAAAAGTGCAGAGTATGAACGTAGTACAGCAACTGTTCAGCAATTAATGAATGATACGCAACAAGCGGATGTAACAACTGCATTATCGGGTTTTGCAGGTACAGCAGATAAAATTACACAAGAAGCGCCTGATTCTGCACAGGCGATTCTGGCACAACTTGTGATTGCTGATCAAGCTTATCAACGTGAAGATTATGCATCAGCAGAAAAAGCATTGTTACAAGTTGATTCATCAAAAGTAGATGATGAAGGTTTGGTGGCAATTGTACATTTACGTTTAGCAAATGTGCAAGTGGCTCAAGATAAGTTAGATGATGCTTTAGCAACATTGGCTAAAGTCAAAACAGAAGCATTTACATCAACGGTTGAAGAGCGTAAAGGCGATATTTATGTGGCAAAAAAAGACACTGAATCTGCTCAAAAAGCATATCAAACTGCTTGGGATAGTTTGTTGAAACGTGAAGAAGATAGTGCTATTTTGCGTATGAAATTGGAAAGTGTAGGGGTACAAGTTGATGAACCGAATTTCCCACAGCCAATTTTAACTGCAACAATGGAAACTCCTGTTAGTGTAAATGCTGAAACTCAATTAACAGCAGAGAAGGAATAATGATGAAATATATGGTTAAAAAACGCACTTTATTGGCGATGGTCTTAGCGAGTTTAACCCTCACAGCTTGCGGTAAAAATGATACAGTTAAGGTTGATAATAAACCTGCAAAATTGGTTAAATTAGAACAGCAACAAAAGCAATTATCATTAATTGCTGATTATAATGTATCGGCAGTACATAAAGCTCAAGCCTTGCGTTTACGTATTGAATCTGAGCAAGGGATTGATTTTGTGATTAATCCTAAGGGTATTGTAACCGCTTATAAAGGTAAATCACGTTTATGGGAAACTAAAGTGAGTAAACGTGGTTTATCAGCAGGTGTTGAAGTTGCTGAAGGTGTGGTTGCGGTTGCCAATTTAAAAGGTGAATTATTTGCGTTAGATGCAAGCAATGGTCAAATCCTATGGCGTGCTGAATTGGGGTCATCAGTTTTAGCACCATCACTCATTCAAATGGGACGTGTCATTACTATTACCAATGATGGTACTGTTTATGCACATGATGTGAAGTCAGGACAACAATTATGGGCATATAAATTACCACATAATCAATTTGGCTTGCGTGGACAAGCTGCACCAATTTCGGCTGATGGGCGTAGTGTTGTAGTAACAGGCAGTAATGGTCATATTGTGGTCATTGATGGTGTAAGTGGTATGGCAATGATTCAACGCCGTGTTGCTGTAAGTGATGGACGTTCAGAAATTAACCGTGTCATTGATATTGATGGCGAACCACTTTTAATTGGTTCATTATTAATAACAACAAGTTATCAAGGGCAATTAACAGTAACTGATTTAAATCAGCAACGTACTTTATGGTCAGAAGACGTAAGTAGTAATCAATCTCCAGCAAGTGATAATGAAAAAGTTTATGTTAGTCGTAGCAATGGTTATTTAACGGCGTATGATTTGGTATCTGGTCGTGTGATTTGGTCAAATGAACAATTGGCAAATCGTAAATTAAGTAATCCTGTTTTGCTTGATGGATATATTATTGTAGGCGATTTAGAAGGGGTGTTACATATAGTAAATCCTGAAAGTGGCGATATTATAGGACGTGCTAAGACTAAGGGTGGGGTCAGCTATTTATATGTTGATGATAATCGACTTTATGCTTCAACTCATAAAGGCGAATTTAGTGTTTGGAAATTTTAATATATGAAACCTGTAATTGCTTTGATTGGACGACCAAATGTCGGAAAATCAACCTTATTTAACCAAATTACTAAAAGCCGTGATGCGTTGGTTGCTGATTTTGCAGGCTTAACCCGAGACCGTAAATATGGCGATGCGACTTATGAAAATAAGTCATTTATTGTTGTGGATACGGGTGGTATTGGCGAAAGTGAAAACGGCATTGATGCATATATGGCGGAGCAGTCAAAAACAGCGATTCATGAAGCAGATATTGTGATTTTTGTGGTCGATGCTCGTGCGGGCTTATTGGCATCGGATGAACAAATTGCTCGAGAATTGCGTACATTAGGCAAAAAAGTGTTTTTGGTTGCCAATAAAGTCGATGGTGTACACGCTGAAGCGGCAACAGTTGAGTTTTTTAAACTCGGTTTTGGCGAACCAATTCATGTCGCAGCCAGTCATGGGCGTGGCGTTGCACAAATGTTGGAAGAAGTGCTGGCGGATATTCCTGAAGATGAAAATCTTGATGAATTAGAACAAGATACAGGCTTACGCTTAGCAATTATTGGTCGTCCAAATGTGGGTAAATCGACTTTAGTCAATCGCTTATTGGGTGAAGAGCGTGTAGTCGTGTTTGATATGGCAGGTACAACACGAGATTCAATTTATATTCCTTATGAACGCAATGAGCGTAAATATACCTTGATTGATACCGCAGGTGTTCGCCGTAAAGGTAAGGTTGATGATACGATTGAGAAATTTTCGATTGTCAAAACTTTACAAGCAATTAAAGATGCTCATGTCGTTGTTGTCGTTGTTGATGCTCGTGAGGGTATTGTTGAGCAAGATTTACACTTAATCGGTTATGCTTTGGAAGCAGGACGTGCAATTGTGATTGCCATCAACAAGTGGGACGGTATGGACGAATATGCTCGCCGTTTAGTGAAAGAAGCAGTTGAAACACGTTTTGACTTTATTCCATGGGCGAAAATTCACTTAATTTCCGCTTTACATGGCACGGGTGTGGGCGATTTATATCCATCAATTCATCGTGCATATGCGTCTGCGACTTTAAAAGTAACACCAGCAAAATTAACGCAAATTCTTAAAGATGCAACAGATAATCACCCGCCACCAAAAGTGGCAGGACGTATGATTAAAATGCGTTATGCACACATGGGCGGACAAAATCCACCAACCATTGTGATTCATGGTAATAAAGTGGATAAAACGCCTGCTGATTATCGCCGTTACTTGGAAAATGTGTTCCGTAAAGTGTATAAACTGGAAGGTACACCCGTAAAAATCGACTTTAAAACTTCGGAAAATCCATTTGAAGGGCGTAAATCGCAAGTGGATGAAAAAGTTGCGGCTCGCCGTAGAAGATATATTCAGAAGTTTAAAAAGGCGGAAAAGAAATTTAAGCGTGGCTAAATTAAAAATGTGGATAATTGAGTAAATTATCCACATTTTAGTTGTATATTTAGTTTTTTATGATAAAAGAGCATTAATAAAAACATCGATATGATATTGCATATGTTGATTGGTAGGAATAATTATTTTTTCTGTTTAGTGAATATGATTTATCCCTGCATTATTAAGATAATCGGCTTAACTAAGAGAATGTTACTTGAGTTTTTTATTGTATCAAACTTACTAAGTATAGGTTAAATAAAATAATAAAGCTAATACGAATAATTTATCTTTTGCTTTATAAAAAAGCAAATTCATCTCATAATTTTAAATTAAACACTTGATAAATTTATAGGTTTACATTAATATGCTCGTTAAGCAAAGTTAAAGTTATATAGAAAATGATGAACAATTATTTGTCATATTGGTTAAAAGTAGTGCCAATGTGTGTATTGTTGGCTCATTTAACAGCTTGCCAAGATGATTCAAAGCTGAGCGTGGAACAGCAAGCCGAATTAGAGCGTACTTTAGCACCGTTGAATATCAAAATTCAAGCGGCAGATTATGCTATGCCTTTTTGTGAAAAAAAAGACTGTTTGAATATGAGTATTCAAAGTGTGAGTACACAAAATGATGATGTCAATCAATGGATTGCTCGTAGTCAAGGTTATGTCATTCAGCAACAAATTGGTTTAAATCAAAATTTGACTTTGCAAGAATCAGTTGATGCTTATGTGAAGAAATCTGATGCGTGGCGTGCAGAAGATAAGAAAAATAAAGCGTTTAATTTGCAAATGGCAACACGTATTGCTTTACAAAGACAAAATTATGTCTTGATTCAACTCATGGTGCATAGCCAACAAGGTTCACAAGTGGTTGATAATCAAGTCTATTATTTTGTGTTTGATCGAAAGCAAAATAAAGGTTTAAAGTTGTTGGATATTTTAAAAGATGACCATCAACATCGTTTACATGAAATTATTCAAACTTATTATAAAGAGTGGCGTGAAAAACAAAGTGCTAAAATAAAAGCTCAATTACCCGATGTTCTATATTGGGGGCAAGCGGATTGGTTTTTTGATCAAGGTGGTATAGGTTTACATTATCGTAAAGGGCAAATTAGTGCTGATGCACCGATATTTGATATTTATTTAACACCAGAGCAAGGTAAGGCAATGGTGAAAGAAGATATTTACAAAATTTTATTTCCACATTTATCCTAAAAAATCAATGGATAGATGATGATGTTACCATTATTTGATACGCATACACATTTTGATGTAGAAGATTTTGCGAATGATCGTTTGCAATTATCTCAACAGGCAAAAGTAAATGGGGTGGAAAAACTGATTTTAATCGGTCTAATGCAAAGTCGATTTGCTGATTTATTGCATACACATCAACAAATGCAACACTGGCATGATGTACCCCAAAGTTATCTTGCACCGGGTTTACACCCGATTTATATTGAGCAACATCAAACACAACATCTTAATGATTTAGAGCAATTTTTAATACAGTATGATTGTATTGCGATAGGTGAAATTGGTTTAGATCGTTTTTTAGATGAGCATAAAACCACTGAAATGCAGCATCGACAACGAATGTTTTTTCAGGCACAAATTGAGTTAGCACAGCAGTTTGATTTACCTATCTTGTTACATATTCGTAAAGCACATGCGGATGTTTTACAAATATTGAAACAGCATAAATTTCAAGCTGGCGGTATTGCCCATGCGTTTAGTGGTGGTGTAGAAGAAGCAAAAGCCTTTATTAAAATGGGTTTTAAGCTCGGCATTACAGGGCAAATCACTAATCCTAATGCGAAAAAGCTACTTCAAGTCGTGAAAGCTGTAGGTGTTGAACATTTAGTGATAGAAACAGATTGTCCCGATATGACGCCCTTATGTTGTCAAATTGTAGGGCAACGTACACGTAATACACCAGCAAATTTGCCTTATGTATTACAAGGCTTAGCACAGGTGCTGAATCGTTCGGTTGATGATATTGCACCACAAATTTGGCAAAATAGTTTGCAGTCCTTACATTTAGATAGTTAAATTATGTAATTTTTTCATTTTAGCCCTTGTAATTTTGAGATTATCCATCATTATATGTATATTAAGTTGATTACAACCTGCTAAAACCAACAGAGAGATAATATTATGTCTGATCTTACACATGAAGAGAGTCAAAATTCCCCAGAGTTACCAGAAGTGTTGCCACTTTTGGCATTGCGTGATGTTGTGGTTTATCCGCATATGCAAATTGCTCTATTTGTTGGTCGTGAAAAGTCTATTAACGCCGTAGAAAAAGCACGTAGTCAGGATAATTTAGTGCTTGTAGTAAGTCAAAAAGATTCATTAAATGAAACAATTGATGTTCATAATTTTTACCAATATGGAACGATTGCTCGTATTATCCAAGTGGTGAATCATGAGCAGGAAGATGGCTGTATTAAGGTTTTAATTGAAGGTTTACATCGTGTTAAATTAGAAAAAGTGAATGAAGATGAAAGCCATTTCAATGCAACTTATACGCTTGCACCAATGACGGTAGATTTGAGTGCAAAACAAGAAAAAATGCACATTGATAGTTTGCGTAAATCATTTGCTCGTTATGCAGAAAGTAAACTTAAAAATAGTCGTGAATTAATTAATGCTTTATCACGTTTTAGCCATATTTTGCAATCCGTTTATTTTGTGGCGACACGTGTACCATTATCGGTGGAAACTAAACAAGAATTTTTAGAGCAAGATAATATTGTTGCACATATTGATACTTTAAGTAATTTCTTAATGGAACAATTTGTAGAGCAACAACTTGAAGATGAAATTCAAGATAAAGCCAAAAAGCAAATTGATAAAAATCAACGTGAATACTTCTTAAATGAAAAATTAAAAGTGATTCAACGTGAATTGTCTGGTTTGGAAGATGGTGAAGAGGATGATATCGATTTAACACGACGTTTAGAAGAAGCTGATTTACCGCAAGAAGTGCGTAAAAAAGCGGAAAGTGAGTTGCGTAAATTGAAAATGATGCCTTCATCATCTAGTGAAGCATCAGTGGTGCGTACTTATTTGGAAACTATTTTAGAAACGCCGTGGAATAAAGCGAGTAAAGTGAGTATTCAACTTGCTAAAGCAGAAGATATTTTAAATCAAGACCATTATGGTTTAGATGAAGTTAAACAACGTATTTTGGAATATTTAGCTGTTCAATCACGTGTGAAAAAAATCAAAGGTCCAGTTTTATGTTTGGTTGGACCACCTGGAGTAGGTAAAACGAGTTTGGGTGAATCAATTGCTAAAGCAACAGGGCGTGAATTTGTGCGTATGGCTTTAGGTGGCGTACGTGATGAAGCGGAAATTCGTGGACATCGCCGTACTTATATTGGGGCAATGCCGGGTAAGATTGTACAATCATTAAGTAAAGTTGGCGTGAAAAATCCATTATTTTTACTTGATGAGATTGATAAAATGGCACAAGATTATCGTGGTGATCCAGCATCGGCATTATTGGAAGTGCTTGATCCATCACAAAATCATAAGTTTAATGACCATTATTTAGACTTAGATTTAGATTTATCTGAAGTAATGTTTGTGTGTACGGCAAATAGTATGAATATTCCTGAAGCCTTACTTGACCGTATGGAAGTGATTCGTTTGTCAGGTTATACTGAAGATGAAAAAGTGAATATTGCTGAGCGTTATTTAGTTCCTCGTGCTATCAAAGATAATGGTTTGCGTGAGCGAGAATTAAATATTGAAAGTGAAGCGTTACGAGATATTGTTCGCCGTTATACACGTGAAGCGGGTGTGCGTAATTTACAACGTGAAATTTCTAAGATTTCTCGTAAAGTAGTGAAAGAAGCAGTATTGAAAAAATCAAAAAATCTTGAGGTCGTTATTAATAAAGAAAATTTAGATGATTATTTAGGAGTTTACAAATTTGATTATGGTCAGGCTGAACAAAAAGCACAAGTGGGTCGTGTGAATGGTTTAGCTTGGACATCAGTGGGTGGTGAATTATTAACCATTGAATCAGCGATTATGTCTGGTAAGGGTAATTTTGTAACCACTGGTTCGTTGGGCGATGTGATGCAAGAATCAATTAAAGCTGCAATGACTGTAGTTCGTACTCGTGCAAAAGAATTAGGTATTGAAGCTAGCCGTTTTGCAGAGACAGATGTTCATGTGCATTTACCTGAAGGAGCAACACCGAAAGATGGTCCATCAGCAGGTTTAGCTTTAACAGTTGCTTTAGTGTCAGCATTTACCAATATTCCAATTCGTGCAGATATTGCTATGACAGGTGAAACGACATTGGCAGGTCGTGCATTGCGTATTGGTGGTTTAAAAGAGAAATTATTGGCAGCACATCGTGGTGGTATTAAATTAGTATTTATCCCTGAAGAAAATGTACGTGATTTAGATGACATTCCACAAAATGTGAAAGATGGTTTGGATATTAAAGCGGTGCATAGTATCGATGATATTTTACCATTGGCACTAACTAAAAAGCCAAAACCTTTAGCAGAAACAAGCACTAAAGTTAAAGTGAAAAAAACTTTAACAGGCGAGAAAAAGCAAGAAAATCGTGTAAGCTAAATTGGTATTTGGTATAAAGAAAAAAGCTAGGACATTGTTCTAGCTTTTTTTGTTGATGATATGAAAATGTACATACTCGTTATATGAAAAATGTGTTAGAATAAGAATTTATTCACCTTCAGTGTAAAGTTTTAAGTATTCTTTTATGTGTATGATGACACATATGGTTTGGGTTTATCTATGGCAATCGCTAAAAAATCAGTAAATATCAATAATATACGCAACTTTTCGATTATTGCTCATATTGACCATGGCAAATCAACACTTGCCGACCGTTTTATTCAAACGTGTGGTGGTTTGCAAGACCGTGAAATGCAAGAGCAAGTGCTTGATTCAATGGATTTAGAGCGTGAGCGTGGTATTACCATTAAAGCGGCATCAGTAACGCTGTATTATACGCACCCAAATGGACAAGAATATCAACTGAATTTTATTGATACACCGGGGCATGTGGATTTTTCTTATGAAGTATCTCGTTCGTTAGCGGCTTGTGAAGGAGCGTTATTGGTCGTTGATGCCGCTCAAGGGGTAGAGGCTCAATCGGTTGCTAACTGCTATACTGCGATTGAACAAAATTTAGAAGTTTTACCTGTTTTAAATAAAATTGATTTACCACAAGCCGAACCTGAACGTGTCATTCAAGAAATTGAAGATATTATCGGTATTGAAGCGACTGATGCACCAACCTGTTCGGCAAAAACAGGGTTGGGTATTGAAGGCGTTTTAGAACGTCTTGTTGATGTTATTCCCGCACCACAAGGCGACCGTGATGCACCATTACAAGCCTTAATTATCGATTCTTGGTTTGATAACTATTTGGGCGTGGTGTCGTTAGTGCGTATCAAACATGGTCGTATTCGTAAAGGTGATAAAATGTTGGTAAAATCGACAGGGCAAACCCATCCTGTAACATCAGTTGGGGTCTTTAATCCTAAACATACTGAAACTGATATGCTTGAAGCAGGTGAAGTTGGTTTTGTGATTGCGGGCATTAAAGATATTTTTGGAGCCCCAGTGGGTGATACTATTACCTTAGCAAGCACACCTGAAGTAGAAGCACTTGAAGGTTTTAAAAAGGTTAAACCACAAGTTTATGCAGGTTTATTCCCAATTGATGCGAGTGATTTTGAGCCATTCCGTGAAGCACTACAAAAATTACAAATCAATGATTCAGCATTATTTTTTGAACCTGAAAGTTCTGACGCTTTAGGTTTTGGTTTCCGTTGTGGTTTCTTAGGTATGCTCCACATGGAAATCGTGCAGGAACGTCTTGAACGTGAATACGATTTAGATTTAATCACCTCTGCTCCAACGGTAGTGTATGAAGCAGTAACTAAAAAAGGTGATACCATTTATATCGATAGTCCATCAAAAATGCCTGAAGGTGGTACAGTAGAAGATTTGCGTGAACCAATTGCTGAATGTCATATTCTTGTGCCACAAGATTATTTAGGTAATGTGATGACGCTGTGTATCGAAAGACGTGGAGTGCAAAAAGACATGAAATTTTTGAGTAATCAAGTTTCATTGACTTTTGAAATACCAATGGCTGAAGTGGTGATGGATTTTTTTGACCGTTTAAAATCATGCTCTCGTGGTTTTGCATCGCTTGATTATAGTTTTGCACGTTTTGAAAGCTCAAGTCTAGTTAAAGTAGATGTATTAATTAATGGTGAAAAAGTAGATGCTTTAGCCATGATTTGCCATCGTAATGATGCTCGTCATCGTGGTATTGCTCTAGTAGAAAAAATGAAAGATTTGATTCCACGTCAAATGTTTGATGTAGCAATTCAAGCAGCGATTGGCTCACAAATTATCGCACGTTCAACGGTAAAAGCCATGCGTAAAAATGTATTGGCAAAATGTTATGGTGGTGATGTGAGCCGTAAGAAAAAATTATTGGCTAAACAGAAAGAAGGTAAAAAACGCATGAAACAAGTGGGTAGCGTAGAAATTCCACAAGAAGCGTTTTTAGCTGTACTTCAAGTTGATAAGAAATAGGGCGGTTGATGATGGATTTTGATTTTAATTTAATACTTGTGCCTGCTACACTGGTTTTCTTTTTATTGTGGTTACTCGATAAACTGGTACTAAAACAACGTGAAAAGAAAGGACGTGGCAATGAGAATTTTATCATTGCTTGGGCATATGATTTTTGGCCTGTATTGGCGGTGGTATTATTTGTACGTTCATTTTTATATGAGCCGTTCAATATTCCATCAGAATCGATGATGCCGAATTTAGAAGTGGGTGATTTTATTCTTGTCAATAAATTTGATTATGGTATACGTTTACCATTGGTGCATACAAAAGTTATTCCAGTTGGTGAGCCTAAAGCAGGTGATGTGGCAGTATTTCGTTATCCTGAAAATCCAAAACAAAGCTATATTAAACGTGTTATTGCTGTGTCTGGTGATACAGTAAAAATTGAAAATGGTGTGATTTCAGTTAATGGTCAAACCTATAGTCAAACACAAGTAGAACAAAAAAATATTGTTTTTACAGAACAAGATAAAAATAATCAGGTATTGGATATTGCAATGGCTGGTGGGTTATATCATGAGCAAATTGGTGATAAGCAACACATCATTCAACAAGTTTCTACTGAACAAACTGATGAACAAGCAAAGGCCTATTTGCAATTTAGAGATGAAGTTTCTCAACAAGTTATGCAACAACGTCAAGCTTTTCAACGTTCAGCAATTGTTGCAGGTTTTCCAAGTTTAGTGCAAACAGTTGAATTTACTGTACCTGAAGGGCATTATTTTGTTATGGGTGATAATCGTGATCAAAGTGCCGACAGTCGTTTTTGGGGATTTGTTCCTGAACAAAATTTAATAGGTCGTGCTTTTTATGTGTGGATGCATAAAGATGCAGGATTTAAATTGCCTACACTTGAACGTAATGGTAAAATTAATTAACTTTTATTCTTTCAACAGGAATTTTATATAATGCGTAAATTTCAACAAGGTTCAGCATCAGGTATCATGGCGATGGTCATTTTATTCTGTTTAGCTTTAAAAATTGGTGCTGCCTTATTTCCAGCATTTCTTGATGATCGTATGATTAATCAACAAATTCAGGAATTGGTGACTGCAAGTAACCAACAAACTATTCCACAAAAGTTTATATCAGACTTAGATAATCGTCTATCAATGAATAATATCCGTGATTTGAAAGCTAGTGACATTATGAAAGTTACTCAAACAGGTCAAGGAATTCAAGTACATAAAAACTATGAAATTCGTGCACCTTTTGTTATGAATGTTGATTTTGCTGTAAAGTTTGAGAAAAAATTTGACAAAAGTACAGCACAATAAGTTACATATCCAGCGTCTGATGGGACGTTTAGGATATGAATTTAAAGACCTAGCTTTATTACAGCGTGCTTTGACTCATCGTTCAGTCAATAGTCGTAATTATGAACGTCTGGAGTTTTTAGGTGATTCATTGTTAAGTGTTATTATTGCACAACAACTATATGAACAATATCCTAATGAAAATGAAGGACGTTTAACACGTATGCGTGCAACTTTAGTACGTCAAGAGACTTTAGGTAAAATTGCTAAAGATTTACAGTTAAGTCAATATTTAATTTTAAGTGTGGGAGAGCTTAAATCAGGCGGTCATAATCGAGAATCAATTTTGGCAGATGTGGTAGAGGCCATTATTGCAGCGATTTATTTAGATAGTCAAGATTTCATATTAGTTCAAAATATTGTATTAAAATGGTATCAAGCTTATCTAAAAGATTTAGCTGAACCTGAGCAACTTAAAGATCCTAAAACACGTTTACAAGAGTATTTACAGGGTCAGCGTAAAGCATTACCTGTTTATGAAGTGTTACATATTGAAGGTGATGCACCCAAACAAGTATTTACTGTACAATGTTATGTTACTGATTTGCCAATATGTACAGCAACAGGTAGCAGTCGTCGTTTTGCTGAACAAAATGCAGCAAGTGAAATATTACAAATATTAGGTTTAATGCCTAAATTATCCTAAATGAGCAAGATAAAGTTGAGTTAAGTCATGGAACAATCTACACATCAATCATCAATCATTGATGATTTTTTTAAATCTGAAACAGAACAAATTCCACAAAACTTTCGTAGCGGTTTTGTTGCTATTGTAGGTCGTCCTAATGTGGGGAAATCGACCTTAATGAATCATTTATTGGGTCAAAAACTTTCTATTACATCACGTAAACCGCAAACAACACGTCATAAAATTGTAGGGATTGATAGCCGTGAAACTATGCAAGCGGTTTATGTTGATACTCCGGGTATGCATAAAAAAGAAGTGCGTGCGATTAATAAAATGATGAATAAAGCAGCAACTTCTGCATTGCGTGATGTTAATCTTGTATTATTTGTGATTGATGGGCAAAAATGGACACAGAATGATGATTTAGTTTTAGAAAAATTAAAATATGCGGATATGCCTGTAATTTTGGTAATTAATAAAATTGATACTTTAGGAGATAAAAAATCATTATTGCCTTTAATTCAAGAGCGTATCAAATTGATGAATTTTGCAGAAGTGATTCCTGTTTCAGCATTACGCCATCATAATTTAGAACATTTGCGTGATACCATTGAGCAATATTTGCCATTTTCTCCACCATTGTATTCAACTGAACAAATTACCGACCGTTCAGAGCGTTTTTTAGCTAGTGAAATGATTCGTGAAAAAATTATGCGTCAATTAGGTGAAGAATTACCGTATGATTTGACGGTACAAATTGAAACCTTTAAAACTGAAGAAGCAGAGGTTAATGAAAAAACTGGCAAAATCAAACCACCGTGTACTTATATTGATGCAACTATTTATGTTGAACGTATTGGGCAAAAAGCGATTGTGATTGGCGAAAAAGGCAAAAAACTTAAACAGATTGGTATCGAAGCACGTGCGGATATGGAAAAAATGTTTGAACAAAAAGTTATGCTTTCTCTTTGGGTAAAAGTTAAAGATGGTTGGTCTGATGACGAGCGTGCTTTAAAAAGTTTGGGTTATAGTGATATTTAATCGTAGTTGAATGATGATATAGATTTTTAAGATAATGGCAAAACAGAAACAAAACAAATCTAAACAAACTGAAGCTAAATCATCTAAAAAAGGTGGTTTTGGTTTATTGTTATTGGTACTGTTAATGGGAGTGGTTGTTACTATCTTTGTTGGCTATCAAACGTTGATGCAACCTTTTCAATTAAAAGAAAATCAACAGTCGATTAGTATCAAAACTGGTGATACTTATAGTCGATTAATTGACCGTATTGCAGTAGAGCAAAATGTCAAATTTCCTATTGTATTGAAACTCTATCAAAAAATGATGCTTAAAACTTCATTAAAAGCAGGTATTTATGAAGTTAAGCCCAATATGAATATTAAACAAGTATTAGATTTAGTATCTAATGCAAAAAATGTGCAATTAAATCGTATTACAGTGGTAGAAGGAACGAATTTTAAGCAATTAGTACAAATGCTGAAAAAAGATCCTTTAGTCAATAATACGATTTTAGATTTACCAACAGAACAAATTTTGCAAAAATTGAATATTCCTTATAGTCATCCTGAGGGTTTATTTGCACCTAATACCTATTTTTATCAAAAAGGTGAAACAGATGTACGCATTTTGACGGATTTATATCAACGTCAGCAACAGATTTTACAACAGGAATGGGCAAAACGTGATACGGATTTACCTTATAAAACGCCTTATGAAGCTTTAATTATGGCATCAATTATTGATAAAGAAAGTAATATTGATGCAGAGTTAGCTGAGGTTTCTGGAGTGTTCTATCGCCGTTTAAAAATTGGTATGAAATTACAAACCGATCCTACTGTTATCTATGGTATGGGCGATCGATATCAAGGGAATATTACTAAACAAGATTTACGTACACCAACAGCTTATAATACCTATACTATTTATGGTTTACCGCCAACTCCAATTGCTTTACCAAGTCAAAAAGCGATTCATGCTGCTTTACATCCAAATAAAAATAGTAAGACTTTGTATTTTGTGGCAACAGGTAAAGGTGGACATAAATTTAGTGAGACTTTAGAACAGCACAATCAAGCGGTTGCCGAATATTTAGCGGTGATTCGTGGTAAGGAGTAAATCATGTTTATTAGCTTAGAAGGTACAGAAGGGGTAGGGAAAAGCACCTTAATTCAAGGCTTACAGGATTATTTTAGCCAGAATGGTAAAGAAGTAATCATTACACGTGAGCCCGGTGGTACACCGTTAGCCGAAGATATTCGTAAGTTATTGGTACATACTCATCAAGAAAAAATGGATAATCATTGTGAATTATTATTGATTTATGCAGCTCGTAGTCAGCATATTGCACAAGTCATTTTACCAGCATTACAACACGGTAAGGTTGTTCTTAGTGATCGTTTTGTTGATGCAAGTTTTGCTTATCAATGTGCGGGACGTGGTGTTGATTTAGAGAAAATTAGTGCATTAAATGAGCAATTTGTTTCAATTTTGCCTGATTTAACTTTTTGGCTCGATGCTCCGATTGAGTTAGGTTTGCAACGTGCATTACAACGTGGGCAATTAGACCGTTTTGAACAAGAAAAATATGATTTTTTTGCAAAAGTTCATGCAGGTTATCAAGAATTATATGAAAATTATCCTGAGCGTATTAAACGTTTAGATGCAACCCAACAAGCTGAACAAGTATTGCAACAAGCCTTGACGTATTTGTAATTAAATTTAGGTTGTGTAAATATAAAAGGTAGATATATCAATCATATATCTACCTTTTATCAATTATGATACTAATGGTTGGCGTAGTAATTCTAATTCTTTTTTGCTATAACCTCGTGAATTAAGTACTTTTTTAATACCATGAATAACATCTTCATCATCACTTGTTTTGAGCATTTCAATTAACTGTTCATCAGTACGACAACAGCAGTCATTTTCAACACAAGCAATGTGATTTTTGTGTTCATTGTCATGTTCATCTTTGTTAAACAATTTTTGCCATAAACTCATAAAATAGTCTTTTGTAGCCTAAGATGTGCATACTATAACCGATTTAATTTTAAAAGCAAGTGATAAACTGTGAATTGGTTACCATCTTTAGTATAAGTTTTAATGGTAAAGAACGATAGATTTTATTATATTTATTTGATAAATAAATTATAAAATGTATTTTAATCTTGTTGCTGGAAATCTTGCAGGTGTAATATGTCTATGATTTATTTTAATTATTTATGATTTTTTAGGTGTTATGCAACATTTATCAACTTGATTTTTTAAATAATATATTCATAATATGAATATTCAGTACAATCTATTGATAAATTACTAAAATATACATTTTTGCATATTTTAGATTTAGTCTATTATCTAGGTTGTTGATGATAATTTTTGATATAAAGAAAAGAGTTTCTAATATGACTACTTTAGATCGTACACCATCTCGTGAGTTACAAGAGCATTTATGGGTATTTCCAATGGATTATCCAATTAAATTGATTGGTTTGGCTGGTGCTGAATTACGTCAAGCTGTGGTAGAAATTTTACATAAACATTTTCCAGATTTTGATGAAAGTAGCTTAGTAACCACAGCATCACGCACAGGGAAATATGATTCTATTACAGCAAAACTCTATTTTACTGAATTAGAACAAGTTCACGCTTTATATGCAGATTTAGCTGCTTGTCCATTAATTAAAACAGCATTATGATGTGTTTGTGTGTGTTTGAGTGAAATCATGAAACAACAGATTCTATGTGTAGGCTTGATGATATTGTCGCCTATGGTTATGGCAAAAACATCATGGGGGATTTCTATTGAGGTGCCGATAGTACAACAATCAACCACCACTTATAGTGTACAACATTTGCCTGCTTCAGTGCCTGCACAACAGCATATGCAAACTACTATACGTCATTTACCAACCAGTACTGTATTACAAGATCGTCAAAATGTGGTGGTGCATCCATTTAAGCCGATGTCCGCACAGGAATATCAACAATATCGTACTCAACAAGCTCCAGTTGTGATTTATCAAGCACCTGTGGTATATTATTCATCAGCTAATGTACAGCCGATTACACAAGTCATCACACAAACACATGGTAATGCTTTGTATGCCCCACAAACAACAACCATTGTGCAACAAACACATCTCCCATCATCATTACGACTCAATGTTGGCGATGTGATTCCAATGAACTATCGTCAAATGAATTATTGGGTTAATGATTGGCAGAATTATCAATTATCAGCACCACCCAAAGGGTATTTATGGTTGAATTTAGGTGGACAGTTTGCTTTGGTTAGTCAGCCTAATTATGTGATTGTCAATTTACAACGTTAATGTGAAATAATATACAAATTTAAGTGAAAATAGGTGGTATCAATGTCTAAAATTACGTTGTATGTCGATGGGGCGTGTCGTGGTAATCCCGGGGCTGGCGGTTGGGGTGTATATATGCAACAATCTAATACCACACAACAATTCTGTGGTGGTGAGCTTAAGACGACAAATAATCGCATGGAACTTACAGCGGCGATAGAAGGCATTTTGTTGTGTCCTAAAGATGTACCGATTCAAATTTGGACAGATTCAAATTATGTCTATCAAGGCATTACTCAATGGATTCATGGTTGGAAAAAGAAAAATTGGAAAGATGTTAAAAATCCTGATTTATGGCAAATTTTAGATGATGTGTGTCAAGGACGAATTATAGATTGGCAATGGATTAAAGGTCATGCAGGACATCATGGTAATGAAATGGCTGATCAGTTAGCGAATCGTGGTGTGGATGCTGTATTACAACAGGCGAATTTACAATATAAAGTGCTTGATGTTAATCATGATTTAAAGGTTATTGCATCTGTACAGAAATCTGAACCTATCACATTAACTGAAAGTAAAATACAACAAGCATCAAGCATAGAAAATGATTGGTTAAATACTGATCCCTTCGGTTTAGATTGGAACCAAGAAGCTGACGAATTAGAACAAGAGCAGAATTTATCAGATGAATATCAGGTAGAGCAACCTGAAATTGATGAGCATGAAATTAATCATCAAGCTGAAATAGACGTATCATCAATGCTAGATGATGGGCAAAATGATGAGTCTGTTCAAATAACTGAGAAAAAATCACGCAAAAAGAAAAAATCTCAACGTATTGCGATGTCGCCTGAACAAGTGGCAGAACATATTGTGATTACTTCGGCAAATAAAACTTATCATGGTCAGCGACAATTAATTTTGGATACAGAAACTACAGGTTTTTTCCATGCCAATGGCGACCGTATTATTGAAGTCGGTGCGATTGAAATGATTAATCGCAAATTGACAGGAAGTTCGATTCATATTTATATTCAACCAGAAAAGGAAGTGGGCGAATCGGTAACCGTGCATGGTATTACAGATGAATTTTTATTAGATAAGCCGATTTTTAATGAAGTTGCTCAAATTCTATATGATTACTTGCGTGGTGCGGAAATTATTGCCCATAATGCTAGCTTCGATATGAACTTCTTAGATATGGAGTTTGAACAAGTTGGTTTAGGTAAATTGTCTGATGTATGTAGTGTTACCGATACTTTGGCGATGGCAAAAGCTAAACATGGTGGTCAGCGTAATTCTTTAGATGCATTGGTTAAACGCTATGAAATTCCTGAACGAGACCGTACATTCCATGGTGCGTTGCTCGATGCAGAAATCTTAGCTGATGTTTATTTGGCGATGACGGGTGGGCAGGTAGCATTAGATATTGTGGATAGTTTTTCCATGACAGGGCAAAATTTAGCCGAATATTATGCACCAATTCAAGCCAATTTAACAGTCATTTTACCAACAGATGAAGAATTACAAGCCCATCAACAATGGCAACAAAAAGCGGATAAAAAATATCCTGACACCTTGCCAAGTGTATTTTACCGACTACAAAATGAAGATTGGCAAGTCGCTTATGATGAACGTCAAGCAGAATTAAAAGCTGAACAAGAAGCAAAACGTTTGCAAGAAGAACAAGCAAAAGCTGAACAAGATATTCAACTACAACCAAGTGAACCAGAGACTGTACAAGAAAATACGTCAATAGCGACAGAAAATGTGGCAGAGTAATGATGAATGAAATAAAAAAGGCACTACGTATTGGTATAGTGGTTGGTGAGGTATCAGGCGATACTTTAGGCGTTAAGTTGATACAAGCCTTTAAACAATATGCGATGAACTATAATATAGAAATAGAGTTTGAAGGTATTGGTGGTTCACAGATGATTACCGAAGGCTTTCAGAGTTTTTATGCGATGGAAACTTTATCAGTAATGGGAATTGTTGAAGTTTTAAAGGATATTAAACAACTTTTTGCTGTGAGAGATGGTTTGGTTGAGCGTTGGGTACAAAATCCTGTAGATATTTTTATTGGGATTGATGCACCTGATTTTAATTTAAGATTATCTAAAAAAATTAAAGATTTAAATTTACCGATTAAAACGGTGCAATATGTCAGTCCATCGGTGTGGGCATGGCGACAAAAGCGAGTATTTGCTATTAAAAAAGCAGTTGATTTGGTGTTGTGCTTATTTCCATTTGAAGTTGATTTTTATCAAAAATATCAAGTACCTGCGGTATTTGTGGGGCATCCACTTGCTGAACAATTGCCTTTACAAGAAAATAGCGTACAAGCACGTCAGCAGTTAAAGTTGCAACAACAGCAGAGATATATTGCTTTATTACCAGGAAGTCGTAATGGCGAAGTTGAACGATTATTACCTGTTTTATTATCATCAGCCCAATTATTATTAGCAAAATATCCTGATATAAAATTTGTGATTCCTGCCATTAATCAGCTGAGATACCAACAAATTCAACAACATTTAAATACTTATCCATTGAACATTCAACAGGTGGTGCAAATTCTAGCCAATGATGGGCAAGAATCCAATATTGGGCGTTTAGTCATGGAAGCTTGTGATGTGGTGGCATTGGCATCAGGAACAGCGACATTAGAAGCGATGTTATTACATCGACCAATGGTGGTATTGTATAAATTACATTGGCTGACCTATTTTATTGTTAAACGTTTGATAAAAATTTCATCATATTCTTTGCCCAATATTATTGCTCGACAACCATATGTTGTTGAACTGATTCAAGATGATGCTAATGCACAACGTTTATCGCAAGAAATTGAATTATTACTCACACAAGGGCAACAGCAACAACAGCAACATCGTCAATTACATCAACAACTACAACAAAATCAGCAAATGAATATTGTAGAAGTATTATTGGCACTTTTATCAAAAGGTAGGTGTTGATAGGTATGATGTAATGATATACTTTTAGAGATGAAATATTTTTTCCCATATTATTCTCCTATTTTGTGATGATTTATACATTGCTCTGCTATGTTTTGTTAAAGCATTATACATCAAAAATAAAATATGCTATGCTTAACACTTTAAGTTATTACCATCAAACTTATTGATTTAAATACAATAGTTTATTTAATCTATGCTAGAAACGACGATTGCTCATATCCAAAATTTTATTAACCGCCCTGATTTTTTGGCGGCGATGAGTATCGTCCCTGTAACAGCTTTTGTAACGTGGTTACATGTGTGGATGGCATTAAAGATGGTGTTTTACCCAATTAAGTTTTGGGGATTTCGCATAGGTTCGATTCCAATAGGTTGGCAGGGCATTGTACCACGCAAAGCAGGGCGAATTTCAGGCATTATTACTGATAACACTTTATCTAAAATCGGTTCACTTAAAGAATTTATCGATGCGATGGATCCGCAAGCGATGGCTGATTTTGTCGAACAACAAGTTAAAGATGATTTAGATAATTTGATTGATGAAGTGATGAGTGAACGCCAAAATAGCACTTGGCAACATCTCCCTTATGCCGTAAAACGCCGTATTTATGCCTATGCACATCAAGAATTACCACATATTATCAATGAGTTAATGACAGATTTAACCAGTCAAGTTGAAGATTTAGTGAATATGCGTGAAATGGTGGTGCATACTATGGAAAATGACCGCCGTTTAATGGTTAAAATGTTTATGGAAGTGGGTAAAAAGGAAATTAATTTTATTTGGCATGTGAGTGCGATTATTGGCATTTATTTTGGTATTTTACAAATGATTTTGTGGTTTATTATTCCACATCATTGGACTGTGCCAATTCTAGCTAGTATTTGGGGATTTTTAACCAACTGGATTGCGATTTATATGGTGTTTAATCCGCTTGAGCCTAAGCCCGTTAAATATTTAAAAGCATTTAAATTGACTAAAAATCGTAAATTTCCATGGGTTTATCCATTACCGCCACATATTAGCACCTACAATATTCAAGGTGCATTTATGAAACGTCAAGATGAAGTTTCTTCGGTGTTTGCTCGCGTGGTTACAGAAGAATTGATTACGCTAAAAACCATTATGACTGAAATGATGTATGGTGCAAAAAAAGACCAAACTCGCCGTGTAATTAAACAGCACGTTTATCAAATTATGGATAATCCGTGGGTGAGTGGTATTTTGGTGGCATCATTGGGCTTTAAAGAATATGGTGAATTGAAAAAATCATTGGTGGAGCATTCAATTGAGCTGACTATGAAACCAATGAGCGACCCAGAATTTAATGCCAGTCGTGCTCAAAAAATTTACACGATGTTTAGGGATAGAATTAGAGAATTGACACCGCAAGAATTTCAAAATTTATTACGTCCAGCGTTCCAAGAAGATGAATGGATTTTGATTGTACTGGGTGGTATTACAGGATTTTTAGCAGGTCTGGCACATTTATTTATTGCATTTTTATAATGGATTGTGTATTTTAAGCGTATAAAATTAAACTGTTTAATTTTTGATAAAAGGGAATAAATATGGCAAAACGTCATCATTCATTTGTAGTGATTGCTATCATTTTAACTGTGATGATTGGTTATGTGATGTATTGGAGAAGTCATACCGTAGAAAAATTTGAATTGACAGAACAATATTTGATTTTAAACTATGTGTCGGGTAAAACCAAATTAATTAAGTATGATGAAATTGAAGATATTAAATTTTTTAAAACATCTCGTCATGATAGAGTATGTGGTTTGCATTTTTATCTTACAAGTAATCAATCAATAAAAACACGAGAAAATATTGCTTGTTCAGAAATTAATCATCTGCGTAATGAAGTTTTAACCAAAGCCAATCGACCAACTTATGATATTTGGAAGAAAATTTTATCAGCTTCTCAATGATGAAAAAAATTGTATTTCATTTCAATTTGCATTATCCTGTTTCTGATGGGATAATGAGACGTATCATCATTTTAATAGGGTAGAGAAATTATGCGTGCAACAGTTTTATGTTTTTCGGGTTTAGATCCTTCTGGTGGGGCGGGTTTACAAGCAGATATTGAAGCGATTGGGCAAAGTGGTGCTCATGCAGCGATTGCTTGTACGGCTTTAACTATACAAAATACCCAACAAGTTTTTGGATTTGAAGCAACTTCTAAACAGCTATTATTAGCTCAAGCTAATGCTGTAGTGGGCGATTTACCGATTAAATGTGTAAAATCAGGTATGTTGGGTACAACGGATAATATTGCAGGATTGGCTGAATTTTTATCGCAACACCCTGATTATCAATATGTTTTAGATCCTGTTTTAGTAGCAAATAGTGGTGGGAGTTTAGGTGACCAAGCAACATTGGTAACAGCATTTACTGCATTAATTCCTTTAGCAACCATAATTACACCAAATACGGTTGAATTGCGAGCTTTAACAGGTGAAAATAATTTAAAGTTAGCAGTACAAAAACTGTTTGATATGGGGGCTAAAGCGATTTTAGTTAAGGGTGGGCATGAAGATACAGGCGACTATATATATAATCAATTGTACGTTCAAGGTCAATTGATTAATGAAACAAAAATTAACCGTTTAGAAGGACAATATCATGGTTCTGGTTGCTCATTAGCAAGTTTTATTGCAGGTCGTTTAGCTCAAGGTGATGATGTTAAACAAGCTGTAATTCATGCTGAACAATGGTTGTATGATGTATTGAAAAATGCAGAAACACCACAAATTGGCGGGCAAAAATTACCAAAACGCTTTTAAGTCTTGATTTTTATTTTAAATTCATTATAATATCTAAACACTAATTTTTAGTATATCGGGCCTATAGCTCAGTTGGTTAGAGCAGCGGACTCATAATCCGTTGGTCCACAGTTCAAGTCTGTGTGGGCCCACCATATATTAAAATCCTATCTAGTTGATTTAGATGGGATTTTTTGTTTTTGCAAAAGAATTAAGCACAATTGATAAAAAATAGGGGTGTTTATTTTATAGTCGATTTATATCAAAACAATACAACAAATGTAGAGGTTTATTGCATAAACCCTTTATAAAATCAATAAGTTGGACAAATATAATTTGTCCCTACTGTTTAATTATGAATTGAATTTACTATATTATAAGTAGATAATAAACTATTCTATATTTTATTGATAAATTCCAGACATAAAAAAATCAGCTTAATGCTGATCTTAATTTTATACTATACACTATCAAATGGTGCCCGGAGCCAGACTCGAACTGGCACGCCTTTGGGGGCGGGGGATTTTAAATCCCCTGTGTCTACCTATTTCACCACCCGGGCAATATCAAATATGGAGGCGGAGGTCGGAATCGAACCGGCGTCCACGGAGTTGCAGTCCGCTGCATGACCACTCTGCCACCCCGCCATAACTTGATGATGCGTATGATACCATGAATAAAAATTAAAACAAGACCTATTGATAACAATAGGCGATATTTTCATCAAACAATTTGTTTTTACTATAATTATTCTATTTTTAACGCAAATTTTAGACATAAATCCTGTATCATTAGCATAATTTTAATAAACTTTTGGAGTATCTTCATGGCATTATTGTTAGATGGTCGTGCATTAGCACAAAAAATTGAAGCTGATTTATTGCAACGTGTTGAAGCATTAAAAGCAAAATCTGGTCGCACCCCGATTTTAGCGACCATTTTAGTTGGTGATGATGGTGCATCTGCCACTTATGTACGTATGAAAGGTAATGCGTGTCGCCGTGTAGGTATGGATTCTTTAAAAATTGAATTACCACAAGAAACCACAACCAAGCAATTATTAGCCGAAATTGAGAAACTTAATGCCAATCCTGATGTACATGGTATTTTATTGCAACACCCAGTTCCTGCTCAAATTGATGAGCGTGCGTGCTTTGATGCCATTGCTCTCGAAAAAGATGTTGATGGTGTAACTTGTCTTGGTTATGGTCGTATGGCGATGGGCGAACCTGCTTATGGTTCAGCAACACCGCAAGGGATTATGACCATATTGCAAGAATATGGCATTGAAATTGCAGGAAAACACGCTGTTGTGGTGGGTCGTTCAGCGATTTTAGGTAAGCCTATGGCAGCCATGTTATTACAAGCCAATGCAACGGTTACGATTTGCCATTCTCGTACACAAAATTTGGCAGAGTTTGTAAAACAGGCTGATATTATTGTCGGTGCGGTAGGTAAAGCAGAACTCATTCAAAAAGAATGGATTAAACAAGGTGCGGTTGTGGTTGATGCTGGTTTCCATCCACGAGATGGTGGCGGTGTGGGCGATATTGAATTACAAGGTATTGAGCAAATTGCGTCTGCTTATACACCTGTACCAGGTGGCGTTGGTCCAATGACCATTACCACATTGATTCGTCAAACCGTTGAAGCTGCCGAGAAAAAATTAGGCTAAATCATAGGCAAAATGGTATGACATCATCAACTTTACAACGTGAATGCCCACAGGCGTTATTATCCGCCTTACAGCAAGTCATTCCACAATGTGAATTACAGGCACAACGGTTACCCCATACATCGATTGATTTATGGTTAATACCGCCTGTGTTTCCCAATGAACGTTTAGATGATGATGTCATTCGTCAAATTTGGCAAAATACACCGTATTGGATTTTTTGCTGGGCATCAGGTTTAGCAATGGCTCAATGGCTACTCGCTGAACCACATCATGTGCGTGGTAAAACGGTACTTGATTTTGGTGCCGGCTCTGGCGTGGTCGGTATTGCAGCAAAATTAGCAGGTGCAAAACGGGTCATTTGTTGCGACATAGACTCTGTAAGTTTGATGGCGTGTCGTGAAAATGCACAACTGAATGGCGTAGAATTAGAATATTTAGCTGATTTATATCAAGCGGAACGTGTTGATGTTTTACTGGCGGGCGATGTATTATATGACCAGTCCAATCGTTTCTTTTTAGATGATTTTTTAAATTTTGCTGATGATATTTGGGTCGCTGATAGCCGAGTAAAAAATTTTACCCACCCTAAATATATCAAACTTGATGAACGTACTGCCAGTACATTCCCTGATTTAGATGAAAGTGCGGAATTTAGAAATGTTAATTTTTATCGGAATGTTTATTGAAAATATTATTGACATAGGAGAAAAACGATGAATTTACCGTCTGCAAAATTATATTTTAACAATGAACATTTAGCTGATATTGATATTGTTAGCTATCAAACACCGTTCTTTTTAGGTCGTCATTCATTTTTTGATAATGATTTAGAGTTTTTATTGGTTAGAATTTCAGAATTTGATTTAAGTGATATTTGGCTAGACGATGAGTTAAATGATGATGAACAAGAAAAGAAATTAGATGATTTGCAAAAATCGTTAAATATTTCTGATGAAGAGTTAAATAAATATTATTATCGACATCGTGATAATTGGTTTATTGTTATGGAAGATGGTAAAAAATACTTTGGCTTTCCACATTTAGACCAAATTTATATCCAATGGCGATAAGTGATGGGAGCGTTAAAATGCAAATCACCGCAATTACACAAAATAATGGTATTTTTATTCAATTACCAGAACATATTATGGCAAATGTGGATCATATCATTTCTAATTTTGATGATATGACTTATGAAGTCCGTATTTTATTTTATCCAAAACAAGATACTGATATTTGCCCACAAGTTCAAGCACTTTCAGGAAGTTTAAAATCATATATTGGTACAGATAATGATGACATTGATGATGAAAAGGCTTTATTACAAGCTTTATTAGATGATGATAATCGTATTATAATCAACAAATTTTTAAATAAATAAGTAGATTGAATTATGTGCCAACTTCTCGGCATGAATTGTGCCACACCGACTGATATTACTTTTTCTTTTCGTGGATTTTCGCAACGTGCGGGAATTACTTCTGACCATTGTGATGGTTTTGGCATTGCCTTTTTTGAAGATAAAGCCTGCCGTTTATTTGTTGATAATCAATCTGCGGTACACTCCCCGATTGCGGAGTTAATCCGTCATTATCCGATTAAATCTCGTAATGTGATTGCCCATATTCGTAAAGCCACACAAGGCGTGATTAACCTTGAAAATTCTCACCCTTTTATGCGTGAATTATGGGGACGACATTGGATTTTTGCCCATAATGGCGATTTATTAGACTTTAAACCGAGCTTACACGGACATTTTCAACCTGTGGGCGATACTGATAGCGAATTGGCGTTTTGTTATTTATTGGACTGTATGATACAGCGTTTTGGCTCAAATGAACCAAGCCTTGATGAATTATTTCAATTATTAAGCGAAATATCGCCACAAATTGCCGAGCATGGTACGTTTAATTTTATTTTATCCAATGGTCAAGCAATGTTCACTTATGCAACAACCAAATTACATTGGTTAGTGCGTGAATATCCATTTCAACCTGCTCAACTGATTGATTTAGATGTCGAAGTGGATTTTAGCCAAGTAACCACGCCTGAAGACCGTGTTGCGGTAATTACCACTGAGCCATTGACCAAAAATGAAACATGGACAGCCTATCAAGCGGGTGAAATGATTTTATTTCAACAAGGTAAAATCGTAAAACAAGCCCAAACTCGTGTGGAGCGTCTCATTCGTGAAGCGGAAAATCCAGCTTTAAAACGAGTTACATTGGCGGATATATATTAAAATAAGCATTAAAATCAAGGATATAACAAATGTCTCAATCAATGCAACAGCGTATCAAACAACTTATACACTCTGCTGATGGCTTACTAATTACCGCAGGGGCAGGCATGGGTGTAGATTCTGGCTTACCTGATTTTCGTGGTAATCAAGGTATGTGGCAAGCCTACCCTGCATTAGGGCGTAAAAAAATGGATTTTACGCAAATTGCTAATCCACAAGCGTTTCGCCAACAACCACGATTAGCATGGGGATTTTACGGACATCGTTTAGATTTATATCGCAAAACACAACCGCATGATGGTTTTTATTTACTACAAAAATTAATCAAACAACAGCAATTGGATTATTTCATTTTTACATCGAATGTTGATGGACAATTTCAAAAAGCAGGTTTTGATGATGATTTAATTTATGAGTGTCATGGTTCAATTCATCATGTGCAATGTAGCCAGCCTTGTCAAAATGAAATTTGGCAAGCTGATGATTTATTAATAAATATTGATAAGGAAAATTGTCAATGGCTTGATGATTTACCTTTATGCCCACATTGTCAAAATGCTATTATTCGCCCTAATATTTTAATGTTTAATGATGATTATTGGTTAGAGCAACGTAGTCATCAACAAGCTGAATGTTTATCAATATGGTTGAAAAAACATCATAATCCTGTCGTAATTGAAATGGGTGCTGGTACAGCTATTCCAACAGTACGTTTATTTAGTGAACAATTTTCGCCAAATCTTATTCGTATCAATCCACGAGAAGCTCAATTACCAAAGCAAGGCGGTGTTGCTCTGAATGTGGGAGCAAAAGCAGGTATTGACATTATCGTGCAAGCATTATCATTGTAAGTGATATATTACATTCTTATTTTGTGATGATGTTTGACTATTTTTTTAATTTATAGTTGGTATAGCTTATATTTTGAGCATAAAAATTGAAATTTAATTTATTCTCCATGCATTTTACATTATACTAAGATAATTTTAATTGTTAATCGAGGATTAGCCCGTGAGCAACAAAGAAACACTTTTAGCACTACAAGCTGACCATCAAGCACGTTGGACAAATCGTGAAGAAATCGCAGAGCAAATGATTGCGATGATTGGTCGTTTATATCGTGAAAAAAATATTATTGTATCTGTTTATGGACATTCTTTAGTTCATCTTTCTGTGGTGCAATTGTTAAAGGCACATCGTTTCACTCGCATGATGGACGTTGAGCTTTCTGTTGTTCACACTTTCCCTATTTTACAAGCATTGGTAAAAATCGATAATATCGGTACTGCTGAAATTGATTTAGGTAAGTTAGCAGTTGAAGTGAAAGAGCAAAATATCACTGATATTGATGGTTTTGTAAAAAATGCGGTAAAAGGTATAGAAGGTAATACGACTGAAAAACCTGCTCGTGATGTGGTACTTTACGGTTTTGGACGTATCGGTCGTATTTTAGCACGTTTAATTATCGGTAAATCAGGTATTGGTCGTGGCTTAAATTTAAAAGCGATTGTCGTGCGTAAAACTGCTGATGGTGATTTAGCAAAACGTGCTTCTTTATTACGCCGTGACTCTATTCATGGTCATTTTGATGGTACCATTTCAATTGATGAAGAAAATGAAGCAATTATCGCAAATGGTAAATATATCAAAGTAATTTATGCCGCTAGCCCAAGTGATGTAGATTATACTCAATATGGTATTGAAGATGCTTTATTAATCGACAATACAGGTAAATGGCGTGATGTTGATGGCTTAAATCAGCATTTACAATGTGCAGGTATTTCTCGTGTGATTTTAACTGCACCAGGTAAAGGTGATATGAAAAATATCGTTTACGGTGTAAACCACGCTGATATTTTAGATAGCGATACCATTATTTCTGCAGCAAGCTGTACGACAAATGCGATTACGCCTGTATTAAAAGTACTTGATGATGAATACAAAGTAATTAATGGTCATGTGGAAACCGTTCACTCATTCACAAATGACCAAAACTTAATTGATAATTATCATAAAGCTGACCGCCGTGGTCGTGCAGCAACTTTAAATATGGTGATCACTGAAACGGGTGCAGCAAAAGCGGTTGCAAAAGCATTACCACATTTAAAAGGTAAATTGACTGGTAACTCAGTGCGTGTACCAACACCAAACGTATCATTAGCAATTTTAAACTTAACTTTAGAGAAAGAAGTTGAGCGTGATGCGGTAAATGAATTTATCCGTCAAATTTCTTTAAGTTCTGATTTACAAGGTCAAATTGGTTATACAAATTCAACTGAAGTTGTATCATCAGACTTTATTGGTTCACATACTGCAGGTGTATTTGATGCTCAAGCGACAATTACTTCTGGCAATCGTTTAACTGCTTATGTTTGGTATGACAACGAAGTGGGTTATAGCTGTCAAGTATTACGCATTGTAGAGCAAATGTGCAATGTAAAATATACTAAAGTACCTAACTAAGGTATAACATATAAAAATCCCTATATTGTGTATGCAGTATAGGGATTTGTGTTATTTATAGTAAAATAGTAGGGGGTATCATATACACCCAAGTGATTGGTTTAGAAAGGGTTTATATAATAAACCCCTACATTTATTGTACTGTTCTGATATAAATCGTTAATTTAAGGCTGTACACGTTCAAGGGTCATAAAACATTTTTCTGATAATACATCGCATAATTGCATTTGATTAACACCATTCCATTTGACATTAAACAAACTCATATTGCCTGATTGATCGACTTTTTGTCCATGACAATCGACTTCATTATTATCGTATTTGATTTCCCACATGAGCATAGGCGGTTTATTTTCATGAAATGTTGGGAAGCTATATAGATATTGACCAATTACCCATTCTTTGCCACTTTGAACGACCAACTTATTATTTTTTGCTGTGAAATTATAATATTCTGTACAATGTTGTGGACTATCTGTTAATTTCCATAATCCGAGTACAGCAGGTTGAATGATTAAATCTACTTTTGAATTGTAATGATCTGCATTTGAGTTGGATTGGGCATAAATAAAACTAGAATTTAACATTAGTATGCTACTTAATGCGAGAATTTTAGAAAATTTCATCATATTTAAAACTCAAGTTAGATTAAAATTTACATCATGATATGATGGTTCATCTCTGATTATAACTGAATTACAAGTGAATATAAATTGTTAATCAACATAAAGATAACAATATATGTCATATATTTAAAAATAAAATTGCTTTATGAAAAGGCAAATATTACAATAGCAGGATTAGTAACATATTAAAAAATGAGTTTACTCAAAATGGTTAAAATTTGATTTAACGATTTTGATGGCTTACTGATTCGAGAATATTGTCATGGCGACTGATTTTATTAATAGCAACTCTCCAACGTCCTATACTGTACGAGCTTTATGGTATCTTAATAATTTCTTTTCACAACAAGCTTGGACCAATGGTTTATCTTATGAGTATGAACTGCGTGCATTAAATTTAGATTATTCATTAGGTAGTTTAAAGCGTATTGATGATTTATTATCAGAAATTCGTTTACGTGGTAATTTACAAGAACAAATATTTTTTGAAGCAGATCGTAATCAGAAATTTGTATTTTTATTGACTTTCTATTGTGGTGAATTGGTTGGACGTATTCGTGGACAAGCACCCGTTTGGTATGATTTTAATGAGTTTGTCGCAAAATATCCACAAATGGCGGATAAAATATCCCCAAGTTTTGCACACTATATTTTAGTACAACATCCTAAAAATGAAACGTATGCTAAAGACAAAGTCTGGTTTCCGTTGGTTGCGATTTATGATAGATTGTTCCATAAAGATGAAAATAAGAGTGTTTATCAAAGTATTCGTACTTTATTAGACCAACATCAATATATTCCTGATGAGCAGTGTTTTAGTACGCCTTGTGTTCAATCCTTAGATATTGATATTCAACAGGAAATTGAAAAATTACCTGCGACAGCATTGGGCTATTTGCAACAAGTACCATCAGAATTATTGTTGAATCAGCACCCAGTCTATCAAAATGTTGAGCAGTTACATCAACTTTATCAACATGGTAAATGTGTATGGGGGGTAAGTGTTCGCCCAATAGACTTTTATCAAAATGAACGTATGCCAATAGTGGATATGGTTTACGACCCAACTGGGCGTACTGATATTGAGGCATTGCGAGAAATTGCTCAAAAAATATATACATTGTATCGTGAAGAAAACGTTGAGCCCGAAAATCAGTCATTTGCACAATATTTATTACAAGCAATGGGACGTTTACAAGCAGTTGATATTCCTGTTACCATTTCGGTGATTCCATTAAAAATCAGCAGTATTTATGTGTGGCGACCACATTTACCAAGTTCAGATTTAAGTTTAGATGCTTTACCTATTTTAATTGATAGTCAAACTGATGCAAAATATGCAATGATTTTGCCAGCGTATTTTTGGCGAGGTACAGAATATTATCAGCAGTATGTTGAGCATAGTGTATTAAATATTAATTATGGTTTAGCTACATTTAAGACATTATTAGAGCAACCTGAATTGTGGCAGAACCAGTTTGGGGCATTATTACGTCCAACTCGAGAACAAATGCTGAATATTGGCAAACAATATACACAACTGGTATTGGCTTTTCCAAATGATCGTGAGCAAGCCCAAGTAAATCAAATTTTACAACAGTTTTATCAATACTTAGTACAACATAAACCCAAGACTATACCGAAAGTAACATCGGTAGAAGTTGTACCAACATTAAGTGCGGTTGAGAAAATTGTATCTACAGATCAGCCTTTGAGTGATATGGAACGAGTACAACAGTACGATTTTTCATCTGTATTAGCAGAATTAATCGACCCTCAATTATGTCAGGCAGTGGGCGTACAAGCATTACCACAAATTGATAAAGCTGTACAACATACAGGCTTGGCAGTAGAACAGGTCAATAAACTATTAGATGTATTACTTAAAGGTACACAACAGGGTAATAGTGCGTGTATGCTCTATTTAGCCTATTTATATCTGAAAGGGCAGTATGTTGAGCCATCATTGGAACAAGCCAATGATTTGATTTTAGGGGCAATTAACGCTAATGACTGGCGTGGATATAGTTTTAAAACAGAAGTGTTAAAAGCATTGAATGCTGAGCCTGAAGTGATTATTGCTCAATATGAGCAAGCCGTTGAAGCAGGGCATCCAACGATTCATCAGAAAATTTCACAATTTGCTATTCAGTTGGCAAAGAAAGGTTCGGAAATGCCAGTGATGATGGATACATCGTCAGATTCTATGGCTCATCAACAGGTTCAACAACAGATGGTTCAATCACAACCATCACAAACTCCTGTGCCTACGGTGCAACAATTTTCTGCTAATGCACAATTTGCGACTTTATCAGCACCAGCTCCACAAGAGCCTGAACCGATTGTGAAAGTTGTAACCAATCCTGATGAGATGACTGAAGAACAGCGTATGCAACTTTATGAAATGATGCGTGAGCAGAAAGCACAATGGCAAAATAGCATTCCAAAATCAAAAATTGATTTTTCTAGTCCTATTGTGAAAGGTGTTGCGATTGCGATTGCGATTATTTTATTGTTGATAGTGTTGTTTTTATAATCAATAATTTATTGATTTGATTTAAATATTAAATGATATATCCATCAATCATCAGATTTATGGATATATTTTATGGATAAAATGTAATGTTATACTATAAAATAAATCTAATAAAAACAATGATTTATTTTAATATTATCTATTGACAGTTTAAAAATAATACACTATGATAAAAACATCAACATACACTAATTAACGGGTGAATATCATGACAGAATGCAAAACACATCAACATCATGACCATATACACGGTGAAGGCTGTGGACATACTGCAATTAAACATGGCGACCATATTGATTATTTACATGATGGGCATTTACATCATGCACACAATGGGCATTATGATGAACATAGTTTAGATGTGAATGAACAAAATCCAGTAGAATGTAATCAACAACATCAATGTGGCAGTCATGTACATGGCGAAGGTTGTGGACATGAGGCTGTACCACACGGCGACCATATTGATTATATCGTTGATGGACGTTTACATCATCAGCATGGTGACCATTGTGATGATCACGGTCCAGTAGAAATCGTAAAATAATTGATTTCTGATATGGCGATAAATAATAAAAAAGCAACTTATTTAAATGAAGTTGCTTTTTTATTTGGTTCGTTTAAGCCTCAACTTTTGGTATCTGCCAGAGGCTTTCTAAATCATAAAATTTGCGTGCAGTTGGTAACATCACATGAACAATCACATGACCTAAATCAACTAAAATCCATTCTGCATCACGTTCACCTTCCATACCTAATGGACGCATACCTGCTTTACGGCATTCATCAGCAACATTGTCAGCCAATGCTTTTACATGACGAGTAGATGTACCATTAGCAATAATAATTGCATCGGTAACATTGCTAATATGGCTTACATCTAAAGCCAAAACTTCCTTTGCTTTTAAATCTATAAGGGCATTATAAGCAACGTTTAAACAGGCTTGAACTTCTGGTTTAACGTCTAAAATGGGGGTATTTAAATCAGCGGACATAGTGCTAAATGATAACCTGTAATATTTTAAAAATAATGTTTAACTATACTTGATTTTGAGAGAAAATTCAAATATTGTGATGATTATTTTATTCAATAATGATAGGTTTTTATGCAAATTACTGTTTTATCGTCTTATAAGCTAAGTATTATTGGCACGGGGCAAGTTGCTCATCATTTGGCATGGCGTTTACATCAAGTAGGAATTAATATTGCCTATATTTATGGTCGTCAATTAGATAAAGCTCAACAATTAGCCATGCAAGTACAAGCTCAAGCAATTAATGATTTATCAGTATTATCGTGTGAAGATGTATCTACATCACAACATATAATCATTATTGCTGTATCGGATAGTGTGATTGAAACCGTCATCAAACAATTAGCACCCCATTTAAGTCATGCTTTGGTGGTACATACATCAGGAAGTACACATATTGATGTGTTAAAACAATATTATGCCCGAGTAGGTGTTTTTTATCCATTACAAACATTTAGTTTTGGTCGAGAAATTGATTGGTACAATACACCTTTGTTGTTAGAAACTGCAACTGATGATGATAAAATATTATTACATGAAATTGCTCATAAAATAAGCAATGTGATTTATGATTATGATTCAGAGCAACGTTTTGTCTTGCATTTATCAGCAGTGATTGCGTGTAATTTTAGCAATTTATGTTATGATTTATCGAAACAACTATTGGATAGCCAAGCGGTAGATTATCAACTTTTATTACCATTAATTTTAGAAACGGCTCAAAAAGCCAGTCAATTTGAGCCACAACAAGTGCAAACTGGTCCTGCAAAACGTGGTGATATTACAATTTTACAACGCCATCAAGCGATGTTACAACAATTACAACGTGATGATATTGCACAACTTTATCGTATGATGAGTGAGATGATTATGCAACGTCATAGTAAATGATAAATATTAAAATGTGATTATCAATTCATGATAAGTGATTGATTTTTAAGTATGGGTAAATGTGTATGGGCAAATGCTGATTTACCCATACTCAACTTAGTTACAAACATCATAAATATTAACTTGTAACCAAATATCACCACGAATAAATTGCCCAATATTAAAATGTGCATAATCAGGATTTTTAGTGGCTAAACGTAATAAGATTTTTTCGCTATTTTGTTCATCAATGAAGACGACATCATATAAAGTATAAGTTTCATTCATAAATTGGCTGTGCATTTTACCTACGATTTTGCCTTGTAACCATGCTTCATCTTCTTGACCAACGTGGTCGCCATAAAGATAAGCGGTGGTTTTAGAAATATCAATTTGAATAGGTTGTTTATCATCTTCACTTTTAGGTTGCCAATCTTGTAATAAATCTTGTAAATTGTCAGGTGTTTGCCCTTGATGTTCGGCTAAAATATCATTTAATGCACGATGATGACGAATAGCTTCAGGGTCATCAATGGTAATTGTTTCATGTTCTGGTACTAATTCTAATTGATATGCCCAAGCAGAAAAATGTGCTTTATATTTTTGATTTTGTTGGTAAAAATCTTGGTTAATACTATAATAATTATCAAATGCATAAACCACACAATCATCATCTAAAGCAAGACATAAAATTGCTTGGCTCTGACCTTCGCTCGTAGTAATTTGTTTGATAGTTACAGGAAAGGCATAAGGGCTATTTAGGCTTGGAAATGCGTGTTTAAGTTGATAAGGTTTATTATCTTTTACGCATAAAATTTGACTGCATTGAATATCTTGAGCATTTTTTGGTCCTTGAATAAACCAAAAATTTTTGTTCATACCTTGTTCATTTGGACAAAGTCCCATCGGGGAGATAGGTGCATCTAAAGCAAGATGAAACCATTGCATGAGTTGTTGGTGGTCTTGAGTTAAAAGATGCCAATGTTCAGCATGATTTTGGCTGAATGATTGTTCATCAATAATTAATATGTGTGGGGCATTTGGTTGTTTGCTCATAACAATCAATTTTATGTGAAAATAACTTATATTTTATATGGGGATTCATCAGTGATATTGCAAGATATATGGATTAAAAATAATATTATAAAAATAGATAGTATAAAAAATGCTATCGTTTAGGATAGCATTTTTATGGTAATTAGCGATTTGGTAAAATATTCTTGAGTGCTTCATGCATTTCAAGTAATACTTTTTCTGTGGTATCCCAATCGATGCAACCATCAGTAACTGATTTACCATATTCTAAATCAGCTAAATTAGATGGAATATCTTGACGACCGCCTTTTAAATGGCTTTCTACCATTAAACCAACGATTGATTTATTACCATCTAAAATTTGTTGCGTAATATTTTTTAACACTAATGGTTGTAAATAAGGATCTTTATTAGAGTTAGCATGGCTAGCATCAATCATAATTTTAGTGCTAACTTTGGCTTTGACTAAAGCTTCTTCAGCTTCTGCAACTGAGCTTGCATCATAATTTGGTTTACCATTACCACCACGCAATACAACATGTGCATAAGGGTTACCATTAGTACGAATAATAGACACTTGCCCATCATTATTTAAACCTAAGAAACTATGACCATGTTTTACTGCTTGCATAGCATTAGTTGCAACAGTTAAGCTACCATCAGTACCATTTTTAAAGCCAACAGGTGAAGATAAACCTGAAGACATTTCACGGTGTGTTTGGCTTTCAGTGGTTCTAGCACCAATCGCTGACCATGCAATTAAATCTTGTAAATATTGTGGTGAATTTGGATCTAGGGCTTCAGTTGCACAAGGTAAGCCTTTTTCATTTAATTCAAGTAATAATTTTCGCCCTAAACGCAAACCTTTTTCAATATCAAAAGAATCATCCATATTTGGGTCATTGATTAAACCTTTCCAGCCCACCGTTGTACGTGGCTTTTCAAAATATACACGCATAACAATATAAAGTGTATCTTTGACTTTTTCGCTTAGTACTTTTAAGCGGTCAGCATATTCATGAGCAGCTTTAGGGTCATGGATAGAGCAAGGTCCAATCACCACAAATAAACGTTTATCAACACCATCTAAAATATTACGCACAACTTGGCGACCATTTAAAACTGTTTGATAAGCAGGTTCAGTTAAAGGTAGTTCGGTCTTTAACTGTGCAGGAGTAAGAAGAGGTTGGATACTTTGTAAATTCACATCATCAATGTCTGGTCTGGATACTGGATTAGACGTATTCATAAAGATAGTCCATAAACATAAAATCAAATATGGATTACTATATCATGAAACACAAAAAAAAACTGAAAAAATTTAATAGAAATAATCAATATTCAAGTACTAAATTGACTATCGTATGTAAAATATACTATTTTTCAGTTCGCTTTAAATTATTAACACTTAAAATAATCAGGAGTAATAATGGGCTAGCAAAAACCCACCATGCGACAAAGCCAATTGAACTGTTATAGCACCACATGAGTAAGCTACTTGCAATGATACAAAGTACAATACAAGCTAATTTATACATTTTAACATTATTTAATAACCAAGCAAAACGGCTTTGTTGTGTTTTTTTGCGTTGTTTTTCACTTAGCAAATAAAAACCAAAAAATGCGATAAGCATTAAACTAAAACTTATCGTAAGTAAGATAAAATTGAGCATTATTTATCCTCCTGTGTTGTGGATTGTGCTTCTAATTTTTGTGAGATTTTTTGCTTAATGCGTTGTTGCATGGGTTGGATATTTTTTAATAACCAAATACCTGCCATTGCAATGAATAAAAAGAAAAGATCAATGCGTAAAAATAACCATAATTGTGCTATATTTTTAACATGACCTTGGAGTAATAGATAAATAATATCCAACACTGGTAATAAAGCACATAAGGTAATTATCATAATGAGTTGCATCGTCCATGATTTTGTATGTGGCATAAGAATCGCAAGGGTAAAACTCACAATCCAAAAGCAAAAGAAACACGCAATATAAGAAATATTGAGAATATTGGTGTCTATAATACTATGTAAACGTACACCATAAAAACTAGCAATAATGGCTAATGGTAAGCCGAGTAAAAATAAAATATTGAATTTGTCGACTAAAAATTGCCCAATACTTTCTTCACCTTTATGCTGAATTTGACGTTTGATACTCCACATCAGCAAACCAGACGCAATCATAACGCAACCTAATAAACCTGAAAAAAAGAATGCTATGCGTAATAAAGGTTGTGCAAAATAAGCCAAATGCAAACCATAAACGCCTGCATTAGCAAGTGCAATCGCATTATTTTTTCTATTATTTTCAATTGGTTGTGCTGTATAAGCATTAAATAATAATCGTGCTGGGCGAATGGTAATACTATTATCTTGCTTTTGTTCAAAAATGATGGTTGCATTATCTTGATTTATATTTTTGACAGTAATACGTTTAATTTCAGCATTCCCCCATTGTTGTTCTACTTGAGCAACAATTTCTGATAATTTCATTTCTACAGGTGGAGTTACTGTATTGTTACGAGTTGAAGATGGTGGTTGGATTTGAATCTCTCGAATTTCGCTATAATATTCAATTTGATTATTGTTATACAGTTGTTTTAATCCTTGTGGTAGGGAGAAATTAAATAATAAAATAAAACCTGTGATAGTAATTACAAAGAAAAAAGGCAGGGCAATAACTGCACTTATATTATGTACATCAAGCCATGAACGCTGACCTTTATAAGCTCTTAGGGTAAAGAAATCACTCAATATTTTTTTATGAGTAATGATACCTGAAATTATCACTAAAAGCATCATAAAAGCGGTTAAGCTAATAATCGCACGTGCCGTTGTAATATCTATGTTATGAAATTGGTAATGAAAGCGATATAAAAAATCTCCCAATCCAAGTTCATTATCTAGTAAAATTTCTTCGCTTTGATTTGGGTCTAAAATTGCATTATGAAAACCATCTGGATCTGACCAATATACTTGATTAATCGGTTTTTCTTTGGTTGCTAGAATAATATACCATTCATTGGCGTTATTGGCATATTGTTGTAAATAATCATACGCTGTGTGAATTGCGGTCGATTGTTGATATTCAATATTGACTAATTGTGGTTCAGCCCATAAATTAATGTGGTCTTTATAATATGCAGTTGTTCCTGTTACAAAGATAATAAACATTAACCAGCCAAATAATAAACCTAACCAGCCATGTAACCACGCCATTGATTGTCGAATTGATTTAAACATAATGCTATCCTATATTATGACGTGAGTGGATTAGGTAGGATATAAAAACGGCAAACTGCAAATAGCGTAATGATTGGTAGAGTTGTCATCGATAATATCTTTAAAGATTGAATACAAAAAATCATCAGCACCCAAATGCAAGCAAATATTAAAGTGAAGATTAATGCTAAAAATACACTTTCAGCTCGTTCTATGCCAAGTGTATAAAATCCATAAGCCAATGTTGCATTGCACCAAGCACAAACAAAATAGCCCACAATAAACGCTAAACAAAAACGTGTACTGACAATTAATTTATAATCTTCATGTTGTGGAGAATTATAAGCATATTGTTGTGCTGGTTGCGATGTTGTAGGTTTAGTCATTTTGTGGCTCTGTACATATTGTGTTGTGTAGAATAAGATTAGTTTTATTATTTTATCATAATTGAGAATATTATAAATATGAAAAAGAAAATCATTTAAAGCTGAAACAATAAATAAAACAGAATAAAAGATTATAAAATAAACAATTTATATAGCTAATCTATATAAAAATATTTACAATAAATCATAATTGCAAATTTAATAGAGAACATTTATGATTATTTCCACACAAAAAGCCATACAAGATTTTAGACAAGTACAATTATTAAGCCATACAAGATTTTAGACAAGTACAATTATTAAGCCATACTGCTCCTGTTTATATTACAGAACAAGGAGAGTTGAGTTATGTTTTAATGAGATATGAAGATTTTCAAAAAATCAATCATCAACAAAATTCATGGGCTAAGTTAGCAATGAGTGATGAGGAGTTAGAAAGCGTTGGGGATTTTGACATTCAACGAGACACGAGTCTGCAAAATAGAGAAGTGGACTTATAATGTATAGTCGATTTATATCAGAATAATACAATACATGTAGGGGGTTATTACATAAAACATTTTTAAAATCAATTGCTTGGTCGAACATAATTCGCCACCTACTGTTTAATTTTGAATTGAATTGACTATATTTACTTGATACTAATGTGGTAAGTGAACTACGAAAAATTCAATCTAAACATTCAGCGTTCAATAATTGGTATGAAACCATTGAGCCACAAATGTGCTATTTATCATCACTTACCATTTTTGAGTTAAAGAAAGGCATTCTACTTAAAGCACTTAAAGATAAACAATAGGCTAATATTTTACAATGTTGGTTTGATGAACGTTTAATGCCAATGTTTCACGGACGTATTCTCGATTTTAATACAAAAATGACTGAAATTATGGCACAACTTCATGTGCCTAATCCTGCTTCTTTTTCAGACTCAATTATTGCATCGACTGCTTTGTATTATAATTTAACGGTCATTACACGTAATACTCAAGACTTTCAACATTTTGGTGTTAAATTAATTAATCCATTTGACTATTGTTAAATTATTGATTTTCATTTAATTTAATCACTAATAACTGGTCGATTTTAAAATGATCAACATCAACTACTTCAAATTTATAGCCTGCAAATTCAACATAATCAGCAGGTTTAGGGATTTTTCGTAGTTGATACATCATAAAACCTGCAATGGTTTCGTAATTTTCCCAATCAGGAAAATCTTCAATATTTAATGCGTGCTTAATATCTTCAATCGGTGTACTGCCATCAATCAGCCATGAATGATTATCACGTTGAATAATTTGCTTTTCTTCTTCTACTAATGAACCCCAATCGCCCATAACCGTCAGCATAATATCACTTAAAGTAATAACACCAACGACAAGAGCATATTCATTAATCACCACAGCAAATTTTTCTTTACTGGCACGAAAACGGTCAAGCAATTCGGATAATGTTAGTGTATCAGGAATGGTTAGAACATTACGAATAGTGCTTTCATTCAGTTGATTAAATGATTGATTATTTAAGATACGCACTAAAATATCTTTAGCATCGATATAACCAATCACTTGGTCAATATTTTCGTTACAGACCAAAAATTTTGAATAAGGATATTCTGCTAATTTTTGACGAATACTTTCTTCAGGCTCATTTAAAGTAAAATACACCACATTTTCACGTACGGTCATGCTAGATGGCACATTACGTTCTTCTAATTCAAATACATTTTCAATAAAATGTTGCTCTTGCTTTTGCAACACGCCTGCTTCAGCACCAGCATCCATAATCGCTGAAATATCATCAAACGTAACATTATCTTCACGAGTGGTATTAACTTTAAATAATTTAAATAGAGCATTGGCGATGGTATTGATAATCCATGCCAAAGGTTTACAAACTAAGATAAAAATTTGAATGGGTTTAATAACACTTACAGCAATTTTTTCAGGTGCAATCATTGCTAAGCGTTTAGGAATTAAATCTGCAAATAAAATAAATGCAGTGGTTACAAAGGTAAAAGAAAAGACAAAAGCCAAACTTTCGACGACTTCGCCTTGATAAAAATATTGAATCAGTTGAGCAAAATAAGGACGAAATGCCCCTTCACCCAAAATACCACCTAAAATTGCCACTGCATTAAGACCAATTTGTGAGGCAGCAAAAAAGTCAGCCGATTGTTGTTGAATATCTAATACTTTTTGGGCACGTGTATCGCCAGATTCAACCATAATTTGTAATTTTACTTTGCGGGAAGCGGCAAAAGCAATTTCAGTTAATGATAAAAAACCTGCTGAAATAATCAGCAAAGTAGTAATAATAATGTTTTGTAATAAATCCATTGTGTATCCTAAAATAAAAGTTTCTTTTCTATGTAATGATGCTACTCTCAAATGGCTGTAAATGATTGATTTTATGTTAGGGTAAAGGTTATTTACCCTTGTATTGGTTCAATGATTAAATGAAACTCAATCACATATCAAATGAAATATGTCATCACTATTTTAAATGATAACTAATATCAAATTCAATATTAATAATGATTATGTTGTGATGTTGATGAAGCATATAAACGATTTTCTTCTTCAACCATTTGTCGTGCAACAAATAAAATTAATTGACGTAGCCAACGATGAGCAGGGTGATGATGCAGTAATGGACACCATGCCATTTTTAATTCAAATTCGGGAATATAGAAAGGTGGGTCTTTAATCACTAATTTAGGATTACTTTGATGTACACGAGCAATACGTGTTGGTACAGTTGCAATTAAATCAACATTTTGAGCTAATAATGCAGGTGTTTGGTAATGACGAGTAAAAATAGAAATATCACGTTTTTGTCCAATGCGTTCTAAGGCTTGATCAACCCAACCTAAACCTGACTGTTTTTCAGGATTAACACCAACACCAATGCCCATACCTGTTTTAGATACCCAAATATGTTGTGCTTCTAAATAATTTTTTAAATTAAGATGGTGTACAGCAGGGTGATTATGGTTCATCAAACAGCTAAAACTATCTCGCCATACCAGCACTTGATGGAAACTTTGTGGAATTTCATTAAAACGGTTGATGGCTAAATCAACTTTACCTTGTTCCATATCACGATAGGAAACATCGGAAGGTGTTAAAAAATCTAAAATAATATTAGGCGCTTCAGAACGTAATGCTTTAACTAAACGTGGCATTAAAGTTGCTTCAGCATAGTCAGATGCCATAATACGGAAGATACGATTACTACTATAAGGACGAAATTCGGTACGTGGTTCTAAAATGAGGGATAAATCAGCTAAAGCATCACGGATGCGAGGTTGTAATTCTAATGCACGCTCGGTAGGTGTCATACCTTCAGATGAACGAATCAGTAGAGGGTCATTAAATAAAGAACGTAAACGGCGTAAAATATTACTCATCGCAGGTTGGGTAACACCTAATTGCTCAGCAGCACGTGTTACATTTTTTTCACGCAGTAATACATCAAGATAGATTAATAGGTTTAAATCAACACGCTCTAAATTCATCTACAAAATACCGATAATCATATTATTAAATTATCTATATTATGCCATAAATTAGGTTGATGATGTCAAATTTTTTCATCATTTAAATAAATTATTGATACAATCAAATGACCTAATATCTTGTTTAATGATTAGGATAAAATTCACAATTTATTTCATCTTGAATGTAAAGTAAATATAGTTAAATAAATGTAAAAAAATATTAAATTGACTTTAAAAACGATGTATTACACCTTATTGTATAGTCCATCAAATCACATATTTTGTATTTTGAGGAGTGATTTTATGAAAAAGACTGTTGTAAAAGCAAAAAATTTATTGGCATTTCGCATTTGGTTAGAAAAATTGGGTTATACTGTAAAGAGTCTGGCAGATGGTCAGGGTTTTAGTTTTCGTTTTGAGAAAGAATATGGTTTAGTTACAGATGATTTATCTGGTAACGGTTTAGCGATGCAGTTAGGCGAAGAATTTGAATATTATTTAAAAGCCTAATTTTATCATCAATGAATTATAAGTTATTGTATTTATACAGGGCGAATAGTTATTTACCTATATAAACTTAAACTGATTTAAATTCATATATTAACATGAATTTGGGTTAAATTTCATGCTATATCTTATTGAAATATAAAGATTAATTAGGGTTGAGTGGCGATTAAAGCTACGCAAGAAGTACTATTTTGATAAAAACTGCAAAAGGTGCGTGGTATGCACCCTGCTTGCTAAAATAAAAATTACTTATTCATTTAAAATCAAAAAGTTATTTAAATAAATACTCCGAGCTCATGTTGATAATAGTAATTATTCTGAAGGAATCACAATCGCAGTGCCTTTTGAGTCATCATCATTTGATGAATTTCTCTTAATAGATTGATTATTGAATAAAGGGCTATCTGAGTGAGATGTTTGCTCTTGCTCTAGTTGCACTGCATAATCTTCTGGAATATCATCTAAATCTGTTGGATTACTATTTGTTTCATTACGTCCACATTCGCCCATATGTTGTGGAATGGTGTGGGGTAACATAGGAATATACATAGCATTCGCACAATTTTCTGCAGATAAACTTCCTGAATGACTATCTACCCAATTCCATACGATATTGCTATTACTTGGGAATTGTACAGGTTGTTGGCGGAATTGTTTCATCACACTTAACCATACAGGTAATGCGCCTGTACCACCAGTTAGACCTGTAACACGGTTGTTATCATAACCAACCCACACAACAGCAACATGGTTGCCTGAATAGCCTGCAAACCACGCATCACGCCCATCATTGGTTGTACCTGTTTTGCCTGCAAGATTTAAATTGGCTCCTAAATTTTGAGCAGCACGAGCTGTACCTGAGCGTACTACCTGTTGTAAGCCATAATTGAGTAAATAAGCATGGTCTGGATTAATCACTTGTGTTGGTTTTGCCTGATAATTTTCAATGATACGACCCGATTGATCTACAACACGTTGAATAGCAGTGAGTGTACGTTTTCCACCACCATTGGCAAGGGTTTGATACACGGCGAGCATATCCATTGGGGTTAAATCAACTGCACCTAAATAGGCTGATGGGTAAGGTGAAATATTTGCACTTGATGGTACACCTAAGGAATAGAGTTTGTTAATAAAATGATTAACACCAAACATTTGCCCTATGCGTACGGCTGATAAATTGTACGAATTAGCTAAAGCTTTTACCATTGTAACTTCGCCATATTCTCTACCACCATAGTTTTTAGGTTTCCATTCTCGTGATGTACCAGCATCAATAATGATTTCACTATCATCAACCAAACTTCCCCAATTATAACGCTCTGATTCTAAAGCAGTTAAATAGATAACAGGTTTGAGTAATGAACCTACTTGACGTTTAGCGTCAATTGCACGGTTAAATCCTGCAAATTCAGTTTCTTGTGCTGAACCCACTGCAACAATAATTTCACCTGTTTTAGGATTAGCAACCAAAGTTGCACCTTGTAAATTTGCTCCTAAACGTTTGACTGAGTTTCTAAAACTTTGTTCAACACGCATTTGAGCAACAGGATTAAGCGTAGTAAATACATTTAAGCCCTGATTATCGAGATTTTGAATCATATATTGACTGCGTAATTGACGACGGACAATATCCATAAAATCAGGGAACCGTGCGGAAGTTAAAATAGGTTTAGTTAATACACCTAATGGGCGTTTAATTTCTTGTTCATATTGTGTTTGACTGATTTTCCCTGTTAGTAACATATTTTTAAGTACAATATTGCGACGTTTTTTTGCTCCTTCAGGATTTTTCCAAGGATTATATAGAGTAGGACCTTGTACTAAACCAGCAAGAAAAGCGTGTTGAGCAATATTTAATTCATTGAGTGGGCGACCAAAATAGAATATTGATGCTAGACCATAGCCATTGATAGAAACGTTTCCATTTTGACCTAAGTTCACTTCATTTAAATAGGTTTCTAAAATTTCATTTTTATCATAATGTAATTCAAGTAACATTGCCATGAATGCTTCATTCACTTTACGTTTATAGGTTTTTTCTGATGATAAATAGAAATTTTTAACCAATTGTTGAGTTAATGTTGAACCGCCTTGACGTTTTCCACCACGAATATTACTCCAAATTGCACGGGCGGTACCACGTATGGATACACCATGATGGTTATAAAAATTACGGTCTTCAGTTGAAATTAAGGCATCAATTAAGGTTTGTGGTGTATTTTCTAATTTGAGTAATACACGGTCTTCATTATGCTGTGGGTAAATACCGCCAATTAACATCGGCTCTAAATAAGTACGTCCTGTTGGGTTTGGTTTGGAGGTTAGAATTTCACTAATTTGACCACCATTAAATTTTAAAGATAAAATTTGCTCTGCGATTTGACGGTCGCCAAAGTCAAAACCTCGTGTATGAATAAATAATTGACCATCTTTATGATAGTAAATACCCGATGAGCGAGAATCTGCATTACCTTGTTTATAATTTAACAGTTTCAGCTCGGCTAATATATCTTGTTCTGAAACATAGGCCTCTTTCTTTAATTCTAAGGGGCGAGCATAGATTTTAGCTGGAATATCCCAACGCTGACCTTCAAACTTTTCACGGATGATGTGGTCTAAACGCATTAAATACATCCCTAAAAAAATCATACCAATTAGGCAGATGATTACAAAGAGTACAAGAATAATACTTAGACCGCGTTGTGATTTCATAATAGTCCAACAAGCTTAAACAAACATAATTTACAGCGTGATATCATGCGAATATTTTAGCGTTTTTGCAATCATTTTTACTGTATTTAAGTTATATATTTACAAAAAATAACCATATGTTGTGAAGGTGTTTGAATAAAATAGATAAGATCAGTATTTTTAGCGTAAAAATTTAAATAATAGACTTGATAAAATTAGAAAAAAGTATAAAAATCAGGTGTAACACATATCAGATAATGTTATGATAGTTACATACACTTAAAACAGTTTAGTAATTTCATTTGAGACCTTTTTTGTGAAAATATCACATAAAAATTTCCGTAATATTGGTTTAATTGGGCGACCCGGTAAAGATTCTGTTTTAGAAACCTTAGGGCATATTTATGATTATTTGCTCAATCGTGGATTGCATCCTATTTTTGACCATGAAACTGCAGAATTAACCAATTATACTGATGTGCAAACTGTCAGTCGTACTTTATTGGGTGAAGTGGTTGATTTACTGATTGTGGTGGGTGGTGATGGTTCATTATTACACGCTGCTCGTTCGGTGGTGCGTTATGGCACGCCTGTGTTAGGTGTCAATCGGGGGCGTTTAGGTTTTTTAACAGATATATCGCCGTGCGAAGTGTTAGACAAATTAGATGAAGTCCTGCGTGGCGATTTTGTGGTGGATAAACGCTTTTTATTGGAAATGGAAGTCAGAGTGAATGGTAAAAGTGTGTACGATGAAATTGCTCTAAATGATATTGTGCTACATTCAGGTAAGTCGATTAATATGATTGAATTTGATTTAATCATTGATGGGCAATTTGTATATCATCAGCATAGTGATGGATTAATTGTTGCAACGCCAACAGGTTCAACAGCTTATGCATTAGCGGGTGGAGGTTCTATTCTGCATCCAAGTATTGATGCCATTGCTTTAGTGCCAATGCACCCACATACTTTATCTTCACGTCCGATTATTGTTGGCGGAGCGAGTGAAATTCGCATTAATATTCCGAAAAACCGTGTTGTACCTATGGTGAGTGCTGATGGTTTGGAAGGTGTTGCATTGAGTGAGGGGGATAGTGTACATATTCGTAAACACCCATTTAAATTAAACTTACTCCATCCACGTGGTTATGATTTTTATATGTCTTGTCGTACAAAATTAGGTTGGTATCAATCATCTTTAGATGCGGGTTAAATCGTTATTATATTATTCTCAAGTTATTATAAGTCATTGATTTTGTTTGTAATGAATGATTGTTTATTTGTACAAAATTCAATATTTCCAATCACATTAATAGATGATGATTTTAAGTTGAGAATAGTGTTATATTGTTGTTATAGTAGAGAAATGTTATGAATATTGAACAAATGTTAGCAGTATTAGATGAAAATATTGTTAATAAATTACGCACAGCTGTTGAGATTGGTAAGTGGGAAAATGGTGTAGTCTTAACGCCAGAACAACGTGAAATTTCAATGCAAGCGGTTTTAGTATGGGAATCTAAAAATTTACCTGAAGAGCAACGCACGGGTTATATTGACCGTGGTACTAAAGAAGAAGATGAGCATTGTGAGAGTCATGAGCCAGCACATGATGCTGAGTTTCAACCTATTCGTTTTACTTAAATATTGGTATATAAGATATATAAATAGTAGGAGTAGATTCTTACTCCTACATAAATTTAGTATTTTATAATAAGTTAAGTGTGGATTGTTCAGATTAATCTTTTAGCACACTACCAAAAATCTTATCACCTGCATCGCCTAAACCCGGCATAATATAACCATCTTCATTTAAGCCGTTATCAATTGAAGCGGTATAAATTTTGACATCTGGATGGGCTTCGCTGACATTTTTAATGCCTTCTGGAGCGGCGACTAACACCATTGCACGAATATCTTTACAGCCATTTGCTTTTAATACATCAATGGTTGCAATTAGAGAACCGCCTGTTGCTAACATAGGGTCAATAATCATTGAAATACGTTGTGCAATATCAGGCACTAATTTTTTATAATAAGTGCGAGCTTGTAATGTTTCTTCATCACGCTCTAAACCTAATACACTGACTTTAGCACTTGGTATCATATTGAGTACACCATCTAACATACCGATACCAGCACGCAAAATAGGAACTAAAGTAATTTTTTTACCTGCGATTGCTTCTACTTCAACATTACCTGCCCAGCCTTGAATTGTGCGTTGTTCAAGTTGTAAATCCTTAGTTGCTTCATAGGTTAGTAGCATAGTAACTTCTTGAGCGAGTTCACGGAAATTTTTAGTGCTAATATCAGCACGGCGTAGTAAGCCTAATTTATGACGAATTAAAGGGTGGCGAATTTCATATACTTGCGACATGATATAAACCTATTATCAATATGGTAAACTGACGTATTATAAGTTGAATTTTATCATTTAGGGAAATTTTTTGTATTGATTGCCTAATAATAATACGGTAAACGTTATCATTTACCGTATTATTATTTAAGAGCTTTGCAATTATTATAAGAAAATAAAATCGATTAATATTTATAAGCATCCGCTTTAAATGGACCTTCTACAGGTACACCTAAATAATCTGCTTGCTCTTTGGTTAATTGTGTTAAAACACCACCAAAACCTGCAACCATTGCTGCAGCAACTTCTTCATCAAGTTTTTTCGGTAATACTTTCACATAGACATTTTCCGCTTTTTTATCAGCAGGTAAGTCTGCAAATTTTTCAGCGAATAAGTGCATTTGGGCTAAAACTTGGTTGGCAAATGAACCGTCCATAATACGAGAAGGGTGTCCAGTTGCGTTACCTAAATTCACTAAACGACCTTCTGATAATAAAATCAAATAATCGCCTTCATTGTCTGAACGGTAAACTTGGTGAACTTGTGGTTTAACTTCTTCCCAACGATATTTACGTAAATAATTGGTGTCAATTTCCGTGTCGAAATGTCCGATATTACATACCACTGCACCTGCTTTCACGTTATCTAACATCAATGCATCGCAGACATGATAGTTACCTGTTGTGGTTACGATTAAATCAGTATTGTGTAATAAATCTAAGTTTAAATCTTCTACTTTACCTGTTTGTACGCCATTTTTGTAGGCAGAAACCACTTCATAACCGTCCATACACGCTTGCATTGCACAGATTGGGTCAATTTCAGTAACACGTACAATCATACCTTCTTGGCGTAAACTTTGAGCTGAACCTTTGCCCACATCGCCATAACCAATCACTAAAGCACGGCGACCAGAAAGTAACATATCTGTACCACGTTTAATGGCATCATTTAAACTATGACGACAACCGTATTTATTATCATTTTTTGATTTAGTAACGGAGTCATTCACATTAATTGCTGGTACTTTTAAAGTACCTGCTGCTAACATTTCTAATAAACGTGCCACGCCTGTGGTGGTTTCTTCAGAAATACCGTGAATACGCTCTAATAAGGTTGGATATTTTTCATGGATTAATGCCGTTAAATCGCCACCATCGTCCAAAATCATGTTAGCGTCCCACACTTGCCCATCTTTGTGGATTTGCTGTTCTAAACACCATACATATTCTTCTTCAGTTTCACCTTTCCATGCAAAAACAGGAATGCCTGCTTTAGCAATCGCTGCAGCAGCGTGGTCTTGTGTTGAAAAAATATTACATGATGTCCAACGTACTTCTGCACCTAATTCAACTAAGGTTTCAATTAATACCGCAGTTTGAATGGTCATGTGGATACAGCCTAAAATTTTTGCACCAGCGAGTGGCTTTTGAGCAGAATAACGTTTACGTAAGCCCATTAAAGCAGGCATTTCGGCTTCAGCTAGGGTAATTTCTTTACGTCCAAAATCGGCAAGGTTAATGTCAGCGACTTTATAATCAACAGTCATTTTTTAAATCCAAAAATAAAAATCTAAGAAATATCAAGAGACTATATCATCAAAATATCATAAAATATAGTTCTTGATGTGATGATATAGATGTCGTTATTATTTTACTCCGAGCCTGACAAAAGGTGTTGCAACATCTCTCGGAAATGATGTCTTATTATAATCAAAAAACAAGCAAATAGGAATGATTTTATATTTTATTCACGCAGTTTTTGTATCAATAAAAATAGCATACATAGTAAACTTACTACAATAATAGCAGATGTACTAAATAAATTAATGCTATAACCAATCAATTGGTAAGTACTTATTTTTAAATGATAATCTAAAAAATATTGATAAAACGCTAAAAAGCCAAATACATTGGGTAAAAGAATAAATAGGGCAACATAAATATAATCACTTAGCCTATAGTGATAATTAATTTTATATTGGCGATAATATGCCCAGCAAAAATAAGCTAAAAAGGGTAATGCGACAATTGAACAACCGATTTGTAAAATAAAATGTAAAGGATATTTCCAATGTCCAATTTCAACCACTTGAGCGAGTTGTTGATGGAATGCAATGGTACGAAAATCTAAATGTGTTAAACCATCCCAGATGATATGTGTAGCTATGCCAATAATTAACGCAATCATTGATAAGAGCATAAACTTTACACCTTGTTGCCAAGTATTGAGATTTAAATCATGATTCAGTTTTAAAAAATGATAACTGACAGGTCGGTATAAACAATACCAAGCCAAGCAAAATAAAATACCTGTTGGAATGGTTGGGTAAAGTAAACCTTGCCATGTGTGTGCAATATTGACTAGCTTTGAATTATCCGTCAGCATACGCACAAGGTCAGGACTCATACAGCCAATGACTAAAGGTGCTAAAGGTAAGCGTAATAAGTGTGCTAATGGGGGTGCAACAACTGCATGGGAAAGAGTAAAAGGCATAGTTTATTTTATTAAGTCATTCTCAATTTATAGTAAACTATTGATTTTATGTAGGGGCGAATGATTATTCGCCCGTACAAAATTAAATATTTTAAATTATATCAATATATTACGATTTTAAGTTGAGATTGAAGTTTAAATTTGTATAATTTTATTTAAAATAAAAGAGAGCAAAACACTCTCTTTTATTTATTGAATTGTCAAATATTTAAGCAATGATTAAGCACGCTCTAAATATTCGCCAGTACGTGTATCAACACGCACGCTTTCTTCTTGCTGTACAAATAATGGTACACGCACCACCGCACCAGTTTCTAATTTTGCTGGTTTACCACCTGTACCTGCTGTATCACCTTTTACACCCGGGTCAGTTTCAACGATTTTTAAAATTACAAAATTTGGTGGAGTTACGTTTAATGGAACACCATTAAATAACATTACTGTACATTTTTCGTTTGAGTCATCTTTTAACCATTTTTCAGCACCACCCATTGCTGTTTTATCAGCAGAAAGTTGTTCAAAACTTTCAGGGTTCATAAAGTGCCAAAATTCGCCATCGTTATATAAATAGTCCATTTCTACTTCAACGATGTCTGCTGCTTCTAAAGTGTCGCCAGATTTAAAGGTTTTTTCTAATACTTTACCTGTTTTAAGGTTACGCAATTTTACACGGTTAAAGGCTTGCCCTTTACCTGGTTTAACGTATTCATTTTCCATGATTGAACATGGATTACCATCAAGCATTACTTTTAAGCCTGGTTTAAATTCATTGGTAGAAAAACTTGCCATGATCGGCATACTCCGCTATTAAGAACATAAAATTAATGATACACTAATGGGTCTAGTATAATATCATTTTTAAACCGATATATGATAAACGATTTTAGCCCAAACTGGCAAACACAATTCAATGATTTAATCACAAATCCTGCTGAATTACTCGATATTTTACAATTATCTCCTGAACAATTATTATCTGGGGCGATTTTAGCTTCACAACAATTTAAATTACGTGTGCCGAGAGCTTTTGTAGCAAAAATGCAAAAAGGGAATATATTTGACCCATTATTGTTACAAATATTGCCACATCATTTAGAATTGGAAATGCATGATGATTTTGTACTTGACCCATTAGCAGAATTAAATACTAATCAGAAAAAAGGGGTATTGCATAAATATCGTACACGTTTTTTACTGACTTTAACAGGAGCTTGTGCGGTACATTGTCGTTATTGTTTTCGCCGTCATTTCCCTTACAATGAAAATTTACCTAAAAATAAAGATTGGCAAGAGATTAAGCAGTATTTACAGCAACACACTGAAATTAATGAAATTATTTTAAGTGGTGGAGACCCATTAAGTTTAAATAATCGTCAGTTGTTTTTATGGTTAGAATGCTTGGAGTCTATGCCTCAAATTAAAACTTTACGCATTCATAGTCGTGTGCCCATCGTTATTCCTGAGCGTTTAGATGATGAGTTATTACAACGTTTACAAGCGAGTCGTTTACATATAGTAATGGTGGTGCATTGTAATCATGCTAATGAAATTGATGAGCTAACAGGACAATATTTACAAAAATTACGTCAGTATCATATTTATGCCTTAAATCAAGCAGTTTTACTTAAAGGTGTGAATGATAATGTATCAACATTGATTGATTTAAGTTATCGTTTGTTTGATAATGGTGTGTTGCCTTATTATTTACATACTTTAGATAAAGTACAAGGTGCAAGCCATTTTGCAATTGATGAGCAAGTGATGTATGATTTATATCAACAATTATTGGCAAATTTATCGGGATATTTGGTGCCAAAATTGGTCAGAGAAATTGCAGGTGAACCTAATAAAACACCGTTAATTCCCATAAATCAAATTGCAACGGAAAGTTTATGAATCCAACTGATATTTTAGAACATCATATCAAACAACGCCGTGGAGAATTGAGTTTTTCGGCGAGTAAGCCTAAGGCAGTGAAACAATGGACAAAAAAAATATCAAAATTACCATTGGGTGATACTTGTTTACAACTTTGGCAAGCATTAACAGAAATTCATGAATTGGAATGCGATGAGAGTTTGCGTTTTGAATTGTTACATAGTATCGCTCCTAGTGTGCAATGTGTGTGTAGGGATTTGTATGCGATTATATCTAAGTCTCGTCAGGTACAATATAATGAACATCATGAGCAAGTTTTGCAACTATTATTAGGTATGCACGCTTTTATGTTATTGAATTATTATGATATTGTACAAAGGGTTGATGAACAATGGCAAAATAATATTGCATCATGGCAGGTATTTTCACGTTTTAAAATTAAAACCACGTTGATTAAAGCGTGTTTTTATGGCTTAAAGATAGCATCTCAATTATTATATTATCAAGCATTATTTAATGCATCATTATTGAGTCGTCAATGGTTTTTAATTCATCAAATTTATGATTTATCTAGGAAAAATAAACAACATTTAGTACAACTTAGTGTATTTGTTGATAATTTAGAATATGAAGTGAAAAATATTGAGCAACAATATAAACAAATTTTACTATTTGAATTATTATCTGCACCTCATTTAAGTGAAACGGATTTGAGCAATATTTTAAGTTATAGCCACGAATGGGCAAATTATTTGAAGTTTGTACACATTGATGATGCGAATGCCTATTATCGTATAGCGATTCAGCAGGATGCACCGATTTACTTCCAATATCATAGTAAGTATCGCTATTTACAAGCAGATATTGCAGTGAATAATACGGATTTAATTCATTTTTTTGATAATGAAATGATTTTAAATCAAAAATTTAAGGGAAGTTCAACTTTGCAATTATATATCCATCATATTTTAACGCATGGTTATAAACGTCAAGAAGAGCGTTTTGCTTATGTGGCACAATTAGATGCTTATTTAGGGCTTGCTGATATGATGAATGTACTCAGTCAGAGAGAGCGTTCACAAGAATTTGTGGCACGACATAAATTAAATAACTATATGTTACAAGTCTTAGACAAAAGTAAAAGTGGTTATAAAATTCGCTGGCAAGATGATATTCCATTGTTATTACAAAAAGGTAATTTATTGTTAATTAAGGAAAAAAATGATGATGGGCGAATGAATGTTTGGCAAATTGCTGTAGTACGTTGGATACAAAGAGTGGAAAAGACAACTGTTGAGATAGGTGTAGAGATTGTTTCACGTCAGCAATTTGTAGTAAAATTACACAGTAAAAATCAAGCTGTGGAAACTGCGATTTTAACCTATACACGTCATAAAACCCATGGTGAGCAATATGCGTTGATACTAGATAAAAAATCACAGTTACATAAAGAGAAATCATTAAATATGACTTTATTGCAAGTTACTTTACCCATTCAATTAGCTCGAAATAATGCTCTTCCTGAGTCGCATTATGTGCAAAAATATGACGTAAAGTTGCAAAAAGTGGAAGAAACTGATATTCTTTACAGAATTTTAACTCAATCAATTTTATCGTAAGTCTTATATAATATGAGATTTAACCTAACTACAGGACAGTTGTTGTATGCGTAATGCTTTATTTACACAAAAATTAAAATTGTCAGAAATTCGGTTGTTAATTGTTGATGATAACCAAGTTCGTTACAATAAGATTGTAGAAATTTTACAAGAACAATCATTGCAGGTTAATGCTTTATTATTAGATGATATTCGTAGTTTTGAAAAACAATTAGCAACATCATGGGATTTAATTATTTTTGGTCGTGCTTATGATTTAAAATTAGAACAAGCATTCCCAATTATTCAAAATAGTATACAACCTGATATTCCTGTATTGATGTTGCGTGATGAAGATTATCACCCAGACCAATATTCTCAATATTTAAACAAAGGTGTGTTTGATATTTTGAATTTGGATTTTACAGCATCAACTTACATGATGTTGGTGCGTGCATTGTCATATAGCCGTTCAATTCAAGCGACTAAACGTTTGAATGAAGAGCTTGAAACTATGCAACAACATGCACAGCATTTAGCTCATGAAAGTAGCAAAGCGATTGCTTTATTGGAAGAGGGGATTCATGCTCAAGCAAATGAAGAATATGTAAAATTGTTTGGCTTTAAATCGGAAGATGATTTGATTGGCTTGCCAGTCATGGACGTATTGCAACCAAAAAATATTCAGCAATTTAAACAAAATTTTAAGAAAATTTCGCAAGGTCAATTTGAGCAAACTGGTTTAGAAATTAGTACCAGTAATCCTAATGCAACACATAGCTATTTGAAATTAGAATATTTTCCTGCGGAAGATGGTGCAGTTCAACTGATTGTTGATACCATTGAAGGCAAAGGTAGTGCGTTGGGCGGTGAAAAAATCCATCCATTATCATCAGCGATGTTGTCAATGATGCGTCATATCAAAAACAACCCAGCAAATTTTAATACTTTAGTGGTGATGGGATTAAAACAATGCCCTGAGGCAATTTTAGAAGCTCATTGGGAAGAAAAGCTAAATTATTTCCGTGAGGTAACTAAATATTTACAAGACTATAATGATGCTACGGTATATCGTATTGATCCATTGACTTATATTACTTTGGTGCAAACTGAATCTCAAGCGGTATTAGATGCACGTTTAAGTAGTTTAAAATCATTACAAAAACCGCAATTATTGACTATAGCTGATAAAACTTTACCATTAAATTTACGTTTAGGTTATCAAGTTTTAACTGAACAACAATACGATGATGAGAGTTTCTTAGCGGTAGTTGGTCAAGCGTACGATACATCATTACCAGAAGCAAAAGTACAAGCCAATGATGATTTCTTAAGCTTAATTGAAGAAACGCCTGCACCTGTGGCTACCCCAGTGCCATCTGTTGCGTTAGAAATGGATATAGAGCCTGTTGTAGCACAAGTGAATACACCAGTATCAACGATTGGTGATTTAGATTTAGACCTTGATTTAGGTTTAGAGACAGATATTGCAACTTCTGCTCCAGTGATTGAACCAGTAACAGCGAATCCATTAAATGATTCATTGGACTTAGACTTATCATTGGATATTGCACCATTAGATACACCAGTCGTTCCATCGGCTCCTGTAGGTAGTGATTTGGGCTTAAGTCTTGAGTTAGAGCCGATGACAACATCGGTGGCTGAACCTAGTTTGTCTTTAGAAATTGAACAACCTGAAATACAGTTAGATGGTTTATCATTACAACTTGATGAACCTGAAACAACTGCACCTACAATATCTGGTTTGTCATTAGAGATTGAGCAGCCAAGCATTGAATTAGCATTGGATAAAGTAGAACCAGTAGTCGAACCTGTTGCAGTACAAACTGTTGAAATAGAGCCTATTGCTCCAACAGCTCCTATTGTTGAGCCTATTGCACCTGCTACAGTGGGAACACCTGTACCAATGATTAAACCTACTACATCATCAAGTGCAGATTGGTCGCCGATGTTGAAGAGTTTACAACAAAATTTACAGCATGGTTTAGTTTCATTGCGTTTCCAACAATATTATGATAAAGATGATAGTATGATGTTTACTTATGAAGTATCATCATCATTTATTTATGATAATGCGTGGAAAGATTTAGTTGATATGCCAGACTTGAATGAAGCTCCAGAGTTGTCAATTGAATTAGACCGCTGGATGGTAATTGAAGCAAGTAAGCAATTACATAATTTTGTAACACAATATCCAAATTCACGTATTGTGGTAAATTTAAATCAGCACATTTTAACCAATCCACAATTTCCAGAATTAGTAGGGAAATTGGCGAAAATGATTGGCGGTCAGCAACAACGTCCATTAGTGTTGCAATTCTCTGAAAAAGCGTTAAGTGAAAATGTAGGTATTTCGCAACACTATATTGCAGAGTTGAAGAAACAAGGTGTTGATATTGCGGTGCGTGGTTTCGGTACATTATTGTTAAGTAAGACGATTTTAGAGCGTATTCCAATGGATATTATTGGTTTACATACAGATTTCAATAAACAAGTACATGACACGAATGGTGCGGCAGAGTTACAAGAGAAGATGAATGAATTTAAGGAAATTTGTCCAAATGCAAATTTTGTATTACATGATTTAGATGATATGAATTCATTTGCAAATGCTTGGAATGTTGAAGCACGCTTTATTAAATCTGCATATTTCCAAAAGAAAATGGATAATTTAGTGATGCAAACTCAATAATATTTAGATTAATTTAAAAACCTATTTATTTACAATGTTTTAGCAGGGTAATAAATAGGTTTTTTGCTTATGATTTATTTATATTTTTATTTTAGATGATTATGAATAATTTAACAATTTGGGTAGATGCTGATTACTTACAACAAACTATTCAAAAGCAATTAACAATGGTTGCTATATTATGAATAAATTAGCTATTCCTAAGCATTTACAGTCGTGGCTATACGCACAAGGCTCATTAACTAAACAATTAACACAATTAGCACAAGGGCAATTTGCTGTACAATTACAAGCGGAATATTATCAGCGTTTAACTTTACAGGATAGTTTATGGTTAGATATGCCATATCATCATGTTGCATGGGTGCGTGAAAGCTATTTGTTAGGAGTAAATCGGCAAGCTTGGGTGCAAGCTAAAAGTATTTTTCCCATTTTAAGTATGCAGACTCATGCTCGCCGATTTAAAACTTTGAAACATCGTCCAATGGGACATTTGTTGTTTTCTCGCTATGTGCCGAGTGATTGTCAGCGTCGTATTATTCAATTAGAGCAAGGATGGACAAGACAAAATCGTTATATTTGGCGAAATAGTTGTTTTATTGTACAAGAAACATTTTTACCTGAATTTGAACAGTTTATTTTAAAGTCAGTTTAGGTTTAACTTATCATCACTTATTGAAAATAAAAATATATTTTAGTAGCTTCAATAACAACTTAACAAGTTGGAATTTATTTCTTTATGAAATTTAATTTTAATAACGCTATTCTTAACTTAAAATCATAATATATTGATATGATTTAAAATATTCAAATTTGTATAGGTGGATAATCATTATACCATCAGAAAAAAATCAATAACTTAATATGAGTTGATAATGACTTTTTATAGTCGATTTATATCAGAACAATAACAGCAAATGTAGGGGTTTATTACATAAACCCTTTGTAAAATCAATTACTTGGACGAATATAATTCGCCCCTACTGTCCAGTTATAAATTGAATTTACTATAATTAAAAAAATAACAAATGGTAAAAAAAATATTGCAAAACTTAATATTTTTATTATAATACTAATAATATTAATTATCATTTATCCTATTTTTAAAGGTGTCTTATGCTGAAAAAACGTGTGAAGAACAGCAAAGTTGTAGCTGTATTATGGAAAATGTCCGCATTAGCGTTAGCGATTGCGATGAGTCATTCTGCATTTGCTAATACAGAAAATAGCACCGCAGTACAGGCTGAAGAGTTACCAACCATCGAAGTTACTGCGGAACAAGAAACTCGTTATGAACAGGGTAAAAAAGAACAATTCAAAGAGAATATTGTTAGTATTTACAAAGAAAAAGAAGAAGTCGAACGTTATAAAGGGGTAAATCCAGCTGATTTATTGAGCGGTGTGGCAGGCGTACATAGTAGTGATTCACGCAATAATGGGGCGATTTCTCCCAATATTCGTGGTCTACAAGGCGAAGGGCGTATTCCTGTTGTAGTTGATGGTACACGTTCTGAATATACCGTGTATCGTGGTTATTCAGGGGTCAATAACCGTACTTATGTAGATCCAAACTTAATCAGCGAAGTGCGTGCCTATAAAGGAGCAACTGAGCTGAATCATGGTATGCCATTAGCGGTTGGCGGTGCGGTAATGCTCAATACTATTGATGCTAAAGATGTGCTTATTGATGGTAAAAATTGGGGGGTAAGTGTCAAATACGAAACCAATAATAACTCGGTAAAACCACGCTATCCAAAAATTAACTATGGCGAACGCTTTGATGAAGGTGAAAATTTTTGGACATTATTTGGTGATGCTAATCCACAACTTTATACACCATTGAAAAATAGTGGTAAAAATAAATTTTTTGATGATTATGCCTTGCGTTTTGCTGTTGCAGGAAAAAATGATTTAACCGATGTGATGGTCGCTTATAGCAAACGTGAACAAGGGAACTACTTTTCAGGCTCACGCAATGCGAGCGATTATTATACTAAATTCGGTAAAACGGATAACAGAGATGATGATGATGTGATTAATTTTGCAGAAATTATGCCACCAAGCTATGAAGTGCCAAATACAGGCAGTAAAAATGAAACTTGGCTACTTAAAAATAATTGGCATTTACCAAAAGGTCAAGAAATTAACCTAAGCTGGCGTAAAAGCGATATACAATATGGCGAAGTAATGAATACACGCTCTGTCTATTCAGAAATCATGAAAAATGTGTTCGATTATGGACCAAATACAACCATTGGTGTGCAATGGACACCTGCTATCGTTGAGCAAAATGCAGGGCGTATTGACTATAAAATCAATCCAGAGCAAAACCGTTGGCTGAATTTAAAAACCAGTGCATGGTATAGTAAAACTACGAGCCATAATAATAGTAGTGGTGCACCGATTGCATTACCAAGAGGGGCTGATGCTATATATGAGCAGGATTTTGCAAAAATGTTACTTGCTTCAGGCTGTTTAAAAAGTGATGGTTATGTTTTGCAAACAACATCTTTTGATTTATCTTGTAAAATTAGTCAAGCTCAGTTAGATGAGATACGCCAAAAATATAAAGAAAAAATGGGGCATGATTTAAATCCTAGCGTAACAGAAATTGTTAATTCTGCTTTACATTTGGTGCGTAATAAACAATATGGTTTTGATTTAAGTAATAATTTCCAGTTAAAAGATAATTTAAATTTAACGCTAGGCTATAATTTACATCGTCAGAAACAAACTGCTTCTATGTCTCCGATACCGCAATTCTGCTATACTGGGTTTAATGCTGATGGTCAATGTGAATGGGGTGATAATATTTCTTCCTATATTTTTCCACCGAAAGCAGGCGAACGAGATGAGCATAGTTTTTGGACGCATTTAAACTGGCAAGCGACGGATAAACTCAATATTCAACTGGGTGGGCGTTGGGGTAAAGCCAGCTTAGAGGATACTTTTTTACAAGAAAAAGTAGCTAAAGGCGAATGGAAACACCCTGAAATGAATGAGTTTAAATGGTATTCAGTACAGTATAATCCAACTGAAGAAGAAAAAGAGACACTATTTGATTGGTTTGCTTTATCTAGGAAATGGGGCATTTGGGATATTGAGGATGATGATGAGAGAGAAGCAAAATTTGATGAATTAAATGCTTTTATTGCCAAAAATCTTGAAGATTATAAAACAAAACATGGCTATGATGGTTATAGTGTACGTACAAATAATAGAGATGATTTCTTTTATAGAGGTAATTATAAATGGTATGCCGATAAAAATGGGCGTTTTTCAGCAGAAACCGCTCCCTATAATCAAACACATTTAATTAAACGAGAAGGTGAGTTTTTTTCGGGGGGTGTAGGTGATGGGTTATGGGGCGAGGGCTTTAGACTTGCGGATTTGGGTAAACGCAAATATAAAGGTGAGTTTGACCCTTCTATTTCGATTAGTTATGCGTTTACACCGTATAACCGTATTTATGCACGTTATAATCAAGTTACACGCTTCCCTTCGATGTATGAAGGTTTAGCAGGTTTTTCACAAAATCCGTATAAAATTGATCCAAATAGTTGGGGTAAATTGCTCATTGATTATTTAGAGCCTGAAGTGGCTAAAAATTTAGAAGTAGGCTATGTACAAGATTTAACCCGTTGGCTACCAAATTGGAAAAATGCGGATATTAAATTGAACTATTACCGCAATCGTTTAACCAATGTGATTGACCGTAACGAAAGTGCTTTATCGAACTTTTTTACGCAATATGAACGCTTAGATACACAAGGCATCGAGTTACAAGGGCGTATGGATACAGGTAAAGTATTTGCTGATATAAGTTATAGTTACTTAATGAAGAGTGAAATGTGTGATGCACGAGCTCAGATAAAATTAGGTAAGTTGTACAAATATGACCCAAATACGAGAACTTGTTTTACAGGTGGTTTTCCTAATGGCTATTTGCGTGGAGCGATTCCGCCAAAGCATTCTGTTAGCTTAAGTGTAGGTTCACGCTTTTTAGATGACCGTTTGGTGCTTGGTAGCCGTGTCAGCTATCAAAGTAGTGCAAATTTCAAAAAATTGAAAGCTGAATGTCAAGGTGTGATTGCATGCTGGGGAGATACTCTCAATAGAGGAACTGGTAGTGATGTATGGAAATCTTACTATACAGTTGATGCCTATATGGACTATAAACCTATGCCGAATTTAAAATTATCGTTGATTGGTACAAACTTAACTAATGTATATCACCCAGATGCATTAACACGTACGGTTTTCCCAGCACCGGGGCGTACTTTTAAATTAGGTATTGATTATAAGTTTTAATTTGCTCGCTTAGTGTAGAGAATGGTAAGACTGTAACAGGGCTTGCCATTCTTTTATCATAAAAAAATACCAAATAGTAAAAAAATTGAAAAAAGTGCTTGCAATCAATTTTAAAACGCTGTATGATTTAAGTATAAACTTAATGATAATTAAAATCATTAAGTTTATATTTAAATTTAAGATTAATCTTTCAATGGAGTAAACTCTATGAAAATTCAACAATTAGCGGTGGCAGTTGCCATCTCAGGTTTCGCGGTTGGTGTAGCTCATGCTGGTGTAGTAGGTCATTCAAGTAATGAAGCTAAAGTACGTGTGGGTGCAGTTGGAGATGCTATTATTGTAAACGGTGAAAAATTTGAGCCATCACATAAAGCAGACCAAATTGGTAATTCAGGTATTGCCGTTATTAATACCACTAATGGCTCTCAGGTTAATAACAAATTTGTAGATATTGCAAATTTACGTGCAACAGCAGAACGAACTACAACTCGTGTTGTGATGAATGTCGGTGGTCAAGATTCTGCTGGCGTGGTTCAGTTGGATATGAATAAATGGGTTAAATTACCACGAGTACCAGACCATTCAACTTTAGGTAAATTCTCTTATAAAGAATTACCAAACAATGTTTACTTTGGCGAGTGGCACCAAGCAAGTACCACATCAGCAAGCGATAAAGACCGTACCGTATATTATGTGGGTAAAACTGATGGTTTAAGTGTGCCAACAACAGGTACAGCAACCTATAATGTCGTGGGTATTAACCAATATAATGGTCAAGTCGGTAATGTGTGGAATGGTTGGACTGGTAACTCTACAACTGCAGCAGCAAACAATTTATTGACAGGTACGTTAAAAGCTGATTTTAAAGCTAAAACTATTGCAGGTAATTTAAACCGTGCAGTGAATGGCGGAGCGAATGTTACCAATACTTTAAGTATTGATGGTTCATTTAAAACTAGAAATTTAGGTGAAATTACTGGTAAAGCGGTTGCGAATGGTAAGGTTGAAGGAGACATTAAAGGTCAATTCTTTGGTACAAATGCAGCTTCTGTGGCAGGTGTAGCGACTTTTGGTGGTGCAAACAGCAAATTTGATACAGCCTTTGGCGGTAGCAAACAATGAGTTGTTATAGGGCATTAAATAGTAAAAACTCCTAAATTTAATTTCAATTTTATGTTAATAAAATTTAATTTAGGAGTTTATTGTGCAAAATTTAACATCATGAGATTGTTAGGAATAACCGCTTAACAATCTTATTTATATTTTAAAAGATGAGTGGAATATGAACAAAATAGCTGTGTGTGTATTGAGTTGTTTGATGACAGTTAATGTTTGGGCAACTGATGAGCAAAATCGCCATCAATTAGAACAACAATATAAACTCACGCAACAGCAACAACAAGAACAATTATTATCAGGCACAGAAGTTTTAGATAAAATCACAGCAATAAAAAATCAAAATCATGTGGAAGACAATGAGGCAAGTTTAACACAGGCGATATTTATAGCCATTAATCAACAAGATTGGCAAGATTTAAATCATTATTTACAGCGTTATCAGCAATTAGAATATTATAGCCCTGTGATTGTTTATTTTTCTAAAGGAATTTTAGCGAAATCAAAACGTGATTATAAACAAGCTGAACACTATTTTAAAACCATGCTTGAATATGATGTTGATTTTACACGAGGGCGTTTAGAATTAGCTCGCATTTTATTTGAAAATCATAAAAATGAAGAGGCGAAACAGCATTTTCAAGCGATTTATCCGCAGTTACCTGAACAAATTCAAGAAGTTATTGATATTTATTTACAAGCGATTGCACAACGTTTTCAATGGCAAGGATCTATTGCAGTCGGTATGAGTTATAATAATAATGTTAATCAAAAATCAGGTGGTTCACAATGTTATACACAATTTATCATCAATGGGCAACAAATTTGTACACAATTACGTACTGCAGAATCCGCTGTGAGTGATGGATTATGGACATATAATGCGACAATCGCTAAACATATTCCATTGCATGAGCAACATTCATTGTATTTTAAAACCTTAGCGTATGGTTCAATTTATGATACTGAATCAAGCCAAAGTCAGCAAACGGTCAATACTGCATTGGGCTATAAATTCCAAAATGCAAAACAGAGTTTGAATCTTTATCCCTTTTATGAACATTATCGTCATTCAGCACAATCAATGTATGATGCTTATGGGTTAGGAGTCGATTATAATAATCAACTTAATGAAAAAATAGGATTAAATTTACAAAGTGAATATCAAAAGAATAATTTTAAAAACAGTCTTAATAAAGAGTATTATAATGGCAATATTTTTACAACTTATTTAACATTCAGTTATCAACTTTCGCCTAAAACATTAGCTTTTATGGGGGCAAATTATGCTGATAAAAATATCAATGATGATACTAATTCATTTAAACAATATACTGCTCGTTTAGGGGCTTATCATGTGTTTGATAACCAATCTAATTTAACAGCTTTGGCGATGTTTAAACAAACAAATTATCAAATGGAAAATGTATTGATTGACCCAAAACCTGCTCGAAATAAGGAGCAAAATTATATTTTATCTTATGCCATGCCAAATATGAATTTTAAAGGATTTTATCCTGTATTAGGCTATAAATATAGCAAAATGAAAAGTAATATTTCATGGTTTTATGATTATGATGCACATGAAGTGAATATTAAACTACAAAAAACATTTTAATAATATAGTCGATTTATATCAGAATAATACAATAAATGTAGGGGTTTATTACATAAACCCTTTGTAAAATCAATTACTTGGGCGAATATAATTCGCCCCTACTGTTCCATTTTGAATTGAATTTACTATAATTATGTTAAATTCACATCATTACTACAGATTTTAACCAATCATAGTGTAAGATATGCTAAAATAAACAATATTTTAGTCTGAATGATGATGAATCCGATGAATTATCAAACCATTGCTCGCCAAACTTTGGCAATAGAACAAAAAGCGTTGCAAATTTTAGCTCAACAAATTGATGAGCGTTTTTACCGTGCTTGTGAGATTTTATTTAACTGTCAAGGGCGTGTTGTGGTAACAGGAATGGGTAAATCAGGACATATTGGACGTAAAATGGCAGCCACTTTTGCATCTACAGGAACACCATCATTTTTTATGCACCCGGGAGAGGCTGGGCATGGTGATTTAGGAATGTTAGTAAAAGGTGATGTATTGATTGCGATTTCTAATTCAGGCAAAAGTGATGAAATTATGATGTTAATGCCACTTATTAAACGTTTGGGTGTGCCATTAATTACCATTAGCCGTGATGATAAAGGACCTATGCCACAAAATGCTGATGTGGCTTTAACATTAGGTGAGTCAGAAGAAGCCTGTCCATTGGGTTTAGCACCAACATCAAGCACAACTGCAACATTGGCTTTGGGTGATGCTTTAGCTGTAGCTTTATTGGATGCACGAGGTTTTACTGCTGATGATTTTGCTCGTTCTCATCCTGCTGGTGCATTGGGTAAGCGTTTATTATTACATGTAGAAAATTTAATGCATACAGGTGAGAGTTTGCCTAAAGTTAAACCATCAACGCCACTGAATGAAGTATTATATGAAATGAGTGCTAAGCGATTAGGTTTAACCACAGTGGTTGATGACAATGATGTGTTATTAGGTATTTTTACCGATGGTGATTTACGTCGTTTAATTGAACGTCAGCATGGTTTAAGTGTTGATATGCCTGTTCAAGATGTGATGACACAAAATCCTTATACCATTGGTCAGCAATTGCGTGCAGTGGAAGCTTTGGAGCAATTACGTGATAAAAAAATTAATCAATTTATTGTGGTTGATGAACAGCGTAAAGTAATTGGTGTGATTAGTATGCACGATTTAATTCAAGCAGGAGTAAGTTAATGATTTCTTTTCCATTATTAGAGCGTGCAAAACATATTCAAGCCTTAGTTTTAGATGTTGATGGGATTTTAAGTGATGGCTTTGTAACTTTGACGAATACAGGTGATGAAATTAAATCATTTGATATTCGTGATGGTTTAGGCATGAAATTGGTACAAAAAGCAGGCATAAAAGTAATTATTATTACAGGGCGTAAGAGTTATATTGTTGAAAAACGTATGAGTGATTTGGGGGTTGATTTAGTCTTTCAAGGGCGTGAAGATAAAGGCGTAGCACTGAAAGAGGCGTGTACAAACTTAGGTCTACAACCGAGTGATTGTTTATATATGGGTGATGATTGGCCAGATTTATCTGCTTTTGCGATTGCTGGTATGAAAGTAACAGTACCGAATGGTCATAGTGAATTGCGTTATCGTGCAGATTTTGTTACCCAAGCCTATGGCGGACGTGGGGCAGTGCGTGAAGTATGTGATATTTTATTGACAGCTAAAGGTGAATATCAACGTTTACTGAATGAATTTTTAAAAGTGTAGAGCGTAGCGTTAGGTCATGATATTGAATATGGAACATAAATTGCTATATATTGTTGCCATCGTGGTGGCAATATTAAGCGGTAGTTACTATTATTTTGCGGGTAAACGTGCAAAATTAGAGGTAAAACAGCCTAGTAACTTCATGTATTCTGCTCAAAATGTACAGGTCATGAAAAGTGATGAACAAGGACAGTTACAAATGCGAGCTATTATTGATAATTTACAACAAGATTTAAAAACAGAGCAATCGCAAATGACAAATATTACTGCTACAATGTTTAAGCAGGGTCAAGAAGATACAAAATTTTTTGCTAAAACCGTCAATGGTTATGACAATAACCAAAAAGTGATTTTATCTGATGGGGTGGTTGTAACTAAAATTACACCACAAGGCGATATGCAACTCACAACTGCTGAATTAACTGTTTATCCTAAACAAAAACGTATTGAAACGACACATCAAGTCTTAGTACAATCCAATCATGCCATGTTTAGTAGTCAGGGGCTATCTGCTGACTTAAATACAGGTTTATATGAATTTTCTAGTATAAGAGGTCAATATGCACCAGAATAAATCTTTGGTAAAAATTTCGGTTATGGGGCTATTATTGGCTACCACAAGTACAGTTTTTGCAATTCCATCTGACCGTAATCAGCAAATTACTTTGTCTGCTGACCGTGCGACTTATAATGACAAAACAGGGGTAACGACTTATTCAGGTAATGTTGTCATTCAACAAGGGACATTAAAAGTACAAGCGGATTCTATCGTCGCTCATTTAAATGCTAAACGTGAAATTAGTAGTATAACAGCAACGGGTCGTCCTGCAAAATTCCAACAGCAAATCCATGTTGAAAAAGGAATTGCTCAAGGTCAAGCACAAAAGATTGTTTATAATGCATCAACAGGTATTATTACTTTATCTGGTGGTGCATATCTTAATCAAGATGGTGCAATTATGCGTGCAGAAACCTTACGTTATAGCATGAATAAGGGAGATGTTGAAGCAACAGGCTCTAAATCAGGTCGTGTACAACTTGTTATTCCGCCATCAAGTCAAAAATCCTTTCCAGGAGCAAGAGACTAATGCGTGAAAGTCGAGTACAGACTTTAACCATTCGTCATTTGGCAAAAAACTATAATAAGCGTTGGGTGGTTAAGGACGTTTCATTTGAAATGCAAAGTGGACAAATTGTCGGTCTACTTGGTCCAAATGGTGCAGGTAAAACCACAAGCTTTTATATGGTTGTGGGTTTGGTGCGTATGGATAAAGGTTCAATTTTCTTGGATAATCAAGATATTTCAGCTTTAGCTATGCATGAACGTGCCCAACAGGGGATTGGTTATTTACCACAAGAGGCATCGATTTTCCGCAAATTAACCATTGCGGAAAATATTATGGCAATTTTAGAAATGCGTAAAGATTTAAATAAAGTCCAACGCCAACAGCAATTAGAGCAGTTATTGGCAGATTTTCGTATTACGCATATTAAAAATTCGCTAGGTATGAGTGTATCTGGCGGTGAACGTCGTCGTGCTGAAATTGCTCGTGCATTAGCAGCGAATCCTAAATTTATGCTCCTTGATGAACCTTTTGCAGGTGTAGACCCAATTTCTGTAGGTGATATTATGGATATTGTCAAAACACTGAAACAACGTGGTATTGGTGTGTTGATTACTGACCATAATGTGCGTGAGACTTTAGCAATTTGTGAGCGTGCTTATATTGTGAGTGAGGGTGCTGTGATTGCGGAAGGTTTGCCAGAGGAAATTCTTGCCAATGAAACTGTTCGCCGTGTATATTTGGGTGAAGATTTTAAAGTTTAGGGTTTATGGGGTAGAGTAAGATGATAAAATTTCAAATGAATCGTCTAGCAGTGACAATAATGACACTTTGCTCAAGTTATTCATTGGCTTATGCACAAGAGAATGCAAGTGTAGAAATTGAATCAGTTGGTAAAGTAGGATTGGTATCGGTTAATCAGGTTGATGAACCTAAACCATTAGAACAAATGGTAAAAACATCAGCTGAGCAAGACAAACTACAACTAGACACCGAGACTCAACAACAAATTGAGACTAAAGCTCCACAGGTCAAACCAATTGCACCGCAAAATGAACAATATGCAGGACAATCATTTTTTGAACGTTATTATCAGCCTAATAGTGAATTACAACAATATGTTGATAATAAAAAATTAAAGCATTTTAATCGTTTTTGTCAGGGAACTTGGGTTACGCCTGTCTCAGCAAAAACACCGACTGCTGATTTAGAAGATAGCGAAACGATTATTCATGCAGATTATGGTTATTATAACCCTATTGGCGATTCTGAATTAATTGGCGATGTACAAATTGAGCAGATGGGTCGTAAAATTCGTGCTGATAAAGTTACCATTGATCCAACACAAACTTATGCTACTGTACAAGGTCGTGTAGAAATGGCTCAAAATGGTATTGTAGCACAAAGTGATAGTATTCGTTATAACTTAAAACAACAAATTGGCGACTTGGAAAGTAGCTATTATATTAGTGAGCAAACACACGCACATGGTTACGCAAAAAAGATTTCTCGTCCAAATACGCATGAAGTAATTTTACAAGAAGCAAGTTATTCAGCCTGTGCACCAAGTAAATCGCCAACATGGAAAATTAAAGCCAAAGAAATTAAATTAAATCAGGAAACAGGACGTGGTGTTACTAAAGGTACTAAACTGTATATTAAAAATACACCTGTGATATCAGTTCCATATTTTAATTTTCCGATAGATGATAGACGTACGACAGGTCTTTTAACACCTAATTTTGGTTATACGAATAATGGTGGTGTACAAATTGCTACGCCTGTGTATTTAAATTTAGCACCAAATTATGATGCAACATTAACACCACGTATTATGACGGATAGAGGGGTTATGCTTGATGGAGAATTTCGCTATTTGACAGAGAATTTTGGTGGCGGAAAGTTATGGGGAGGTTATTTACCATCTGACCGTAAATATGGTGAAAAACGTGCAGATTTTCATGCTTTACATTATTGGAAAATTAATCCACAATTTGACTTATCAGGCGAGTATAATTATGCGTCAGATAAAGACTTTTTCTCTGACTTAAGCCAAAATACCAGTACACATACTGACTTAAATTTACGCCGTGCATTACGTTTAAATTATGCTAATGGTATTCAAGGTCTAAATGCCCAGCTTAAAGTAGAAAGTTTCCAGACTTTAGATAAAGATGTGAGTGATGATAAACGTCCTTATGCTCGTTTACCACAATTTTTACTGAATTATGTGAAAGGGAGTGATATTAAAGGTTGGCAATTTGAATATGATAATGACACCGCTTATTTTAAGAAAAATGTGCGAGATATGTCAGCCATTGAAACCAGTGGTACACGTTTTTATAATAGTTTAGCATTACGTTATAATTATCGCCAGCCTTATGGTTTTATTGTGCCAAGTATTGGTGTAAAAAGCATTAATACATGGTATGATCGTGATAGTTTGAATAGTCGTAATCTTGCTAAAAATGATAATAATTCGGTAGTTGTACCACAATTTACGCTAGATATGGGCTTAAACTTTGAAAAGCAAGGTAAGTTTTTACAGCAAATTTCGCCACGTGCTTTTTATGCTTATTCAGGCTATAAAAATCAAACAAATAACCCAAATTTTGATACTACAACAGCATCTATTAATTATGACCAGTTATTTAGCTCTACACGATTTTATGGACATGACCGTTTAGATGATAATAATTTCTTAAGTTTGGGCGTGAATTATCGTGTGTTTGATGAATTAGGCTTAGAACGTTTGCGTGCTGGTATCGGTCAAAGTTTCTTTTTTGAAGATCGCCGTGTTACCTTGCGTGATGTAGAAACGGAACGTCGCACAGGTCCAATTGTAAGTGTAGGTAGCCAGTTTACAGAAAATCTGTCTATGAGTGCCAATGCCGCATGGACTTCTTCTGGTACAAATGCACAACGTGATATACAAATTTATTACACAGGCGATAAAGGTAATTTATATAATTTAGGTTATTTTAATCGTCAAGAAATACAAGGTCGTCAAACTGCTTATGACCAAGCCATGTTTTCATTTATTCAGCCTGTAAAAGATAACTGGCGAATAGTTGGTCATGTACAATATGATATTGATAACAATGTATGGCGAGATATGCTTGCAGGGGTTAATTATGAATCATGTTGTTGGGGCGTATCTGTTTATGGACGGTCTTATTATAATGATTTAGATGATCCAAACTCGCCAGATATCAAAGCAAATCGTGCAATCATGGCAGAGTTTACCTTAAAAGGTTTAGGTGGCTTTAATAATAAATTTAACAGTTTATTAGAAAGTCGAGTATTAGGTTTTAACAAAACGAATCAGATGTGGACACAACGCTAATGAAAAAATTAATGCAGAATACATTTAAAGCAACTGTACTGGTTGCTATGATGGGGTTGAGTACGACTAACTTTGCTCAAATAAATGATAGTATTGTTGCCGTAGTTGATGATGGGGTTATCTTACAAAGCGATTTAAAAAAAGGCGTTGAACTCTATAGTAAGCAACTACAAGCACAGGGTGAAACAGTAGCTAATCAACTGATGTTACAACAGCGTGTATTAGACCAACTGATTTTACGTCAAGCACAAAAAAATTTACTGAAACGTTATGGCGTGAAAGTGAGTGAGCAAGAGCTCAATACAGCAATGCTAAATATTGCTAAACAAGCAGGTGCAAATAGTTTAGAAGAGTTTCAACAACAAGTTGATGCTAAACAAGCTAATACTTATGCAAGTTTGCGTGCAGGTTTAGCAGAAGATTTAGCTATTCAGCGTTTAAGTCAGCAAATGGTGATGTCTCGTATCAAGATTAGCGACCAAGATATTGATAATTTTTTAAAGTCTCCAGCAGGTCAAGCATCGACTGGTAGTCAATATCATGTGGTACATTTACGTATAGCAGGAGATAATGCTCGTACAACAGCAGAGCAAGTGCAACAACAATTGCAACAAGGGCAATCGGTACAAAATATTCGTCAGGCATATAGCCATATAGCCAATCAAGTTATTGCTCAAGATTTAGGTTGGAAAGAGTTATCAGAAATTCCAGCAGAGCTTGCGGTGCGTGTGAGTTCTTTACAAGCTGGTGGAGTGTCGGAGCTGATTCAAGGACAAGATGGTAGTGTGCATTTGGTAAAAGTTTTGGATCGCCGTGCTGGAGCTGAAAAGCAAATTGTACCACAATATCAAACACGTCATATTTTAATTCAACCAACAACAATTGTAAGTCAGCAAGATGCTAAACATATGATTGATGTCTTGTATCAGCGTGCGGTAAACGGTGAAGATTTTGCTACATTAGCATCAACTTTTTCTACCGATACAGGTTCTGCCCGTGATGGTGGTAGTTTGGGGTGGGTCAATTTAGGTACAATGGTACCTGAGTTTGAAGTGGTGATGAAAAGTACACCAGTGGGTCATGTTAGTCAGCCTTTTCAAACCCAATTTGGTTGGCATATTTTACAAGTAACAGATACTCGCCAATATGACATGACAGAAGAAAATCAACGTAATATGGCACGTCAAATTTTAGGGGATAGTCAATATCAAACTGAAATGGAAAATTGGTTGCGTGAAGTACGCTCAGGTGCTTATGTTGAAATTAAAGATGAGCGTTTTAAATAATCATCATTAATGAAAAGAAAGGAGATGTATATCATCTCCTTTTTTACTGCAAATAAGTAAAGTTATCACATTGAATTAATTAAGCATTTAATTTAAAAAAGATAATATAAAAAATGATGTAATATGATGGATTGTGTTATAATAAAATAATAAAGATACTCACTTGGTGATAAGTCATAAAACCATAAATAATGATTGTGTACTGTATATGTGGATTTTATGATATTATTATGTTTTCCATACTATAAATAAGGTGAAAAAATTGCAACAATTTGCTATTGGTCAGCGTTGGTTGTCTGATACTGAGACAGAATTAGGATTAGGTGTAGTGATTGATACAGATGAGCGTTCTGTGAGCATTCTATTTCCCAAAAGTGAGGGAACACGAGTTTATGCTCGCAATAATGCACCTTTATCGCGTATTATTTTCCATATTGGCGATGAAATTACAGACCAAGAGCAAAATGTATGGCTAATTGAAGATACTGAAAATGTTGCAGGCGTAATGCGTTATCATGTGATTCGGTACGATGAACAACAACGTGCCGAACGTAAAATATTAAATGAAACCCGTCTAGGTGCTCATATTCAGTTATCAAAACCGTTAGACCGTTTATTAGCTAGCCAAATTGATTTTAAAGATTGGTATGATTTACGCCTAGAAGTGATGGCAATGCAAGGACGAATGCATCACAGCCCGCTAAAAGGTCTAGTTGGAGCAAGGGTTGGACTAATTCCACATCAATTATATATTGCACATGAAGTTGGTAAACGTTTTGCACCACGTGTGTTATTGGCTGATGAAGTAGGATTGGGTAAAACTATTGAAGCGGGATTGATTATTCATCAACAATTAAAAACCGGACGTGCTGAACGGATTTTAATTTTAGTACCAGACTCATTACAATATCAATGGATGATAGAGATGCGTCGCCGTTTTAATTTGAATTTTTCAATTTTTGACTTAACACGTACAGCAAGTATTCGTGAGCACGATGAAGAAACCAATCCATTTTTGACTGAACAATGTATTATTGCGAGTATTGATTTATTATTAGACCATGAAGATTTAAGAGAACAAGCCTTACAAGCAGGTTTTGATTTGTTGGTGATTGATGAAGCCCATCATTTAATGTGGAATAGTGAAGATGGAGGCAATGACCGTTATCAATTGGTTGAACAATTTGCCCAACAAACTGCAGGTGTACTATTATTGACTGCAACACCTGAACAATTAGGGATTGAAAGTCATTTTGCACGTTTACGTTTGCTTGACCCACAGCGTTTTAATGATTTAGAACAATTTTTAGATGAAGAGGCACAGTATCAACATACCGCTAAAATTGCAGAATATTTAATCACAGATTTGCCATTAGAAGAGCATCATTTTGAAGCATTAGAACAATTATTAGGTTATCGTTTGGCTGAAGATACACCAGAACATCGTTTGCGTGCTATTCATGAAATTTTAGACCGACATGGTACTGGGCGTGTATTATTCCGCAATACTCGTGAAGCAATTCAAGGTTTTGCAGGGCGAGATTGTCAGCCAGTAGCATTGACCATGCCTGAAGGTTGGAATACCACAGGTAAGTTGCGTGAACAAATGTGGCCAGAAGAATTACAACTTGATGGTGCATGGTTGGAAACTGACCCTCGTGTCAATTGGCTATTAACAGAGCTTAAAAAATCACCATTAAAACATAAAAAAGTATTATTGATTGCACGCAGTGGACCTGTGGTTGAAGCCTTAGAAAGCGTATTACGTTTACATGGTAATATTCGTACAGCCATGTTCCACGAAGGGATGAGTTTATTAGAACGAGACCAAGCATCTGCCTATTTTGCTGAAGAAAGCTATGGAGCACAAATTTTACTCTGTTCAGAAATTGGCTCAGAAGGTCGTAACTTCCAATTTGCCAGTGATTTAGTGTTATTCGATTTACCTGCGAATCCTGATATTTTAGAGCAACGTATTGGGCGTTTAGACCGTATTGGACAAAAACATCGCATTCAAATTCATGTGCCTTATGTGATGGGAACGGCTCAAGAGCGTATGTTCCGTTGGTATAATGAAGGCTTAAATATTTTTAATCAAATTTCACCAACAGCTCAAACTTTGCAAGAAAACTTTATTGCTGAATTAAAAGATTGTTTATTAGCCGATAAAGGTCAGCAATTTGAAGATTTATTGGAAGAAGTTAATGTACAGCGTCAAGCTTTAGAAGCTGAATTGCACGATGGGCGTGATAAATTATTGGAATATAATTCATGTCGTCCTGTAGTTGCAGGTAATTTGGTTCGTTTAATGGAAGAGCATGATGAGCATAGTCTATTGCCACAATTTATGAAACGCTTTATGAATTCGACCAATATTGATTATGAAGAGCAGAGTAATGGTACGTTGATTATTAAACCAAGCGACCAAATGCAAGTACAAGGACTGGACATTAACGAAGATGGTATGACAGTAACTTTTGACCGCAAACAAGCACAAATTCGTGAAGATGTACAATTTTTGACTTTAGAACATCCATTTATTGAAAGTGTGATTGAAGTGATTTGCACACAAGGTTTTGGTAGTACTAATGTTGCATTATTAAAAACCAATGCTTTAAAAGCTGGTACTTTAGTCATGGAATTATGGTTTAAAGTGAATGTCATTGCACCAAAAAATCTCAATGTACATGGGGCATTAAGTCGTCCATATATTCGTGTATTTTTACATGAAAATGGGCAGGATTTATCGGAAAAAATTCAATCACAAATGTTAAAACCATGTATTAGCCATTTAGATAATAATAGTTGTCGTCAGGTGGTGAAAGCTCGCCGAGAAATTATTGAACAACGTTATGAACAAGCATTGATATTAGCACAACAACATCTACCGCAAATTAAAGAGCAATCAAAGACTAATTATCAAAAACGTTGGCAATTTGAGATTGACCGCCTTAATCATTTAAAACAATACAATCCAAGTATTCGTCAAGATGAAATTGACCGTTTAATTAAATTGCAACAAGAGGGTATAGAAGCACTCAATCAAATGACGGTTAGCCCTGATGCGATACAACTTTTAGTGGCAGTTAAGCCTTGATTGAATAAGTTCGGTCATTGTAGTAGATGAGTTTTATGTAAGGGCAAAAAAATTTTGCTCTTACAATAATTGGCTAGGTCATGAATTTAACTGTACGGAATGAATGATAAATAGGATTAACATTCGTGAAACAGCATATTAAAATTGCTTTTATAATTTACATAGTATTTGCTATATTTTTCCTTATGAAAGAGAAGTATATGGATGTATTTATAGCAACAGATATGTTTGTTTTGTCTATTCCTTTTATATGTCTTAATGCTTTTCTTAATTCTGGAGATAAAAAACCTGAGGATAGAAATCAATCCATAGACATGATGTTTACACTTATTATGTGTATCATCTGTATAATTATATTTGCTTTGTCTTTTAAAGCAAGTGATATTTTATTGGGTCATGTATTTCAAGATAAACCTAGACAAGAGTTTTGTGGTGTGTTTAAACAAGAGTTTAGTACTGGGCAGGGTAAAGGCAAACGTACATATTGGGCAATAGAAAATTCTCAAACTCGACAAACGATTAATTTCCCTAAAAATAGAGATTTTTTCCATGATTTTTATCGTTATGGAGATAGAGTTTGTATAATTTATGCTATTGATGAACGTTGGCTTGAGGTTCCTTATATTTATTCTTTCTCTAAAGATTTTAGTCGTAATTAGTAGTAAATAATCAATAAGAGCGAAAAAAATATTCCGCTCTTACGTAGCAATTTATACTATGAAATAATAATCAATAAATCGCCATATTATTACGATGAATCATTTCTAAAGAACGTGTTTCACCTAAAACTTGCAACACTTTATCTGATGCTAGACCTTTAATCATATCGGCAGATTCAGAACTAAAATTCACACGTCCAACAGCAATACGCACACCTTTTTGGTCGATACACTCTACCACATCGCCACGTTCAAAATGTCCTTCGACTTTAATCACACCTACAGGCAATAAACTACGATGTTGTTGTTTAATCGCATTTACCGCACCATCATCAATCATAATTCGTCCAGATGTTTGTAGATGTGCAGCAAGCCATTGTTGATGAGCGGTAATTCTATCATCATCAGCAGTAAATAATGTGCCTATCATTTCACCAGATATCAAACGTTTTAACACAAACTCACTTTCACCACTGGCAATCAAGGTTGGACAACCCGAACGTGCTGCTAAACGAGCCGCACGCACTTTAGTAATCATACCGCCACGCCCAAGCAAACCACCTTCGCCTGCCATATCAAAGAGTGTATCGTCCATTGCTCGCACGGTAGAGAGTAGTTTTGCATTTGGATTTTTGCGTGGGTCACTATCAAACATGCCTTGTTGGTCTGTTAAAATAATCAATAAATCCGCTTGCGTTTGTCCAGCAACCATTGCTGATAGGGTATCATTATCACCAAAACGCATTTCTTCAGTCGAAACAGTATCATTTTCGTTAATGACTGGAATCACACGCCATTCAATCAACTGATGCAAAGTATCACACGAATTAAGATACCGTCTGCGGTCAGCCAAATCATCATGAATGAGTAAAACTTGAGCAGTTTGAATATCGTATTGTGCTAATGCACTCGACCATGTTTGAATAAGCCCCATTTGTCCAATAGCAGCACAGGCTTGTAAGCTAGCTAAATCAGTTGGGCGTTGCGTTAAATTCATACGCACCATGCCTTCTGCTACTGCACCAGATGAAACTAGAATAATATCATGCCCTTGTTGATGCAATTCAGCAATTTGCCCTACCCAATGATTGATAATCTCCGTGTCTAAACCTTGACCATTTGCCGTTAATAAGGCTGAACCAATTTTAATAACAATACGCTTACACGCTGAAAAATCACGTTGTAACATAGATTTATCCCTAGCTATTAACGAACATAAATGGCTTCAACATCATCAAAATCGTCATCGTCAAAATCATCAACATCATCATAGTCATCAACATCTAAACCTGCATTGAGACGTTGTTCACGCTGTGCTTTACGCATTTGACGATAGGCTTCTTTTGCCATGAGCGTTTGTTCTCGTGTTTCAGCTTCGAGCTGTTCACGGAATGCTTTCATTTTTTGAGCATATTCGGGGTCTTCTTGCTCAAGTTCTTGTTGTTGTTCAATTTGTTCCATCAAATAATAGACAACATCTTGTGTACCTTCAGCCAATAAACCTGAGGTTTTAAATACTGCACCTTGCCAATTTAATTCATCAAGCAAATATTGACACCATTCATCACGGCTTTCTTCGCTAATTTGATCGAGTTTATTTAATACCAATACCATTGGTAATTTTGCCAATGTTGGTGAAAATTTTTCCAATTCTGCCATAATCGCTTTGGCATTATATACAGGGTCAGAACCATCAATCGGTTGTACATCAACAATGTGTAATAAAATGCGTGTACGAGCCAAATGTTTTAAAAAGCGAATACCTAAACCAGCACCATCAGATGCACCTTCAATCAAACCCGGAATATCCGCCATGACAAAAGAACGATGTCTATCCACATCAACCACACCTAAATTTGGTACCATTGTGGTAAATGGATAATCAGCAACTTTTGGTTTTGCCGCACTCACCGCACGAATAAAGGTTGATTTTCCAGCATTTGGCATACCAAGCAAGCCGACATCTGCCAAAACTTTTAACTCAAGACGAATTTCTCGATGCTCGCCTTTAAATCCTGTGGTACATTTGCGTGGTGCTCGGTTGGTTGATGATTTAAAATGAATATTGCCTAAACCGCCATCGCCACCTTTGGCAACGAGAATTTTCTGTCCGTGCTCTACCAAATCGCCAATAATATCACCGCTATCCATATCGACAATGGTCGTGCCAATTGGTACTTCTAGGATAATATCTTCACCGCCACGTCCTGTACAGTTTGCCCCTGCACCATTTTTGCCACGTTCCGCACGATATTTACGAGTATAACGAAAATCGACTAAGGTATTGGTATCTTCATCGGCAACCACATAAATGCTACCGCCTTTACCACCATCACCACCATCTGGTCCACCAAAAGGAACAAATTTTTCACGGCGGAAACTGGCTACGCCATTGCCACCATCGCCAGCTTCTACACTGATTACTGCTTCATCAACAAAACGCATTACCAATCTCCGACATCTAAACAATAAAAATATTAGCCGAATATTATGCCATATTTTTAGGTTAAAGTATGATAAAAATACATCATTATGACAATGATTATTTTATTTTGTTCGTATTTTACCCAATATTAACAATGATTTTGAAATCCTTGTTGTCGCCATGCTTCATAAACGATAATTGCGGTGGCATTGGATAAATTTAAACTACGAGAATGCTCAGTCATTGGTAAACGTATCCAATGTTCTTGCGGAAATTTTAAGCGGATATGTTCAGGCAAACCACGTGTTTCAGGACCCATGAGTAGGGCAATTGGTTGATTTAAATTGAGTGTATAAGGTGTATTATAACCTTTGGTAGTTAAAGGGAATATTTGATTGATACTAATATTCTGTGTAGCTAAATCTGCCAAACAGTCATCAAAATGTTCCCAAATTTTTATTTGAGCATATTCATGATAATCAAGACCTGCTCGTTTCAGTTTTTTATCATCTAATTCAAAACCTAAGGGCTTGATTAAATGTAATTTTGCACCTGTATTGGCACATAAGCGAATGATATTGCCAGTATTACTTGGAATTTCAGGTTCATATAAAATAACGTGAATATGTGGATTAATGTACGGATGTTGTGTCATGTGAATGTTGCCAATTTAATTGTTGGTGTAATTTTACCACTTCGCCAATAATGATTAAAGTCGGTGCTTTAATTTGTTGTTGTGCTACTTTATCGGCAATATCTGCTAAAGTACCAATCACAATTTTTTGTTCAGGTGTTGTGCCTTTGGAAATTAAGGCAATTGGCATATCTGCTCGCTGACCGTGTGCAATCAGTTTTTGACAAATTTGTTCTAATCCAACTAAGCCCATATAAAGAACAAGTGTTTGATTTTCATAGATTAATTCTTGCCAAGGTAATTCAGGTGAGCCTTCTTTTAAATGACCTGTTAAAAAGCGTACACTTTGTGCATAATCACGATGAGTTAATGGAATACCTGCATAGGCGGAACATCCTGAAGCTGCGGTAATCCCCGGTACAATTTGGAAGGGAATATGATATTGCATTAAATGCTGAATTTCTTCACCACCTCTCCCAAAAATAAATGGGTCGCCACCTTTAAGACGGCACACACGTTTACCTTGTTGAGCATAATCCACTAATAATTGATTAATATCTTGTTGGGGAATAGTATGCTGACAGCGAGCTTTACCTACATAAATTTTTTGAGCATCACGGCGACATAAGTCTAAAATGGGTTGTGAAACAAGGCGGTCATAAATAATCACATCGGCTTGTTGCATTAAACGTAAAGCTTTAAGAGTTAATAACTCTGCATCGCCTGGTCCTGCACCGACTAAATAAACTTCGCCTTGTGGAATTGTCCAATCATCTAATGCTTGTTGCATGGCATGATTGGCTTGTTCGATTTGACGGTTAAATACCATTTCACGAATTGGGCTAGCGTAAATATTTTCCCAAAAAATACGGCGTTGTTCTGGATTTTCAATTTTTTGTTTGACTTGTTGTCGCCATTGTCCTGAAAAATCAGCTAATAACCCCATTTCTTGTGGAATAGACATTTCAAGTTGTGTACGAATTTGTCGAGATAATACAGGTGATGTACCATTACTCGCAACAGAAATCACCAACGGTGAGCGGTCAATAATGGCAGGAATCATAAAACGACAATGGGGAACATCATCTACACTATTGACTAAAATATTCTGTTGTTCACACGTTTCAAAAACTTGTTGATTGGTTTGAGTATGATCTGTTGCAGTAATAACTAAACGATAATGGCGTAAATTGGAATATTGTTGTAAAAAATCAGCAAATTTTTGTTGATAATGATGACCATTGCTTTGTTTAATCAGTTCGGCTAATTCTATATTGATTTTTGGAGAAACAATATCAAGAATAGCACCAGCTCGTACTAAAAGCTGTGCTTTACGATATGCAATTTGACCACCACCAACAATTAAACAGCGTTGTTGTTGTAATTTGAGAGAAATCGGAAAAATATCCAAAATATATACCTATCATAATGATAAAAAAGCTATTTTAGCATTGTTCTATTTGAAATTGAATGATTGCGATATAAGCTTTAGTGCATAGCTTAGTGTTAAATTTGAATAAGGTGATAGGAAATAAAATTTATAAGATTGCAATAAAAATAGGGATTATTGCTAACCCCTATTTTTGAAATATTTCAACCCATTATGTTAATTGAGCTGCAATAATTTTCTTATCTACTTTTTTCACATCAACTGAATTAGCAGATTCTGTATAGTCTGCCATTTGGTCGAAGTTCAAATATTTGTAAATGTCGTCTGCCATGCTATCGATTTTCGTTGCATATTGTTGATATTCTTCAACAGTTGGCAATTTACCTAAAATCGCAGCAACAGATGCTAATTCAGCAGAAGCTAAGTACACGTTGGTATCTTGACCTAAACGGTTAGGGAAGTTACGAGTTGATGTAGAAACTGCTGTTGCACCTTTCGCAATACGTGCTTGGTTACCCATACAAAGTGAACAACCTGGCATTTCTGTACGTGCACCTGCACGACCATACACGTTATACACACCTTCGTCCATTAATTGACGCTCGTCCATACGAGTTGGTGGAGCAATCCATAAACGAGTTGCCAATGAACCGCCTTCTACTTTATCCAACAACTTACCAGCTGCACGGAAATGTCCAATATTTGTCATACAAGAACCGATGAAGACTTCATCAATCTTGTCGCCTTGAACTTCAGATAATAATTTTGCATCATCTGGGTCATTTGGACAGCATAGAATCGGCTCTTTGATTTCGCTTAAGTCGATTTCATATATTTTAGTGTATTCTGCATCTGGATCAGCTTTGATTAAGCTTGGGTTAGCCAACCATTTTTCCATATTTTCAACACGGCGAGCCATAGTACGAGCATCACCATAACCTTGAGAAATCATCCACTTTAACATTACGATGTTAGAGCGTAAGTATTCAGCAACTTTCTCTTCAGATAATGTGATTGAACAGCCTGCAGCAGAACGTTCAGCAGATGCATCTGATAATTCAAATGCTTGCTCAACAGTTAAGTCAGTTTCCATTTCTGTTAAGTCGATTTCTAAGATACGACCAGAGAAAATGTTTTTCTTACCTTTCTTCTCAACCGTTAAATCGCCTGCTTTGATTGCATAGTAAGGGATTGCGTGTACAAGGTCACGTAATGTGATACCTGGTTGCATTTTACCTTTGAATTTGACTAATACTGATTCAGGCATATCCAATGGCATAACACCAGTTGCCGCTGCGAACGCAACCAAGCCAGAACCTGCAGGGAATGAAATACCGATTGGGAAACGTGTATGAGAGTCACCACCAGTACCTACAGTATCAGGCAATAACATACGGTTTAACCAAGAGTGGATTACACCGTCACCTGGACGTAAAGATACACCACCACGGTTCATAATGAAGTCTGGTAATGTGTGATGTGTTACGACATCAACTGGTTTTGGATATGCAGCTGTGTGACAGAAAGATTGCATCACTAAGTCAGCAGAGAAGCCTAAACACGCTAAGTCTTTTAATTCATCACGAGTCATTGGACCTGTGGTATCTTGAGAACCAACAGTCGTCATCTTAGGTTCACAGTAAGTACCTGGACGAATACCTTGACCTTCTGGAAGACCACACGCACGACCTACCATTTTTTGTGCTTGAGTAAAGCCTTTACCTGTGTCAGCAGGCTGTTGTGGCTGACGGAATAAAGTTGATGGTTCTAAACCTAATGCTTCACGAGCTTTACCAGTCAAACCACGACCGATAATTAAGTTAATACGACCACCTGCACGTACTTCATCTAAAATAACAGGGGTTTTTAATGGAGCTTCAGCGATTTGAGCACCATCTTTGAATGCTGTAACAATGGCAGTTTCGTGGTTGATTTTTAATACCACTTCATCGCCCATGTTCATATTGGTTACATCGATTTCAACTGGTAATGCACCTGCATCTTCCATTGTGTTGAAGAAAATCGGAGCAATTTTACCACCTAAGCACACACCACCATCTTTTTTGTTTGGAATGTGTGGTAATTCATCACCGAAGAACCATAATACAGAGTTAGTCGCTGATTTACGGCTTGAACCTGTACCAACAACATCACCCACATACGCAACTTGGTTGCCTTTTGCAATCAGCTCTTCGATTTGTTTAATTGGACCAATTTCACCATGTTTTTCTGGGTTAATACCATCACGGGTATTTTTTAACATTGCAGTTGCGTGCAATGGAATATCTGGACGGCTCCAAGCATCTTGAGCTGGCGATAAGTCATCGGTATTGGTTTCGCCTGTTACTTTAAATACAGTGATTTTAATTTCTTCTGGTACTTCAGGACGACTAGTAAACCATTCTGCATCTGCCCAAGATTGTAAAACCGCTTTCGCATTGGCATTACCTGCTTTTGCTTTATCCGCTACATCGTGGAACGCATCAAATACAAGTAAAGTTTTCTTTAAAGCGTCAGCAGCTAAAGCACCCAAGTTTGCATTGTCTAATAAATCAATCAATGGAGCAACGTTATAGCCACCCAACATTGTACCTAATAAATAAACAGCACGTTCTGGGCTAACTAAAGGAGAAGAAGTTTCGCCTTTTGCTACAGCAGCTAAGAAAGCAGCTTTAACATAAGCAGCTTGGTCAACCCCTGCTGGAACACGATTTTCAAGTAAATCGACTAAATATGCTTCTTCGCCTGCAGGTGGATTTTTTAATAATTCAACCAATGCAGCAGTTTGAGCATCATCAAGTGGTTTTGGTGGGACTCCGAGTGCGGCACGTTCAGCAACGTGTTGGCGGTAGGCTTGTAGCACGGTGTTATTCCTCTGATTAAAAAATTATCATTAATATTGTATTGTTCAATTTATATAAAAAAATCACAATACAATACGCTTATGTATAACACAGAGATTGTACTAAAATTGTTTAAGAATGTTAAGTACAAATTCATAATTATATTATGATATTTGACATTTTCTATAAAAATAAAAGAATGAGTTTCATTTTTATAATGAATTAACTTAGGGAATATAGGGTGTATCATTTAGGCATGATTTGAAAATTAGATAATTTTAATTACAAAAAAATATTTGATTTTACAATTTGATTACATTAAAATGACATTAAATGAGAATTAATTTAGAGTAATGTATGAATATCAGAACTTTGCGTATCGTGAGTATTTTAGAAGGTATTTCGTTTTTATTTTTATTAGGTATTGCGATGCCATTAAAATATTTATATGACAATCCTGTATTGATGAAATTCGCAGGTATGTCGCATGGTATCTTATTTATTGTATTCATTGTGGTATTATTAGTCGTTTGTCAAAAAATGAAATGGTCATTAGCTATGTTTGTCATGGGCTTAGTGGCATCATTATTACCATTTGCTCCTTTTCTTTTTGACTTAAAATTGAAGAAATTAGAGCAACAACAATCATCTTTAGACTAGGTAACTTATTAATTATATTAGTTACATGGACTTATAGGAGTGAATAATGATTCACTCTACATTTATTATTGACCACGAAAATGGGCAAAATCTTGCTGTAAGCGTTGTACAGTCGGCACTTGTTCATAGTGGATAAAATGATACCCCACACCTTGTAATGCAACATTAATTTTTTCTTGTTCTGCATGAGTTTGCGGATTGAGTTGAATTAATGCAATCACATTAAAATTTAAATCAAAAATCACAAAATCAACAATTTGTGTCATCAATAAATTATTGATTTTACTTTCTCGTGCTGTGATAATATTACTTAACGGAATTTGCGTAAAAATCGTATGTTGCGGTAAATGATATTTTAATAAAATAAATAGCTGTTTTTGTTCTTCATTTAAAAGAGCTTTACGTGAAAAGGGTGGTGTTTTAGCCTTATTCACATTGACTATAAAATAAATACCAACTAAAACAATGACAATAATAATTGCAAAAATCCAAATTTCCATAATTGACCTTAATCCTGCCATAAGAACGCATGCTCTATCCACTCATAATGATAAGGGATAGGACGATGCTGTTGCAATAAATTTATGGTATTTTGTGTTGAGTATTGAAATTGAATCGCAAATAAATCAAAACGATAATCATAATTTGCATATTCAGGATAATGTTGTAAAAAATGCTGAATAGCTTTCATCATCTTTTTTTGTTTACTGGCGGTTAGCATTTCACTAGCAAGTCCATAATGTTGATTGGAGCGTGCTTTTACTTCCATGAAAACCAATAATTGATTTTTGACTAATACTAAATCTAATTCGCCACCACGACAGTGATAGTTTTGCGTGATAAGATGAAAACCTTGTTGCTGTGCATGATAAGTCGCACATTGTTCAGCCCAATCGCCAAGTTGCTGTTGTGGTGTACGGATAGTATCCATGATGAAATTGAATATAATTACCAAACTTATGCTGATTAGTGTAACAAATTTCTTTATAATAAGGGATAATTTTTAAAATTTTTTGAGTAAATTAATGGCTGGTCAATTATTTGTAGTGGCAACACCGATTGGTAATTTAGATGATATGACATTTCGTGCGGTACAAGTATTAAAATCGGTAAACTTGATTGCTGCGGAAGATACACGTCAATCATTGCCTTTATTAAAGCATTATCAAATAGATACACCTTTGACTGCGTGCCATGACCATAATGAAAGTCAAAAAACGCAACAATTGATTGATAAATTATTAGCAGGCGATGATATTGCATTAATTAGCGATGCAGGAACGCCATTGATTAGTGATCCTGGATTTAAATTGGTGCGTTCCGCCCAACAGCAGGGTATCCGAGTTATTCCAATTGCAGGAGCTTGTGCTGCGATTGCAGGGCTGAGTGCAGTGGGTTTACCAAGTGATAAATTTAGCTTTCAAGGTTTTTTACCAGCTAAATCATCTCAACGTCAAAAGCAGTTGGTCGAATTAAAACGAGAAACACAAACGTTGATTTTTTATGAGGCTCCGCACCGTATTGTGGATTGTTTAACTGATATGGTAGACATTTTTGGTCAGCAACGCTTAGCAGGTTTTGCTCGAGAAATCACTAAAACTTTTGAAACTATTAAACAATTACCTTTAGGCGAGTTATTAGCATTTGTTAAAAATGATAGCAATCAACAAAAGGGCGAAATTGTATTAATCATTGATGGAGCGGAAGCCCAAACCGAAGTAGAAAATGCCGAATTAGATAAATTATTACAGCGTTTATTACAAGATGTATCGGTAAAAGTTGCTTCACAATTAGCCAGTGATATTTTAGGTGTGAAAAAGAAAGTGGCTTATCAACGAGCTTTAGAGTTGGAAAATGGATAATTTATTTGAACATTCTGATATTATTATTACAGATGACTTAACGTACAAAGTGTATGGCAAAGGGAATAATCGCCTTATTCTGTATGATACAAAGTATGCTAATGATTTGATAGAGCAACATCATATCCAAATGACGGTAAAACAAGAATATGTGAGAGATTATCATTGCTTTGTAAATATAAATCTTGAGAATACCATATATCATTTTAAATCATCGATATTACTGTTGATGAATAAGCAAGATATAAATTATGGTTGTTATCAAATTAAATTCAATCGTTATTTTATAAATCAATATGTTCATCTGAATAAGCAATTTATCAATCATATCACATCCTATGATAGTTTGTATAATGCAAGATTGGACTATGGTCAAAAATTACCAAGACAGAACAATAAGCAAACAGAGATAACAACAGGACAAATTTTCTTGTATATCATGATTGCTTTGACTTTATTCTATGCAAGTTTAGATTATTTATCGAGATAGATAAATTTTCATTAGGTTGCTAATGGAATAATATGTAATATCGATAATATTGATAAATAAATCGAATTTTACTATTGATAAAAAAGACATTATAATTTTATGGAATTACTGAAATTGGTCAGCAGTCGCTAGCTATATAGGGTATGCTCATGAATGCAAATGTTAAAAGTAAACACGATAGTCAAGCAAAATCAAATATGAGTTCAAAATCTTTTAAATCAAGAAAACATCAGGTATTACAATTGCTTATGCGTTCAATCTTAGAGCGTGATAATACATGATGATAAAATGGCTTTATGATAACTAAAGCCGTTTTTATTTGCGATGGCATAATATTAAACCCAAAGCAATTAATGCAATACCCATTGCATGATAAAATTGAAACGTTTCGCCTAATAAACTGATGGATAATAATACGCCAAATACAGGAATTAAATGAATAGATAATCCTGCTTTTACTGCTCCAACTTTTTCAATGGCGAGCGTATAGAGTACATAGGCAATCACTGATGGAAAAATACCGACATAGGCAAGACCTAATATTGATTGAGTATTAAAAATCATGGTTTGTTGTGAAAAATATTCCCATAAGAATAAAGGGAATAAGGCGATAATTGCAACCAACATTTGAATTGCTGTTAAACCAATTTTGTTGATGTCTGTTGGTATTGATTTGGTCCAAATGGTATAAAATGCCCAACAGACTATTGCTAAAAATACCCATAAATCGCCAGAATTAAAGGATAAGGTGAATAAACGTTGTAAATCACCTTGCAAGATAATATTGAATACGCCAAATAAAGATACGATTAAACCGACAATTTGTAAAATTTGTAATTTTTGGGCGTAAAATAATCGTCCAAATAAAATAATTAAAATTGGAATACATGAATTTAATAATAGAGCATTGGTGGTTGTGGTATCGTGTAAGCCTTTATAAATTAAACTATTAAAACAGGTAACACCGATAATTGCTGTAGCGAGTATACGTCCATAATGTTGTTGATATAAGGATTGATCACGTTGAATGAATTTCCATGCAAAAGGTAAAATCACTAAAAAAGCAATCACCCAACGTAAAAATGCCAATGAAAAAGGCGGAATATCAGCATGAATAGCTTTGCCAACTACAAAATTTCCTGCCCAAAATAATGGCGGTAAAATTAAAAAGGGTAGGGTATTGAGCATAAAATTTTGCTGTTTCATCGACATTCCTTTGTGCTAAAGCATAGAATGAAAGTCCTATCATAACAGAATTGATAGCGATAAAAAAGTCTAATGACTTTACGTATTGATGTTATGTATGGTAGGATATAAAAATATACGGTTGGTAAACTAAAAGTCATATGATGAAAAAACTATTTAACGATATATTAAATGGTGTATTGTTAATATTCATGCTTTATATGCTTTTTATTCAACCAAATTTGAATAGTGTAACACCATTTCGTGATATTTCAAAAGACTTTATAGTAGAGTTTTTTACCGATATTTTTTACAGTTGCACTCGTGTTTTACTGTGAATTAAAACTCATAAGACATTATCAAAAACAAAATCCTGAGCCATTTTCTATCAAGTGGAATGAAACTGTACCAGCTAAAACAACACGATTTATTCTACTCAATATTTTTATTATCATCATGGGGATAATGATTGGATTGTTCGGTTTTTCTTGGATTTTTAAGCAATTATCAACGATGATATTTTCTTGAAACTCACTTAAAAATGATGTTAGAATAGTGTGATTTAAAATTCACATTTATATATTTTATGAAAATTATCATTATTTTATTGGTTTTAGTGGCTGGGTATTTTGGTTATGACTATTATCAAATTAAGCAAGCTAAAAAACAACAAGCAGAATTACGCGACAAAATTCGTCATGAATTAAAAGTATCGGATATTTTAAAGCCCGATGTTACAGAGTTACAAAAGAATTTACCAAACGCTGTGGTTTCAAACAGTTTGAATTATCCACAATATAAAGTGGTAATACAGACAAAATTGACATCATATCAACAACAAATATTAGATAATAATCAACAAATACTCTCTAAAACTTCATTTGCATTTCATGAAGATATGAGTTGTCGTACTATTATTAGACGTATGGAAAATCGTTCTAAAGATGAAAAACAAGCCTTTGTGTATGTGTTACAAGCAGACAATGTACAAACCGTATTACAAATTAAAGATGGAGCAGGTAAAATCCTTTTAGATACAACTGTTAATCTAGGTTCGTGTAGTCAATTTTATTTATTGGGTAATATGATGTTCAATAATAACAAAGTTGAATTACGCTGACTATTACACACCATTTAAATTTTTATATTATTTCCAATAATATAAAATTGGAAGTTCATCATCAATTAAACTTAAATAATCTAAAATAAATTCTATTGGCGTCATTTGGTCGGTTGGGTCGGGTTTATTATTTAAAACGGATGGATAAAGCAAAGTAATGGTTAAGCGTTGGGAGTGCTGTTCAATATGCTTTAATTTATCGTGTTGTTTCCACGCAATAACACAGCGATTTTCTAATTGTTGAATAGAAATTTTCTTAGACAAAAAATCTCTTGAAACTTTTAAATCTTCCAACAAATTATCAATATTTGATAATTTTAATTTTTGAAATTTTTTCTCAAAAAAATCAATCGTCAAATCCATAAATCTTGGATAAGTTAATTTTTTAATGATTTCATTTTCTTCAATTAAATCATTCACATAAAATGGCACATCATCTGAACCATTTTCTTGGCAATATTGGTAAATTAACTGTTTAATTTCATCAAAACTCATTGCAATACGCTCATTTTATTTTGAATAAAGACAGACTCCTTATTCATCACTTGTTCTAAAATTACACGTATTGAAACAGTCTAATTCATCTATATCAATTATTCAAGATGATTGTACAACAAATATCATGACAAATTTTTCCCATCTCCCCATCAATATCGGGTAAAATATGCTTTTATTTTTGATGAGTGATAGACGATGAACGCACCTTTACAAACCTTTTGGATTACCTGTGCTGATGGTTTAGAACAATTATTACAACAAGAATTGCAAGAGATGGACATAACCATTATTGAGCAAAAAGCAGGGCGAATCGTGGTACAGGGTACGCTGGAAGTGGCATATCGTGTGTGTTTATGGTCAAGATTAGCCTCTCGTGTGTTATTACCAATTGTACAACATCACATTGAATTTAGTCATGATACCCGAGATATTGCTGAAGAATTATACGAAGGTGCAGTCAATTTTGATTGGTCATTAATTTTTGCACCACAAAGCACTTTTGCAGTACGTTTACATTTAGATAAAGATGTCAAAGCCAATAGCCAATTTGCGACTTTACGTGTAAAAGATGGTGTGGTCGATAGTTTTATGGAAAGTGTGGGTCGCCGACCGAGTATTGATTTAAAACAGCCTGAAATTACTTTATATGTATTGGCAACAAAAACAGCTCATCATTATTGTTTAGATTTATCTGGCGATAGCCTACATAAACGTGGTTACCGCCGTGTGATGACCGATGCACCCATTAAAGAAAATTTAGCGGCTGCGATTTTGCAAAAAGCTCAACTGAAACAACGTAAACCAACTGTATTTTTAGACCCGATGTGTGGTTCAGGCACGTTTATTATTGAAGCCTTAATGATTTTAACTGATAGAGCACCGGGATTAGTTCGTCGTTTTGGTTTTAATGGTTGGCACGGACATGACCGTGAATTATGGTTAAAATTAAAAGCTGAAGCAGTTGAGCGTCATGAACAAGCATTACAACAACCTTTACCACGTTTTTATGCTTACGATGCGGATTGGGACGCTGTAAAAGCAACACGACAAAATATTATCGCCAGTGGTTTTGAAAAATTATTAGAGCATATTCGTATTGAAGAACGTACTTTAGCTGATTGGGACGATTTTCATTTAAAAGTTGATGATGTTGCCTTTGTGGTTACAAATCCACCCTATGGTGAGCGTTTGGGCGATAAAGCATCAAATCGTAGTTTATATTTAGGTTTATCTGCACAATTACAAAAATATTTTCCACGACACTATACCGCAATTATTGCATCTCAAGTGGAAAATGCTGATGTATTAGCCTTACAAGACACTGCAACTTTACGCTTAATGAATGGTAAATTACCAATTTATGTGCGTTTTGGGCAAATTAAAGTTATTGAAAATAAACAGCCATTTTTAAAAACATGGAATGCAGAAAAAATTGATTTTCCAGAAGCACAAGATTTTGCCAATCGTTTAATTAAAAATATGCAAAATTTAAAAAAATGGGCAGTGCAAAATAATATCTATTGTTTACGTTTATATGATGCGGATTTACCCGATTTTAATTTGGCGATTGATTTATATGGCGATAAATTACATGTGCAAGAATATGCACCACCAAAAAAAATTGACCCTGAAAAGGCGAAAAAACGTTTTAATTTGGCATTAGCGGTGATTCGTCAAGTAATAGGTTTAAGCCGTGATGCGGTATTTATTAAAACGCGTGCTAAACAAACAGGTAAAAATCAATACGAGAAACAAAGTACAGCATCGAAACGTTTTGTGGTGCAGGAAGGGCAAGCCAAAATTTTGGTGAATTTAACCGATTATTTGGATACAGGATTATTTTTAGACCATCGTGCTATTCGTTTGCGTATTGCTCAAGAAGCGAAAGGTAAACATTTTTTAAACTTGTATAGTTATACATCAACTGCAAGTTTACACGCGGCTTTAGGTGGTGCATTAAGTACGACAAGTGTTGATTTATCGAATACTTATATTAATTGGTCTAAAGAAAATTTTGTCCTTAATGGTTTGACTGTGGAACATGCTGATGAACAGCATATTTTTTATACGAGTGATTGTTTTGAATGGCTTAAGCAAGGTACAGAGCAGTATGATTTAATTTTTATTGATCCGCCAACATTTTCCAATTCTAAGAAATTTTATGGGACATTTGATGTACAGCGAGACCATGTATCATTGATTAAACGGGCAATGAATCGCTTAACTGTTGATGGAGTACTCTATTTTTCAAATAATTATCGAGGTTTTGTGTTAGATGAAAGTTTAGCCCAATGGTATGATATTCAGGAAATTACCGAACAAACCATCGACCCAGATTTTAAGCGTAATCAAAAAATCCATCGTGCTTGGAAAATTCAGCATCCGTTTGAATAATATTTTTGACTATCAGAAATCATAAATTTGGGTGTGTTATAACACCCATTTTTATATTGCGACAACATCAAATTATTCATAGACTTTAGCTGATAAGTTATGTATAATATGTTTTTAAGTTTAAACAGGCTTGTATGCAAATCGGTTTAAAAATCATTGATTTGTATTATATATGCATCATTACAGCTTAAAAAATTAAGGAGTTTTGCCTTGAGCATTCCAGCTATACTCGCCCTAGCCGATGGTACTATTTTTCGTGGTATTTCCATTGGTGCAACAGGACACACGACTGGAGAAGTCGTTTTCAATACAGCCATGACAGGCTATCAAGAAATCTTAACTGATCCAAGTTATGCTGAACAAATCGTTACTTTAACTTATCCACACATTGGCAACACAGGTTGTAATAATGAAGATACCGAATCTGGACGTATTCATAAAGTGTGGGCAAATGGTTTGATTATTCGTGATTTACCATTATTACATAGCAATTTCCGTGCTGAACAATCATTAAGCGATTATTTAAAACAACACAATGTCGTTGCCATTGCTGATATTGATACACGTAAACTCACTCGTATTTTGCGTGAAAAGGGAGCTCAAAATGGGGCAATCTTGGCGGGTGAAAATATTACAGAAAAACAAGCGATTGAATTGGCTCAAAGTTTTAAAGGTTTAAATGGTTTAGATTTAGCCAAAGAATGTTGTGATAAAGATGGTTTTGAATGGACAGAAGGTTCTTGGGAATTAGGCAAAGGTTTTAAACAGCTTGAGCTTAAATATAATGTTGTCGCTTATGATTATGGGGTTAAAACCAACATTTTGCGTATGCTTGCCGATAGAGGGTGTAAATTAACCGTTGTACCTGCCGAAACTCCTGCCGAAAAAGTCTTGGCACTAAATCCTGACGGCATTTTCTTATCCAATGGACCGGGCGATCCGTCTGCCTGTGATTATGCCATTGATGCCATTAAAACTATTTGCGATACGACCAAAATTCCTGTGTTTGGCATTTGTTTGGGTCATCAATTATTGGCACTGGCAAGTGGGGCAAAAACCATTAAAATGAATCACGGTCATCACGGTGCCAACCACCCTGTACAAAACTTGGACGATGGCACAGTGATGATAACCTCCCAAAATCACGGCTTTGCGGTTGATGAGTCCACCTTGCCAAGTACTTTGCGAGCGACCCACCGCTCACTGTTTGACGGCTCCAATCAAGGCATAGAACGCACCGACCGTGTGGCGTTTAGTTTTCAAGGACACCCAGAAGCCAGTCCTGGTCCGCACGATTGTTCACCGCTTTTTGATAGATTTGTGAGGGAGATTGAGAAGTTTAAATCTTGATTTTAAGGGCTAATTTGTTGATTTTGTTTAAGGTTGGTTAAGATGTTCAAAAGCAAAATAATTGCTATTTTTATGGCTATAATTACTTGTCAATCAGTATTTGCCAATAATGAACAAAATCAGCAAATTGCTGAAAAAGTTGCTTATATTTATGCATCGGGTACAATTTCTAATCAAATTTTAAATACTGAATATCAAAGATTAGATAAGAAAAATATTCCGATTGCTACAAAACAAAGATTTGAATGTTTGTCAAGTCATAGTAATGATGCGACTTATGCTCAGTTTTTATTGCCCAAAATTGCTGATTTTATGCAAGGTAAAACAAAATCTGAAATTCGGGTATATCAAAAGGCTTTAAATGATAAAAAATTGATTGAGTTGCTCAGAAATATTGTTTTAAGCAGAAATAGAATGACTAGTCATAATACAGCTTACTATGCAGAACAACTAGAAATGTACGAGAATGCAGAAAATGTAATTGCATTATATGAATTGATGGTGCTGGAAAACATTGATTTAAATAAGGCGACCACATCACAAGAACAATACAATAAAGCTAGTTATTTTGGAAAACAAATGTCAGAGCAGTATTTGGATTATATTTTCCAAAAATGTGATATTATCAAGTGAGTAAAATTGATAGGTAGTGAAATGAGCCAAATTATTTTAACTGTGAATGATGAATTAGCGAGCCAAATGTTTGCTTATACTGCAAAATATCAAATCTCTTTTGATGAAATGACTGAGAGATTATGGGTAGATTTTTTACAAAATCATCTTGAAAATGAATTGTCAATCAATAGTGAGCAACAACAAATTTTAGAGCAACGTTATTTGGCTGTAAAAAATGGTCATGCCGATTTAATTGAACATGATGATATGATGGGTTACTTGAAAAACTCTTTAACTAAAGCCATAAATTTAAAAACTTAAGGTTATTCTTCATCATCTTCCCAATCTTCAAAATTATCATCTACCCATTCATCGTATTCTCTCTCAAACATGTCATCAGAGAAATCATCAGCAAAATCATATTGTTGATGAAATTTATCAATATCACGGCGGTCTTTTTTATTGGGACGATGGGACATAAACATCATACTATTAAGTTTACGCTGTTCGGCTTGTTGAATTCGTCTTTCTATACTTTCTGCTGTTTCTTCATAAAGTTGTTGTGCAATAGGTGCAGAGCCACGCACATCTGATAAGCCTTTAACTAAAACAGTTTTTTTCTCAATGCCTTGTTGAATGGTTAATAGCATACCAATTTGTACTTCACGAGAAACTTTCACTCGTTCGCCATTTAAATGTACTTTACCACCTTCAATTGCATTTTTGGCAATCGAGCGTGTTTTAAAAAAACGTGCTGCCCATAACCATTTATCTATGCGAATACCTGATGTTGGTGTGTTGGTGTTTAGGCTATTTTTGTTGTTTTTGTTTTTATTTTGACGTTTACTCATGATTGTAGCTCGATTTGTTGTAAATGTGGAATTAAGTCTAATAAATCATCAAGTGCAGGGTAAGGCAAATCTTGTGCTAAACGTGCAGGATTAGTTGATGATGGTTGCAAAATAGTAAATTGATAAGCAATACCAAATTGTTGTGCTGTTTCTAATACTTTTAAATTATCATCAATCATGATAGCAGATTGCGGGTTAAATGCAGTCATAGCTTGTAATTGTTGCCAAAATTCAATTTGTTCTTTAGCGTAACCGATTTGCTCACTGCTAATCATATATTTAAAATATGAAGCAAAATGTGGTAAAGTTTCACGTTTAAAAGCTAAATTAGCTTGGTCAGCATTGGTTAAAATCCAACATTCATAACCATGCTGTTTTAAATAATTTAATAATTCAAAACAATGTGGACGTGTAGCGATTTTATGTTGATATTGGCGATGAAGCTGTAAAAGATCAACGCCTGTACGTTGTTGCCATAAATTTAAGGAATACCATGCTAAACTATGTTGATCTTGCTGATAAAAAAGGTTAAGTTTTTCTAAACTATGTTGTATACTACAATCATGTAGAGTGGCATAAGCTTGTGGTAATTGTTGATGCCAGATAAAGTCATCAAAAGCTAAATCGAGCAAAGTGCCGTCCATATCAAACAAAATCGTGGGTTTCATTTCGCTATTCTCAATAGGTTCTAACAATGAATAATTTATTTACAATGACTCAGCCTCCACAGCATTCGTGGTTTATGGCATTAGTACCTATTTTAACTCAAGCGAGTCATTTATTGTTAGTAGAATATCAGTATTATTGTAATGGCGATGAATTTAAAATTTTAGAAAAGAATGATAACTCTCCTGTAACTCAAGCTGATTTACGAGTTAATCAATATTTAATACAGCAATTACAACAGCTTACACCAAATATTCCGATTTTATCTGAAGAAAGTGATTACACACAACGTCATACATGGTCTTTATGTTGGCTACTTGACCCTTTAGATGGTACTAAAGAGTTTTTACATCGCCGTGATCAATTTACCATTAATTTAAGTTTAATTGAGCAAGGAAAAACAATTTTTTCAGCGATTGCTGTACCATGTGAGCAAGTGATTTATTTGGCAGATACGCAGCATTTACCATATAAATATCATATTGTAGATAATGAATGGCAACAATATACGCCACAGCATCGTGGGAAGCGTGATACATTATATATTGCTACAAGTCATCATAGTCATAGTGCGTTATATCCTAAATTTATGGATTATTTACAGCAAAAAATTCCTATTCGTTTTATTGCAGCAGGAAGTGCTTATAAATTTTGTATGATGTTGGAAGGGAAAATTGATTTATATCCACGTTTTCATCCTACATCTGAATGGGATACGAGTGCAGGGCAGGGATTATTAGAACAAATTGGTGGCGGATTATTAGCATTAAATCAAAAGCCTTTTACCTATAATCAACGTCCACAACTACTCAATGGTGGATTTATTGCTGTTACAGATAGTGAATTATTTGAGCTTGCCTTTGAAACGTGGCAAGCAGTTCATTCATCAAATCTAGCAGAATAAATTGTCAAATCGTTCGTAACGGGCGTTGTGTAATTTTACATAATAATTCATAGCCTATACTGGCATGACATTGAGCTACATCATCTATTAAACGATGTTTGCCCCATAGCTCTACAGGTGTTCCTATTTGAATATCAATCCCTTGTGTGATTAAATCTGTTACATCAACCATAGCCATATCCATACTCACACGTCCAAATAAAGGAGCAAGTTGTCCTGCAATACTTACATAATTTTGTTGCTGATACGTGCGTGGATAGCCATCACCATAACCTACAGCAATAATTGCTAAAGTAGTTGTACGTTGTGTTGTGATACTTGAGCCATAGCCTACACTTTCCCCTATATCTAATTGATGTAAGGCAATAATTTCTGTAGAAAAAGTCATGACGGGCTTTAAATTTAAGTTTGCACTTGAGCAATCTGCAAAAGGTGATGCTCCATAGAGCATAATGCCGGGGCGAACATAATCCAAATGTAAATCAGACCAGTTAAAAATAGCGGCTGAATTGCAACAAGAAAATTGAGCTTGGGGAAATTGTTGTTGTAATTGTTTAAACTGTTGAATTTGTTGATGATTTAAACTATGAGTTGGTTCATCAGCATTGGCAAAGTGCATAGTAATGACGCATTGAAAACCTTGTGCTAATAATTGTTGTATCACAGGAATAATATCATTCAATGGGAAACCTAGACGGTTCATACCACTATTGAGTTTAATCCAAACCTTTAGATGTTGTGCGATATAGGCTTGTTGATGATTTAATAACCAATCAACTTGCTGTTGATGATGAACGACACATTCTAAACGATGGGCTAAAACTTGCTCCATTTCTTGTTCATGAAAAATACCTTCAATTAGCGTAATATCTTGTTGATAGCCTAAAGCACGGATTTCTAAGGCTTCTTGTAAACAGGCTACACCAAATGCATCACTACTTGCTAATGAAGGTAAACATTGTGCAATACCATGCCCATAGGCATTGGCTTTTACCATACTCACCACTTTTGCGTGTGGTGCAAGCTGACGAACACGTTGTAAATTATGTTGTAACGCTTGTTGGTCGATATGAATTTGAGTGTTACGCATATTTTCCCTAAATTATTCTTCATCTTGTTGATAATATTCTGGCGATAAATTACTAAAACGAGTATAAACCCCTTCAAAGGCAAGACGTACTGTACCAATTGGGCCATTACGTTGTTTACCAATGATGATTTCTGCTGTGCCTGCATCTTTTGAATCAGGATTATAACGTTCATCACGATAGATAAACATAATCACATCGGCATCTTGTTCAATTGCACCTGATTCACGTAAATCTGACATAACAGGGCGTTTATTTGGACGGTTTTCTAATGCACGGTTAAGCTGAGATAAGGCAATGACTGGACATTTCATTTCTTTAGCTAAGGCTTTTAAACTACGTGAAATTTCTGAGATTTCGCCTACACGGTTATCGCCCATACCCGGTACTTTCATTAATTGTAAATAATCGACCATAATCACGCCAATTTGCCCATGTTCTTTGGCGATACGTCTAGCACGAGAACGTACATCGGTTGGTGATAAGGCTGATGAGTCATCGATGAATAATTTTTTCTCTTGTAGTTGTAAGACTGTGCCTGTTACACGAGACCACTCATCGCTATTCATTTTGCCTGAACGTAAATGTCCTTGATGAATTTTGCCATAAGCTGAAACCATACGCATTAAAATTGAGTCAGCGGGCATTTCCATTGAAAATACTAATGCAGGTAAATCTTTGGTAAATAATACGCTTTCCACAAGATTCATGGCAAATGTCGTTTTCCCCATCGATGGACGTGCGGCCACAATAATTAAATCGCCTGCTTGCATACCAGATGTATAATTATCAAGTTCGATAAATCCAGTTGAATAACCAGTAATATCACCTTCTAAACGTGATAATTCATCTAAACGGTCAAGCATAGCAGCAGCAACAGCCGAAATTGGTTGAGGACCTTGACTATTTTGACGGTTACTGTATTGTTCAGCGATAGAAAATAATTGTGTTTCTGCTAAGTCTAAAATTTCACTAACTTCACGACCTTGTGTTTCATAAGCAGTTTGTAAAATATCTGAGCTGACACGAATCATGTTGCGTAAAGTGGAAAAATCTTTAATTTTTTCTGCATAGGCTTCCAAATGATAAAAGCTACTTGGTGCTTCACTCATCAGTTGGATTAAATATTCTTCGCCACCAGCTGCTTGTAATAAATTTTGTTTTAATAACCAGTTATGAACCAAGAGAGAATCATAAGGTTCATTTTCATTATCTAGGGTTTGAATGGCTCGGAAAATATATTTATGACGTGATGCGTAAAAATCATCTTCACGTAAAATATCACTTACTTTAGAAAATGAGTCTGCAACAGTCATTAATGCGACCAAAATTCCTTGTTCCATCGCTAAGTTATGTGGGGGGTTGCGTAGGTTGCGTAAAGTATTTGATGTAACATCATCTAAATCATTGTTATTATGTTGATTTTTAGTGCTATTCGGTGATGTGTCAGACATGAAACGATACTCTAAATAAAAACGGGAAGCTGATATTTTTCAGTTTACTATCATATCAAAAAAATAGCTTAGACTGTAGCTCTTTTATGTAGATAAAAATAAAGATGGATAAATAGACATCAAATGATTATGGTATTAAAACAAAAAATAGCAGTGAGTATAGCACTGCTATCATGTGAAGGGCTTAACGTCCATATTCTTGAATTGCAATACAAATTTCTTGATTTTCTGCATCGCCTGCTTGTAGAGCAAATGCACGTTCAGTTGCCATAATATCCTTATACTCTGGTGATTCAGTTAATAGTTTAAATTCTGCAACAGGATTTTTAGCATTAGGTAATAATTCTTTAATTACTTTATGATAACCATTAGTAAATGCATCATCTGTTTCAATCAGTGTTGGACATAATTCGCCCAATACGGCAACTGTTGCTAGTTCTGCTGGCATAGCGTGTTGAGTATCAAAATCCAAAACTTGTTCATCGGCTTGAACAGTTGTTATCATAGCACAACTGAGCATAAAAGCGGTTATAGAAGTAAAAAAACGCATAGATGATAATTCCTTAAACTGAGTGATAAGCCACTTAAAATTCATTCAAAAATAACGTTTAAGTAGGATACATATAAGTATCATTCAAAATAATGAATAGGTTTGCCTAAGTTAAAAATAACCATTGGGCATATATGCTTATCTTAAAATAAAATTGTAAAGAAAGCAAAAATGATATGTAAGCAAACGTTGTAAATTGTGTGAATAAAGTCAAATCTATCACATTTTTACGATGAAATTTCAGCTTGATAATAAAATAGGCAATTTAAAATTAAATTGCCTATTTATGGAATTTAAAGTTTTATATTAAGCTTAGAATTTATAGCCGATTTTTAAGCCATAAGCCCAAGCTTTGTTGTCTTTAAATTCTGATGAGTAATCGTTCCCACCTGCTTGTGCACCAGTTTGGGCTTTTGCATCACCTAACCAAAAGTGTTTGACACCGCCTGCAATAAAATAATTTTTCTGTGGACTATATTGTACACCTAAACCTAAATTCCAATAACCTTTGGTAGGACCTAGAATACTTACAAGATCGCTTGTACCACTATCCCAACCTACTGCAACGCTACCAGTCCATTGGTCATTAAACTTGCGACCAACACCTGCAGTTGCTGAAATTTGGTCTTTAGAATATTGGATTAAATTAAAACCATTAGGTCGTTGAGCTAATGCACCGATTTCTTTTGATAATAAGCCAAACTTATGTGGTTGAATAGCAAATTTTGACCAATCCACCCAACGCACATTCACAAATGCTAAAGTATCAGGTGCAATACCACTTTGTAAATCTAAATTTACTGATTGTGGTAAAGTAATTTTAGTTTTATTTTCACTTGCTGCAATAGCCTGCATATTAGCAGTAGAAGAATTAAGTTGTGTTAATAAACCTCCTAATGCTGGGTGTGAAACAACATTTAATGCTGGAATTGATTCAGTACCAGAAATATCATGGTCAATTTCAGAACGATAAGTTACTGCTGCACGTAAAGCAATTTCAGGTTTAGAATAAGCAAAACCTGCTAACCAGCCTACACCACCTGTTTCAGGTGCATTAAAATCATAACCATTAAATAAGCTATAAGCAGTTCCACGCAAATGAACATCGCCTTTTACAGTTTGATAGACTGGACCTGCATAGATATTAAAGTTTTTAGTTGGTTGATAACCAGCAACTAAAGATAAACTTTGAGTATGTACTGATACATTGGTTGCTTCACCATCAGCCCCTAAGAAGTTACCAAAGTTAGATGTAAGAGCAGTAACTTGAGCATTTGTTCTAGTATTAATTTGGCTTTGTACAGCAGGATTTTCAGCAATTGCTTGTAACTGTGCTGATGTTGGGTTAGTAAGACCTTGTTGTCCTGCAACTGCTGTTGTTACAGCACGAGTTACAACAGGTTTAATTAAGTTGGTTAATGAATTAGTTGTATCTGTTGCAGAATTTGCTACAAAGGCATTGTTGCCAGAATACTCAGCTTCAGCACCAAATGGTTGGTCATATAATAAACCTATAGAAAATTTTTCATGTGGCTGTAATTTAAGTGCTGCAGTTGGGAAGATATAGCTTTCCCCCATATCTGGAACATTACGAGAAGTGGGTGTTTTACCAGCTTCTTTACCAGATACAGTTGGGTCTAATACAGAAAGACCTGCTTCAAAATAGTTTCCTTCTTGGAAAAAAGCATTCATTGGCTGACCAGAACGGTCTAAAGCAGCTGCAAAAACGCTCATTGTTGGTAATGTTGTAATTGCAACAGCAAGGGCTAATTGATGTAATTTCATGTGCAATATCCTTGGTTAAAAAAACAGGCATAAAATATCATAATTTGTATTATGAGGAGAGAATAATATAAATTATGAAATTGATATGACTACAAAATAACATATTTTCTAAAAGAGTAAATACTCTAAAATATCTATTTTAGATAAATTATACTAAAATACTATTTTTTTGAGTGAAAAATAAACTATTTGTGAATTTTAGACAAATTAAATTTAAAATTAGATATGTAATTAATAATCAAAATCATTCATAATTTATTTTATTTTTCAATATCTAACATGATTATCTCTAAAAAATATAGCGTGTATCGTATAAGTTCAATGTAGTTTAGTATATAATGTCAAAATTGATGATAATTTGAGATGTTAATCTATGATTTCTGTTGGTATTGTTGGTGGTACAGGTTATACAGGTGTAGAATTATTGCGTTTATTATTACGTCATCCACAAGTGCGTGTTGATGTATTGACTTCAAGAAGTGAAGCGGGTAAACGTATTGATGCAATGTTTCCAAGTTTGCGAGGACATTGTGATTTAGTATTTTCAGATTTAGATGTAGAATTATTAAAAAAATGTGATGTGGTATTTTTTGCAACGCCACATGGTGTTGCAATGAATTTTGCTGAACAGCTATTATCAGCAAATACTAAAATTATTGATTTAGCGGCAGATTTTCGTTTGCAAAATTTAGCACAGTTTGAACATTGGTATAAAATGCCACACGCTTGCCCAGAAATTTTAAAGCAAGCGGTGTATGGTTTATCAGAATTAAATCGTGAACAAATTAAACAAGCACAAGTGATTGGTAATCCTGGTTGTTATCCAACAACGGTACAGCTTGGTTTAGCACCATTATTAAAACAACAAGGTTTAATTGATACCCATAATATTATTATTGATGCAAAATCAGGTGTATCAGGTGCAGGTCGTAAAGCTGAGTTGGGCATGATTTTTAGTGAAGTGGCAGATAGTTTTAAAGCGTATGGCGTGGCTGGGCATCGTCATCACCCTGAAATTGTTGAAGCGTTAGAGAATATTGCAGGTCAAAAAGGCATATTTGGTAATTTAATTTTTACACCACATTTAGTGCCTATGATTCGTGGTATGTTAAGCACGATTTATGTGGATTTAACCGAGCAAGGACAACAAACGGATATTCAAGCTTTATATGAGCAATTTTATGCTAATGAATATTTTGTTGATGTGATGCCTAAAGGTAGCTTACCAGAAACCCGTAGCGTGCGTGGTTCAAATCAGTTAAGTATTGCAATTCATCGACATGGTAAAAAATTAATTATTCTTGTTGCACAAGATAATTTGGTCAAAGGTGCTGCAGGACAAGCTATTCAAAATATGAATTTGATGTGTGGTTTTAATGAAACAACGGCTTTAACAGGTATTGCGTTGTTGCCTTAATCATGATAAAAAAATCATATCTTATGGTAATGTAAGATATGATTTTATGATGATAATATTGCATTTATTTTAGCTAGATGATATTTTATCTGTAACAAGAAGATAATCGAGTTTTTATGAGTAATACACAACATACAACCCCTAAACAAAAGACACATTTATCAAATATTTCACCTGTTAAAGATGCTTTAAAACGTCATGCACCTGTCGTAATTGCAGGATTGGTGTTAGTATTGGGTTGTACATATTTTGGTTATGTTATGGGTAAACGTCAAGGCTTAACCGTTGTTGGTTTTGATATGGATGCAAAACAGCTGAATAATATTGTACAGCAACAAAAAGCTGAACTAGAAGTGATTGGTCAGCGTTTTAATGCTACTGTACAAGAGCGTGATGTTGCGGTAAGTAATGCCAATAAATTTTATCAAGCTTATAATGATGAAAAAGCCAATACCTTACAATTAGAGGGTATTAATAAAATGTATCGTGAGTTACTGAAAGCACGTGGTGGTGTAGAATTAACGATACAAAATATTAGTATCAATTCATTGCCTGATAATGCGTATGAATATGCGATTGATTTAGTACAAGTGAGTCCAAGTGGTCGTAAAGTAGCGGGTAATGTAGAATTACGTTTGATTAATGGCGAAAAAGTGATGGGTGTCCCATTGGAAGACCGTACTTTTAGTTTTGAGCATTATGAACGTTTAACGGGACGTTGGACTATGCCGAAAGGCTTTACACCACAATATGTGGAAGTGCATCTAACAGGTGCAACTCCTGTGGTGAAACGTTTTGCTTGGCAACGTGGTAAAGATCAAGGAGCGACAACAAAATCAATTTCTGAAATTCCACAAGCAAAAGCCAATTCTAAATAATATGAGTGCTTAAATTAAAATGCATATTTTATTCTTAGCTTAAATCATAATATATTGATGTGATTTAGAATATTGAAATTTGTATAGATGAAAAATATTCTATCTCTACACAAAATCAATGAAGTTACTCATGCGTTGAGCGTGGTATTGTAGGTTGTACAAAAATATTTAAACATATCATAATATAGGTAAAATTATGCCCTTGATGATTTCACAATTATCCATTTATGCCAATACGCAACATGATGAGCATGAAGATAGTGATTTAGTTGTACAATCAGCTAAACCTAAATTACAACGTCCACCTTTGTATGCTGTTTTATTATTGAATGATGATTTTACCACGATGGATTTTGTGGTCGAAGTATTGCAGTTGTATTTTGGTTTAGATGGTGATAGTGCGATTGAAGTGATGTTAAATGTACATCATCATGGTAAAGGTGTAGCAGGTGTTTATGTCAGAGATATTGCTGAGACCAAAGCTCAACAAGTGATTGACCATGCACGAGCTGAAGGGCATCCTTTAATGTGTGTGGTTGAAGCTCAAGACAAATAAATTTAAAAAAGGTAAATAACTTATGTTTAGTCCATCAGTTGAAAGAGCATTACAGTCAGTTGTATCATATGCACGCAAAAACGCCCATGAATATTTAACAGTAGAACATTTATTATGGATTGTATTGCAATATAAAGAACCAAGCCAATTTGTACGTGCATGTGGGGCAAATTTAGAAAATTTAAATGATGAACTTGACCAATATTTAGAAGAAACGACACCTAAAAATCGTTATAAAAAAGATGATTCGCCACAACCGACTACAGGGTTTGACCGTGTGCTACAACGTGCAATATTTCGTGTACAGGCACAAACACAGGGTGGTAGTGTTGAATTTATGGATATTTTATTATCTATTTTTATGGAAAAAGAAAGTTTTGCCGTGATGTTATTAAATCATCATCATGTTACTCAAACACAGCTCAAATATTATTTAACACATGGTGAAGTAGAGCAAGATACTGATTCTGATCATATTATCTCAAGTGATGATGACGATGAAGATACAAGTAGTCAGCAAAATGAAGCAACAGCCTTGGCAAGTTTTACACAAAATTTGAATCAACAAGCACAACAGGGACGTACCGATCCATTAATTGGTCGAGAACATGAAATTGAACGTACCGCACAAATTTTATGCCGTCGTCGTAAAAATAATCCTCTATTGGTAGGTGATCCCGGTGTAGGGAAAACGGCAATTGCTGAAGGATTAGCATGGTTAATTACACAAGGTAAAGTGCCTAAACCACTACAAAATGCAGAAGTGTATAATTTAGATATGGGGGCATTATTAGCTGGTGCTAAATATCGTGGCGATGTGGAAAAACGTCTTAAAGCCTTATTAAATGAATTACAAAAAAAGCAAAATGCTATTTTATTTATTGACGAAATTCATATGTTGATTGGTGCTGGTTCGACAATGGGCAATAGCATGGATTTATCGAATTTGTTGAAACCTGCTTTAGCCAATGGTTCATTGCGTTGTATGGGGTCAACTACTTTTCAAGAATATCGCCAAGTATTTGAAAAAGACCACGCTTTATCACGCCGTTTCCAAAAAATTGATGTGGTTGAACCAAGTATTGAGCAAACGATTGCTATTTTACAAGGCTTAAAGAGTAAATTTGAGCAATTTCATCAAGTAAAATATGAAGATGAAGCGATAAAATTGGCAGTAGAATTATCTGCTAAATTTATTAATGACCGTTTCTTACCAGATAAAGCTATTGATGTGATTGATGAAGTTGGAGCAAAACGCCGTTTACAGACTGAAGAATTAGATACGCTGATTAATACACAAGACATTGAGCAAATTATTGCGAAGATGGCTCGTATTCCAGCAAAACAAGTCTCGCAAGATGATAAATTAATGTTGAAAAATTTAGAGCGAGATTTAAAACACGTTATTTTCGGGCAAGATGAAGCGATTGAAGCCTTATCATCAGCGATTAAATTATCTCGTGCAGGTTTAAAATCACCTAATAAACCAATTGCTAATTTTATGTTTGCAGGTCCAACAGGTGTGGGGAAAACGGAAGTAACCAAACAATTAGCTAAATTATTAGGTGTAGAATTAATCCGTTTTGATATGTCGGAATATATGGAACGTCATACCGTTGCTCGTTTAATTGGTTCGCCCCCGGGTTATGTTGGTTATGAACAAGGTGGGCTTTTGACTGATGCGATTCATAAAAATCCGCATTGTGTATTATTGCTCGATGAAATTGAAAAAGCTCACCCAGATGTGTTTAATCTATTATTACAAGTGATGGATAATGGCACACTAACTGATAATAATGGGCGTAAATCTGATTTTAGAAATGTGATTTTAGTGATGACCACCAATGTGGGGGCAGATAGTATTGCTAAAAATAGTATGGGCTTTGTTGAACAAGACCATAGTCATGATAATCAAGAAGCAATGAAACGTGTATTTGCACCAGAATTTCGTAATCGTTTAGATGCGACTATTCAGTTTAAACCACTTGATGAACAGCGTGTGATGGCGGTAGTTGATAAATTTATCACCGAGTTACAAGTACAACTTGAAGATAAACAAGTGGTGCTATATGTTGATGAATCTGCGAAAAAATGGTTGGTTAAGCAAGGTTATGACCGCTTGATGGGGGCAAGACCGATGCAAAAAGTGATTCAAGAGCATATTAAAAAGCCATTAGCTGAAATGATTTTATTTGGTGAATTGGCTGAACAAGGTGGGGAAGTGCATATTACTACGAAAGTTGAACATGATAATGTTATTGGTTTAAGTCTAAATATCAAATGAGTGGCGTGCATATTTTTTACACTATTGGCTTATTTATATTAACAGCAATTGCAGAAATTTTAGGCTGTTATTTTCCTTATTTGATTTTAAATCAGGGTAAAAGTCATTGGCTATGGTTACCTACGATTGCGAGTTTAGCGATATTTGTTTGGCTTTTGACTTTACATCCTGAAGCGTCAGGGCGGATTTATGCGATGTATGGCGGTATTTATATGATCACTGCTTTATTGTGGTTGCAATGGGTAGATAAAATACCGCTAACACGTTGGGATATACTTGGTGGTGTGATTATTGTAATCGGGGCATTATGTATTATTTTACAACCAAAATAAAATGATAAAAAATTAGTCTATCATATGAGCAATACTATGACTAAACGCCCATTAACTTTACATATCTTATTGTTTATTATTGGATTTGTTCTATTTTTAGATGGTGTTATCCTAATCTTATTTAAAAAAATACATTTAGGTACGATATTGCCTATATTGATTGGGGCTAGTTTTTGTGCCTATGTTTTATTTTTCAAACAAATTCAAAATTTTTTAAAGCAGAAAGTATTTTATCAACGTACTTTCAAATTGATACAGATTGGTTTTGTGCTATGGGTGTTGAGTTTTATCGGTTTTTGTATCTATCTTAATCAGTTTATACAGCAACGCCAAACATTTAATTTTAAGCCAGAAATTATTATTGTGTTGGGAAGTCAAGTGAAAAATGGTTATCCCACACCTGCATTAAAATCTCGCTTAGACCAGTCAGCCCTATTAGCCGAACAGTATCCACACAGTTATTTATTAATGACAGGTGGTGTGGATTTTGGCGAACAAATTGCTGAAGCTGATGTCATGGCAGATTATTTGATGAAATTTTATCATATTTCTGCACATCGTATTTTGATTGAAAATAAAAGTACTAGCACCGAGTTGAATTTAAAATATGGTGAAAATATTTTAAATCAGTATGGTTTAAATAAACGACAAGCCATTCTTATTGTAAGTAATGATTTTCATTTATTAAGAGCTGAGAAAATTGCCACAAAATTAGGTTATACGCATATCAGCAGTTTTCCAGCTTCTACGCCATTAACTATTCGTTATAATGCATGGTTGCGTGAATATTTTGCTTTTATTAGTGGTTATGTTTTAAATGAATATTGAGTTGAAATTTGCTTAAAAAACCAGCTTAAATGTAAATTTAAGTGATAATAATTCTTAATAAATATAAAATAAAGTTATTTAAAATCAAATAGTTATTTTTATATCTAAAAAACATCAAACCATTGCATAATTTTGTTATAAATAATATAAAAAAACATTGGATAAAAGGTAAAAATTTGATTAAAATAGCCCCCATTAAATCTTTAGGGTAGCGTGTGCTATGACTTTTGTTGTTACAGAAAATTGTATTAAATGTAAATATCAAGATTGTGTTGAAGTCTGTCCTGTTGATTGTTTCTATGAAGGTCCTAACTTTTTAGTGATTAATCCTGATGAATGTATTGATTGTGCATTGTGCGAGCCTGAATGTCCAGCAAATGCCATTTTTTCTGAAGATGAACTACCTGAAGGGCAAGAAGTCTTTATTGAACTCAATGCTGAATTAGCACAAATCTGGCCGAATATTACGCAAATTGGCGACCAACCAGAAGACCGTGAAGAATGGAACGGTAAGACAGATAAATTACAATATCTTGAGCGTTAATCGTGTAAAATAGCATTAAATTTATTTTAATGCTATTTTTTATTATGAAACTAGTTGCTCTGAATAAACCTTTTAATGTACTTTCACAATTCCGTACTGATGGTGTACATCAAACTTTAGCGAATTATATTGATGATAAAGATTTACGTATCATTGGACGTTTAGACCTTGATTCAGAAGGTTTATTATTATTCACTGATGATGGTCGTCTGAATCAACATATTACACATCCTAAATATAAACAATGGAAAACCTATATCGTACAAGTAGATGGGCAAGTTACTGATGAAGCGGTACAACAATTAGAACAAGGCGTACTGTTGAATGATGGACGTACATTACCTGCTCAAGTGCGTATCATTGAACAACCAGATTGGTTGTGGCAACGTGAACCACCTGTACGTTTTCGTAAAAATATCCCAACATCTTGGTTAGAAATTAAAATTTGTGAAGGACGTAATCGTCAAGTTCGCCGTATGACAGCAAGTGTGGGATTTCCGACCTTGCGTTTAATTCGTACACAAATTGGTTCAATTCATTTGTTAGATTTAGCGGTGGACGTAGGACAAAGTGTTGCGTTAAATGTCGAAGATTATGTAGAATTAAAAGCAATGGGATTGATGGATAAAAAATCATTGACTCAACGTACATCAACCCAGCCACAACGTAGAATGAGAGCAAAATCTGATGTTAAAACTGGTGTATTACGTTCCCGAAAGTCATTTAGAAAGCACTAAACAAGCTATTTTTCAAGCGGGTGCAGGACAGTTTAGTCAAAAAGGACAATTGACTTATACCCAATGTGCATGGCAAGTAAAAGGAGTCGGACAATTTATGCCAATGTTAGGCAGTAACCCATTTTTAGGTACATCGAATCAATTAGAACAAGTTGAAGAATGGCGTGTTGAAGTGATTGTTGCTCAAGATGTGGCTGGTCAGGTAAAAAATGCTTTATTGGACAGCCACCCTTATGAAGAAGTGGCTTATGAATTTTATACAATTTTAATGATTGATTGAGTAAATAAAATGTATTTAAATCCACAATTGGTCTGTAATAGTGATTATGCTTTACGTTTGCGTGAAATAGAATTAGAGATGTTTGTACAACATTTGCATTGGCAAAGTTTAGAAGTTAAGCAAACTGTAGAAAAAATACGTTTACCCATTGCTTTTTTGGATATGTTATTAGCAAAGCAACGGGTGCAAAAAGTTTTGTATTTAGTGAGTGTATCGAGTGCTAAATCGGAAGTTGCACAAAGTTTAGCCTTACATACAAATTGGCAAGTGGTTGATATATTAGATAAAAATATTCAAGATGTGAATGAGATTCAACAGCACGTTATATTAAGTTCGTTGATTGAATTTATTGATATTTTTGCTCAAGCAGCTACAGCAGAACAATTTTTAGCTCAGTTTGATTTAGTTGTGGTGGAACATTCAGATTTAAAAATTTATGAATTGGTACAATATCGTTTAAAATATGTTTATCGTAAGCCTGTTTTTGAGCTCATTTATAAACCGCAAGTGTTGCATTTATAATCAAGCATTATCATCAAAAAGTCTTATTTTTAGGAATATAAATAAGACTTTTTAAAGATAATCAATTTATCGAGCTCGAGTTAGGACTGAATAAGCACGATAAGCAATGGTAAATAAAATTAAGAAAATTGCTAAGAATTTCAGGTAACTGGTAAAAGAATGACTAGAGCCTTGACCTTGCCAAACTTGTAATTCGACTGAACTCACTTTAATATTATTACGCTCACTAAGCTCCCAAGCACTGTGGTAATAGTAATTTTTCGGGTCTTTTGCATTGCCTGAAAATGGGTCAGAACTTAAAACAAGTGTTATGTTTTCATTCATTTTCGCTTTTGTTGTAGGGTGGTCAAAAATGGTTGGTGAATATCCAGAACTCGTTTCTTTTTCAGTACCGCCAAATAAACGAACTTTTACTTCGCCATCATTAATCGCTGTACCTCGAATTACCGTTACAAAACGATAAGGATTTTTCTTTGCATCTAGTTCATAAGAAATCCCCATTTTAGGACGATTTTTAATGTCAGGTTTAGGCATAGCAGTTTGATTAATTTGCTCAACTTCTGCTTGAGTTGCTTGTATAGAAGCAATTTTGACCTGCCCATATTCACCTACTTTGGGCTCATGTTGTTTGCTACTACACCCTGTTAAAATGAGACCTAAGCTTAATAGTGTAGGAATGTAAAATTTTTGCATTTGTTGCCCTTAATAAATTAAATTAGGATGCTGAGATGCATTATAATAATGACCAAAATAACCAAAAAGATAAATTCGTCTTAATTCTGGATTAGGCTCGGATTGAATCTTTTGGATAATAGCAATCATTGCATCACAATTTTGGCGTGTTTGTTCACCGTGTAAATGATGACCTGTACTTTGTTGAATATAATCTGCAAGTTGTTGCATTTTTTCAAGGTGGTCATGTCGATGATAATCAAAATATTCACGATTATCTTGATTTTTCAATGCTTTTTCAAACACACGATTCATTTTATCTTGTGTTCTGTCTGTCAAAATTGAGCGTAATTGTTGTGCATCAATGGTTTCTTGTTTTAGAATCGCACATTGATTTGCACGTCTAATATCACGCAATTGCGAAATATAAGCTTCTAACCATTCAAACATAATTTCGCCACTTACATTAAAAGGTTGATTACCATTTCCCCAGATATTCCAAAATGTTTCAAAATAAATTTTCTGAATATCATATTGAACATTTTTTTGATATTCACTTGGATTTAAGCCATGTCCTGCATTATTTTTAAGCTCTTCATATTTTTGTGGTGAGCCTTGCTGAATGGCTTTAACCAATTGATATTCATGTAATAACTGTAAACGCTGTTCTATAGGCGATGATTGAGCGCTATCATTAGTATTAGAGTTAGATGGGCGACTAAAATAATTGATACACATAAATGCCAACATTACACCAATCACAAGTGCAATCATATTTTTCATGTGGAAATTTCCTAAACTTTTTATTTATTATAAACATAAAGTCTATAAAAATAAAATATTTATGCAAAATAATGGATATTTTATGTTTGCCATCACGCATTTTATGCAAAATAACACGAAAATTTACGCTATTTTGATGATTATGGCGAGGTTTTAAGTATATAATATACGCCATTTAAATAAAACAAATTGGGTAATGATATGTCAGATTGGCCACCAAAACCACAGCAAACACCTGAACCAGCTCCACAAAAAAATAGTCAAGCTCCCATAGGTAAAGAATGGCAATTATTGGAAAAAGCCGTTTTAGCCTCCACGCAAGAACAAGCTCGAGCAAGACGTTGGAGTATTTTCTTTAAAATTCTGACTTTTATTTATATTTTTGTTGTACTTGCGATGATGACTAAAAGTTGTTCAGTTGAAGATGGAGCAATGAATAAAGTTACAGGTGAGCATTTGGCAGTGGTGGATATTATTGGTACCATTGATGCTAATAGCCCTAAAGGGGTGAATAGTGCTGATACAAATGAAGCATTGCAACAGGCATTTAAATCATCACATAGTAAAGCGGTGGTATTGAATATTAATTCACCCGGTGGTTCTCCTGTTCAATCTGATGAAATTTATCAACAAATTCGTGATTTAAAACAAAAATATAGCAATAAAAAAGTATATGCTGTGATTGGTGATACAGGTGCATCTGGGGCATATTATATTGCGGCAGCAGCTGATGAAATTTGGGTAAATCCATCAAGTATTGTTGGTTCGATTGGTGTGATTATGCCGAATTATGGTGTTGATGGTTTATTGCAAAAATGGGGTATTAGAGACCGTACGATGACTGCAGGTGAAAATAAAGCAATTTTGAGTATGACTAAACCGATTGATGAGAAACAACGTCAGCATATTCAAAGTTTGTTGAATAATGTACATCAACATTTTATTAATGCAGTGAAACAAGGTCGTGGTGATCGCTTAAAAGATAACCCAGAGATTTTTTCAGGTTTGTTTTGGACAGGCGAACAGGCGATTGCTTTAGGTGTTGCGGATAAAGCAGGTGGTATGCAACAATTGAAACAAGAGTTAAAAGTTGAGCATATGGTCAATTATACAGTGAAACGTAATGAATTACAGCAATTATTAGGTGGTTTGGGCGTTGTATTTGGACAGGGTTTAAGTTCAGGTATGGCTCAACAAATGCAATCACAACAAGATGTACAATTAAAATAAATGATTAAACGCTATTGATTTGATGTAAGGGTGTAACATTTGCCCATATCAATAAACATCATAACAATAGCGTTTTATTGTTATTATTCCATATCATAGGCATGAATTTATGTTTAAACCGATTTCTCTTTATATAGGTCTGCGATATACCAAAGCAAAACGTAATAATCACTTTATTTCGTTTATTGCGTTAGTTTCCATGATTGGTTTAACACTGGGTGTAGCAGTATTGATTACTGTACTTTCTGTGATGAATGGGTTTGACCGTGAATTAAAAAATCGTGTACTAGGTATGGTGCCACAAGCGATGGTGGCTTCTAATCAAATTATGACCGATTGGACAACAACTGCAAAAGAGTTAGAGCAAAAGCAACATGTACAAGGCGTTGCTCCTTTTATTCAATTACAAGGTATGTTAGCGGCTTACGGGCAAGTTGCTCCAATTCTCGTTACAGGTATTGACCCTGAATATGAAAAAAATGTATCAATTGTACATGACTATATGTTTGCAGGTAAGGTTGAAAATTTACAATCAGGCGAATATGGCATTGTGATTGGTAAGCAAATGGCGGATAATTTAGGTTTAGGGCTGAATGATAATGTAACGCTGGTTTTACCTGAAGCAACGCCATCACCTGCAGGAGTTGTGCCACGTTTTAAACGTTTTAAAATTGTGGGGATTTTTAATGTTGGTGCGGAAGTTGATGCGATGATGGGCTATATTGCATTAAATGATGCGGCAACATTATTACGCTTACCCGATGGGGCACAAGGGATTCGTTTAAAACTTGATGATATTTTTCTTGCTCCACGTGTTTCACAGCAAATGGTACAAGAGCTAAACCAAGATGGTGGACGTTATTATTATGCGTCTGATTGGACACAAACACACGGTAATTTATTTAATGCGATTCAAATGGAAAAAACCTTAGTCGGTTTATTATTGTGTTTGATTGTATTAGTGGCAGCATTTAATATTGTTTCATCATTAGTCATGGTTGTTACTGATAAAAAATCAGATATTGCGATTTTGCGTACCTTAGGAGCTTCACCAAGTACCATTACTCGTATTTTTATGGTACAAGGTACTGTGATTGGTGTGATTGGGACAGTTGCAGGGGCGATTTTAGGGACGATTCTAGCTTTAAGCATTAGTGATATTGTTGGTTTTGTGATAGGCGTTTTAGGAGCTGATGGTTTGATGGATGCTTATTTTATTCAATATTTACCATCGTATTTACGTTGGCAAGATGTTGCTGTGATTGTAAGTGTATCATTAATTTTAAGTTTTTTAGCAACGATTTATCCAGCACGCCGTGCAGCAAAAATCCAACCTGCGGAAGCATTACGTTATGAATAATTCAACAGTTATTTTAGAAGCAAAACATATTTTTAAACAATTTAATGATGGTAAAAATAAAGTTGAAGTGATTAAAGATTTATCATTAACGGTAAATGCAGGGGAATTTGTATCCATTATTGGAGCAAGTGGCTCTGGTAAAAGTACATTATTGCACATTTTAGGTGGTTTGGATTTACCTAGTCAGGGTGAAGTCTATCTCAATGGTCAGCGTTTAGACCGTTTAAATGAAACACAACGTGGCGAATTACGCAATCGCAATTTAGGTTTTGTTTATCAATTTCATCATTTATTACCAGAATTTACTGCTTTAGAAAATGTAGCCATGCCGTTAATGTTGCGTGCAGATGCTGATTTTAAAATAGCCAAACAGCGTGCGGAATATTTACTTGAGCGGGTTGGTTTAGCTCATCGTATGACTCATAAATCAGGTGAGCTTTCAGGAGGAGAACGTCAGCGTGTGGCATTAGCTCGTGCTTTGGTGGCAGAGCCAAAAGTGGTATTGGCAGATGAACCGACAGGGAATTTAGACCGCAAAACGGCTTTGGAAATTTTTGACTTACTTAATGAATTAAAACAAGAATTTAGCATGGCAATGTTGATTGTTACTCATGATGAAATGTTAGCTAATTCTGCTGACCGTATTTTAAAAATGCAAGATGGACGTTGGTTATAAGCGATGTATAAAGGAATATTGATTGCATGGATTGCAGGTATTGCTTGTATGGGAATGGTCAGTCCAATACAGGTAAATATTTTTGTTTATGGTATTTTAATTGCCTTAATGGTGTTTATTTATTGGGGCATTAAACAGCAGATTTATCGTTCGATATTACTAATGTTATGTGCCATGCCTATGGTGTTTAATTTGGGGTATTATTATGCCAATCATCAATTAACACAACGTTTAGCTTACCAAGAAAAAAATGTTCAAGATGGCGAACTCATTGTTTATATTGATAATATTAATCAACTGACCAATAGTGCTATTTTACAAAAAGCGGAAGTATTAAGTGGCTATCAAATACAGAAAAAGGATTTATTGCAACCGATTTACTGGCTGTTACGCACACCATTACATCAAACACAACATCATCCCTTATTAAAAGATTATCGTGATGAACAAGATGATACATCAGTATCTCATCAAGCTGATGATACATCATCGACATCATTTTCTATGAAAAAATCTTCTAATAAACAAAATCCTAAAAAAATTGAAACCTTAAAATTAGGTCAATATTATCGTTTAACAGGACAAATTCGCCCTAATCATGGTTATGCCAATGCAGGCTCATTTGATAGTGAAAAATGGCTGGTGCAACAAAATGTTATGGCGGGTTTTAAAATTAAAACAGTTGAATTACTTTCACAAGATGATGTGATTAAACTTGGTTTTGCTAAACATATTAAACAACAGCAAGCATGGACTAAACGTATCGCATTATCCATTGAGCAAATGAGATTAGATATTCGTGAATTTATTATTTCAAAGCCATTAAACCATAAGGGATTACTATTAGCACTATTAACAGGCGACCGCAGTTTATTGACCGATGAAGTGGAACAGCAATTTCAGCAATTAGGTATTAGTCATTTATTAGCTATTTCAGGACCGCACGTTTTGATTTTAGCGTTAATGCTCACATGGTTAATTAATCGTGTGATTATTCGTTATCGTGTAAATCTGTATTTAAATATCGCTCGTCCTTATGTGTTATGTATTCCATTTTTAACTACGGTTTTATTTTATACTGCTTTTGTTGGTTTTGAAATTCCTGCTTTACGGACTTTATTGGTTAGTAGCGTCATTGTGGTTTTACTGTTATTACATCGTCAATTAAATGCGTTTAGTATTTTGCTAATAAGTGTGAGTTTATTGCTATTGATTGATCCTTTTAGTATTTTATCAGCATCATTTTGGTTAAGTTTTGGGGCATCATTTATTTTATTGCGAGTTTATCAAACCATTAATGTGGATAAAATCCCTCACAGCGAACAAGAGTTAGCACAACAAACATGGTGGGATAAAAGTAAAATTGCGATATGGGCTTTATTTAGTTCACAATGGAAAATTTTTATTGCACTTTTTCCATTAGTGATGATATTTTTCCAAAAAGTATCATGGTTTTCGCCTGTGGTTAATTTAATTGCCATTCCGATTTTAGGTTTAGTAATTGTTCCACTCAATATGATTGCAGGGTTATTGTATTTTATTTATGCAGATTTTGCTTATATTGTGTGGTGGATGGTTGATTTATTATTGAGCTTATTTTTATGGATTTTAAATGGTTTACAAACCTTATTATCAATCGAGTTAATGTCAATTGCGATGCAACCTGCGATGATTATGATGTTAATCATTGCACTTGTTTTATTGTTTTTGCCTAAAAATGTATTGCCTAAATCATGGATTGCTGTGTGTTTTATTGCCGTATTATTATTACAATGGCAAAGACCACATTTTGAATTGCATGTGTTAGATGTTGGGCAGGGGCAATCGATTTTTGTCAAAACAGGGCAGCACAATACACTGATTGATACAGGAGGTTATTATGATGAAGACCGCTTTAGTATTGGGCAAAATGTGGTTGTACCATTTTTATTACGACAAGGGGTAAAACGTCTTGATGATGTGATTTTATCACACTTAGATAATGACCATAGTGGGGCATTGCCGTATATTGTACGTGATATTCAGGTTAATAATATTATCAGCAATGAAAATTTACAAGGTACAGATTATATGGCGATGGTTGAAGCAGAAGCTAAAAGAAATATTCGTCATGAATTGTGTCAAGCAGGGCAACATTGGACACCGACCGTGGAGAGTATGTTTCGTATTTATTCACCTTTTGGTGATGTGCCACAACAGCAAATTGTTAAAAATCGTAATGAATATTCTTGTGTGATACATTTAGAAATATTTGATAAGGCAGGAAAATATAGTAATTTTTTGATTATGGGTGATGCAGGTCATCAAACAGAAAAAGAATTGATGAGACTCTATCCTGATTTAAAAGTAGATGTGTTGATTTTAGGACATCATGGTAGCCGTCATAGTACATCGGCAGAATTTTTAGATTTTTATCGTCCTAAACTTGCAATTGCATCTGCGGGTTATGCCAACCGTTATAAACATCCACATCGTGAAGTGGTAGAACTATTGGCACAGCGTAATATTCCATTACTCAATACGAGTGAGCAAGGGACGATTAGTTTTAAATTGGTTGATGGACAAATGCAACTGGAATCTTATCGTGATGGGTATCGTTGGTTAAAGAAAAAATAGTTGGTTATTCATCTTCATCAGCTTGGTGTTGAATAGCTTTAAAAATAACGTCCATACTAAATCCACGATATTGTAAAAAGCGGATTTGTTTGGCTTTAAGTTTTGGGTCTTTAGTAATTGCAGTACCAAATTTTTTGACTTTTAATTCATAAGCTTGTTGAAACCAGTCAATATTTTTTAAATCATCAGCGATTAAATCAACATCTAAACCTTTATGTTCTAGTGCTTGTTTAACACGATGTATACCTTTGCCTTTGCGTATTTGGCTAGATAACATGGCTTGAGCCATACGCTCATCACTTTGATAATTTGATGTGGCAAATTCTTCAACTAATTCAAGTACTTCTTGTGGATTAATTGCATATAAATTGAGTTTTTCAATCAGTTCAACTTTGGAATATTCTCGCCGTGTGAGTAGGGCAAAAGCATAGGAGCGTAATCTTGCCCCTGTTAATGTCTTTTTTATTTCTTCAGCGCGTTTTTGATAAAACATAGGATTATCTGATATTATAATTCAATTAAAAAATGAACAGTAGGGGCAAATTATATTAGCCTAAGCAATTGATTTTACAGAAGGTTTATGTAATAAACCCCTACATTTGTTGCATTGTTCCGATATAAATCAACTATAAAATGAAAACGCCATAGCAATGATGATATGGCGTTTACGATGGATTTAGATTTAAAATTCATCTTCAGGGATAAAATCATCACCGTCCAATAATAATTCATCTTGTGAAGAATCTGTTGATTCATCAGCATTATCATCTTTTTTCTTATCTTTAGCAGTCGGTGGTGCAACTTGGCTTAATGCGATTTGACGTGCTTGTTGTTCAATAGTTTGGAAAATTTCAGGATTTTCTTCAAAGAAACGATATACATTATTTTTGCCTTGACCAATCTTTGAGCCGTTATATGAATACCACGCACCAGATTTTTTCACAATGTCATAATCTGTCGCAATATCAAGCACTTCACCCATGTAATTAATGCCTTTTCCATATAAAATTTGGAATTGAGCTTCTTTAAATGGAGGAGCCATTTTGTTTTTAACGACTTTCACTTTAGTTTCGTTACCGATTATTTCATCACTGTCTTTGACTTGACCTGTACGGCGAATATCTAAACGTACTGACGCATAGAATTTAAGTGCATTACCACCTGTTGTAGTTTCAGGGCTACCAAACATCACACCAATTTTCATACGGATTTGGTTAATAAACACCACCATACAATTTGAACGTTTTGCATTACCTGTAATTTTACGCAAAGCTTGGCTCATCAAACGTGCGTGTAAGCCCATGTGAGAGTCCCCCATTTCGCCTTCAATTTCAGCTTTAGGGGTTAATGCTGCCACGGAGTCTACTACAATTAAATCAACTGCACCAGAACGCACCAACATATCGGCAATTTCTAAGGCTTGTTCGCCATTATCAGGTTGTGAAACCAATAGATTATCAATATCAACACCTAATTTGCGTGCGTATTGTGGGTCTAATGCATGTTCAGCATCAATAAAGGCACAAGTACCACCTTGTTTTTGATATTGTGCAATAATTTGTAATGTGAGTGTCGTTTTACCAGAGCTTTCAGGTCCAAAAATCTCAATAATACGACCTTTAGGTAAACCACCAATCCCTAAGGCAATATCTAATGATAATGAACCTGTAGAAACTGATTCAACAGGTTGTACCGTATTATCACCTAAACGCATGATGGTATTTTTACCAAAATTTTTCTCAATCTGTGCAAGTGCTGCATTGAGTGCTTTTGATTTATTTTCGTCCACTGTTTAAACCTCAAAATGTATCATAAAACCTTTATATACTCGCAGAATTTTATCTGCTTGTAAAATGTTTTTTGGTTAGAAAAATGTAGTTGAATAAGCTTACTTTTTAGGTGCATCAATTTTAGGACGATTAGGCGTTACTTCACGAGCTTCGCCATCAATAATAGTACTATCGCCACCAAATTGTCCCTGCTGGCGTTGCATTTGTTGCATTATATCAGCAAAAGGATTTTGTCCATTCATACCACCCATACCCATATTATTCATCATCTCTTGCATCATTTTTTGCTGGCGTTTTGCCATAGCAGTCATGACTGCATTTTTAACAATTTTATGCGTAAATGGTAATAAAATTAGCACTGCAAATACATCACTGATTAAACCAGGAATTGCCAATAATAAGCCACTAATTGCCATTAATAAACGTTTACCAATCACACCTTCAAAATTAGCTTGACCTGTCATTTGCATTTGTTGTAGAGCAGGCATAATGGTGCGTATGCTGGACATCATTAGCATTAAGCCTAAAATAAATGCCAACACAAACCAAAAAAATACATACCAACCGCTTACAAATTGGGCAACAATAATCCATACAATAATTTCGATGATTGCACCAAAAACAAATAACAACAGCATAAAAAAATTCCTATTAAATGGGGTTAATCTTATGATTAAACTTAGTGTACAATATTTAAGGTAATATGTGCTAAGTTTTTAATGTCTGTTATGCAATAATAAGGGCATTTTTTAGTTTTTAAAGTAATTTTTTAAGTGATAGATGTAGCAAAATGTCAATTATTATTGGTATCGACCCTGGTTCACGTTTAACAGGCTATGGATTGATTGAAAAGAATGGACAAACATTACGTTTTATTGATGCAGGTACGATTCGCACTGAAACGCAAGATATGCCAGAGCGTTTAAAACGTATTTATGCAGGTATTGAGCGAGTAGTTAAATTTTATCAGCCAACACAATCGGCAATAGAGCAAGTGTTTATGGCACAAAACCCCGATTCAGCTTTAAAATTGGGGCAAGCTCGTGGAGCAGCTATTTCTGCTTTGGTTAATGCTGATTTACCTGTAGCTGAATATACTGCACGTCAAATTAAGCAATCGGTTGTCGGATATGGTGCGGCTGATAAACAACAAGTACAAATGATGGTCATGAAAATTTTAAATCTTGAAATTTGTCCACAAGTTGATGCTGCCGATGCTTTAGCTACAGCGATTTGCCATGCTCATGCGACAGGAAGTTTAACACGGTTACAGGTGTTAAATGAATTATCAGGTATGGCTCGTGGACGTGGGCGTTATAATCGCAGACGTTAATTATCACATTATTAGGATACTTATATGAGTGTACGTTTTATTCATACTGCTGATTGGCATTTAGGACAATTATTTCATCAACATAGTCGTTATAAAGAACATACATATTTTTTACAACAATTATTAGATTATATTGAGCATTATCAACCGCATGCTTTATTAATTGCAGGTGATATTTTTGATGTGATTAATCCACCATCACAAGCACAAAAACAATTGTATCAATTTCTGTATGATGCCCATCAACGTGCAAAACATATGCAAATTTTAATGATTGCAGGCAATCATGATTCTGGTTATCGTATTGAGCAGGTTAATCCATTATTAGATAAATATCATGCCAAAGCGGTTGGTGTTATTCAATGGTTAAATCAAAATGATGATGAGCAGTTAGATTTTGAACATTTAATCATTCCAATTTATGATGAATATCAAGCGATTATTGCATGGTGTGTGGCATTGCCATTTTTAAGAAGTGCTGAAATTACAGGGCATAAATTGACTGATAGCGACCCAATGATTGCAAGTGAAAAGCTTTATCAAATTTTGTTGCAAGAAGTTCAAAGACGTTGTGAACAACATCAAGTGATTATTATGATGACTCATGCACATCTACAAGGTGGAGTAGAATCACCTGATTCGGAACGTCCCATTATTATTGGTTATCAAGAAGCATTATCAATACAGCATTTTATTGAGCAAGTAGATTATGTTGCTTTAGGGCATCTGCATAAAGCACAAAAAGTGCAATATGATTATATCCGTTATAGTGGTTCACCAATTCCACTCTCTTTTAGTGAAATGAACTATCATCATCAGGTAATGTTTGTTGAATTTGATGAAAGCAAAAACATGAATTTAACAGTATTACCAATTCAAAAACAGGTAGAATTATATACTTTAACTGGCGATATTGAACATTTATTTGAGCAAATTGCACAGCTTGAGCAGGGCGAAATTGATGATGTAGATTTACGCCATTTTTTAAATATCGAATATGAAAGTCAGGATATTGCACCGCCTGATTTACGTCAAAAAATTGAGCAAGCCTTACCTAAAAATCGTTATCGCTTGGTACGACTGGCACGAAAAATAAAATCTCAAGTAACATCATCACTACAAGCAGAACAGAAAATCAACATTGAACCCCCAACGCCATTACAATTATTTCAAATGATTTGGCAAAAAAATTATCAAGATTTATCACATTTTGATGAACAAGTTATGCGTGATTTTCAATATTTAGAAGGTTTAGCATTAGAGCAAGACAATGAACAAGGATGAGCTTAAACAGTTGCGTAAAAGCATACGCCAACAACGCCGAGCTTTAACTATTTTTCAACAAAGGCAAGCAGAGCAAGCGATATTAACTTATAGTTATCATCATAAGAAGCTAAAATCAGCTCAACATATAGGATTATATTTACATGATTTTGGTGAGATTTTTACTCGAAAATTGATTGAATATTGTTTTTCACAACAAAAAAGTGTGTATTTGCCACAAGTATGTGAGATGAATCAACGTTTGGTTTGGGTACCGATTTCACGTCATCAATATCGTCATCAGCGTTTTGTGAGACATCGTTTAAAAATGTTAGAGGCAAAAGTGAGTCGTGGGCATTCGATTAAAAAATTAGATGTGGTTTTTATGCCTTTATTAGCTTGTGACCGTGTGGGTATGCGTTTAGGTATGGGCGGTGGATTTTATGATAGAACCTTAGCCAATGTACCATATCGACTGTATCGTATTGGTTTAGCTCATGATTTTCAATATTTACGGTATCTTTTACCTGCACAAAAATGGGATGAAGGCATAGATGAATTGTGGACTCCATCAACATTATATCGGTTTAAACGTTGAAATATTGAGTTTTATCGAAATAATATATTTTATTAAACAAATAAACCATTTGATTTTTATCAATAATTAGGTATATTCAATATACAAAACCGATAAAATCAGGTAGAATAATAGTGTTTTTATATCAATGTAATTGAAATTGAGTTAAATATGGCGACACGCATAACCAATCAAAAACTATCCAAAAGTAGTCGTGCTTGGATGCGAGAGCATTTAGATGATCCTTTTGTTAAGCAAGCTCATAAAGATGGCTATCGTGCTAGAGCTGCATATAAGCTATTAGAAATTCAAGAAAAATATAAAATTATTAAACCGAATATGACGGTGGTTGATTTAGGGGCAGCACCGGGAAGTTGGTCGCAAATTGCAGGTAAATTGGTTGGCGATAAAGGTTTAGTGATTGCGTCAGACATCTTAGCTATGGATGCTCTGCCTGATGTTACTTTTTTACAAGGCGATTTCCGTGAACAAGCTGTATTTGATGAATTATTAAATATTTTAGATGGTCGCCAAGTCGATGTGGTCATTTCTGATATGGCACCAAATACATCAGGTAACCGTGCGGTTGATCAGCCACGACAAATTTATTTATGTGAATTAGCTTTAGATTTTGCACAAAAAGTCCTGCATAAAAATGGACAATTTGTAGTAAAGGTATTTCAGGGCGATGGTTTTGATGAATTTCGCAAACAAGTTTTAGATAGTTTTGATGTACTGAAAACGGCAAAACCTGCAGCTTCTCGAGCACGTTCAAAAGAAGTATTTTTGATTGGGCAAGGGCGAAATAAAGCATTCAAATAGATAAAAATATCTATTTATTTGAGTAAAATGTGTAAAAAATTACACAAATACTACTTTAAATTTACATCATTATCCCCCATATTAGGGAGATAGTTTTAATACGATATATGTAATGTATATCTTCCTTACATCAACACAGGAAATAGAGTTTTGAATAATAGTCTATTCAAGAGTGCCATTATTTATTTAGTCATTATTGGTATTCTTGTACTGATTTTTAGTTCTGTTGGTAACAACAAACAGCCACAAACCATGAATTATTCTGAATTTGTGGCAGCTGTTAATGCTGGTGAAATCAAGAAAGTTACTATTGATGGCGAATTGATTACTGGCGAAAAAAATAATGGCTCATCGTTTGAAAGTATCCGTCCTGCGGTACAAGATACGACTTTGATGCCAAACTTAATCAGTAAAAATGTCGTAGTTGAAGGTGCTGCACCAGAGCGTCAAGGCATTTTTATGCAACTTTTGGTTGCAAGTTTCCCAATTTTGCTTATCATCGCATTATTCATGTTCTTTATGCGTAATATGGGTGGTGGTGCTGGTGGTAAAGGTGGACCAATGAGCTTTGGCAAATCCAAAGCAAAAATGCTCACCGAAGACCAAATTAAAGTTACTTTTGCCGATGTTGCAGGTTGTGATGAAGCAAAACATGAAGTGGTTGAAGTTGTTGATTTCTTAAAAGATCCAGCAAAATTTAAGCGTTTAGGAGCAAGTATTCCTAAAGGTGTTTTGATGGTTGGTCCACCGGGAACGGGGAAAACTTTATTAGCTAAAGCAATCGCAGGTGAAGCAAAAGTACCATTCTTTAGTATTTCAGGTTCTGATTTCGTTGAAATGTTCGTGGGTGTAGGGGCATCTCGTGTGCGTGATATGTTTGAACAAGCAAAACGCCATGCACCATGTATCCTATTTATCGATGAGATTGATGCTGTTGGTCGTCAGCGTGGTTCTGGTACTGGTGGTGGAAATGATGAACGTGAACAAACTTTAAACCAAATGCTCGTTGAGATGGATGGTTTTGAAGGGAGTGAGGGTATTATTGTAATTGCAGCGACTAACCGTGCTGATGTATTAGATAAAGCTTTACTTCGTCCGGGACGTTTTGACCGTCAAGTTATGGTAGGTTTGCCAGATATTCGTGGTCGTGAGCAAATTTTAAATGTACATTTGAAAAAATTACCATCGATTACTGGTGTTGATGTGCAAGTATTAGCTCGTGGTACACCGGGATTTAGTGGTGCTCAATTAGCAAATCTTGTTAATGAAGCTGCATTATTTGCTGCTCGCCGTAATAAAAATACGGTTGATATGCATGATTTTGAAGATGCAAAAGATAAAATTTATATGGGTCCTGAACGTAAATCAATGGTATTACGTGAGGAAGAACGCCGTGCAACAGCTTATCATGAAGCAGGTCATGCCATTGTTGCAGAATTGCTTGAAGGTACTGACCCTGTACATAAAGTAACAATTATGCCTCGTGGTTGGGCATTAGGTGTAACATGGCAGTTGCCAGAACAAGATAATGTCAGTATGTATAAAACCAAAATGTTGAATGATATTTCCATTTTATTTGGTGGTCGTATTGCTGAAGAAATCTTTATCAATCAACAATCAACAGGTGCATCAAACGATTTTGAACGTGCAACGAAAATGGCACGTGCGATGGTTACAAAATATGGTATGTCTGATTCAATGGGCGTAATGGTCTATGAAGATGATGATAATCCGTATGGTAGTTTAGGTCGTCCAATTTCTGAAGCAACTCAACAAAAGGTTGATGCAGAAATCCGCCGTATTTTAGATACGCAGTATAAAGTTGCATGGGACATTTTAGAAAATAACCAAGACATTGCACATGAAATGGTAAAAGCTTTGATGGAATGGGAAACGATTGACCGTGAGCAAGTAGTTGATATTATGAATCGCCGTCCACCACAACCACCAAAAGTGTATGTACCAGAAAATCCAGTGGCAGAGCATTTAGATCTTACAGCTCAAGATCCAAATTCTCCACCACCATTACCTGCAACTTAAAGATGTAAGTGTGTTGATGTAAATAAGCCGATTACTGAAAAGTAATCGGTTTTTTATGACAAATACTGAAAAACATATTAAAATAACATTTTAATTTATTTTATGTAGAGAGTATATACGATGACAACAAAACAGCTTGCACCTGTTGATGCTATGCCATCTGTTTGGATTTTAGCAGCTTTATATCAATTTAAACAAGTAGATAATCCTGCTGATTTAAAACAACGTTTATTAGAGTTAGTGAATAGCATAAATTTATGTGGTACGCTCATTGTGGCTGATGAAGGTATTAATGGCACGGTTGCAGGTGATCGTCATGCAATTGACTGTATTAAACAATTTTTATACGACGAAGGTTTTCATGATTTAGAATATAAAGAATCAACTAGCCAAGAAAAGCCTTTTGGTAAAATGAAGATTAAACTTAAAAAAGAAATTGTTACTTTAGGCGTGGATGTTAAGCCACGAGATTTAGTAGGGCATTATCTTAATCCACAACAATGGAATGAGTTATTAAGCCAAGATGATGTAATTGTGATTGATACACGCAATGACTATGAATATAAAATTGGTACTTTTAAAGGGGCGATTGACCCACAAACTGAAACTTTCCGTGAATTTCCAGATTATGTTGAACGTGAATTAGCACAATATAAAGATAAGAAAATTGCCATGTTCTGTACAGGTGGCATTCGCTGTGAAAAATCAACATCATTGTTATTGCAAGAAGGATTTAAGGAAGTGTACCATTTAAAAGGTGGTATTTTAAAATATTTGGAAGAGATTCCTGAAGAGCAGAGTTTATGGCAAGGTGAATGTTTTGTTTTCGATGAACGTAATGCTGTAACACATGGTTTAAAGCAAGGACAAACGACACGCTGTTATGCTTGTGGTTGGGCTTTATTACCAGAAGATACTCAGTTAGATAGCTATGAAGTCGGTGTATCTTGTGTGCATTGTATTGACAAAACGACTGAGGAGCAAAAAGATAGATTCCGTATGCGTCAAAACCAACGCAGTACAGTGTAAAAAATATCTATGATTTGAAATTACAGGCTATCTAAAATCAGATAGCCTGTAATTTACCATTATTTCTTATTAACTTGCCAAACGTTCCAACGCTGACCTGCTTCAATTTCTTGAATTAAGCGGTCAGCAACATTGGCTTCAGTTGGATATTTAAGTTTATATTGCTTTAAAGTATTGATTGCATTTTTCTTATGTTCCATACCTAAATAAGCATTTACAGTAGCTAAATAGGCTTCTTGTACATTAGCTTTCATCGCTTTATCTAAATAAGGTAAAGCTTCACGTTGAGCACCGCCTTCAGCTAAAGAAAAACCAAACCAAAGATTAAACTCACCATCATTTGCATTCATTTTAGCTAGACGCTGTGCATAACTTAATGATTTAGTTGTATAAATTTGACCCAAATCAAGATTGCGTGCCATTACATTAGCTTTAAATGCTCTTAATAATATATCAAAAGATGCATCAGGTAATACAGCATATTGGTCTAATTCAGTAATAATTTTTTTCAATTTTTGTGAATAGCCGTAGCGTTCATTTTTGCTATGGAATTGAGCTGGATAATGACGTGCTTTACCTTCAAGTAAATTTATAAAATCATCAATTTCGGTAACATCTAATTCGCCTTCATCAGGTAAAACAGCAAAACGTGTTGCACGTTGTGTTTGTTGAGTTAAAGGAATAATGAGCTTATTTTTATCATAGAGAACTACTGAACCATCAGCTTGCGTAATTTGATAGGCTTGTACAGGACTATTTTTAGCTTGTTGTAAAGCAAGTTCGAATACAGGCGGTTGGTCATATTGAAATGGGTTTAGTGCATAAAATGGTGCAGAAATCACAGGTTCTTCAAAAACCGTAGCTTGTGGTGCTTGTACAACGGGTGTGTTTGTTTTGGTTTTTTCAGGTGTGGTTAAACATGCGGTTAAACCTACAGTTAAGCCAATAATACTGAGTGTTTTTAAGTTCATTTTCATATATTTGCATATCATCAAAAGGTTAATATCACATAGATTTTAAAATATCATAGGTTGAGATACAAGCTAAGTGTGTGATAGATTTTGTTGTAATGTTGTTTATAGTCAGTTTATAAATGCTAATTATACATAATACCCCAAAAATAAACGATTTACTTTTGGGGTATTATTGATAAAAATATAGGTGCTGACTTATATTACTTTTTCTTTTTAGGTCCAAGTAACATACCCATTTGGCGACCTTCTAATTTAGGTGCTTGTTCCACTACCGCAAATTCAGCAGTATCTGCTTCAATTTTTTGTAATTGAGCAAGACCTAAGTCTTGGTGAGCCATTTCACGTCCACGGAAACGTAAAGTAATTTTTACTTTATCGCCATCTTCTAGGAAACGTAAAATTGCACGCAATTTGACATTATAATCACCGACATCAGTACCAGGACGTAATTTAATTTCCTTAATTTGCACTTGATGTTGCTTTTTCTTAGCATCTTTTTGCTTTTGTTTTAAGTCAAATAGATGCTTGTTATAATCCATGATTTTACATACTGGTGGTTGAGCATTGCTAACAATCTCAACTAAATCAAGATCAGCTTCTTCAGCCAATTTTAGGGCTTCAGCTATTGCGACAACCCCTTTTTTCTCACCAGTTTCATCAATCAATAGCACTTCTTTAGCGCGAATTTCACCATTTAATGCAGGACGATTACTTTTAGCCCCTTGCTGTTGGTTACGATCAGACGGTTTAATGTTTATTACTCCACTATATAGCGACCACGTTCCGCAATCGCAGATTTCACTAAGTCAATAAATGCTTCTACTGACATAGTCCCTAAGTTTTTACCTGTGCGAGTACGCACATTGACTGTACCTTCTTCTACTTCTCGGTCTCCCAAAACTAGAAGATAAGGAATACGTTCTAAAGTTCTTTCACGAATTTTAAAGCCAATTTTTTCATTACGCAAGTCAGTGATGGCACGTAAACCATGAGCTTTAAATTGCTCTACCACTTTTTGACACGCATCAGCTTGAGCATCGGTAATATTCATTACACAAATTTGTGTTGGTGATAACCAAGGTGGCATAAAGCCTGCATAATGCTCAATTAAAATTCCAATAAAGCGTTCAAAGCTACCCAAAATTGCACGGTGCAACATGACTGGTTGAGCACGACCATTATCTTCAGTTACAAATGATGCTTCTAAACGTTCTGGCAAATTGAAATCGCATTGGATTGTACCACATTGCCATACTCGACCCAAACAATCTTTCAATGAAAATTCAATTTTCGGCCCGTAGAATGCACCTTCACCTGGTTGTAATTCCCACTCTAAACCTGCATTATCCAACGCATCAGCAAGAGATTTTTCTGCTACATCCCACAATTCATCACTACCTACACGTTTTTCAGGGCGTGTAGAAAGTTTCATTTGTACTTCTTCAAAGCCAAAATCTTTATAAACATCTAAAGTTAGTTTGATAAAATCAGCTACTTCTTGACCAATTTGCTCTGTTGTACAGAAAATATGAGCATCATCTTGCGTAAAGCCACGCACACGCATAATACCATGCAATGAACCAGATGGCTCATTACGATGACATGAACCAAATTCAGCCAAACGAATTGGTAAATCACGATACGATTTTAAACCTTGATTAAAAATTTGTACATGGCAAGGGCAGTTCATTGGTTTGACTGCATAATCACGGCTTTCTGAGTTAGTTGTGAACATATAATCTGAATAATTTGCCCAATGTCCAGATTTTTCCCATAAAGCTCTGTCCACGATTTGTGGAGTTTTTACTTCTTGATAGCCATTATCTTTTTGTACTTGACGCATATATTGTTCAAGTACTTGATACATCGTCCAACCATTAGCGTGCCAAAACACCATTCCCGGTGCTTCTTCTTGCATATGGAATAAATCTAAGGCTTTACCAATTTTACGATGGTCTCGCTTTTCAGCCTCTTCAATACGTTTGATATAGGCAGCAAGTTGTTTTTTATCCGCCCAAGCCGTACCATAAATACGTTGTAATTGCTCATTTTTTGCATCACCACGCCAGTACGCACCAGAAATTTTAGTTAATTTAAATGATTTTAAGAATTTAGTGTTTGGAACGTGAGGTCCACGACACATATCAATATATTCTTGATGATAATATAAGCCCATTGCAGTTTCATCAGGCATGTCATCAATTAAACGTAATTTATATTCTTCACCACGCTCTTGGAATATTTTAATAACTTCATCTCGTGGTGTCATTTTTTTGATGACATCATAGTCTTGGTCGATGAGTTCCATCATACGCTGTTCAATTTTTGCCATATCTTCCAAAGTAAATGGGCGTGGCATATGAATATCGTAATAGAAACCTTCTTCAATTACAGGACCAATCACCATTTTGGCTTCTGGAAACATTTGTTTTACGGCATGACCTACTAAATGTGCACAAGAATGGCGAATAATTTCTACACCTTCTTCGTCTTTTGGCGTGATAATTTGAACGGTAGCATCTTCGGTGATTAAATCACACGCATCAACAAGTTTACCATTGACACGACCTGCCACGGTACTTTTAGCTAAACCTGCTCCAATACTTTGAGCAAGCTCCATCACGGAAATTGGTTGTTCAAACTGTTTTTGGTCGCCATTCGGCAAAGTAATAATCGGCATAAAAAATCCTTAAGGAGTGATGCACCCTACATTAGTGCATATCACCGCAAGATAAAAATTAAAAAATATACCTGTCTATTCTAACATGACATGATATATTTAACTAGACTATTCTGCTGTTTTTTTGAAAGTTTGTTCCAATTTATCGATAGGCATAGGTTTGGCTAAAAAGAAACCCTGTGCTTTTGGGCAATTGAATTGTTTTAAAATATCTAATTGAACTTGGTTTTCTACACCTTCTACAGTAGCAATTAAATCGAGTTGTTGTGCCAAATCAATCATATGTTTTAAGATGATACGATTTTTTTCAATATATTCAATATTATGAATAAATTGGCGGTCAATTTTTAGTTCATCAATACATAACTCTTTTAAATACATAAAATTGGAATAGCCAACACCAAAATCATCAATTGAGATTTTTACGCCTAATTGCTGTAATTTTCTACATTTTTTTTGGCTCAGTTGTAAGTTTTTCATTGCTGTAGATTCTGTAATTTCAAACATTAGATCATGTTTCTGTAACTGATAACGTTGAATAAATAATTCTGTATAGTGAAGTAGTTTTTTTTGTTCAAATACCAAACCTGAAATATTAATTGAAATAGGAAGTAAGTGTTCTAAACCTTGTTGTCGCCATAGTTGTACTTGACGGCAACTCTCTTCAAGCACCCAATAGGTCATAGGAATGATATTACCTGTTTTTTCAGCGATATTGATAAAATCCTTAGGGTATAGTAAACCATGTTGTGGATGTTGCCAGCGTAATAATGCCTCAATACCACTAATATGTAAGGTTGATACATCAAATTTTGCTTGATAATGTAACACTAATTGTTGATTTTGATGTGCTGTATATAAATCATTTAAAATTTGCTGATTGAGATGTTCTATATCATAACATAATTGTGGGTTATAAAGATGATAGTTATTACGCCCTTGCTTTTTAGCTTGACTCATAGCAGTGTCAGCATGAATTAATAATTCTTGTAATGTTTTGCCGTGTTGTGGAGAAATTGCAATACCAATACTACAGGTAATATAAATATTTTTATCTTCAATCTTAAAGGGACGACTTAAAGCCTTAATGATTTTTTCAGCCCATTGTTCAGTGTGTTGAGTATGATGGTCTTCAATCACAAATAATAATTCATCACCTGCGATACGAAATAATAGTGTTTTTTCTTGCATTAATGTATTTAAACGCTGTGCAATTAAGTTTAATAAAATATCAGCTTGTTGATGTCCAAATACATTATTAATTAATTTAAATCGATCTAAATTAATATGTAAAAAAGCGATATTTTTTTTAGGAGCTTGTTTGTATAAATATTGATTTAGGTATTGTCGATTTGGTAGTTGTGTTAAATGGTCATGCATGGTCATAAAATCATACATATCTTGATTAACACTTTGATGGGTATAACGATAATAGAGTATGGAAAGATGAATAATCAATAAACTCATCAATGCGATGAAATCAATACGAGTTGGTGCTTTGTATAAAAGATGAACAGTTTGTAGTATAATTAATATAGTAATGGTATAAATTACAAATCGATGTCGGATAAAGTCTACTTTTTGAGTAAATAACCACTGTAGTAATATGATGATGGCAAATACTACACAGGCGGATACGGTGGCATAATAAAGTAGATAGAAGAACATAAAAGGGTGTCTACATTGGATTTTTATAACTATTATAACTATTATAACTATTATAACTATTATAACATAACTATTTTATTTTTAAAATATTTTAGCAAAATATTTAAAGTATTTTTTTTGTAAATTTAAGAGAGATTAAATGTTGTTTTTTACAGTTTATTCTATGATAGGTAACAAAGTGAATATTTCATCAGTAGGGAAAATTTGCTATGATAGCATTTGTTCTAATGATGAATTTGAGTGAAATATGTACAATATTCGTACGATGACTACAGCTGACATAGAAGCAGTTTATGCGATTGAACAGCAGGTACAATCACATCCGTGGAGCTTCAATCAGTTTAAAGATGCTCAACAAAGTTATGTGTGTACCATACTTGAATATCAGCACCATGTGATTGGTTTTTGTATTTTACAAATGGTACTTGATGAAGCAAGTTTATTATTAATGGCAATAAAACCACAGTTTCAGGGTCAAGGGTTGGGCTATCAATTATTAACAGAATCTTTACAACGTTTAAATCCACAACCTGTACAAATTTTTTTAGAAGTACGAGAAAGTAATCATTCAGCAATTAAATTATATGAAAAAGTGGGTTTTCATCAAATTGATATGCGTAAAAATTATTATCCTCATGCAGAGCAAGGGAGAGAACACGCAATTATTATGGTTAAATCACAAGTGGAAAGTTTCCAAGATTTATTTAAGTGATTGATTTTCAATTATTAAGTAAGGTGCGTTATACGCACCATCTATGTTGTTTTACCAATAATTTTCTACCGCAATATTACCTTCACCACGTCGATTCATGGTTAAGCCTTTCTGTTTTAGGCTTTCTTTGGTATCTTCCACCATTTGTGGATTACCGCAGAGCATGACATGGCTTTTTTCTACATTAAAATTTAATTGAGCGTGTTGTTCTAATTGTCCATTTTCAATTAAGAGAGGTAAACGTTGTTTTAAGCCTGCAAAATGCTCATCACGGGTAACAATAGGAATAAATTGAAAACCTGTATGTCCTTCGCCAAATGTTTCTGCAAGTTGTTGAATTTTATCAATATAAGCAAGTTCATTAGCATGGCGTACGCTATAGACCAAACGGATATTTTGATAATTTTTCCATGCTTCAAAATCTTGTAACATAGAAATAAATGGGGCTATTCCTGTACCCGTGGCTAATAACCATAAATCTTGTGGTAAAGGTTTTTGATAGCGAGCTAAAGTTAAAAAGCCATAGGGAACACGCTCTAAATAAACATCATCATTTATTTTAAGATGTTGTAAATTAGAGGTAAATGCACCATCAGGTACGACAATTGATAAAAACTCTAAAATTTCATCAAACGGTGATGAAACGATAGAATAAGCACGTACTACCAATTCACCATCGACTAAAATGCCTAAACGTGCAAATTGTCCTGCGGTAAATTTAAAATGTGCAGGACGTGTTAGGGTAAAACTAAACAGTGTATCGGTGTATTTATGTACAGATAAGACTTTTTCTATGCTGAATTTTTCATTTATCATGATTTATACCATGTCAATAAATTGATGGATATTGTGTTGTACTACTTTCCATTCATCGCCTAAATCAAATTGGCTTGCAATGTTAATTTCTGGAATTTGACCACGCATTTTTTCTAAACGTGCTTGCTTTGGCATGGAAATATTAGCTTGTTGTAAACCTTGTAAAGCAATGATAGCTGATGGGCGGTCATTACACACTAAGCCCATATCACAACCTGCATTTAATGCGGCGAGAATACGAGCATCGGCATTACCTGCAACACAAGCGGCTTGCATACTTAAATCATCAGAAAATAATACACCATCAAAATTTAAGCGTTTACGCAAAACTTCTTGTATCCAAAATGAAGAAAAACCTGCAGGATTTTCATCAACTTGTGGATAAATGACATGAGCAGGCATGAGTGCATCAAGTTGTGGCATCAGTTGGATAAAACTTTGCATATCTTTAGCAAAAATTTCGTCATAACAGCGGTCATCAACCGCAGGTACATGATGGGTATCAGCCTTAACAGAACCATGTCCAGGGAAATGTTTGCCTGTAGTTGCCATACCTGCACTGTGCATACCACGCATAAATGCACCTGCTAAAATGATAATATCATCAGGATTATCTGCAAAAGCACGGTCGCCAATTACATCACTAATATCATTAATATCAAGTACAGGAGCAAAACTAAAATCAATACCGACAGCAAGTACTTCCGTTGCCATTAACCAGCCAGATTGTTCAGCTAAATCAATCGCTTGTTGTGGTTGTTGCTGGTATAATTCGCCTAAACGCCCCATTGCAGGTAAACGGCTAAAGCCTTGACGTAAACGTTGTACACGCCCACCTTCTTGATCGACAGCAATCAAAATTTCTGGTCGAATTTGGCGAATATGGTCAGTCAATGCACGCACTTGTTGTGGTGATTCTATATTGCGTGAAAATAAAATTAATCCACCAACATGAGATGCTTTTAATAATTCAATATCTTCACTTGAAAGTGTTGTACCTTGAATATCAAGCATAAGTGAGCCAATCATGTTATTGTTCTCGTGATTGTAAAAATGATTTATATTTTAGCAAAAAACTCGGAATTAAGGTAAAATAATTCCATTAAATTGATGAATTGATAATTGAGTTTTAAAATGATGTTAATTGCTGGTGTAGATGAAGCAGGGCGTGGACCATTGATTGGTTCTGTGGTGGCTGCTGCGGTGATTTTAGACCCACAAAATCCGATTGTGGGTTTGAATGATTCTAAAAAATTATCAGAGAAAAAGCGTGAGCAATTATTTGTGGAAATTCAACAAAAAGCCTTGGCATGGTCGATTGCAGAAGCAAGCCATGATGAAATTGATGAGTTGAATATTTTAAATGCCACATTGCTTGCTATGCAACGAGCGGTTGATGGCTTAAAAATGACACCAAATAAAGTGTTGATTGATGGTAATAAAATTCCTAAAACCATGACAATTGAGTGTGAAGCGGTGGTTGGTGGCGATGCGTTACACGCTGAAATTAGTGCGGCGAGTATTTTGGCAAAAGTAACCAGAGACCGTCAATTATTAGCATTGGATAAACAATATCCTCACTATGGTTTTGCTCAACATAAAGGTTATCCAACCAAAGCACATTTGCAAGCGATTGAACAATATGGTGTTTTAGTCGAACATCGCCGTAGTTATAAACCAATTAAAATCGCATTAGGTTTAGTGGATTAATCTTAAGTACTTAATCCCTTTACACCATCGACTGCTAAAAATAGGGCAAAAGCCACAAAACATAAACCTGCAATACCATCAATATAACGTTCATTTTTTTGATAAAGTGGTTGGATTTTAGGGTGTGATAATGCCCAAGCTAAAGCTAAAAACACTAAAAATGTTTCGATAATCACCACAATCGCTAAAACAGATTTAAGACTTTGTAATTCAGGTGATTTAATGGCTAAAGAAAATACACTTGCGAAATAAATTACTGCTTTAGGATTAGCTAGATTAGTCAGAAGTCCTTGTGTGAGATATTGCAAATTGCTTTGTTGTTGAATATTGGGTTCATCAATGTGCGGGTGGGGATTTTCTCCTTGTTGAGCATGGGCTAATTTTTGCGTTTGTGCATGATATGAACGAATCATGGCAATACCCATTTTTGCTAAAAATATTGCACCAAACAGCATAATAAGTGGTTGTATCCATGTAAATTGACTTAATAATAGACTGAACCCTGTTAATGTTAAAATAATCCAAATGGCAATACCAAGTGTAATGCCTGTAATAGAAAAAATCGCAGGGATTTTGCCTTTAGTCATCGCTATTTTGCTAATGAGTAAAATATCAGGGCCGGGAGTAATTTGAGCAAGAAAATGTAAAATAATAATACTAAATAAAACAGTCATAACAAAATCACTTATTTTTATGCATGAAAAAAATCCAGTTATAAAAACTGGATTTTTTAAATATGGTGCCGACAATCGGATTCGAACTGATGACCTACTGATTACAAGTCAGTTGCTCTACCAACTGAGCTATGTCGGCTTGTGATGTGTATTATAGTGTATTTTAGAGGTAATTCAAGCATTATTTTAGAAATAATTGTTTGACTGTGGATTATTTGTACAAATCGTTAAATTGATTATCTAGTTACTGTGAGTTTAGCTTAATATTTTTACAGTTTGTTGTAAAAAATATTTTCAATACTGTTAAAATCTGTTATCTTTAGTTATGATTTAAGTGTAGATAATGTTGTATGATATTGTAACTTTATTAGGCTGTTGCTTTTAATATGACATTATGTATTTGATTTTGATAATTTAAATTCTTTTTAGCATGGTACTTTTTAAATTAATCTGAGTTTGCAATGATATAATTTGTATTTAATGATGGATATATGGGTTTACTTAAGATGCTAGAGTGTACATTATGTGCTAGCATATTTTGATGTGTGTTGCACATTCTACTTAAGTCGTATTTTTTAAATCATTGAATAAATTATAATAGCACTAGCAAAAAAAGAACTCATTTTAAAAATTAGTTAAAAAGTGCTAAATGGTATAGTCGTAACTTATTTGATTTGATATTTTTCATATCCGTAAGCATAGACGAGTTGATATAGTTTACCTCGCTGTCGCATGGTAACATAAAGAAGTATTGATTATGGTTGTTAAAAAAGCTCCCTTCTATAAAGCCCTCTATTTCTGGGTGGTAGTTGCAATTATTGCTGGTATTTTACTAGGTCATTTTGCACCAAAAGTTGGTGCTTCATTAGAACCGTTGGGTAAAGCCTTTATCCAATTAGTAAAAATGATTATTGCTCCCGTTATTTTCTTAACCATTGTAACTGGTATTGCAGGCATGAACAACATGAAAACAGTTGGTCGTGTTGCTACTAAGGCAATGATTTACTTTTTAACCTTTTCAACCTTAGCCTTAATTATTGGTCTTGTGGTCGGTAATGTCATTCAACCTGGTGCAGGTATGAATATTAACCCTGAAACCATTGCTAAAGGTGCTGCAAAAGTTACCGAATATGGTGAAAAAGCTCAAAAATCAGGTGTGGTTGAGTTTTTAATGGCGATTATTCCAAATACATTGGTAAGTCCTTTGGTTGGGAATAATATCTTGCAAGTGTTGTTTGTATCAGTATTGTTTGGTTATGCACTTTCAAAAAGTGGTGAAGCTGGTCGCCCAATTACTGAATTTTTACAACAACTTGCAGAACCGATTTTTATCATTGTGAATTTGATTATGAAACTTGCTCCAATCGGTGCGTTTGGTGCGATGGCATTCACAATTGGTAAATACGGTTTAAGTTCTTTAACCAGTTTGATGACGTTGATTGCAACATTCTATATCACTTCTTTATTGTTCGTATTTATTGTGCTAGGTGCAGTGGCGAAATATAATGGATTTTCTATTTTTAAAATGATTCGTTATATCAAAGAAGAATTATGGTTAGTGTTAGGGACAAGTTCATCAGAAGCAGCTTTACCTACTTTAATGAAAAAAATGGAAAAAGCTGGTTGTGAAAAGTCAGTGGTGGGTTTGGTAATTCCTACAGGTTATTCGTTTAACCTTGATGGTACTAACATTTATATGACAATGGCTGCATTATTTATTGCACAGGCTTATGGCATTGACTTGACATTATTTGAACAAATTACCTTATTATTAGTTGCGATGGTGAGTTCGAAAGGTGCGGCGGGTGTTACAGGTGCAGGCTTTATTACTTTAGCGGCAACTATTCAAATGGTACCTAGTATTCCACTTGAAGGTATGGCATTGATTTTAGGGATTGACCGCTTTATGTCAGAATGTCGTGCTTTAACTAACTTAGTAGGTAATGCGTGTGCGACAATTGTTGTGGCTCGTTGGGAAGATGCTTTAGATAAGGAACAGTTAGATAAAGCATTTGCAGGGCAGTTAGATGATAATCTACCACCGCCAGTTGCACCAGCTACTTAATTGATAGTTTGCGAAAATCTATAAATAGAGTGGTGAGTGCCACTCTATTTTTGTGATCTATATTTATCTTGCTATAAATTATGTTAGTATATCGTATCTTTATCTAGTTTATATTTTGTATGAAAAGTATACAGCAAGTTTTACAATATTTGAATTTAAATAAGCTAAAAGCTGGCGAACGCCGTTGGTTGGGAAATATTCAAGGCTCTATTGGTAGTTTATTATATAGTAAAATCACTCATCAACATTTGCTTGTGATGATTGCTCGTAATTCAACCCATTTGCAACAATTAGAAGACGAATTACAATTTTATGGCATAACGCCATACGTTTTTCCAGATTGGGAAACTTTACCATATGACCGTTTATCACCCCATCAAGATATTATTTCTGAACGTTTGCAATTATTGATGAATATTCCATCTACAGGGATTGTTCTCATTTCTGCCAATACCTTGATGCAACGTGTTTGTCCACCATCATGGTTACTCGGACAGCATTTTAATATTAAAAAAGGACAAGCATTTAACGTAACACAAATGCGTGAACAACTGATTCAAGCGGGTTATCATGCCGTTGATACGGTTTATGAACATGGCGAATTTGCCGTGCGTGGTAGTTTGATGGATATTTTTGCATCAGGGCAAAATTTTCCTATTCGCATTGATTTATTTGATGATACGGTAGAAAGTTTGCGTTATTTTGACCCTGAAAGCCAACGCACGACTGAAAAAATTGATGAATTTATCGTTTTACCTGCCAAAGAATTTCCATTGATTGAAGGTCGTAGCACATTCCGTGAGCGTTATGCCCAATGTTTTCCGACCACAAATGCCAAACGTCATAGCATTTATCAAGATGTGATGGACGGTATTGCCAGTCAAGGGATTGAATATTATTTACCTTTATTTTTTGATGAACAACAATTTAAACAAAGCTGTTTCCTAGATTATATTCCGCTGGATAGTTTATTGATTACCCCACAGCATTTAGAACAGGAATTTGACCAACATTGGGCAGAAATTACACGGCGTTATGATGACCGTTGTCATGATAGTCAATTTCCGATTTTAGCACCAGAACAGCTATTTATTCAAAAAAATGATATTTTCCAACGTTTTAATCAACACCCACGTTTGATTGTGAATGTAGAATGTGTTGATGAACAGCAAGCAGGTGCATATAATTTAACCGCATCAATACCGCCAACTTTAACGGTTAATCCACGAGATGAACGTCCATTTTCTGCCTTGCAAGATTTTGTCAGCCGTGCGAAACAACCAATTTTATTGGTGACAGAAAGTGCAGGTCGCCGTGAAAGTTTAAAAGATAGCCTAAAACTTGCCAATTTAGCTACTGTTGCCAATTTCCAAGAATTTTTACAAGCAGGCATTCCATTAGCGATTACTGGAGCTCCTTTGCAACGTGGTTTGTATCTTGAAGGTGAGTTGTGTGTCATCACCGAAACTCAACTCTACGAACAACGCATTATCCAACAACAACGCCGTAGAAAATCACAAAAAGATGTTTCCGAAGAATTTTTAATCCGCAGTTTAACCGAATTGTCGATAGGTTCACCTGTAGTGCATATTGATTATGGCGTAGGACGTTATGCAGGGTTAATTACCCTTGAAATCGATGAGCAAGAGCATGAATTTTTACAGCTTAATTATGCCGATGATGCCAAAGTCTATGTACCTGTCAATAATTTGCATTTGATTAGCCGTTTTAGTGGTACTGACCCAGATTTAGCCCCACTGCACAAATTAGGTACAGATGCTTGGAGTAAAGCCAAACGTAAAGCCTTAGAAAAAATTTATGATGTAGCAGCAGAATTATTGCACACGCACGCACGCCGTCAAGCACAATCAGGTTTTGCTTTTGATATCGATTGGACAGCTTATCATCAATTTGTACAATCATTCGCCTATGAAGAAACGCCTGACCAAGCCAATGCGATTATGGCGACCTTGCAAGATATGCAATATGCTCGCCCAATGGATAGATTAGTGTGTGGCGATGTTGGTTTTGGAAAAACTGAAGTGGCTATGCGTGCGAGTTTTATCGCCAGTCAAAATGGTAAACAAGTGGCGATTTTAGTACCAACGACATTATTGGCAGAACAACATTATGAAAATTTTAAAGATAGATTTGCCAATACTGCGATTCGTGTAGAAGTGCTTTCTCGTTTTGGTACCAGTAAAAAACATCAACAAGTGATTGCTGATATTGCTGATGGTAAGGTAGATATTATCATTGGTACGCATAAAATTTTACAATCGAGCGTACAATTTAAAGATTTGGGCTTAATGATTATTGATGAAGAACATCGTTTTGGTGTACGAGATAAAGAACGGATTAAAGCCATGCGAGCCAATATCGATATGCTGACCATGACCGCAACACCAATTCCACGCACGCTCAATATGGCATTTGCAGGAATGCGTGATTTATCGATTATTGCCACACCGCCTGCGAGACGTTTAGCAGTAAAAACATTTGTGCAAGAACACACTGATGCAACCATTAAAGAAGCGATTTTACGTGAATTGTTACGTGGTGGACAAGTGTATTTTTTGCATAATGATGTGGATACGATTGAACGTTGTGCTGAAAATATTCGCTTATTATTGCCTGAAGCTCGAGTGGCTGTGGCTCATGGGCAAATGCGTGAGCGTGAACTTGAAAACGTCATGCAACAATTTTATCATAAACAATACAATGTGTTAGTATGTTCAACCATTGTAGAAACAGGGATTGATGTACCGAATGCCAATACTATCATTATTGAACGAGCGGATAAATTTGGCTTAGCACAGCTACATCAACTGCGTGGACGTGTGGGACGTTCACATCATCAAGCCTATGCGTATTTGCTTGTGCCATCGATTAAACATCTGAAAGGCGATGCGGAAAAACGCCTCGATGCTATTATGCGTGCCAATACGCTAGGTGCAGGTTTTATGCTTGCCAGTGAGGATTTAGAAATTCGTGGTGCAGGTGATTTATTGGGCGAACAACAAAGCGGAAGTATGCAAGCCATCGGTTATAGTTTGTACATGGAAATGTTGGAAAAAGCCACCACTGCCATTCAAAAAGGTAAACAGCCGAATTTTGATGCCCCACTCTCTTTAACGGCTGATATTAACTTGCATTTGCCTGCGTTAATCCCTGATGATTATTTGGGCGATGTTCATCAACGTTTAGTGTTTTATAAACGCATTAGCCATGCAATCAATGTGGAAAAATTGGAGAATATCCGCCTAGAATTGATTGACCGTTTTGGTAGTTTACCAACTGCGGTAAAAAATTTATTTACACTTCATCAATTACGCTTAAAAGCGGAACAACTTGGGATTGCCAAAATTGATGTCAGTAAAATGGGCGGTTATATTGACTTTTTACCTGATACGCCTGTGCAAGCCATCAGTGTCATTCAATTACTGCAAAAATATCCAACGCACTACAAAATGGAAGGCGGGCAACGTTTACGCATCACTGTCGATGTTCGAGAAAATGAACAACGAATTGAATGTGTAAGTAAAGTATTGGATTATTTTTTAGGTACGATAACATCATAACGCATTGAGCTATGGTCAAAAAATCATAAGGTATTTATCTATAGTTTACCTTATTTTATTGTGTGTTTAGCGTTAAATATATGGGCAGAATATGTACAAACTGCAATGATTGATTTACTTAGATTGTATATTCAAGAGGTAAAAATGAATACGATTTATTTACTACAGGGCGATTATGCACAAACCCAAGCGACATTACGACAATTAAGTGGTTTATTAACCGAACATGATGCTGTAATGTTGTTTGGTGAAGCAATTTTGGCATGGTTAGATCTGGATATACGCTTTAAACAACCGATTTATATTTTAGATGAAGAGTATATTTATGTGCAAAAATTAGACAATTTATCTTTAAAAATGATTAGTTTTGATGAATTGGCTGATTTGATTTTAGCTTATCAACAATGTGTACGTTTACAGTAAAAATGTAACAAGTCTTGCAATTTGTGCATAAAGCCTTATTATATTTGCCAGTGATATTTTATATTTTAGAGATAATTTTATGTTATTACACATGACTAAACAACCGACAGAAATTCATATCAGTCATTTAAATGAAGCGGTTAATCATCATCGTAAGACTTTGTTACAACGTTTAGGGGTTAAACCTGAACTGGGGCAAATGTTGCAAAAATTTACTGATAAGAAAAAGAAAAAACAAGATAGTCGTATTTTTGTGATTGATTTTAAAGGTGATATAAAAGCATCAGCAGTTGAGCATTTACGTGAAGAAATTACGCTGATTTTAGCAACAGCAAATACTGAACAAGATAAAGTTGTTGTACGTTTAGAAAGTCCTGGGGGATTAGTCTATGGCTATGGTTTAGCGGCTGCTCAATTATTACGTTTGCGTGAAGCTGGTATGAATGTAACTATTTGTGTGGATAAAGTGGCAGCAAGTGGTGGTTATATGATGGCGTGTATTGCACATCAGATTATTTCTGCACCGTTTGCGGTTTTGGGCTCGATTGGTGTTGTGGCACAAATTCCGAATTTTAATCGTTTATTAAAAGAGCATAAAGTTGATTTTGAACAATTTACTGCAGGTGAATATAAACGCACCGTAACCATGTTTGGTGAAAATACGGAAGATGATAAACGTAAATTTGAGCAAGAGTTACAGCAAACACATGAATTATTTAAGCATTTTGTAGAAAAATATCGTCCGCAATTGAATATTAGCCAAGTTGCAACAGGAGAGCATTGGTATGGACAAGATGCATTGGATTTAAATTTAGTGGATAAATTAGCAACATCTGATGAATATTTACTCAACTTGATGCAAGAGCATGATGTGTATTTATTACATACACGTGGTAAGCCGACATTAGGCGAAAAATTAGGTTTACAGGCTGCACAAATTAGTGATAAAGTTGTGCCAAGTATTTTAAATCAGGTAACTGAGTTTTGGCATAAATCGAATTTGAATCGTTTTTAAGATAGCAATTTATTCATCAAAATAAAATATCTGTTTAGTCAGTGATTAAACAGATATTTTTTCTGCTAGGCATTTTATTTCATGTTACAATAACGCTTTTAAAATTTTGAGAAGATTACAATGAAAGATTCCTTACGTTTACGCCTTGACCAACTTTGCGACCGCCATGAAGAATTGACAGCATTATTGGCTGATGGGGAAGTCATTGCTGATAATAATAAGTTTAGAAAATTATCACGTGAACATAATGATTTACAAGAAATTGTTGATGTATGGACGCAATATAATCAAGCTGAACAAGATATTATAACAGCTGAGGAAATGCTGTCTGACCCTGATTTTAAAGAAATGGCTCAAGAAGAAATTAAGGCTAATAAAGCTTTATTGCTTGAGTTGGAAGATAAACTGAATATTTTAATGATTCCTAAAGACCCAAATGATGCAAATTCTGCTTATTTGGAAATTCGTGCAGGAACAGGCGGAGATGAAGCAGCAATTTTTTCTGGCGATTTATTTCGTATGTATAAAAAATATGCAGAAACACAAAGCTGGCGAGTGGAAGTTTTATCGGAAAATGAAGGTGAACATGGTGGCTATAAAGAAATCATCTGCCGTGTGGAAGGTGAGGGTGTCTATGGGCGTTTAAAATTTGAAAGTGGTGCTCATCGTGTACAACGTGTACCTGCAACCGAAAGCCAAGGACGTGTACATACATCAGCGTGTACAGTTGCAATTTTACCTGAAATTGATACTGATACTACGGTGGATATTAATCCTGCGGATTTACGCATTGATACTTATCGTGCGTCTGGTGCAGGTGGTCAGCATATTAACAAAACTGACTCTGCGGTGCGTATCACACATATTCCAACTGGTGTGGTAGTGGAATGCCAAGAAGAACGTTCGCAACATAAAAATAAAGCTAAGGCGATGGCATTATTAGTTTCTCGTCTTGAAAATGCTAAACGTCAAGCTCAACAAACAGCAACATCAGAATTACGCCGTGATTTAGTCGGTTCTGGCGACCGTTCAGAACGTATTCGTACCTATAATTATCCGCAAGGGCGTATGACTGACCATCGCATTAATTTAACATTGTACAAATTAGAAGCGGTGATGGAAGGCGATTTAACAGAATTATTAGATAGTTTACATCGTGAATATCAAGCTGACCAGTTAGCATTATTGGCTCAGGAAAATGGTGGTTAAATTTACATGATTATATCATCATATATTGACAATAAAATAGCCATTCTTTAGTATGATAGCGATTAATTTTAGGATTTAAGATGACCATGAAAAAAGCTAAACCGACTGAAAAAAATGCTCCTGAAATGAATTATACATCTTATCAGGAAAATCCTGCGTTACAGCATTTGAAACCGAGTCATTCTTTAGCAAAATTATTGCTTAAACATATTAATGCTCAAAATTTAACACTGACAGATGTGGTAACTCGCTTAGAATATCAACGTATTCATGAAGAAAAAGCCTTAGTCCGTTTACAAGCTGTTTTAAATAGTGAATCTTTAGGGTTATATGACCAACCGCAAGATGTAAAATACAGTCGTAGTGAATTTTTATACGCAATTTTTAAAGTATTAGATATTGATGAAGCTTTATATTTAAATCATTTGCAAAAAATCATTAAATCAGTTGAATATCGTGTAGATAGTATTAGCTATGATTTTAGTGCAAATATTGTTTATAAAGAACGTTTTTCACGTCTTATGTTACGAAGTTTAGAGCAACGTTTTTCACATATTCCTGTGCCAGCGTATTTTTATCAACTCAAACAAGCTGATAAAAATGAATGGATTTTAAATGTAGTTCACCAGCATTATCGTCAATATAAAGATAAATTACCATATGGTGGGCGTATTGTGAATTATTTACTTTATTCTGATGGTCGTTTAGAAGCTGAATTTGAATGTCCAAATTTAGAACGTACGGAGTATTAATGGGTTTTGGGGCGGATATTTTCGCCCTAAATCGATTTAAAATTTATCCAATAAATGATAATTCTTAGCTTGTCTAGGATTATAAGTTGATGGACTTAATTGTTGGTAAAATTGTTGTGATAATTCAGGAGTAATCGTTTCTAAATGAAATGGAAATGTACCATGCTGACGGTCATTAAAATAATGGCGTAAAGTTTGAGCAATCGTTAAAAATGCTAAATCTTGCCATGGGATTTCATGTTCATAAAATAAACGACATTCTAAACTTTCATCGCCTACACCAAAAGTTGCATTTTTTAAGGTGCTTTTAAACATCATATATACATGACCAACATGGGGAATATCATAAGTGCAGTATAAATGTTCAATATCAATCTCAGCTTGAGCTTCTTCCCAACATTCACGCATAGCACCTTGTTCTAATGTTTCGCCAATTTCCATATAACCTGCAGGTAAAGTCCAACGTCCATAACTTGGCTCAATTGCTCGGCGACAGAGTAGTACTTGCTCTTGGTAGGTTACTAATGCACCTGCGACAATTTTAGGATTTTGATAATGAATAAAACCACATTTTGTGCAAATATCACGCAACTGATGGTCTAATTCAGGGATACTTTTATGGGTTGGATTTCCACATTTTTGGCAATAATGAACCATAATTAAATTACAAATAATAGTGTTGATTTTTAAGTTAGCATAACTTAATTTTTATAAAAAGGCTAGTATTCGGAACTAAAATCAGTTATTTTATAAGTCGAAATGATAGTTAAGGTTGCACCAATGTCATCATTACAACTTTTACAACAACGTTTATTTTTTAATGCTTATCAAACTTATGCTGATGCAGCGGTCTTGGTTGCTATTAGCTATGAATCTGAACCACGTTTGCTTTTAACTAAGCGAGCGAGTCATTTACATCAACACGCTGGCGAAGTGTCATTTGCAGGAGGGAAGCGTGAACTTGATGATAAAGATGATATTGATGTTGCGTTACGAGAAAGTCAAGAAGAAATTGGTTTAGAAATTACACAAGTACAAATTTTGGGTGAATTGCCGACACAGCAATCAAAATATGGTTTAAGTGTGCAACCAATTGTGGCATTTATCCCAGCAAATAGTCAATTTGTCGCACAGCCTGATGAAATTGAACGCATTTTTTGGGTGAAAATTGATGATTTCTTAACAGCAGAAATTATGCCTTATCAAATCACATATCAAAATCAACAAATTAGAGTGCCGAGTTTTCAGCTTGAAAATGAAGTGATTTGGGGATTAACCGCACGAATTATTGTTGATTTACTCAATCAAGTCTTTGATTATAATAAAACATGGAAAATGTTGATGTAAATGCATTAAATGATTGATTTATTTAGTATGATGGATTGGATTACTTTGTCATCTGTATGAATATTCTGTATAATACATGACAGATAGGCTGAAAGTAAAGTTTTGATGAGTTGATGTATGTTACCTATTTTTACTATTGTGATTAATTTTGCACTTTTTTTGGTGTTTTTCCGTTTTTTAACACAACTTGCACAAATTGACCGTTTTAATCCTGTGATTATCGCACTCAATAAAGCAACTTTAGTGATTGATTTATTAAGTAAATCTATTCCTACGGTGGCAAAAGGACGTGTTAATTTAGCGTGTATTGTGGTTTTAGTGATTTTATATTTGGTAAAAATTGCAGGTATTGCACAATTATCAGGCGAGCCGATTTATAATCCATTGCATTTAGTGGTTTTAACTTTTGTAACAATGATACAAAATCTCATTACCTTTTGTCGATATTTAATTTTTGGTGCGATTATTGGTAGTTTGATTATGGCATTTACACAAAATTCATCGCCATTTTTCCAAGTTTTGGATGAATTAGCTGAGCCAATTTTAGCACCATTTCGTAAAATTATGCCAAATATGGGTATGTTTGATTTATCGCCAATGTTAGCAATTTTAGTGTTAATTTTAGCTGAAAATATTATGGAAATGGTGGCAAAAGTTTTATTAGCAGGTTTTTGATTATAAAAAATGATGAATGAACTATCAGTACATTTAAAACAAATTTTAGCCAATTTGCCAAAATCCGCAGGTGTCTATAAAATGCTTGCGGAAAATGGTGATTTACTCTATGTCGGTAAGGCGAAAAATTTAAAAAATCGTGTATCTAGTTATTTTGTTAAAACCATTGAACATCCTAAAACACAGGCTTTAGTCAGTCGTATTGCAGATATTGAATTATTATTAACTCGTTCAGAAACTGAAGCATTATTATTAGAACAAAATTTAATTAAACATCATCGTCCGCCTTACAATATTATGTTGCGTGATGATAAATCTTATTTATATATTTTTATTTCTGCCGATGCACCTTATCCTCGTATTGCCAGTGGGCGTGGTAAGGGTAAACATCAAGTGGGGAAATTTTTTGGACCTTATCCATCGGCACAAAAAGTTAAAGAAACCTTATTATTACTACAAAAATTATTTTATGTGCGTCAATGTGAAAATAGTTATTTTAAACAACGTAAAAGACCTTGTTTACAATATCAAATTAAACGTTGTTCTGCACCGTGTGTGGGTTTAATTTCTGCTGAAGATTATGCACAAGATATTCAACATTCTAAAGATTTTTTACAGGGAAATATGCAAAGCATTCAACAAGATTTAATTGCAAAAATGGAATATTCTGCCGAGCAATTAGATTTTGAACAAGCGGTATTTTATCGAGATAGATTGGCGACTTTAAGAGATATTCAAGCTCAACAAGCCGTATATAAAATGAAAGGTGAAGCAGATATTTTTGCGATTGCTTATCAAGCTGGTGTAATTTGTGTACAGATTTTATTTGTACGATATGGACAAATGTTAGGCGGACAACATTATTTTCCAGATGTGCCAATCTTATTAAATGATGATGGTGTACCAGATTTAATGCAGATTTTAACAGATTTTATTATTCATTTTTATTTTCAAGTGAATGATGATATTCCAAGTGAAATTATTATTCCTTTTGCATTGGATAATCAAAAACAACTAACAGAGATATTGGGTGAGCAGGCAAATAAAAAAGTTGAGTTTAAATATCGTGTCAAAGAGTTTCGTGCCGATTGGCAACAATTGGCTCAAATGAATGTGGAGCAGGCAATAAAATCACAGTTGAGCCATCATCTTGAATTAAAACAACGTTTTGAAGCATTATCTGCGATTGTACAACGACCGATTGACCGTATCGAATGTTTTGATATTAGTCATACCATGGGCGAAGAAACAGTCGCATCTTGTGTGGTTTTTGACCAATCAGGAGCGAGAAAACGTGATTATCGTCAGTTTAATATTACGGATATTCAAGCAGGTGATGATTATTCTGCTATGCGTCAGGCATTAACTCGGCGTTATAAAAAGCACGGATTGCCTGATTTATTGTTGATTGATGGCGGAAAAGGGCAACTACATATTGCTGAACAAGTGATGGCGGAATTGGGCTTAAATGCCTTTATGGTTGGTGTGTCGAAAGGTGAAGGGCGAAAAGCAGGTTTAGAAAGCCTGCATTTTACCAATGGTGAACGTGTGCAACTAGCAGAAGATCATAAGGCATTGCACTTAATTCAACAGATTCGAGATGAAGCTCATCGTTTTGCCATTACCAAACATCGAGCAAAACGAGACCAAAAACGTGGACAATCGATTTTAGAAGTCATTCCTAATTTAGGGGAAAAACGTCGCCGTGATTTATTAACTCATTTTGCAGGGTTGCAAGGTGTATTATCTGCATCAAAACAAGATTTAATGCAGGTGAATGGTATTGGCGAACAGCTTGCAGATACGATTTATAAAGTGTTACATGGTGATTGATACACTTTTTCGTTGGAAAAAATGTGATATTTAACATTTTTTCGTAGGAAAAAGTGTGTTTATTCTTTAAAATGATAGTATTGACTTTAGAGTAGCTAAATATGAAAGTAATCAATACCAACGTTATTAGAGACCAATTTGCAGATTTAATTGCAATAGATGATATTATTGATTTTCTATTTGAAGAAGAGCATATTTGGCTGACTTTGCAAACGAATAAAAAGAAAAATTTTGATTATATTCAAATTCATTCTGAAACAGATATTTCAGGTCGTGAAGAGCTTGAATTTTTACAAAATCACCCTAATTCATCGTGGCTGGAACGAGCACAAAATGGAGAAAATCTTTATGTGATAGAAACTCGAAAATATGATGAAAATGGTGATTTTAAGCATTATCGAGCTTTTATTCCTGATGCTGAAGTAATTAAATCTTACTTTGAGAAATTTTTTAATGATGAAGCATATTCACTAGAAAATTGGTTTGATGTGACTGAAGAGTTTAAGTAGTTCAAAAAATGGTTGTGGTCTAGAAAGTATGCTGACTATACTATTCATGAAAAATAATAACTTTGTAAATCAATATGTTACATAAATTTTTATGAGATTAAATATGAATAGCATACTTTTCCAACCACTACCCAAAAAATGATAGTTAGCGGATATGAATATACTTAATTTATTTTTAATTAACATTTTTTAACATTAAAAGTATTTTAGTATCTTTTTTAGCTGTTTTATGAGGTTGAAAAGGATTGTATTTCTGATATTTGGCACCATTCAATCATCAAAAGTTTTTTATAAATATACGTCTAATACAAAAGTATGATATAATTCGCACAATTTGATTAACATAGTTCCGTTTAGCATGACGACAGGTCGTATTCTCAACATTCCCAATATTTTGACGTTGGCACGCATTGCACTGATTCCAGTCTTTGTGCTTGTGGCGTATATTTCGCCTAATGATTGGACATATTCTGCAGAAACGTTGGAAGATACAGGTTTATTGTTACGCAATGTAATTTTGGCATTTATCTTTGTATTAGCTGCAGTTACGGACTGGTTCGATGGTTATTTGGCTCGTACGCTTAATCAGACTTCAGCATTTGGTCGTTTTTTAGACCCTGTGGCAGATAAATTGATGGTCGCTACGGCATTGGTAATTTTGGTACAACAACATCCTAATGTCTCTATGGCATTTGCAGCGATTGTAATTATTTCTCGTGAGATTACTGTATCAGCATTACGAGAATGGATGGCAGAATTGGGGGCGAGAGCCAGCGTTGCAGTTTCAACCATTGGTAAATATAAAACTGCTTTTCAAATGATTGCGATTAGCGTGTTTTTATTACAATGGCAACCTGTGATGATGATTGCTTATATTTTGCTCTATATTGCGGTGATTTTAACCTTATGGTCAATGTTTATTTATCTTAAAGCGGCATGGCCTTATTTAAAACAACCTTGATATTTTGGGGAGAGTGAAAAAATTTTTCCTTTATCTAAGAAATGATAAAAAAGATTTTACAAAATAATGAAATGTTGCAGAGTAATAATATGAGTGATTTAACTTATTGATTTTATTAAATTATTCTTAAACACTAAAATTAATAATTCATTAAAAATCAATATCTTATCATATTTCATATAATTAGTTTGTTAAAAGTCGAAAAATTGACATCTTATTCAAAAAATTTGTTAGAATAACCATTATTTTTTTATGATTGATGATAATTATGATCTACTATATTTCAGAGCAAAAATTGTATACGTTTAATGGCACATCGACACAGGAAATTCCGTGCCAAGCCATTGAACAATATAAGAAAAATTTAAAAGAAATCCATCAACGTAAAGAATGGAAATCTCGTGGTACAGGTGCATCATTTATGGGATTGACCCAAGACTATGAGGTTAATTTAGAGGGTATTTTTCCAACAGATATGGTGGTGCTTGATGGACAAAAAGTAATTTATAGTGCCAATTTACAAGGAGGTAATGCTATTCAAAACAAGGCGATTGATGATTTAAGCCAAGCAGAAGGTTTAGTCTTACGCAATACAGAATATCAAGTTTATGATATGGCGTATGATAAACATCGTCATCGTTTGGCATTATCAGTAGATGGGCAAGGGCATTTAGAACGTTATTTAAGCATTTTACCAATAGATGGCAATCGTATACAAACCATTACGGAGGGCGAATGCCGAGATAGTAATCCATGTTTTGACCCTAAACACGCTGATATTTTATATTATGATAGTTGTGGTTTGGCTTATACACATGATGATATTGTAGAAAGTCCACGTGTGATTAATCGTTTGAATTTGAGTACGGGTGATTTGGAAACCATCTTAACTGATGATAAATATGACTTTTTTAAACCTTATATCGACCAAAATGGGAATTTATATGTGATTCGCCGTCCATATCAAGGGAGAAATTTAGCATCTTCGCCAATGACGACATTCAAAGATATTATTTTTGCACCTGTTAAATTATTAAAAGCAATGTTTGGTTGGTTAGACTTTTTTACTCAACGTTATAGTGGTGAAACTTTAAAAACATCTGGAGCAAATCCAGCCAAAGTCAAACAACAATCGGAAGAGGAAAGATTTATTGAAGGTAATTTGCTAAAAGTTCATCAAAATCGACAAAAGTCTCAGCAAGATGGTGATAAATTTATTGGCGTAATTCCAAAAAGTTGGGAATTGGTAAAATATACACCATCTGGGGAAATGTCTATTTTGAAAAAAGGCGTGATGGCATTTGCCATTGATGGCGAAAATATCATCTATTCTAATGGTCAATATATCATCAAACAGCAGGCTGATAGTTCAGAACAAATGTTGGTTGAAGCAAAATGGGTAAGTAAAATTCGTATTCCTTCACTTTGAATAGAATATCTCCTTATTCTTAACTCATAGTAAGTTATTGATTTTATGTGTGTTGAATGATTATTTTTTCGTACAAAATTCAATATTTTAAATTATATCAATATATTATATATTATGATTTTAAATTGAGAATAGAGTTATTGTTGATTTTGTTCACACTCAACAGCAACCTGCATATTATGTTGATTTGATGACTAAAGTTGAATATTCTCAATGCCATGATAAATAATTTGGTATTCATCATCTGATAAATTGGCAGATATAGAGTTGTATATTTGTATGTGCTATAATGAGCGTGATAGAGTTGGAGATGATTGATATGAGTAACAAAAAATATGCTGTGTGGAACAACAAAGGTGGTGTAGGTAAAACCTTTTTAACTTATAATCTTGCGATTGAGTATGCATCTACTCATCCAAACGAAAATGTTGTGGTGATTGATGCTTGTCCTCAAGCCAATGTTTCAGAAATTATTTTGGGGGGAAATGGGACTGGTGAAAATAATCTGAATAAGTTTGTGGATAGTAATAAAACGATTGCTGGATATATTAAAGAGAGATTTAGACGTTCTCCTTTAAATAAACTTGGAACAGAAACGAATTATTTTGTGAAAGCATATTCCGTGAATGATAAAATGCCTAAGAATTTATATCTGTTATCTGGGGATATAGACTTAGATTTATGTTCACGAATTATTAGTCATATCGCGAGTTCACCGATTAAAGGGGCTTGGAAAGCTAGCCGTTCTTTACTCATTGATTTAATTGAATCTTTTGAACTTAACCCAGAAGAAATCAATAAGCCAGCAACATTTTTTATTGATTGTAATCCGAGTTTAGCTAACTATACAGAATTAGCATTATTAGCTGCTAATCGCTTAATTATTCCTTGTACGGCTGATGCTGCATCTATTCGGGGTATGCGAAATTTGGTGAAATTGATTTATGGTATAAACTTGGGAAAAACGGATTTAACCGATGATTTTTTAGGTTTTCATCAAGAAGCAACAACATATCAATTTGAATTACCAAAATTGCATCTTTTTATACAAAATCGTTCGAGAACTTTAGACAGAGAAGCGACAACAGCTTATACTGCACATTCCGAAGAAATTGCAAGATTGGTTAAAGAATTAAAAAGTAAACATTCACCAATTTTTACCGATTTTTCAGATGAAGTGATTAAACACGTCAAAGATGGTAATACATTAGCTGCAATTATCAATCATGAAGGTTGTCCTCTTCATGAAGTTAAATCGAGAAAATACTCCATTTATGGCAAAGAAACTCAGGCAAATCAAGAGCAAATAAAAACATTGCTTGATAATATCGAAAATGTGATAAAAGATTTATAAAGATATGTTGTTTTCAACTCAATGTAAATTATTGATTTTATGTAGGAGCGGAAAAAATTCTGCCCCTACAAAAACTAAATTATATAAATAATATCAACATATTATGATTTTAAGTTGAGAATGGAGTTAAGGCATTATCCCATCAGCATTTTCATACCAATGTTGAATAAAAATACAAGCTGCCATACTATCGGTTTTAACCCGTTTAGCCTGCCCATTTTGTTGAAAGGCTTTAAGTTTTTCTCGTGCTTGGCGAGTTGTTAGGCGTTCATCAACCATAAGTGTATAAATATTGCTATGATGGCGTAATCGCCGTGCAAATTTTCTTGCTCTTAATGACAATTCTGATTCGCTATCATCCATATTTAAGGGTAAACCGACTAAACATAAATCAGGTTGCCATTGTTGTATAATGTGTAATAATTTATCCCAATCAGGAATACCATCTCGCATAGGAAATGTATCAAGTGGATTGATGCTTTCAATCATGGTATTACCAACAGCCATGCCCATTTTTTGACTACCAAAGTCAAATGCCATAATCAAATTAATGTGTATAGGTGCTGGATAATGTGGATTTGGCTCAAGCATTGCCAATTTCCTCAACTAACCAAATTGGATCAATATTGATTTTGTCATAGGCTGCTTGCCAACGTTGTTCATAAGGTAAATTGAACAATAAATCCATATCAACAGGACAAACTTGCCAATCACCTTGGGCAAGTTCTTGTTCTAATTGATTTTTTTTCCAACTACAATAACCTAATGTCATATAATAATGTTTGAGCTGATTATTGGCAATTGCTTCTAAAATATCACGGCTAGTCGTTAAACAAATATTTTCGCCAATTGCTTCAGATGATTGCCAATGTGGTTGTCCTGTGTGTAAAATAAATCCTGCTTCTGGGCGTACAGGTCCTCCAATTAATACATCATGAGGCATTAATTCATCATGATGAATACGTAAATCTTCAAATAACTCTCGAATATCAATCGGTGCAAGACGATTAACCATTAAGCCATAAGCACCATTTGGTGTATGACGAGCCATATAAATAATGCTTTGTTGAAAAAATGGGTCTTCCATGTGTGGTGAAGCAATCAATAATTGATTTTTTAATGAATTTTTCATGGTTGTTTCCTTACATTATGATACATTAAATTTTAATTTGCGTAATTGTTTAGCATGATTGAGCGTTGTTTCGTTGATTTCTACGCCACCTGTCATGCGTGCCAATTCTAAAATTAAATCATCTTCATTGAGTTGCACAATGGTACTACTTGCTGGGTCAGTTTGTAATTTTTTCACCAATAAGTGTTGGTCAGATTGACCAGCGACTTGTGCTTGGTGAGTAATACATAAAATTTGTACATGTTTAGCTAAATCGGCTAATAAGCGTCCGACAATTTCAGCAGTACCACCGCTAATACCCACATCAATTTCATCAAATACTAAAACTTCAGCTTCGGTTTTTTCAGCATTCATGACTTGCATGACAAGGGCAATACGAGATAATTCACCTCCAGAAGCCACACGAGCCAATGGTTGTGGTGGAATGCCTTTATTGGCTGAAAATAATAATTGAATAGTACTTAAACCTTCGGCATTAGGTTGTTCTAAAGGTTCAAATTTAAATTCAAAATGAGCTTCTGGTAAAGCAAGTTGTTTGACTTGTTCAGTTAATTTTTGTGCAAGTGGTATTGCAGCTTGTTGGCGTATATCATCTAAATATCGAGCTTGTGTTAAAAACTCTTGTTGATAATGTTTGACTTGTTCTGCTAAATCTTCAGGGGCTTGTAACTGATTTAAATTTTCAAGTTCTGCTTGCCATTCATCATATTCTTGTTGTAAATACTCAGGTTGTGTGCGATATTTGCGTGCTAAACGATGAAATACTTCAAGTTGATGATTAAGTTCTTCCATACGTTCAGGGTCAAAATTTTGATGGTCAATAAAATCACGCAATTCGCTAATTGCATCATCAATTTCGCTTTGTGCATTCATTAATGCGTTGTAAATGTTCGTTAAACTGCTGTGGCGTTCAGAATGTTGTTCTAAACGGCGTAAAATATTTGATAATTCACTACTCATATTTTGGTCAGCTTCATCAAGACTATGTAAACTATATTGGCAGTCTTGCATAATACTTTCATGATGGCTAAAGCTATCAAACTCTTGTTCAATTTCGCTATAGTTAAGGTGAATAACTTCTTCTAATTCTTCTAATTGTAGTTGTAAGGTTTGAATACGTTGTTCACGTTGTACTTGATTCTGCAATGCTTCTTGATGTTGGCGAATAGCTTTTTGCCATAAGCTATAATTTTCTCGTACTTTTTGTGCTGGCTCCGCAAAATTACTGTAGCGATCAAGCCATTGACGAGGATAAGGTGGATCAAGTAATTGTTGTTGGCTATGTTGGCTATAAAGTTGTACTAATAATCGTCCTAATTCTTTTAACTCACTTAGGCTTGTTGGGCGACCATTAATCCATGCTTTACTACGTCCTGTAGCAAAAATCACACGGCGTAAATGAATTTCACCAGAACCATCATCAAGTTCATGTTGTGCTAACCACTCAGCTTCAGGACTGTGTTCATGAAAGCTAAATACTGCGGTAACATCAGCTTTTTCAGTGTCATAACGTACATAATTACTATCAACACGCTCACCTAAACAGGCTGATAGAGCATCGAGTAATAATGATTTTCCTGCACCCGTTTCACCAGTCAAGACATTAAATCCTTGATGTATATCGATACTTAAATGTTCAGCAAGTGCAAAATTAATTAAGGTTAGATGAGTGAGCATAGGTGTATATCTCAGAATGACACTGATAAAGTGCTTATTTTAATCAAAAAAATCGTTGATGAATAGTAGAAAACACAGATTTAAAATCATAGTTTCAATATATAGTCAAATAACTTAAAAACTGGTACAAAATTAACCATTATGCTGTAGGGGCGAATCATATTCGCCCAATAAACACAATGTTTTCACAGGGCAAATGTGATTTGCCTCTACAAATCTGTACCAATTTTTAAGTTGAATTAGTATAGAAAGTTAAGTTGATTTAGATAACTCATTGAAAATAAATAAAAAGTAAGGTGCATGATATGCACCCTACGAGCTAAGATGGTATTGTAAATCTATCATTCTATTGCGTATTTTTATCTTTACCCAATAATCCAAAACTTAATCTATTTAATAGACTAGGTTTTTCTGTTGATTGTGGTATCGCTTGATAAGATTGTTGTGTTTCGGTATTTTGCCCAAATAAACCTAAAGTTGCTTTATTCCATACGCTACGTTCTTTACGAGCTGCACGTAAATTCACTTCATTATTAGATTTAACTAAATGTGGATAATTGGCTTTAAGCAATTCGATATATTGGTTTGCAGCTTGCGTATTACCAAGTTTATCGTAACAATAAGCAATGGTAGCAATCGCCTCAGGAATTTGTGGGGTTTGCGGATAACGTTCAAGTACCCATTGTGCACGTTCTAAAGCAGCTAACCATGCTTTACGTTCAATATTAAAACGAGCGACATTTAATTCACTTTCTGCTAATTCTTGACCGATAAATGTCATACGCTGTGCTGCATCTACTGCGTATTCGCTACTTGGAAACCGTACAATTAAATCACGGAAATTATGATAAGCAAGTTTTAAATAGCCTGTATCACGATGTGCTTGTTTTAATGATGTATAGCGAATAAGGCTATCATAGTTTTGTTCCATATTGGCAACACCACGTACATAATACACATAATCTAAACGTGTAAATTGTGGGTGTAACTGAATAAAACGCTCAGCAAGCTGAATAACGGTAGGATAATCTTTTTGCTGGAATTTACTATAAATTAAATCGAGTTCGGCTTGTTCTGCATAATTACCTGTAGGGTAATAGCTTGTAATGGCTTGTAAATTTTTGGTTGCTTCGTGATACTGACGTTTATTTAAAGCTTGTTGTGCTTTTTCATAATACGCTTGTTCGGTCGCTTGTGGTCCTAAATCAACCACGTCTTTCTCTTTTTTCAATCCTTTAAATGTACTACAACCTGTAACAGTTGCACCTAAAGCGAGACTCAGTAACGCTATTTTATAATGTTGTTTCATAGAAAATCCTCAAAAAGATGTATAAACATTTCAAGTGTAAACGAATGTGAAATGTTTGCATACTATATTTGTGCTATAATACCACAAATTTAGTCAATAAAAGCGTAAAAATCATGTCTATCACGTTATTGAATGTAGAACAATGTCAAGATTTATCAACAGAATTGTTTGATGATGAGCAAGAGTTGGCAGAAAGTTTGGAAAATAGAACAAAAATCACATTACAAGCCCAGTTAGATAATACAATGCTTGGTATGCGTATTGACCAAGTCGCAGCAGAATTATGGTCAGAATTTTCTCGTGAAAAATTAAAACAATGGATTAAAGATGGGTATTTATTAGTCGATGGACAACAGGTTAAACCTAAATATCAATGTAAAGGCAATGAATTATTATCGTTAAATGTGGTGTTAGAATCACAAACGCACTATCTGCCTGAAGCAATTCCGCTCAATATTATTTATGAAGATGATGATATTTTAGTGATTAATAAAGCAGTGGGTATGGTGGTTCATCCTGGTGCGGGTAATACATCAGGTACTTTATTAAATGCTTTATTAGCCTATTATCCAAAATCAGCAGAGTTAGACCGAGCTGGTATTGTTCATCGTATCGATAAAGATACCAGTGGCTTATTGGTAGTTGCCAAAAACTTAGAAGCACAATTTGCTCTTAGTCAGCAATTAGCACAAAAAGCGGTCTATCGTTTATATGATTTAGTGGTTTATGGTGAGGTGATAGCAGGTGGTACGATTGATAAACCAATTAAACGCCACCCAACCGACCGAGTGAAAATGGCAGTGCAAGCAGGCGGTAAAGATGCGATTACTCATTATAATGTAAAAGAACGTTTTAAGCATTTTACACGTTTATATGCTCAATTAGAAACAGGACGTACACATCAAATTCGTGTGCATTTTAGCTATTTGGGTTATCCTTTGGTGGGCGACCCTGTGTATTTACAGCGTGTGCGAGTGCCAGCAGGTGCAAGTGCTGAATTAAAAGAAATGTTACAACAATTTAAGCGACAGGCATTACACGCTTATCAATTAGGTTTAGTTCATCCACGCACGGGCGAAAAAATGACCTTTGAAGCCCCGTTACCTGATGATTTTGAACAATTATTGCAAGTATTGCGTCAGCAAAATCCTGCAGATTATTAAAAGAGTATCCATATGTCAATTCGTTTTGTACAAGGTTTACCACAGGGTGTTTATGTTGGGCAAACTAAAATCAATAACTTACAGCCATTAAACAGTGAACAGCCAGATTTGGCAGGATTAAATTTAGCATTACATGTACACGATGAGCCTTATCGTGTACATCAACATCGTATGCAATTATTAAATTATTTTGCACCTTATGGCGTAACACGTTTAACATGGTTAAATCAAACGCATAGTACCATTTGTCATCGTGTTGATGGGCAATATCATATTGATGCTTTAACGGGGGATAGCTTGGTTACGTCAGATGTAGGGAATGCGTTAATGATTATGACGGCAGATTGTTTGCCAATTGCTTTAGGGAATGCTGATGGTACAGAAATTGCTAATTTACATGCAGGCTGGCGTGGTTTAGCCAATGGTGTGATTGAGCAAACCATTCAACAAATGAAAACTAAACCAACATGGGCATGGCTAGGTACAGCAATTAGTCAGCCTTGTTTTGAAGTAGGGCAGGAAGTTAAAGATAGATTTACGCAAGCTTATGGAGAAAAAGTTGTTAATTATTTTCAAACAGTAAAACAACAGAACAAATATCAAGCAGATTTATATGCGATAGCTCGCTATATTTTAGGACAACAAGGTATCCAAATTATTTTAGGTGGAGAGCAATGTAGTTATCAAAATATACAAGATTATTATTCTTACCGCCGTAATGCAAAAACAGGGCGTATGGCGAGTTTTGTATTTTTAGGTAAATGAAATAAAGGAGTATTTTAATTTTTCAAAATTTAAATGTTTATCTAAAATATAAACATTTCTATTTGAAAACTATTGACATTTGTGAGGCTTAAAAGTAAAGTTATAACGTTATTATTTATCTGCATGGCGATGCTTAAAGTCATGATATATTTAATGATTTATAATTTAAACATCACAAGCAAATAGATGATTAAGTGGATTATATTGGTTCAATATATTTTGAGAAATATTTAAAAAATATCATATGAATATAAATAGCAGTTAAAATAAATTGAATATTGGTGTATCAATGTTTGTAAACTAATTTTAATGAGCTATCTTTATCACATAGAGATGATATTTAAGCGAGAAGGTACAATTATGGCGAAAGTATCTACAGATTTTAAACAATCATTTGAGCAATTGAAACATCATCACGGCTTAAAAAAATATCAGCATTTATTGGTTTTAATTGTATGCTTTTTGGTTTTAACCGTGAGTATGTTATTGCTCAGTGCTTATACAACACGTAAAGCTGCTATAGATGCACAAAGTGTTGATGTTGCAGCACGTCAAGGGCGTTTGTTGCAGCAAATGTCTAAGAATATGATTGACTTAGAACTGTATATTACGAAGAATTTAGGACGTTCAAAAAACATTAATACTCAAAATTTAAGTCCTGAAATTTTAGCAAAAATTAAAGAAACGCAAGAGTTGGAAACAGCTTTTAATGATGTGGTGCGTGCTTTTGATAAAAGTGGTACTATCATGTTAGCAGGGAATACGAGAGTAGAGGTTGCTGAACTTAAAAGTGATGAAAGTAAGCAAGTAATTCAAAAAGTATATGGTGTATGGAATCCTTATAAAAGTTCTATGGATCATTTATTTGGTGATATTTCACGTGGGCAATTTACTTTAGATAGCGTTGAAAAAGTGGTCGCTTATGGTCGTCAGCATACACAAGGTTTGATGATGGATACTATTCAAATGAATATCCAACTCAAAGCAGAACTGGCGAAAAAAGCAAAAATATGGAATATCTTACAGTTTTTAGGTATTTTGGTTTCATTTATTTTATTTGCATGGATTGTATTTGGTGCATTACGTCAATTATTGGCAACTGATGAACAGTTGGATATAGCTCGTCAGCAAACTGCTGAAATTTTGGATACAGTGCATGAAGGTTTATTTTTGATTAATAAAGACTTCGTGATTTTTGATGAATATTCAAAAAGTGTAGAAACTATTCTAAATCAAAAGAATTTACGTGGTAAGACCTTGACTAGCGTATTAGATGGTACAGTATCTTACCAAGATTTGGAAAATGTAAAATTATTTATTGAACAACTTTATAATCCATGGGTAGTTGAGGAATTAATTCAGGATTTAAACCCATTGCAAGAAGTTAAAATTAATCAATTGTTAGCTGATGGTACAGTACAAGTAAAATATCTTGACTTTAAATTTTTGCGAGTAAATAAACCTGATAGTGAAGAAATTGAAAAAGTATTCGTAAACGTGGTTGATATTACTGATGCGGTTCAGTTGCAGAAGAAGCTTGATAAGATAAATATGCAACATGATCGTGAATTAGAAATGATTAGTGTAATTTTGACGGTAAATCAACAGCATTTATTCTCGTTTATTGAGAATGTTCAACAACGTGCATTTAAAATGAATGATATTTTGAAGATGAGTACTATGACTAATGCTTTAGATTTACATAGCAAAGCACGTCAATTATTCCGTGAAGCACATAGTTTGAAAGGGGAAGCATCTGCATTACAATTACATGCATTTGTCAATTCAATTGAAAAGTTGGAAGGTCAATTAACTGAGTTACTTGAAAAACCACAATTAAGCGGTCATGATTTCTTACCATTTACGGTTAGTTTAGATGAATTATTAGATTTAAATCGCTTTATTAGTAAATTGTTAGAACGTTTACGTCAAATGAGCAGTAATAATGATACTTCAGACTCTATTCTCGTAATGTCAGATACTACGCTAGATGCTAAAACGAGTTGGAAAGATTATTTTACAAAATATGCACAAGATATTGCACAACGTCAAGCGAAAAAAGTAAATCTTGTTTGTGAAGGTTTCGACGATTTTACTAGCCATACTCATTTTGAAACTTATAAAGATATTGCTATGCAATTATTGAAAAATGCTATCGTACACGGTATTGAAACTCCAGCACAGCGTGTACAGCAGGGTAAATCTGAAGTAGGTGCAATTAAACTGACTTTAGCAAAAAATACAGAGAATGAAATTATCTTGAATATTGTTGATGATGGTCAAGGTATTAATATTGAGCGTATTCGTGCGAAAGCAGTACAATTAGGTTTTGTGACTGCTGAACAAGCACCACAATTGTCAGATAAAGCATTGTATGAATTTATGTTTAAGTCAGGTTTCTCTACGGCTGAAACACAAGATGAAGATGCTGGACGTGGTGTGGGTATGGATATTGTACAGAAGCTGATTGGTTCAGTACAAGGGCGACTTGGTATGAAGAGTGTGCCTAAGCAATCGACACAATTTATGATTAAATTTTTAGCGAAATAAGTTTGAGAGTAGTAATTTATGGCATATTCTTTAATGATTGTAGATGATTCTAATATTATCCGTAATCGTATTGAGCGTAGTTTTAGCAGTTCTGATATTAAGATTATTACTACTGCGTCAAATGGTGTAGAGGCTTATGAAAAGTTTTTGGTCATGAAACCTGATTTAATCACTATGGATTTGACAATGCCTCAAATGGATGGTTTAGAATGTATCAAAAAAATTGTGGCTCATGGTACAGGGGTAAGTATCTTAGTGGTTTCTGCTTTGACGGATAAAGCAACAGGATTACAAGCACTTCAATATGGTGCTCGAGGTTTTATTTGTAAGCCATTTAGTGAAGAAGAGCTAGTTGTTGCTTTGAATCGTTTAATTGCGATGAAAGATAAAGTGAAACGCTAAATTTCTTTCAATGATAAAAGTACCTTTAAATTGAGTTTAAAGGTGCTTTTTATTGTAGGAATTTATGTCATTATGGACGAATATCAATCATTGCATTATGTTTCACGGCGGTAAAGAGTTCGTCCATTTCACGGTCTGTTACCGCAATACAGCCATCTGTCCAATCTTTTAATAAATGTTTTTCACCAATAACTTTACCATATCCATTTTTGATACCATGAATTTTAATATCGCCACCTGCTGATTTACCCTGTGATTGGGCAAAGGCTTTATCTTTTTGATTAGGATAAGAAACACCTAAGTTTTTATGATAAGCACTATTCGCATTACGGTCATTGATATAATAAATGCCTTCTGGGGTCTTTTTATCGCCTTCAAATTGTTTATGTCCAATTGGATTTAACCCTAAAGCAATCGGATAAGTCTTAACGAGTTTACCATTGGCATAAGCTTGCATTTCACGTTTGCTTTTATACACAATCAGTTTATCAATTTGAATGTCTGATGATAATGCAGGTTGAGCCAATAATTGCTTTTGCCGTTCGCTTAAAGTAGGGGCTTTGATTTGTGTGATTACATGAGATAAAGTTGATTTATCACTCACTAAGTACCAAATACTAAAACCAATACCCAATACGAGAACGAATATTGCGGATATAAAAGCTATTTTCTTTGATATTTTCATGATGAATATTCCAAAAAATATACCATTCTAAATCTTAGAATGGTATATTTTATCGCATAAAATAATTTTAGCCGACTACTTTTGGTAAATGTCCTGCTTCAATTAAGAATGGCACATTCATAATCAATAAGCCTAGCACCAAAGCAAGGATTAAAGCAATACGTCCGCCCATTACTTTATACGGTAAATCAGGATATTTGTTGCGTAAAACCCATGCCATTGCTACAGGTAAAACTAAACCATAGAATGTAAACATTTGTCCTGCATAACTTAATACTTTTAAGAAATCATTATAGAATAATGCAAATAACAACGTTGGTATAAAAGCGAATAAACTTAGACTTAAACGGTTTGCATGAATATTTACACGTTTTAATAAGTCATTTAACGCTTCAAGCAAAGATAATCCCACACCTAAAAATGATGTAATTAATGCTAAAGCAGAGAAAGTACGCACCGCAGAACTAATAAATTGGCTACCTGTTGCTTGGAGTGTGGCTTCGACTAAACCATTTAAGGTTGGGTCTTTACGAATGATTTCAATAAATTGTACTTGACTAAATACACCATGAGTTGCCATTTGCCAAACGATATAAGCCAATAATGGAATACCTGTTCCAATTAGAATCGCAGCTCTTAAACGTTTAACATCTCCTTCCAAATAATCGTTGATGCTCGGAATAATCACATGGAAACCAAATGAAGTAAAAAACACAGGGCTTGCTGAAATAATCAGTAAATAATGTAATGGCATTGCTCCAAGATTGTCTAAACTTACCTTAGGTAACATCATTAATAGTACAAATAAAAAGGCAATAATTTTAAAAATGAATAATAAACGTGTAAAACCATCAACCGCTTTAGTACCAATGGTAATGGCAATACCAAAAATAACCACAAAACCAATAATGGCTACTTGCATAGCATTATCGCCTGCAAAGCTTAAAAACGGTGCAAATAAACTACCACCACCTAAAGCATAAACAGTTAAAATGGCATACATAAACACAATCAGCGAAAAAGTTGTAACTACTCGCCCTACAATACCAAAATGTTGTTCTGCTAAAGTCGCAATCCCTGCATCGGGACGCTCCGCTTTTTGGTATACTTCAACAAATAATAAGGCACTATAGGACAACAATGCCCAAAGTCCAAATAATAAGATTAAGGTAAAACCAAAGCCCATTTCAGCTGAAGTTAAAGGCATGGCTAACATACCCGCTCCGATTGTAGTGCCTGCGACCATTAAAGCACTACCAAAAGTTTTGTTTTTCATTTATGCGTTCCATTTTGGAAAGATGTTGTTAGATTGTAAAAATATATTTCAATAAATACAAGAGATTTTGTCGGATTTATGGTATTAAAGACTGTTATTTTGTTTATAAATACAACAAATTATGAGAATATATGACTAGGATAGTAGATTTATAAAACACTCTATTTTTTATAATGTTGTAAATAAATACTTGTAATTAAATCATTTTTATATCAATAGTACAATGATAAAGATATATTGATGATTTAATATCCACACGCATTAGATGTGTAAATAACACTCCACAATAGTACGAATATTAGTTTTCGCCTGCAATACCGTCATAAAGGTATAAGCCCCCATAAACTTACGACTAATAAACATAAACTCTTTTGGTGGCACGGTAAAATGGCGAGAATTAACCGATGTACTGGTTTTTTGCATGATACGAGCATATAAATGACTAGCTTTCCAGTCATACCGCCCTTGTTCATCAAAATAGGCTTGAGATTGTTCGGTTGGTTGCCCCATAGCTTCGGTAGTCATCAGAAAAATTGTTGCCATATCTGCTTTAGATTGTGGCGGAATCAGATTAAAATATGGATAACCTGTCATAGCATTCATCATCGCTTGTAAATTTTGCTGATAACCTGCAGAAATTAAACCATGTGCGATATTCAACAAATGTTGGTCAAATTGGCGGATTGCACCAAAATCAAGTAAAATAATTTGGTCTGGTTGTTGTTCTTGTTCAGCAAAACGTACTAAATAATTACCAAAATTAGGGTCGGTTTGCATCTCGCCCCATTCAAAAATTTCACGAATGACAATTTCTAAAGAAGCTTCGCCTAAAGCATTACGGCGATGTTGTTCCAAATCAAGCACTTGTGGACTATTCAATGGAATACCATATTCATAGGTCATACATAAAACTTGAGAAGTGCAATATTCATCAATGATTTGCGGTACGATATAACGTGGATCATCTTTTAAACGTTGATAAAAACGCTTAGTGGTTTCTGCTTCTTGTTGATAATCCACTTCACGGTGTAACATTTGACGTACTTCTTCAAACCATTGGTCAAATTCTCGCGTTTGTGGTGCTAGTCTAGCCAACTTAAGTAAATCTTTAAACAAAGTCATATCACTATCAATGGCATTCGCAACATTGGGATATTGTATTTTTAAAACTAATTCTAAACCATCAGATTTACGTTTTGCTCGATGAACTTGTGCTAATGATGCCGAACCTAAAGGCTCTCTGTCAATGATTAAATCATCAACTTTACTGCCTAATTGATGACGTAATTGGCGAAAAATTACTTCCCATTCTAAAGCAATCGTTTGACTATTCAATTGATTGAGTGCTTGTGTAACTTCAGCAGGTAAAAAATGTTCACCATATAAAGCCATCATCTGTCCAATTTTAACCACAGAACCTTTTAGTTTACCTATCTCCGTGACTAAATATTCGGCTTGTTCTTTTAAAGCCTGTTTGCGTAAATGCTCTTTTTCACCTTCACTGGCAAAAAATGAACTAGCACTACGAGTGGCAAATTTCGCCCCAGCCAATAAAGATGCTTTGGCTAAAGATAAGCGGCGGTCAGTCGCTGATGTTTTTAAATTTTTCATTTTATTATTAGTAAACATAGTAAAACTCCTATCAATATAATCAATTATAAACAATTTGCAGGTTTGGGAACACCTGCCACACGACATAAATGACGTGCTACTAAACCTGTATTAAAACGTTGTTGTAACATCGCATTATCAATATCAGCTGAAATATGTTTAGCTAAAAATTTAATTAATGGACGTGTCGCAGGTGCATAGCCAAATTGTTGATAAAATTGACGTACGCCCAATAATACTTGAATATGCCAATCATCAAGTTGAATATCTAAATTATCAGCAAGTTGTTGAGCAATCTGCTCATTCCATTGGGTATGGTCGAGTAAGTGACCATCATCATCAAGTATTAGCGACATGATATAGAACAACCTAAAAATAATCAGCAGTATAACAAAAAATCAGATATTTTTTTAGCATATCATGATGAAATAATGTTAAGATAATTCGATTATTTAATCATTTATGAAAATACGATGTCAAAACGTCCTTTAATTCATTTTGCTCATGCTACAGGAATGCCTAGTCCAATTTATCAACCTTTATTTGATGCCTTGGCGAAGGATTATGATTTTATTCAATTACCAAGTTATTTAGGTACAGACCAACGCTATCCTGTTGATAATCATTGGCATTCTTTAAAATATCAAGTAATAGACAGTATCGTTACTCAAGCACATGGACGTAAAGTGATTGGTATTGGACATTCTTTAGGTGCTGCTTTAACTTTATTGGCATCTTATGAACGTCCTGAATTATTTGAACGAATCATTTTACTTGACCCACCTTTGATTTTAGGGAAAGCATCTTTACAATTACATTATGCAAAATATTTTAACCATATATTATTGGATAAAATTACTCCTGCACATTTATCACTTAAACGCCGTGACCATTGGCATAGTCGTGAACAAGCAAGCGAATTATTAAGACCTAAGGGTTTTTATAGAGATTTTGACCAGCGTTGTTTTGATTTATATTTACAATATGCACTGTGCAATGATACAGTGCGTGGTGGTGTTACTTTAACCATTTCACGAGAGACAGAGGTGGAGATTTTCCGTACTAATCCATCATATTGGTGGCGAAAACAACCTAAACCTAAAGTCAAAGTCGATATGCTAATGGGGCAAGATAGCCTATTTTTAAAACAAGGCTTTTCAGAGATAGCACGGCGTGATTTTGCTATTCCTTATCAAGTAATACAAGGCGGACATATGTTTCCATTGGAACACCCCAATATCACTGCTCAATTCATTCAAAATATTTTGGCTCAATCATGAATACAAAAAAAATTATTCACGTTGCAATTGCAATTTTAAATCAACAGGGTAAAACTTTAATTGCTTGGCGAGATGAACATTTACATCAAGGTGGGCAATATGAATTTGCAGGAGGGAAGGTGGAGCAAGGCGAAACACCTATGCAAGCCTGCCGCCGTGAAGTGCTTGAAGAAGTGGGAATTGATATTGAACATTGGTGTTATTTTGATGAAATTGTTCATCAATATGATGATAGAACAGTGCATTTACACGTTTTCCAAGCTAGTGTACCATTTGATTTAAATCATCAAATTGTACCGAGATGGCAATGGGTTTATCGTGATGAATTGGCAAATTTCCAATTTCCATCGGCAAATCAAAGCATTATTCAACGTTTAATGTGGCGACCTTATATTAAAATTAGTGCTGATTTTGCTGATATTGAACAATTAAATACACGTACCCAATTTTATTGGCGATGTTTTGAGCAATTGAATGTTACTCAAGCGGTTGAGCAATTAAATATCGTTGCACAGCAAAATCCACAATTATTGGCTCAATGCATTATTAATCAAACAATTTATCAGCAATGTTCTATCGATGTACAAAAAATGATAAAAGCCATACATTTAACTGAACAGCAATTATTAGCACAAACACAACTTGATGATGATAAAAGTTATATTGCATCATGTCATTCATTAGCCAGCTTAAAATGGGCAGAGCAAATAGGTTGTGATGCAGTATTTTATAGCCCTGTACAAAAAACAACAACGCACCCTGATGTTAAGCCTTTAGGTTGGGAAATATTTGAACAATCAGCAAATAACAGTTTATGTATGATATTTGCACTGGGTGGTTTACAGCCGAATGATTTAAGTCGTGTGCGTGAATGTGGTGGATTTGGTGTGGCAGGTATTCGAGCATTTTAAATATATAAAAATCGACCGATAAAATTGATTTATCGGTCGATTGATGTCGATTGATGATTTAGAAATCAAAATTGACAGTGAAGTTAATTTGACGTGGATTGCCAACAGCAATCACATTACCATTTGAATAAACACCAGCATAATACTGTTTATCAAAAAGATTTTTGATTGCTAAATTGGCAGACCAACGATGAGCTTTATAACCTGTTTCAACATTGAATAAATAATATCCTGCTAAATTTTGATTGAGACGAGCAACAGGTGTTTTACCTTGTCCTGATATACCTGTACCTATATACCAACCTTGTTCACCAATGTGGTTGGGATAATAGCGTGTATTAATATTATATTGATGTTTTGCTACATGATTAATCCAATTACCTACCGTATTTGGCTCAGTATGTTTGGTAATTTTGGCAAAAGGTGTATAGCTATATGCACCTGTGAGTTGCCAATGTTGATTTAGTTCGGCTCGAATTTCTGTTTCAAAACCTTTGGTGCGTTGCTCACCTACTGATACATTGTAACCGTCATTATCTTCATTAACAACATTTGCTCTAGTCAAGTCAAAATAAGCTAATGTCCCAGAAATATTCTGCTGACGATTTTGCCATTTTAAACCAATTTCATATTGTTTACCTGTTTCGGGGTCAAGCACTTGATTATTACGGTCTAAATCAGTTACAGGTAAAAATGAAGTCGAATAACTTACATAAGGAGCAAATAATTGGTTGATGTTATACAACGCAGAGATATTTCCTGTAAAGGCATTTTTACGTACATTTAGTTGATTGTTATTGATTAAATTATTGATTTTGCTCTTTGTCCAATCATAACGACCTGCTAAATTGACTACAAAATTTGGTGTTAAGTGCATACGATTACGTAAATATAAGCCTGCTGATTGTAAACGAGTATCAGTATAATCTAAGCGATTAAAATTAGTGGTTGAACGGTAGCAGTCAATATTTTGTCCATAGACAGGTTGATATAAGTTGAAATTACCAGATGGACGACAACGTTTATTATAAATTTCTAAATCTTCATGGGCTAAATCTAAACCAAGCATAATATGATGTTGGGTTGAGCCTAAATTGAAAGTTTGTTCAACATTTGAGTCTAAATTCAGTATTTTACTTTCAAAATCTTGATAGCGGGCTTCTCGGCGAATGGTAAGTTTATCACGACTTAAATCACGGAAAAAAATAGGATGTCCAATTTGTTGGCTTTGCTGTGTTGCAAAAGATTGTTTGAATTTTGCACCATTATCAAATAGATGTTGTAATTGATAACCTATACGATAGACTTCATATGTATTAGGGTTATGGTCAGGTTCACCAATAAAACGTTGATTGGGAATTTTGCCTAAGTTTAGACCATTATCAATTAATGTACCTACAGTTGGAATACCATGCTGACGTAAATATTCTCGATATTGATAACTTGCTAATATGGCTAAGTCTGTTTTATCGCCTAGATTAAAACGATATGATGGAGCAATATAATAGTTTTTTGCATAAACATAATCAGTAGGGTCATTTTGGTCAGCAATACGTCCGTTGATACGAAATGCACCTTGATTTGTTTGATTGGGTGCATAGTTAATATCGAACGTTGCTTCTTTTAATTGTTGTGAGCCATAGCTCAATGAACCACGATAAAAGGTATGGTTTTGTGGTGTTTTACTAACTAAATTAATAATCCCGCCTGGTAGAGTCAAACCAAAATTAGTCGATGATGGACCTTTGACGATTTCAACTTGTTCCATACCTGACATTTCAACTGCACCCATGCGGTCTTGCGTAAGGCGTAAACCATCGATAAATAATGAGTTGATTGCATCTTGCCCACGTATCATCACATCATCCCAGCCACGTCTACCTAATTGGTCTGAAACAACACCAGCCGTACCTGCTACTGCTTCAGCTAAGGTTTTTGCTTGTTTTTGTTGTAATTGTTCTTGGGTAATAACAGATACAGATTGAGCAGTTTCAAATAATGGTGCATCTGATTTTAATGCAGATGTTGCTTTTTTAGCAATGATACCTTGATTATCATTATCGTTCGCTTGAACTTCAATAGTTTCGAGCTGTTGTGTTGTTTCAACTGCTTGTTGTTCTGTTGTTTGTTGTGCAAAAGCAGAAGAATAAATGGTACATAAAGCTATTGCGAGTAAGCTTTTAGTGAGTAGGGGAGATTTTGACATATAAATAGCCTAAAATAAAAATTTTATACATATTATGATACAATTAAATTTAATTTAAGTGTAGTTATTAATGATTAATATTATCAATAACAATTAGGCGGTTGATATGTTTTTTAGATAGCTATTGAGCAATGAAAAAGAATTCATTAGAAAGTAGATGGTTTATGGTTCATGTACAAAAAACTAAAATATAGCAGATGATTTTTAGCTAAAATTTTAGTAGAATAATATAATTTTTATAGATTAGATTATTCGGATTTCCTATGGAAAATTTTCGTAAATTTGTGACTGGTTGGTTTGGTAAAGGCTTATTGGTACTGTTTACTATTCCTTTTGCTTTCTTGGGGATAGAAAGCTATTTTGCTCAGTCTAACTCAGTGAATGCAACGCACGTCATTAATGGTGACTCCATTGCTAAAGAAGATTTAGATGCACAAATTCAAAGTTTACAAAGAAATTTTTTGCAGTCTGTGGGTGGAGATACGACTTTATTAAATCAAGACTTTATTTATAAAGCGGCTGTTGATAATTTAATTTCACGCCACCTATTAGTACAACAAGCAGATAAATTAAATTTGGCATTAAGTGCAGAACAAATTGAACAAATGCTGATGCAAAATGAACAATTACAAGAAAATGGTGTGTTTTCAGCACAAAAATATGAACAATATCTGCGTGATACACGTCAAACAAATGATTCTTTTGTTGCTCAAGTACGTCAAGACCAAGCGTTGCAAATGTTAGTGGCTGGTTTGAGTATGGCGTTGGTTAATCCAAAAGATGTACAACAAATCAATAGTTTAGCTAGTGAACAACGTCATTTATTTTTAGCTAGTGTACCATTAAAAAACTATTTACAAGAGGTAACAGTAAGTGATGCTGAAGTGAAAAGCTATTATGATAAACATCAAAAGAAATTTATCCAGCTTGCTCAAGCAGATGTGAGCTTTATCGTTGTTAAGCCAGAGCAATTATTGAAAGAACGTATTTCAATAAGTGATGAAGATTTAAAACAAGCATATCAACAGTATGTACAAAATTTACCACGTAAAGTAAAGCATATCTTAATTACAACATCTGGTCGTACGGAACTGGATGCACAAAAACGAGCAAAAGAGGCGTATGAAAAAATTGAGTCAGGTGAAAGTTTTGCTCAAGTTGCTAAAAACTATTCTGACGATGTGGATTCTAAGGATAACGGTGGTTGGATTAGCAATTATGCTAAAGGTAGCGTATCAGAGAATTTTGACCAAACAATTCAGAAGACAACGGTAGGTAAGGTTTCTCAACCGATTAAAACTCCTTTTGGTTACCATTTAATTAGTAGTGAGTTGAGTGAAGCCCCTAGTTTTGAAAGTCTCAAGGCAACTTTAACTGCTCAAATACAAAAACATAAAACTGAAAATGCGGTGGTGGAAGCGATTAATCAGTTAAATGAAGATGTAATGGGAAGTGATAGTTTAGAAACTATTCAGCAGGCGGTGCAAGGTTCAAGTGTACAAAATACACACGTAATTGCAAATACACAACATCCGATTTTAAGCCAAACGGTTGTAAAAAATCGTATATTTGGTGATGAGAGTAAACAGGGTGAATATCGTGCTTCAAGTAGTTTGCAATTGTCTAATGGTGATGTGGTGTGGGTCAAAGTAAGCAATTATACTCCTGCGGGCGTACAAACTTTTGATAAAGTTAAAGAATATGCAAAAACGTTAGTCTTGAATGAAAAAGCAACAGAGCTTGCTAAGCAAAAATTGCAAACAACTCTAGCTGATTTTAAAACTAAACCTGCTCAAGAAGTGGTAGCAAATAGTCAGTTAAAATTTGAAGACGCAGGCTTTTTACGCCGTGGACAAAACTTATTACCACAAGTACAAAATGTTGCTTTTAGTTTACCTAAACCAGCGACGGGTAAATGGTCAGTTGGCACATTAAATATGGGGAATGAGTTAATTTTAATTGCTGTTTCTGAAGTGAAACATCCAACAATAGATAAAGCTGAGCAAATTGGAAAAAATGAATTGAAAAATTATTATGCACAACGTGAGTTAGGCGATTATTTGTATTATTTACGTTCAAATGCTCAGATTAAAGATGTTCAGAATAAATAATTAATTCAGCTCATAAATAAAAGAGATAGTCTAATATTTAAACTATCTCTTTTATTTTGTTTATTTTTTACTTAAATAGTTATAAAAATACTTGAATTATTAATGTAAAATTTGTATGATATTAAACATGGAAGCGTGGCAGAGTGGTTTAATGCACCGGTCTTGAAAACCGACGAGGGTTCACGCCCTCCGTGAGTTCGAATCTCACCGCTTCCGCCATATTTAAATCATAAAAAAGACATCATTGTGATGTCTTTTTTATTTTTAAGTATAATTTTATAATTTGATGATATACTCACTCAATTTTAAAAAATTATAAGGGCGAAGCATCATTCATCCTTATATCATGATATTTTAAGCTACATTTAGAATAACATTAATCATCATATTCTACTTTAGATTGTACCACTTCGCCTGTATTTGCATTAATGCGTACTTCATAAGGATGCCCATTACTTGCTAAGATTTTAATTTCATAATGTGCGTGGATATATTCATAGTCTAAGCTCGCTTCAAGCACTTGACCTGAAATATTTTTTTGTGCAATATCAATAGCTTGACTTAGGTTAATTTTAGCTTTAGGCTTTAAATCCAATTCACGTTCGCTATAGCTTGATAAAATTTGTCCTGTTTTTGCATCAATTTGTACACGGTGCTGATGTGTACCTTGAATTGTTTCTACATCATAAATGGCAGAACCATGATTTTGATGAAATTCAAGTTCAACAGCTGTACCTTTAGTATGTTGCTCAGCAAGTTGAATCGCTTGATGGATATTGCTTAATGTTTGGTTTGCTGTTTGAGTAGGCGTTACGATAGTTGATGGTTTTTGCACAACAGTTGTAGGTTGTTGGATAATTTGTGGTGGTTGAGTATTTTCCGCAGTAGAGGCATTAACTTTGCACCCTGTTGCGATAATAGCAACACTGGTCATAATGGCAATTTGATAAAATTTCATGATCTTTCCTCGTTTATATCAACACATAGAAATAAATTAGGCGTATAATACAGAATTAGATTTAGCTTAAAATTAGCATTGTGTAAAAATATGTAATAGGAATGAACTTATGAATCAGGCTCAAACCGCATTAATTATTGTTGATATGCAAAATGATTTTATGCCAAATGGTGCTTTAGCTGTACAAAATGCTGATCAAATCATTCAGCCGATTAATCAATTGGCTCAGCATTTCCAAAATGTGATTTTAACGCAAGATTGGCATCCAAATGAGCATATTTCTTTTGTGGATAATCATACAAATCAACAAGTATTTGATTATATTGAATTAAGTTATGGACAGCAAGTTTTATGGCCAAGACATTGTGTACAAGGTAGTCAAGGTGCAGAATTTCATCGAGACTTAAATATTCCTCATACACAATTAATTATTCGTAAGGGGTATCATGTGGAGATTGATAGCTATTCTGCTTTTTTAGAAGCGGATAAAAAAACAGCAACGGGATTAGCCAGTTATTTACGAGAGCGACAAATAAATACGGTATATATTGTTGGGGTGGCAACGGATTATTGTGTAAAATGGACAGCCCTTGATGCACAACAAGCTGGATTTAAAACCTACGTTATTGAAGATATGTGTAAGGCAATTGACATCAATGGTTCATTAGCACAAGCTTGGTTAGAAATGTCGCAAGCAGGTGTACAGCGAGTACAAAGTTGTCAAATGGCATTTTAAATTTGAATTAAAAATGTTACTATTGATAAAATATTTATATGATAATTTGATGAATGAAGATGAATAATATCCAACAACACGCAATTATTATTGGTGGTGGTATGGTTGGCTTAAGTTTAGCACTTATGCTAGCACAACAACATATCCATGTTACTTTACTGGAAAATATTCGTTATCCACAACTTGATAATAATGATGTACCGTATCATTCGAGTTTTGATGCACGCAATACAGCATTATCTCGCCGTAGTGTGCAAATTTATCGTCAGTTGGGTATTTGGCAAGATTTAGTACAGTATAGCACTCCCATTCATCAAGTTCAAATGAGTGAGCAAGGTGGTTTTGGGCGAGCACGTTTAGTCGCTGAGCAGGAAAATGTTGAGAATTTTGGCTATGTGATTGAAAATGCATGGTTTGGGCGAGTATTATTGCAAAATGTACAGAAAAATTCATATATTCAACTCATTGATGATATTGAAGTAACGCACATTGAGCAAGATGAACAGCAAGTGCTTGTACAAGCACAGAAAAAACAACAAACAGAACAATTTAGATTTACTGCACCATTGCTCATTGGAGCTGATGGACGAGATTCATTCACTCGACAGGCTTTAGGTATTGGTTTTGATGAATATGATTATGAGCAAGTGGCGATTGTAAGTACGGTACAAACATCAAAACCACATCAACAAATTGCTTTTGAACGTTTTAGTGAAAATGGACCTTTAGCATTATTGCCATTAATTCAAGAGAATCGCCGTTCTATTGTGTGGACAGTTAAAAAAGGCACAGAACAACAATGGTTAGGTGAGCAAAATGATGAATATTTCTTAAATGCCTTACAACATACCTATGGCGATAGAGCAGGGCGTTTTGAAAAAGTCGGAAAGCGTTTTTGTTATCCTTTAAAGCAAGTTTTAGCTCATAAACAAGCGGTTGGGCGTGTGATTTTAATGGGGAATGCTGCACATACTTTACACCCAGTTGCAGGGCAAGGTTTTAATCTCTGTTTGCGTGATGCTGATGTATTGTTACGTTATATTCGCCATCAACAAGCACAAAATGCTGATATAGGCGATGCTGAAATGCTCCAAGCTTACGAAACTGCACGTTTGAGTGACCAAAAACGTGTCATTCATTTTTGCGATACGGTGGTTAAAACATTTAGTAGTACGCAAATTTCGATAAAATTATGGCGTAATTTAGGCTTAATTGCCTTTGATTTAATGCCACAAGTGAAACCAATCGTCGCCAATTATGCAATGGGGTTAAAAGCATGATAAATCAAACTGATATTTTAGATGTAGTGATTGTTGGTGGTGGTTTAGTTGGTGGTTTGACAGCTTTACTTTTGGCACAAGGGGGAGTGCAAGCTACTGTACTTGATGCAAGTCCAATTTTAGAACAAGAAAAAGTTTTTAATGTACCTAATGCTCGTGCATTAGCTTTAACTCAAGCTACAATTCAATTATTAAAACATGCTGATGTATGGCAGGCTTTATTAGATACGCAACGTACGATTGCTTATACAGGTATGATGGCGTGGAATAATCATGGTTATGGTGATATTTTACTGGGTAAAGCAACACAAAATCCAATGGTTGATGATGTGTTAGGCGTCATGGTTGAGCCAAGTATTTTAAATTATGTGTTACAACAAAAAATGTTACAACAAGTCAAAGATTATCGCTCACAAACTCGTGTACAATCGCTTGAAAGAATCACACAGCAAGGACAAACAATTTGGCAAATTCAGCTTGCAAATGGCAATATTTTGAACACTTATTTAATTATCGGGGCTGATGGTGCCAATTCATTTGTACGCCAGCAAGCAATGATTGATATTGATGTACTTGATTATCAACAATCTGTCTTAAGTTGTGCATTATTAACCGAGCAACATCATCAGCACGTTGCTCGGCAAATGTATAATCCAACGCCATTCGCATTGTTACCAATGGCAAGCCAAAATCCAGCACAAAATGGTTACTTACATTCCTTAGCATGGACATTACCAACAGAATTGGCAAATGAATATAAGCAATTATCATTGGTTGAATTTGAGCAATTATTAAATCAAGAAAGCCATTATATGTTGGGTAAAATTCAAGTTTTAACTGAGCCGATGTCATTCCCATTAAAAGCACGAGCAGCACAACGTTATATTGATGATGGTTTAGTATTGATTGGTGATGCAGGGCATACCATTCACCCTTTAGCAGGACAAGGTATGAACTTAGGTATGCTTGATGCTGGTGTATTATGTGATGTTTTATTGCACGATTTACAGCGTGGTAGTTGGGCAAATATAGCAACTTTAGAGCGTTATCAACATCACCGTCGTGGACATAATTTAACCATGATGCATAGTATGTCGATGATGGGCTTTATGGAAAAATTCCAAGATACGCCTTTACGCTGGGCATTGAATTTTGGGCGTAAAACTATTGCAAAATCGGATTTAGCCAAGCAATTTTTAATGTATCAAGCGAGTGGTGTTCAACAATTAAAAGCAACACGTTATGCGATTGCTTAAATTTTGCATTGTATAAAACATTACATTTTTGTAGAATGATGGGTGTGAAAATAGATTTAAATCATTGTTCAATCTAGCTAATAGTGGAGCATATTATGAACGATTATGATGAAATTGATGAAAATGAAATTGACGATGAGCCAGATACTGATGATGAACCTGTATTAAGTGAAACTGATGATGAAGTCAGTGATATTGATATTGCTGAAGCTGAAAGTTTAACGGTTACTGCAAAGCAAAAACAACGTGATGCTTTAGCTGATGAAGTGGCAGCATTTTTAGCACGTGGCGGTAAGATTACCGAAGTTCCGCCAGATGAGAGTGCGAGAGATTAAGACTAATCAGCATTTTATTGAACCAGCCTTGTGGACGAAAGCATGACAATTCATATTCTATATGTCAGTGATAATAAAGCTGGACATCGTTCACAAGCTATGGGTCTTTATCAGGCTTATCAACGGCAAAATCCATATCAACGAATTGAATTTCATGAAGTTTTAATTGATGATATTACTTATATGGATTTGTGTTTGGCGATTTTAGGTAAATCACTTTCTAATATTGATTATCAACCTGATTATCTTATTGGTGTGGGGAGCCATACGCATTTAAAAGTCTATTTATTAAGCAAAGTTTATCGCCGTGCCAAAAGTATCATTTTAATGAAAACATCATTGCCATTGCCATGGTTTGATTATCATATTATTCCACAACATGATGGGCAATTTCATCAATCAAATGTTATTAGTACACAGGGTGTATTAAATCCTATTATTAATCAACATCGCCATCAACAAAATCGTATTTTAATTGCATTAGGTGGATCATCAAAACGTCATCAATGGCAAAATGAAACGATATTTACACAAGTGATTGATATTATTTATCAAAATCTACAAAGTGAAATTATTATCACGACATCAAGACGTACACCAAGTGATTTTTTAGTAAAATTACAAACACACTTTCCTATAACAGATTATCCTAAAATTCAATTTTTTCCTGTAGAGCAAACGCCACAAGGTTGGATTTTTGAGCAAATGCAATTAGCAGAAACGGTATGGGTAACAGAAGATAGTGTTTCCATGATATTTGAAGCCCTAACTTCTGGTGCAAATGTAGGTATTTTACAGGTTAAGCGTTTAAAATCAGACCGTATTACTATGATGTTAGATGAATTATTAAATCAGCCTCAACCGATGAAAATGCAGTTAAATGAAGCGGATAGAGTAGTGAAATTGGTATTTTAAGAGTAAAAATCATGAAAATTTTACATATTGCAAATTTTGGTTTTAATAAGCAAGGTACACATTTTTATTGTACTGACCGTAAAATTTCGGCTGGATTAATTGAAAATGGACATTTTGTTTATGATTTTAGTTTTCGTGATATGGCAAGAATGGGGACAATCTTTAAAACTAAAAAATTAGGGGCAAATTGGGCAGGGAAAGAAGTTTTAAAAATTGTAGATAATCTTGAGCCTGATTTGGTATTAATTGGGCATAGTGATTTAATGAAAGCAAGTGTATTACAAGAGATAAAACAACGTTATCCACATATTAAAATTGCATTTTGGTATGTAGATCCACTTTATTTAGAACACAAATTAGATTTTATCAGAGCATTTTCGCCGTATTTAGATGCTATTTTTTGTACTACAGGTGGTGAGTATTTACAAAAACTAAAACAGCCACATTTAAAAGTTGCCTATATACCAAATGTTGCACATACAAATGTTGAGATATTGCAACAATTTAAACAACAAACATTTCAACAGCAATTTATTTTTTGTGGAATTATTTATAAAGAACCTGAACGAGAGCGGTTTTTGGCAAATTTAGCACAACAATTAAAAAATCATCATATTCCATATCAATATTATGGTTGTTTTGGTTCACAGCCGATTTATGGTAAGGGCTACTACAAAATTTTAGCAAATACACAAATGGGACTAAATTATTCTCGTAAAAATGATGTAACTTTATATAGCTCTGACCGTATTGTACATTTAACGGGTAATGGCTTACTAACTTTTAGCCCACGTATTCCAAAATTTGAACAATTATATACTGAAAATGAATTGGTTTATTTTGATAATCAAGCTGATTTAGCTGATAAAATTCATTATTATCATCAAAATAGAGATGAAGCCAATAGAATTGCTCAAGCAGGTTGGCAAAAAACACATCAATCATTTAATGCTAGACGCATTACACAATTTATGCTAGAAACAGTGTTTAATTTGCCTTATTCACAGCAATATGAATGGCTTGATGAAGTGTATTAAGCAACTTTTTTTGCTAACTTTCTACGTCTTAGATTTTTTTTTATCGCAGGCATTAAATCATTAAACTCTTCAATACGAAGCATACGAATATCATTAACACATAATTCAAACCATTGATATTCTTGGGCTAATTCTTGTACAGCTGTTACACAAGTAACAGCCGTTACTTCATCATCGCCAAAATAAACACTTCCTTGCTGACGAGTAAAACCAAATTCTGTCAATAATAATTCAATATCATTGTAGGCATTACGCCATGATGAATGTGGATAATGTTGCTCAAGAGTTTTAGTATTGAGGTCAAAAGTAATAGCGTACATAAAATAATCTCACATCACAAATCAAAAAAACTGCTATATAATTAAATGACTAAGGTGTATAATAGCGAATAATAAGTTGTCTTGCAAGTTGGGTCTGATAGAGAGCTATAAGGTGTTGATTTTATATATTTTAATTGCGATTTTAGCATTTGCTTTATTATTATGGTTGATGGGTAATTATACTTTTTGGTTGCCCTATCGTTCTAAAAATTTACCACGCATTATTATGTTTCATCAGGTTAATCCCCATGTACCTGCATCTGGTATGAATACGCCACCAGAAAAATTTGAACAATTTTTACAAATCTTAGTAAAACAAAATAGTGAATTTAAATTTGTATCAGAATTGGAAATGAATCATCATCAACCAAATCAAGTTGCGATTAGTTTCGATGATGGTTTTTTAGATAATTATCAATATGCTTTTCCATTACTCAAAAAATATCATGCTAAAGCTACGATTTATTTAGCCACTCATATTGAAGGGATTGAAACACTTCAACCTGAACATATTCAAGAAATGCAAGACTCTGGTTTAATTGAGTTTGGAGCTCACACGCAACATCATATCAATTTGCTTAAAGTTGATGATGAAATTGCTTATCAAGAAATTTTACAATCAAAACAAGATGTGGAACGATTAACAGGACAATGTTTGAGTTTTGCTTATCCATTTGGGCGATTTAATGAAAAACATCAACAAATGGTCAAGGAAATGGGGTTTAAAAATGCCGTTTCTACACGCAAAAAAATTGAGCAATATTCTGAACAAAATCAATATAATATCCCACGCATTAGCACACATGGGGCAATGAATGCTTTACAAATGCGAATCGCACTTGCTAAAGGACGTTATAAGTTATGAATGATATTTCACAAAAAATCCCGTGTAGTGTATATATTGTAACGCTGAACTGTGGACAATGGTTACATGATACTCTAACTAGTGTGCAAGATTTTGCTGAAGTGATTATTTTAGATTCAGGTAGTCATGATAACACTTATGAAATTGCACAACAGTTTGCTAATGTTAAAATTTCCCATCAAGATTGGCTTGGTTATGCACAGCAAAAACATCAAGCCTTACAATTGTGTCAATATGATTGGGTATTAAATTTAGATGGTGATGAAACTTTATCGCCAGAATTAAAACAGGAAATTATACAAACGATTTCGGCAAATCAAATTGATGGCTTAATCATTCCAATTAATGATGTATTTTTAGGTGTGGCAAATAGTCAATATACCAAAAAGCACGCAAAAACTCGCTTTTTCCGTAAAGAAAAAGGCGATTATGATTTAAGTAATTTTGCTCATGAAAATATTGTGGTACACGGTCAGCTTGCTCAAGCAAAAGGTGATATTTATCATTATGGGGAAAGCAGTATTTTTGTAAAAGTGCAAAAGAATAACCAATATTCTGAGTTAAAAGCACAAGAAAAATTTGCCAAACATAAAAAGCCAAGTATTTTAAAATTAGTCGCTGTAATGCCTTTAACATTTTTTAAATCGTATATGATTCGCCGAAGTTGCTTGAATGGTTGGCGTGGTTTTGTAAATAGTATGATTAATGCGTTTTATGCTTTTTTAAAAGAAGCAAAATTGTTTGAACAATATTTGAATAAAAAATAATATTAGGTTGAGTGAATGAAAATTATACAATTTATGGCGAGTAGTGGTGGCGTTGGTGGCTTAGAGCAACATACTTTTAATTTAGTGAATGAATTAGCCAAACAGCATGAAGTACATTTTATTGCTCACCCATGCTATGCTGAAAAAGTTGCTAGTAATGTACATTTTCATTCACTTGATTTAAGCCGTAGTCGCTTGAATATTGTGTTATTATGGCAATTATTGAGTATGATTAAAAAAATTAATGCTGACATTTTACATTGCCAAGCGGGAAAAGCGTCAGAATTGGTCAATATGATTTCGGTATTTTTACCAAATATTAAACGAGTAAATACGATTCACGGTACTAAAAAGAATAAGAAAGTGTATCATCAAAAGGCAGATGCCGTGATTGGTGTGAGTAAAGCCTTGATTGATGGTGTGCCATCACATAAATCTTATGTGGTGTATAATGGGGTTTTAGCACATCATAAGTTGTCAGATGATGAAATTACCCAACAAAAACAAAAAATTATAGAGCAATATCAACTTGATTCATCATTTAAAAATATTATTTGTATTGGACGTTTAGAGCCTGTCAAAAATATTGCTTTACTCATCCAAGCTATGCAATTTGTACAAGCAAATCTATGGATAGTGGGTGATGGTTCATTACGCCAAAATTTAGACTTGCAAGTTAAGAGTTTAAATTTACAACATAAAGTGGCTTTTTTAGGCTATCGTGCAGATGCTAGAGATTTATTACAATGTGCTGATATAGTAGCATTATCATCAGACCGAGAAGGATTTCCCTTGGTAATGGTAGAGGCTTTACAAGCTGAAAAAGTAATGGTTTCAACTAGAGTAAATGGGGTAGTAGAGTGGTTGCCAGAGCAGTTTTTAGTAGATATAGGCAATGTAGAGCAATTGGTTTCCGTGATAAATTTAGCGTTAAAGGATAATAGCCAGCATGATTTTGCTATGCTATTTAAACAGGCTCAACAACAATTAACTGTAGAAGCAATGGCACAGCAGACGGTTGCAATCTATCAGGATATGATAAAAAAGTTTTATTAACTAACGGTTGAGAAATATTGTTTCGTAAGACGTACCTTTATATAAATTTTTATCAAATGGTGCGTCTTACGTCGCTTTAATTGTTACTTAATCCTACTTAATCTTTATATTTCAATAATTTAAAATATTTAATTTAAGCCGAATTCACGTTATACTAAATGTAAAGCATCCATAACTAATACATTTTCAGAAAAACTAAAGGTATGTGAGCCCATACAATTAAAGGATTGGGGATTGATTTTATCGATACATTGTTCACTATATTGTTGTGGTGAAAGTTGGTTGATTTGTCTTAACTCCATTGCACCGCCATAGCGTTTAATAGAGTCTTGTACAGGACGATAGAGTTTATCATTGTATGTAAATAAATTGCCAGCAGGGCGTTCATAGAGTAAAGTTTGCTTTACAGGATTTTGTGGATGAGCTTGCCATGTTCCATTTAGTAAATCATTACTATAAAAGATATCTAAACGATTACCAAATTTTTTAGTATTTTGTTTGGTACTTGTAAGCAAATAAAATAGACCATTATGTTGATAGAGCGTACTATCTACTGCTTCAATATTGTCAATTAAAACTTGTTTTTTTTGCCACTGATAAGGAAAATCAACCTCTTGCCATAATTCTATGGTTTTATTAGCAGATGTTTCTGGAATCATAAACCATTGATTATGATAATTAAAAATAAATGGATAAGATAAATGATATTCACAGTTTAAAATGGTCTGGACTTCACTATGTGTGCCATCGGCAAAAATTTCACACGCACCGAGATAGCCATGCGGAGATTGATGATTATCAATTTCAAAAATAATAAATGTTTTGTTTTGATGCTTAGCGACAAAAGGGTCAGCATAAATCATATTTTTGGGTGGATGGATTTCAAAAAAATGTAAATCTCTCCATTTGAATGGATTGTCAGTAAAAGCAAAGCGTAAAAACCATTGTTCGTGCTGTTGATGTTTTTGACGTGTTAAGTCATAAAATTTTTTTTGTAAATGACGAAGCATAAGTATGTTCTACAAATATTGATGAATATTCTCATTTTAAAAAAAATCAAGTATAATTTGCAAGTACAAATTGATTTTTGAGCAATACAATGAAAAAATATATAGTCAGTATTGAGCAAGTAGATAGTCCAAGATTACAAAGTTTTTTAAATCAAGAATTTATTAAACCTTTTGTTAATGAGTTTCAAATTGTAGGATTTAATGCTTATCAGCAGTCGGCAAAAGATTATTTTCAACAAGCAGTTGCAGGACGTATTCGACCACTCACTTTAGGAGAATGGGGGTGTACTAAATCACATTTGATGTGTTTACAGGATTTTTTAGATTCTGATGAGCAATATGCATTGATTTTTGAAGATGATGCTATCCAAACTTGTTCTATTGATTTAAAACAACTTGAGCAAGAAATCCAGCATTTAGCACTTTCCTCTCCATTTTTTCTAAGTTTAGGTGGTGTACAAATGAAAATTTGTAGAAAAGTGCGAGGCTATTTATTATCACAAAGTCTTTTTAATCGTCCTATTCTACAAGTACATCCTTATTTTTATGAGCGTATGCACTTTACTTATGCATATATAGTTGATAGAGCAATGGCAAAAGTGCTATTAGATTATCATCAACCTATACAGATTTGCGACCATTGGCAAGGTTTAATGAATGAAAATGTTCATTTTTATATGACTTATATTTTTAATCACCCTGATTTAGATGAAAATCAGAATATGAGTTATATTGAGCAAGAGCGTAATATGAAGTATTCTGAAAAAATAGTATCTCTTTCCCATATAGAGAAAATTAAAATGCAAATCAATAAATTATCTTTGAATTCATATCCACAATAGTAGGTTTTCTATGCAAAATTTATCTTTACCGAGTATTCATGCTTTATGGATTGGGGATACTTTAGGTAGAATTTCTAGTTGCTGTTTGAGTTCTTTTGTTAAACAAGGGCATCAAGTTTATTTACATACCTATGGAGAAATTAAAGATTTACCCAAAGGTGTCATAATTTGTGATGCAAATCATATTATTCCCAAACAAAATATTATCCGTCATAATGCTACAGGCAGTTATGCGTTATTTTCAGATATATTTCGTTATGAGTTATTAAAACATATTGATCATGGTATTTATGTAGATTGTGATGTGTATTGTATTAAGCCTTTAATTATTCCTGAACATGGATATTTATTGGGTTTTGAAGATGATAGCAAAATTAATGGTGCTATTTTAGCATTACCTAAAGAGAGTGTTTTACTACAGAAATTGATAGAGATTAGCCATGATGAAAATTTTATTCCACTTTGGTATCCTAAAAAGAAACAAAGACGGTTAAAATTTAAAAAAATGTTAGGTATGGCAAAACATATTGCAGATATGCCATGGGGTGCAATAGGTCCTGAAGCTATTACATATTTTGTACAACAAAATAAGATTTTACATTATGTACAAGATATTGATATTTTATATCCTGTACATTATACATGTATTAAACATCTTATTAATGGAAATTTAGATATAGCAGATATTACGACTAAACGTACGTTATGTGTTCATTTATATAATGAAGTTTTACGAAAAATTGATTTAGAAAAAATAGATGAACAGAGTGTTTTAGCTAAAATGTTAAATAATGAGATTTAATTTATGAATAATTATGTGATTAGTCTTGTAGCTTCTATTGAACGTCGTTGGCATATTGAGCAAGAGTTTGGTAAGCAAGGAATACAATTTCAGTTTTTTGATGCTATTACTCCTTCTACAATGCTTGATGTAATAGATAAATTTAATATTAATATTGAAAACGTTAGTTTAACTCAAGGAGAGATTGCTTGTTTATTAAGTCACGTTTGTTTATGGCAAAAAGCAGTTGATGAGCAACAAAAATATATTGCTATTTTTGAAGATGATATTTATTTAGGGCAAAATGCACATTTATTCTTGAATGAGAGTAATTGGATCTTACCACAATGTCATATTATTCGTTTAGAAGTTTTTAATCCCTGTGTGAAGATGTCTAATGATAATATAGATGTTTTTGATAATCGTAAGTTAAGACAGCTTCAAGATATTAGTTGGGGAACTGCAGGGTATATTTTATCATTAGATGGAGCGAAAAGTATTTTAGATTATATAAAACAGATGAAGAAAATAACAATTGCTGATAATTTACTATTTGGTCATTATCCTTTTAATTCCCATATTCAACCAAGTGAATTGAAAATTATTTATCAACTATCACCTGCTTTATGTATTCAAGGGCAAAATGTTATACATAATGGTGTGAATATTGATGTATCAACATTATTTAAATCAGAAATTTATACCGATATTTCAGCTTTACCAAATGCTGAGCAGCGTAATTTTTTTAGTTTAAAAACCAAACGAACATTAAAAGAAAAGATAATTAGAGAAATAAATAAGTTATTTCCTAAACAAAAACATAAATATACCGTTGATAAAATTGGATTTAAATGATACAACTTATTTGAGAGTACTGATTTTGGGATTTAAATCTGAAGAAATCATTAATATAGACTGCTTTAGATGTTTTTTGTCATGTGCTTATGTATAATATATTAATGTGAGCTTGGAGTATTTTAAAATATAATTATTTGATATTAAAGCAAAGATAAATTTAATCGATCGGGGGTAGGAATGGAAAAACACTGTTTCGTAAGACCTGTTTTTTACAAATTTTATCGAAACGGTGCGCATACTTTTTTCCTACTTAATCTTTATACTTCAATGAGTTATAAAATTTAATGTAAACTGAATTCATGTTAGTTTATAATTGAATTAATTAGGTGTAATTTAATGTCCACATCTACAACAACATGGCAACAACGTTTAACTGCATATTATTATTTATGCCGATTTGATAAACCAATTGGCACGGAGTTGGTATTTTATCCAACCATGTGGGCATTATTTATGGCAAGTCAAGGCTTACCTGATGTTAAAACTTTTATCTTATTGACTTTAGGTGCAATTTTTATGCGTGCTGCAGGGTGTGCGATTAATGATTTTGCTGACCGTAAAGTTGATGCTCATGTGGAACGTACCAAACATCGTCCATTAGCTACTGGTATCATTAAAAGTTGGGAAGCGGTTGCAGTTTTTCTATTTTTTGTGTTAGCAAGTGCAAGTTTATTATTATTTTTGCCGATTGAAGTGTTTTATTGGTCTTTTGGTGCGGTAGGGTTGGCATTTATTTATCCATTTATGAAACGCTATACACATTTACCACAAGTTTTTTTAGGTATGGCATTTTCATGGTCCATTCCGATGGCTTATGTAGCGGTTGGTAAAACGCCTGATTTGAGTTGCTGGTTATTGTATTTTGCTAATTTGGCATGGACAGTCGCTTATGATACACAATACGCCATGACAGATAGGGAATATGATTTAAAAATTGGTGTAAAATCGACAGCTATTTTATTTGGTCGCTATGATTTAATAATTATTGCAATATTACAAGCAATTGCGATGTTTTTATTAGCGATAGTGTTTTGGCGAGAAAATATTTTACAACCTTATGGTTGGGTATGCTTAATTGGAATGCTATTTTTATTTGTATATCAATATGTTAAAACTTATCAACGTGAGCCTAAGTGGACATTTTGGGCATTTTTAAATAATCGTTGGGTAGGATTATGGGTATGGTTGAATATTTCATTTTCTTTGTGGTTTGGTAGTTAAGAATTAAAATAGACCTATTATTTTTATGGTTTTGTTGTAAATACGTAACTAGTGAATATAGGGTAATTTATAAGAATATAATAATATCAATGATTTATATTTTTTAATAGAATAAATCGATTTAAAATAAAAAAATATTCTATTTTACCGATTTTAAAAAATGTATTATACTGAGACTATAGAGAAAGCAGGTTGGTTTTAATACTGACCCATTATATCAACCCAAAGCCGAAGTTAAGAAACTAGGCAAAATACTATAGGTGTAATTCAATGACACAACAAACTCAAGGTTGCCCATTTCACGGTGGCGTAACATCAGACCAACAAGGTCCTATGGCTTGGTGGCCAAAAGCTTTAAATCTTGATATTTTGCATCAACACGACAGCAAAGTAAACCCACTTGGTGAAGATTTTGACTATGCAAAAGAAGTGGCTAAACTTGATGTGGATGCGTTGAAAAAAGACATCGCTGATTTACTTCGCAATAGCCAAGAATGGTGGCCAGCTGACCACGGCTATTATGGTGGTTTAATGGGTCGTTTAGCATGGCACTCAGCAGGTTCTTACCGTGCTATGGACGGTCGTGGTGGCTCAAATACTGGTAATATCCGTTTTGCTCCATTAAACTCTTGGCCAGATAATGCGAACTTAGATAAAGCTCGCCGTTTATTACAACCAATCAAACAAAAATATGGTAACAAAATCTCTTGGGCTGACTTAATTATTTTAGCTGGTACAATGGGTTATGAAGCTGCTGGTTTAAAAACTTTCGGTTTCGCATTTGGTCGCCGTGATATTTGGCACCCAGAAAAAGATACTTATTGGGGTTCTGAAACTGAATGGCTTGCACCAACAGGTTCAAAAGGTAACCGTTGGTCTGGCGATCGTGAGTTGGAAAACCCATTATCATCAGTAATGATGGGCTTAATCTATATCAACCCAGAAGGTGTTGATGGTAATCCAGACCCAATCAAAACTGCTCGTGATATGAAAATTACATTCAAGCGTATGGGTGTAACTGTTGAAGAAACTGTTGCTCTTGTGGCAGGTGGTCATACCATTGGTAAACAACATGGTAATGGTGATGCGTCTAAAGTAGGTGCTGAGCCTGAAGCTGCTGATATTGCTGATCAAGGTTTAGGTTGGAAAACTGACGATAAATCAGTTGCTAAAATCACATCTGGTATTGAAGGTGCATGGACCACTCACCCTGACCGTTGGGACAATGAATTCTTTAAATTATTGTTCAAATACGAAGATAAATTTGAAATCGTTCGTTCACCTGCTGGTGCAAAACAGTGGGAACCATCAGAGATGGACGAAGAAGATATGCCAGTGGATCAAAACGACCCAACAATTAAACGTAAAATCACAATGAATGATGGTGATATGGCGTTAATTAAAGATCCAGAATATCGTGCAATTTCTGAGAAGTTCTTAAATGACCCACAAGCGTTTGATGATGCCTTTGCTCGTGCATGGTTTAAATTAACTCACCGTGATTTAGGTCCTCGTAGCCGTTACTTAGGTCCTATCGCTCCGCAAGAAGATTTAATTTGGCAAGACCCAATTCCTGCTCCTAAATATGTTCCAACAGAAGCAGAAATTGCAAGCCTTAAAGAAAAAATCTTGGCAAGTGGTTTGAGTGTATCTGAATTAGTAGCAACTGCTTGGGATTCTGCTCGTACATTCCGTCAATCAGACTATCGTGGTGGTGCGAATGGTGCTCGTATCCGTTTAGCTCCACAAAAAGACTGGGTTGGTAACGAACCAGAGCGTTTAGCTAAAGTATTAGCGGTATATGAAAAATTATCTGCTGAAACCAATGTTTCTATCGCTGACTTAATCGTATTAGGTGGTACGGCTGCTGTTGAAAAAGCGATTAAAGATGCTGGCTTTAACGTAACTGTTCCATTTGCTGCTGGTCGTGGTGATGCAACTGCTGAAATGACAGATGCTGAAAGCTTTGAATACTTAAAGCCTATCCATGATGGTTTCCGTAACTTCCAAGAAGCTCACTATGAGCCGACTCCAGAAGAGTTATTACTTGACCGTGCACAGTTAATGGGCTTAACAGCAGTTGAAATGACTGTATTAGTTGGTGGTTTACGTGTATTAGGTGCGAACCATGGCGGTAGCAAACATGGTGTATTCACTGACCGTGTAGGCGTATTAACAACTGACTTCTTCCGTAACCTTGTAGATATGGGTAACAAATGGGAGCCAACTGGCCGCAACAGCTATAACATCGTTGATCGTAAGTCTGGCGAAACTAAGTTTACTGCAACTCGTGTAGATTTAGTATTCGGCTCTAACTCTATCTTACGTGCGTATGCTGAACTTTATGCTCAAGACGATTCTCATGAGAAATTTGCTCAAGACTTCGCTAAAGCATGGGTGAAAGTAATGAACGCTGACCGTTACGATTTACAAAAATAATCTAAGCGGTTAATTAAGAAAACGGCACTCTGTAAAGGGTGTCGTTTTTTGTTTTTTTTTTTGCGATTATGATAAAATTCAAATCAAGATAATTTTTTATTTTAAGGGTTTTTATGAAAAAAGTAGCACTTTCTGCGGTTGTACTATTAATGGTTGGTTGTACCAACACAGGTACAACGAGTGGTAATGGCACAACTCATAGTGAATATGGCAATTATTCTGGTAAAGGTGGAATGACGGCTTATAGCATTGACAGTAATACTTATAAATATCATTATGACAATGGTTTTACTGGAGTTGATGCAATGGGGTGGGATAGTAATTTGCAATATGCGTGGTCAAGAACGGCAGGGGCAAAAACTTGTGGCATGGCTGTGGATAGTAAGAAAATCATCACATTCCTTGCTAAAAAATACGGACACGATGAATTTATTCACGAAATCAATGGCATAGATTTTCATTTTATCCAGCAACAAAAAATTAAAGATTTTTGTAATGAAAGACGAGTTGCTGAACTAAAACAAGTCATTCCTCAAATGATGAATGGGCAGTTTGTGAAAAAATTTTAAGTTTGTTTAGCAAAAATGGCAATACTCTTTATGGTAGAGTTTACGCCTACCATAGTGAAAAACAACATGCTCCAAATGGGGCGTGTTGTTTTTTATTGTTTGGTGATTTAAGCTAAAAATTAGTACAGACCTGTAGGGGCAAATCACATTTGCCCAATAAATACGATATTTATACAGGGCGAATATGATTCGCCCCTACGGTACAATGGTGAATTTTTTACTAGTTTTTAAGTTATTTGACTATAGACGTGTTTAGTATTTTTTGCGATAATCAAAATAATCATATTTTATGGAGAATACCGATGAAAAAATCAGTGAAAATACTTCTTATGAGTATTGGACTATTCGTGTCAAATCATGCGTTTTCGGCTTATGGCACTTTTGAAAATATGAAAGCGACTTGTTATATTTTCAAAAACAACCAATTACATCAGCAACAATCTTGTATCTATAGCGGTATGTCAGGGCGAGATATAGAAGATAATACGAGTACAGACATTGACCAAAAAGAATTTATACTCGCTAACGGTCATAAAATAAAGACCACAAATAATATTAAAATAGCCCATAATAGTGAGCGTATCGTTGCTAAAGAGATGACTGTAAATCAAAATAAGGCAAGGATTTATTATCGTAGTTTGTCTTTTAAAGAGATTAGTAAATTGAACGCTGATAAAAGCTGGAACAAAACATTAGTATGCTATAAAAGTAAACAGCTCGATTTTTGTTATATTACACATTAGTGTGTTGATGCGATTTCATATCAGAAGAACAATTTTGAAATTCTGCCAAAAACTTCCCAAACTCATCATCAACATCTGCGACAACGGTCATTTTAGTGTTTAAAATAGGGTGAGTAAAACTTAACGAACGAGCATGAAGCATTAAACGGCTAATACCAAGATTTGCTATAACAGCCCGATTTTGTTTTTTATCGCCATAGGTGGTATCGCCAACAATCGGATGAAAAATATGCTTTAAATGTCGTCTTAATTGATGTTTTCTGCCTGTGAGTGGGCGAAGTTCAAGCCATGAATAGCGAGAAGTGGTAAATCGCTGACACGACACAAAAGGTAACTCTACCGTACCTAAACAACAATAATCGGTAATAGCAGGTTCGGCTTCTTTATCTTGATTGGCAAATTTATCGGCAATTTTATCAAGGCGGGGTTTTAGGGCATAATCGATACGAGCAGGATTTTTGATGGCACCACGCACAATTGCCCAATACACTTTTTCAACATGATGATGTTCAAATTGTAAGGCTAAAGTGTGAGCAACTTGTGGATTTAACGCAAATAATAACACGCCAGATGTTGGACGGTCTAAGCGATGAACAGGATAAACCAATTGCCCAATTTGGTCTCGCAGAGTTTGCATAACAAATGTCGTTTCATATTTATCTAGCCACGAGCGATGAACCAACATTTTAGCTGGCTTATTCACGGCAACGATATAATCATCTTGATAGAGAATAGTGAGTGTCATTTTTGATACATTATCATAGATTATTGTTGAATCAACATACGTCCATTATAAAAATATTGCTCGCCGTGTTGATGATGTAAAATTAAAGCCCCATCATCATGAATGCCTAAAAAACGACCTTTTAAAATTTGTTGCTGATATTCAAATTCAATCATTTCATTGAGTTGATAGGCAACATGGTTAAAGCGTTGTTTTAAGTTTTGGCTACCATAATTAAACCATTGTGCCGCATTTTGCATGGCAATATACAATTCAGCAATAAATGGATTGGCTTGTATGGTAATATTTAATTCACTTAACGATGTACAAGCCTGTGTGATTTGTGAGCGTTGTTGCTCTGATAGTGGTTGTAGATTAATTCCGATTCCTACAATCACACGGTGTTGATCGACTGGTTCAATTAAAATCCCTCCCCATTTACCTTGTGGGCTATATAAATCATTTGCCCATTTAATTTGTAATGGATAATCCTGTAAACTTGGGCAATGAATAATATTAAGTGCCACTTCTAAGGCTAATTTACCATCTAAAGGGCGTTGTAATTGTACTAAACTGCTAAAGTAAATATTACCTTGTGGAGAACACCATTGCCGTTGATGCTGTCCACGTCCTTGTGTTTGTGATTCGCTACAAACTAAAGCTGATTGAATGTGTGGTTGTTGTTGGCAAAGTTGTAATAAATCATCATTGGTTGAGGTGGTAGATGTTTGTATTAACATCACATCAGGTAGCGTATAGCCTTGATGAATAATGGTATTTTGAATTAAATCTTGCTGTAAATTGAGCATATTGCACCTATTTGATTTGTGAAAGTTGTTGGTATAAGCGATACAGTTGTATCACTAAAAAGACACAAGCCACACTTAAACCTACAATAAACCCTATCCAAATACCACTTGCACCGACATTGGTATAACGAGATAAATAAAATCCAATAGGAAAAGCAACCGCCCAATAAGCAAATAACATAATCCACATTGGTGTTTTAGTATCTTGCATACCACGTAAACAACCTGCCGCACACACTTGCCATGCATCAACCAATTGATAAGCAATGGCAAAAACGACTAAGGTTAAGGCAATTTTAGCTACTTCGCTATCTTGAGTATAAATGTTGATAATGGGTTCTTTCCAATACCATAATAAAATCATCGTGATGAGTGCTAATAATGTTGCAGTTAAAAAGCCTAATTTTTGTACTAATAACATTGCTATCCAATTTTTTTCGCCATAATATCGTCCTACACGAATGGTTAGAGCAAGGGCTAATGACATAGGAATCATAAATAAAATGGAGGTAATAGAAATAGTAACTTGATGTCCTGCAATAATCAATTCACCTAGCGGGCTTAATACTAAAGCGGCGGTACTAAAAATACTCACTTCAAAGAAGATACTAAAACCGATTGGAATGCCAAGTGCTAAAATTGTACGCATGATTTGCGTATCAAATTGTGTAAGTTGTTGGCGATGAAATAAGCGATAGTGTTGATAATTTGGTGAGCGATACAGATGAAAAATTAAAGCAAATAACATGAGCCATTGTAAAATAGCTGTAGCAAAACCACAACCTGCTCCACCAAAACCAAGTACATACATAAATAAATAATTTAAAGGAATAAGTATAAATAATGCACCAATACTAATAAAGGTAACGGGACGTGGGAATCCTAAAGCTTCAGAATAACAACGTAATGCAGTATAAGTTGTTACCGCAGGCATACCAAAACCAATGGCATGTAAAAATAAACTAGCTTTAGGAATGAGACTTTCAGGTACATTTAACCATGTTAAGATGAAAGGAATAAATTGTAGAATAATGAGAGCAATAATGCCTAAAGCAAATGCCAACCATAAGGCTTGTTGGGTAATTTTAACCACTTGGCTTGGCTTTTTTTCGCCTAAAGCTTTGGCAACAAGGGGTGTCGTAGCAAAAATAATACCACAGAATAATAGCATAATCGGAATCCATATGCCGACTGCAACAGAAATTGAAGCTAAATCCTGTGCGGACATACGTCCAGCCATAATGGTATCAATTAATCCCATACCTGTTTGCGAAAATTGTGTGATTAGAATAGGAATCATTAAAGCAAATAAGGGTTTAATTTCTTCTTGTAAACGTGGTGTTGCTGTGTGTTGGGACATATCGTAATGCAAATATTTTGAAATAAAATAGCATAACATAAAATAGGGCGGATGAATATTGTAGAAATATGTAGAAAATGAATTATCAATAAGTTAATATAAGTATTATTCTCATTTAGATTATGTTAGACTAAAATAGATTAACTTTTTATGATAGGATTTAAGTATGTTAAAATTTAAACGTTTAAAATTAGCATTATGCGTATTAGCCGTGAGCGGTAGTACATGGGCTGCACCGACTTTAGTACAAAGTGAACGTAATATCGAAGAATATCAATTAGATAATGGATTAAAGGTCATTTTATCGCCAAATGAAAAAGAAAGTAAAGTCTATATGAATACAGTTTATTTCACAGGTTCATTAGATGACCCTAAAGGGAAAGGTGGTTTAGCACATTTATTGGAACATCTATTATTCAAGGGTACACAAAATGTGCCTGATGAAGAATTTCAACGTCGTTTAGACCAACATACTTTAATGACGAATGCGATGACGAGTTTTCATTTTACGAGTTATATTAATGTCTTACCTGCCGACCAAAATAATATTAATGAATTACTTCATTTGGAAGCAGAACGCATGGATAAAAGCGTAATAAAAATGCAACATGTACCGAATGAAATTGAAATTGTTAAACGAGAACGAGAAATTCGTTTAGATCAACCGGGTTCAGTGGTGCGTGACCAAATTTTTAAGGAGTTATACGGCAATCAAAGTTTAGGACGTGCACCGATTGGTGATTTAGAAGAGTTAAAATCGATTAGTTTAAATGAATTACAGCAGTTCTATAAAACATGGTATAAACCGAATAATGCGGCAATTATCATCACAGGTAAGTTTGATAAACAAGCGACTTTAAAACAAATTGAACAACAATTTTCATCAATTCAACCTGCCAAAAGTTTTCCTGTGCGTGCGAGTACACAAGTACCTGAATTTAAATTTGAAAATTTAAAAAATCGTCATTTTAAGGTACAAAAGGGGAGTGATTATGTAACCATGATTGGTTATTTAGGTGCTGGCGATACCAAAATTCAAAATCAATTAAGTGTGGCAGGTACTTTATTGAGTATGGAGCCAAGTGGTCGTTTATATCAATCTTTAGTGAAAAATAAGCAAGCGACTAGCGTGGGTGGTCATAGCGATAGTGATAAATATTATAATTTTGTGATGATTGGAGCGAGTTATGCACCACAACATGACCGCAATCATATTGAAAAAACTTTAATTACACAAATTGAGCAAGGTGGGGATATTTTAGAAGATGACGTAAAACGTGTACGTTTAGCAACTCGCAATGCTTTACAAACGGTTGAAAATGATGCAGTTGCTTTTGGTAGTATGCTGATGCAATATGTAGTTTCGAGTGATAAAGGTTGGTTAGCGTATTTTGATGATGTGGCAGAGTTAGAAAAATTACAAGCGAAAGATGTAAATAAGACTTATCAGAAATTTTTTGACGCACAAAAACGTATTGTGATTGATATAGAGCCAACGCCCGAAGCATTGAAGCAAGCACAGCAAAAGCAAACTAGCACACAGCAGTTAAAATCGACGCAAGTTGAAGAAGTGGCTGAACCGTTAAAAGATGTGCAAACTTATCTTGATGAGCAAAAGCATTATTTAGCTGAATCTAAAAATAGTATTGATACGGTAACGCCTAAATTAATTTTTGGACAATTCAAAAATGGTTTACGTTATACCTTTTATCCGACTGAACTTAAGGATAATAAAGTTTATGCGACATTAACGGTTGGTTTGGGTACACATGCATCATTACATGGTAAAGCTGAAGTGTTAGCAAGTATGGCGAGTCAGTTGTTGCGTGGTTCAAAAACACATAATCTACAACAAGTCGTGGATAAAAATTTAGAATTAAATGGTTCTGCCCATGCAAAAGTATCGGGGAATAAACTGACTATTCAAATTACATCAGATCAGCAACATTTTGCTGAATATTTAGCATTTGTACTTGAGATGTTAAAACAACCTGCATTCAATCTTGAAGATTTTGAAGTGAATAAAAGCACAGCATTGGCGGATTTAGAACGTCCTTATACCGAGCCGAGCGTAGTGTCGAATTTAGTGTTAGACCGTGTAACAGAAATTTATCCACAAGGTGATTTGTTTTATCATTTTGAGCCTGAAGTGGCAAAAGCACAGTTAAATACCGTAACTAATGAACAATTAAAGCAATTTTATGCTGATTATTTTGCTATGAATCATGCACATTTAACTATTACAGGGCAATTTGATGTCGCACAAACACAAAAAGTATTGCAAAAACAATTGGCAAAATGGAAAACAAAACAGCCTTATCAACGTGCGGTGATTCCTTATCAGCAATATCAATCACAAAAAATTCATGCTTTAGCCGAACAACGTGAATTTGGTTCGTATCAATCTTATTTAACGATTCCTGTAGGTATTGAAGATGAGGATGCGATGCCATTATTAATTTTAAGTCATATTTTAGGTGGTTCGCAATTGTCATCACGTTTAGGTAAAGAGTTGCGTGAAACCAATAACTTAGTGTATGGTTTTAATCATGATTTAAATTTAAGTAGCGTAAATTCAAGTGGTAGTTGGTCGGTTTCTGCCAATTATAAACCTGAATTAGCGGAGCAAGTCAGTCAAGCGATTCATAAAACCATCAATGATATATTGGATAAAGGGGTAACTGAGCAAGAAGTTGAAGCGGGTAAGGCACATTTGTTGAAATCAAGAGCTACAGCAATGAAAGATGATAAACGTGTGCATTCGATGTTGGTTGCTCAACAAGATTTAAAGCGAAATATGCAAAGTCGCCTAGAACGGGATAATAAAATTGCACAAGTTACTAAAGCTGACGTTAATCGTGTGGCGAAAAAATATTTTCAATTAAATCAAATGATTGAAGTCATGGCAGATCAATATGGTCAGCCTGTAGAAATGCCAAAATCTAAGGTTAAATCGCTAAATGGGAAAATCAAATGATGATTAAAATATGATAATGATTTAAATTAATTTATGTTAGGAGAATGACCCTTGCTTCTATTCATAGATAATTTAAATATTATCAATTGGTTATAAAATTGATTTAAACATGATATGAGTATGTGTATTTTTATGGGATAATACTATCAACATTAAAAAAAATACGCTATACTATTCATAATAGCTTAATATCCTAACCTAAATCGTGTAAACTTTATGCGGTTTGGGTTTTCTTTTATTTTTTAAGGAGAAAAATATGCAACGTTATCCAATGACCCCTGAAGGTAAAATCGCTTTAGAGAAAGAATTACAGCATCTTAAAACGGTAGAAAGACCACGCATTACCGAAGCGATTGCTGAAGCTCGTGAACATGGCGATTTAAAAGAAAATGCAGAATATCATGCAGCTCGTGAACAACAAGGTTTTTGTGAAGGTCGTATTCAAGACATTGAGGGTAAATTAGGTGCTGCTCAAGTGATTGATGTACATACTTTGCCACAAGATGGGCGTGTAGTGTTTGGGGTAACCGTAACCATCGAAAATTTAGATACCGAAGAGCAAGTAACTTATAAGATTGTCGGTGATGATGAGGCAGATTATAAGCAAAATAAAATTTCGGTAAATTCACCAATTGCTCGTGGCTTGATTGGTAAGAATGAAGGCGATGAAGCAAAAATCATGACACCGCAAGGCGAAGTTGAATTTGAAATTGTACAAGTGCAATATTTGTAATGATAGTTGTACGATTCATATTCAAATAAACATAACGAGTTATGATTTCATAGCTCGTTTTTTATAACTTTAGTCTTATAAAATAAGAAAATATATTGGATTGTTTGTTTAATTATTTGATTTTTATATAAAAAATAATAAATTATCATGATGAATATTTACCATTTTTTCAATTTATTATACTAGATAAATCATCATAACTTGTTATACTAAGGTTTTATTCCATCGGTTAATTTTTATAGGACTAGATATGACTGAACGTATCCAACAAGGCAAACTTGCGATTGCCAAAGAATTGTATGATTTTATTGAACAAGAAGCCTTGCCAGTGGCAGGTATCGATAGTGCAACCTATTGGAAAAATTTTGAACAAGTCGTTTTAGACCTTAGCCCAAAAAATACAGCACTTTTACAAAAGCGTGATGAAATTCAAGCAAAACTGGATGAATGGCATCGTAACAATACATTTGAACTTGGTGCATATAAAGCATTTTTAACTGAAATTGGTTATTTAGTGCCAGAAGTTGAAGATTTCCAAATCACCACTGAAAATGTTGATGATGAAATTGCAACCATCGCTGGTGCTCAATTGGTTGTGCCAGTGCGTAATGCACGTTATTGCTTAAACGCTGCTAATGCTCGTTGGGGTTCATTGTACGATGCCTTGTACGGTTTTGACGTGATTCCAGAAACAGACGGAGCAGAAAAAGGCAAAGGTTATAACCCTGTGCGTGGTGAAAAAGTTATTGCATTTGCTAAAAATTTCTTAGATGAAACTTTCCCATTAACACAAGGCTCTCATGCTGATGTCGAAAAATATGCTATTGAAAATAATGCCTTAATTGCGGTTGTAAATGGTCAAAATTCAACTTTAAAAAATACACAACAGCTTGTAGGTTATAATGGCGATACAGCAAATCCATCAGAAATTATCTTAAAAAATAATGGATTACACGTTGTTATCGAAATCGATGCCAATAGCCCAATCGGTAAAACAGATAAAGCTGGCGTAAAAGATGTTGTACTTGAAGCAGCGGTAACAACGATTCAAGACTTAGAAGATTCTGTTGCAGCAGTTGATGCGGAAGAGAAAGTTGAAGGTTATCGTAACTGGCTTGGCTTGATGAAAGGCGACTTACAAGAAAATGTTGAAAAGAATGGCAAAACCATTGTCCGTAGCTTAAATAAAGACCGTGAATTTACTGATTTAACGGGCAATAAAGCGACACTACATGGTCGTTCATTGATGTTATTGCGTAATGTGGGTCATTTGATGACGAACCCAGCCATTTTGGTTGATGGTAAAGAAATTTACGAAGGCATCATGGATGCATTGATTACGCCATTATTGACGATTGTGGATTTAAAAGGTCAGAATACTTTACGCAACTCTCGTACAGGTTCAATGTATATTGTTAAACCAAAAATGCATGGTCCTGAAGAAGTGGCATTTGCGGTAGAATTATTCACTCGTGTAGAACAGGCTTTAAGTTTACCTGCAAAATGCTTAAAAATTGGTATTATGGACGAAGAACGCCGTACATCTGCAAACTTAAAAGCATGTATTGCTCAAGCGAAAGACCGTACAATTTTCATCAATACTGGCTTTATGGACAGAACAGGTGATGAAATCCATACCTTGATGGAAGCTGGTCCATTTGTGCGTAAAGGTGAAGTCAAAGGTCAAATTTGGTTTGATGCTTATGAAAACCGTAACGTGATGATTGGCTTACAAACAGGCTTGCGTGGTAAGGCTCAAATCGGTAAAGGTATGTGGCCAAAACCAGACGAATTAGCGGATATGTATCGTACGAAGATTGAACACCCACAAGCAGGTGCAAGCTGTGCATGGGTACCATCGCCATCTGGTGCAGTCATTCACGCAATTCATTATCATAAATGCAATGTGGCAAACCGTCAGCAAGAGTTATTGGCAACACAAGCAAAATCACTTGATGATTTATTAACACCACCATTGGCAAAAGAAACCAATTGGTCTGCTGAAGCAATCACCAAAGAACTTGAAAATAACTGTCAAGGTATTTTAGGCTATGTGGTACGTTGGGTTGATTTGGGCGTGGGCTGTTCAAAAGTACCAGACATCAACAATGTAGGCTTGATGGAAGACCGTGCGACTTTGCGTATTTCTTCACAGCACGTTGCAAACTGGTTACGTCATGGTATTGTAACCAAAGAGCAGGTGCAAGAAGTGCTTGAGCGTATGGCAAAAGTGGTTGATGCACAAAATGCTGACGACCCATTATATACGCCAATGGCACCAAAATATGATGGTATCGCCTTCCAAGCAGCGTGTGATTTAATTTTTAAAGGTGCAGAGCAACCATCTGGTTATACTGAACCGTTGTTGCACGCAGCACGTTTAAAATTAAAAGGCTATAAAGGCGACTAATTTTCGCTAAATATGAGCTAAATCTAAAAGGTATAATGGGAAACTGTTATGCCTTTTGTTGGTTGTAATGAAAGTGTAGATACCATTTTGGGGGTTATAGTAACAGCACCATTTACAAGTTTTAAAGTGGTGTAACGCAAATTTTAAACGCATCGCTAGGCGATTTTAATGTGCCACGCAAATGATAAACTTCGCCTGCTTTGAGTGGTGTGAGTTGATATTGATATTCTTTTTCTGTTTGTTTGATGGGTTTGACTAAGCCTTTTGGGGAAAATATCGCCATGCCTGACACAGGTTTTGACCAAAACCAAAAGTACGGATTGGTAAAGCTAATTTTTACAGCTTGATTGACGGTAATTGGGACAAATGGTTGTGTGGTGTCGCCTTCATCAACAAAATAAAATGGCATAGTTTCACAGTAACTGCCTGATTGTGTAGGGATGGTTAGGCGGTAGTATGTACCTGCGTGGCTTAAACTGATTGAGCATAAGCTAATGATTAATAATATGATTTTTGAGTGTGAAAATTGATGACTTTTCATTTTACATTTCCATTAAATGATATTGCCAAGTAAAAATGATGTTAATATAAATTGGTTTTTGATAGCCATGATTTGCATTATCATAAAATATAGACATTTATTTTATGATTAAATTTCATAAGCTACTTATCTTATGATAATATCTACTTTAAATTTATTTGATATGTGAGATGTAAATTTGTAAAAGATACATGATACGCATTCTACTTTCTTGTATTAAACTTTTCCTGCAAGATTACACAAATTTCATCAAAATCAGCCTTCGATTTTAGATTTTTATTCGTAAATATGACTTTACCTTCATGTTCAGTAAATAAAACAACTTGTTTAATACCAGATGTTTGGTAAAATTTAATTTTGTTAATTGAGCGAAATGGAATATTTAATATCGTGTTTGAAATAGGACGTTTAGGTAAAGAAATCTGATTTTCATTAATCATAATAAAACGTTGTTTTAATTGAAAAGATTGAATAATGATATACAAACCAAATAATGCACAGGCTAAAAAGAAAAATGACATTCCCCACCAAATATAATACGAAGTTTCAGGTGAAAAACGAATTAAGTGCTTGATATGTATTGTACCGCTATAATGAGGTGCTTTGCTCAAGCTACTCCAAGCCATTAAGCTAAATATAATAAAGGTGATATAGCCAATAGCAGAAGGGAATTTGTATTCATATTTTTTCATTTAAAGTTTCCATTAATTTAAATCATCAAGTAAAAATTATGTTAATATAAATTGGTTTTGATTGCAATGATTTGCATTATCAAAAAATATCGACATCTATTTTATGATTAAATTTCATGATTGATTTATCCTATGATAATATTAAACGGCTTAATTAGAATTATTAAGCAAAAATGAAATAAGCATTAAAACAAATCCAATACAAAATATCCATATATTAAGATTAGACTCAAATCCAAAGCTCGCTCCTAAGAGAAAGAATCCTAAACCTGAAGTTATGTAATATAATGTTTTTTTATTCATAACAACTTACTCTAAACTAAAAAAGCAAGTCAGACATTTGTTATAGTAAGCTATATAAATAACACTATATATCAAATATCCAACTTGCTTATTTGATAGTATAAAAATGGTTTATTTTAGCTTATTTATTCAACCAACCAGCTAAACCATTCATCACATCATCAAAGTTAGGCGTTATAGTCGCTCCACCTTGTGCTAAATCAGGCTTACCGCCACCTTTACCGCCCAACTCAGATGCTAAATGTTTGATAATATCGCCCGCTTTCAGTACTTGATGATGTTCTTTTGCCACAGAAGAGATTAAGCTCACTTTATCGCCATCGATACCTGCAAGCACAATCACCGCATTACCAAGTTTTGATTTTACGCTGTCATGCAAATGACGTAAACTACCTGCATCAACATTTTGTACTGTTGCAATTAGCGTTTTGCGTCCTGCAATCTCTTGTACTTGATTTAGTAATTCAGTTGCTTGGAAATTCGCCAATTTCTGATTGAGTTGCTCAATTTGTTTTTGCAATGTAATAGTTTGATTAACAGTTGCTTGAACTTTTTCAACCGTTTGGTTTTTCTGTGCTTTTAAGATACTATCTACTTGGCGAATGGTTTGTTCTTGCTGTTGCATTGCTTCAATCGCACGCAAACCAGTAACGGCTTCTACACGGCGTACCCCCGATGCAATACCACCTTCAGAAATAAATTTGAATAAACCAATTTCGCCCGTATAACCAACGTGAATACCACCACACAACTCAATCGAGAATGCACGGTCATCTTTCACTGTACCCATCGTTAAAACACGTACAACTTCGCCATATTTTTCACCGAATAACATCATTGCACCTTTGGTTTTAGCCGTTTCAATATCTAAAATTTCAGTTACAACAGGGCTATTTGCCATAATTTCAGCATTCACTAAACGCTCAATTTCATCAAGCTGTTCAAAACTCACTGCTTCGCCATGTGAAAAGTCAAAACGTAAAATATCACTCGCTACTAAAGAGCCTTTTTGTTGAACGTGTGTACCTAAAATTTGACGTAGAGCAGCGTGTAATAAATGTGTTGCTGAATGGTTACGCATAATTGCATGACGTAATTCAGTTTGTACTTGTGCATTGATATTTTGTTGTACAGATAATGTGCCAACAGTTACAATCCCTTGATGAACAAAAGCAGAGCCTGATTTTTTGGTATCATGTACTTCAAAAATACCTGTCTCATTTTTAAGTGTACCTGTGTCGCCAACTTGACCGCCACTTTCCGCATAAAATGGCGTTTGATCTAAAATAATCAGGGCTTCATCGCCTTCATTGATACGATCAACTTGTTCACCATCTTTGTAAATAGCAATGATATTGCCTTGACCTTGCGTTGCTGTGTAGCCATTAAATTGGGTAACGCTATCGACTTTGACGATGCTATTATAATCAATCGCAAATTTACCTGCTTCTCTCGCACGTTGGCGTTGAGCATTCATTTCACGTTCAAAACCAGCTTCATCAATGCTTAAATCACGTTCACGAGCAATATCAGCTGTTAAATCGGCAGGGAAACCGTAAGTATCGTACAATTTAAATACAACTTCACCTGCAATCACATTACCTTTTAATTCTGCTAATTCTTGTTCAAGTAATTTCATACCTTGTTCAAGGGTTTTCGCAAATTGTTCTTCTTCTTTGATTAACGCATTAATAATACGCTCTTTTTCTGTGTTGAGTTCTGGATAAGCTTGTCCCATCACTTCTGCAAGTGGTGCAAGCATTTTATAGAAGAAAGTTTCTTTAATGCCTAATTTATAACCATGACGCACTGCACGGCGAATGATACGGCGGAGTACATAACCACGTCCTTCATTTGATGGATTTACACCATCAGCAATTAAGAAACAGCAAGAACGTGCATGGTCAGCAATCACACGCAATGATGCTTGGTCAAGATTATCTGTACCTACGATTTGTCCTGCTGCTTTTAATAAGTGTTGGAAAATATCAGTATCATAATTAGAATTCATTGATTGCATGACCGCAGAAACACGCTCTAAGCCCATGCCTGTATCGACTGATGGTGCAGGAAGTGGGTGCAATACGCCATCAGCAGTACGGTTAAATTGCATAAAGACGTTGTTCCAAATTTCGACAAAGCGGTCGCCATCTTCTTCAGGTGTACCCGGTAAACCACCCCAAATATGGTCGCCATGGTCATAGAAAATTTCCGAACAAGGTCCACATGGTCCAGTATCACCCATTGCCCAGAAATTATCTGATTCGTATTTTTCGCCTTTATCACCAATACGAATAATATGGCTTTCTGGCAAACCAATTTCTTGATGCCAAATATCATAGGCTTCATCATCAGTATGATAAACCGTCACATATAAACGTGCTGGCTCTAAACCTAAACCTTTATCAGCAGATGTTAAAAATTCCCACGCAAAACGTAAGGCATCACGTTTAAAATAATCACCAAATGAGAAATTTCCTAACATTTCAAAGAAGGTGTGATGACGAGCTGTGTAGCCCACATTATCTAAATCGTTGTGTTTACCGCCTGCACGCACACATTTTTGTGAAGTCGTTGCACGTTTGTATGGACGTTTATCCAAGCCCAAAAAGCAGTCCTTAAATTGGTTCATACCTGCATTGGTAAATAGCAAAGTCGGGTCATTGGCTGGCACGAGAGAACTCGATTGAACACGCTGGTGTCCTTTGCTTTCAAAAAAAGATAAAAAGGCTTCTCGAATATCAGCAGAAGTCATAAAACGAGTACTCACGAACAGTAACTCCATCAAAAAAATGTTAAAACAAGGAAGATGACTATGCTTGACATTATCATCATACGGTTAAAAATTAAGATATAAATTATAACGGAAAATAGCGTTGATACCAATGTTTATGTCAATTTTAAATGATGAATTATGGTATTTTTTATACAATATAGGATATTTTGATGAATTATCTGCATTTTTATTGTATTTTAGGGGTATTCTGTCTATTTACCATAACTAAATTATTAAAATGATATAGATTTTCTAGGCTAATCAAGGCAAAATATAGCATAATTTTAGATTTAAGTGAAATTGAGCTTTAAAATCATGTCAAATTCAACTTCTCGATGGTTTATTATACCTTTTGCATTTTGTTTATCTTTGTGTTTGATGATTAGTTTTGCACCTTTATGGAAAGGTGTACATTCACAAATTGACTTTTTATTATTGTGGAGTGTGGCATTACTTTTAACTGCTTTACCTATGCTTTATTTAGAAGTTGCATTGGCAAAACGTAGCCAAACCACAGCAATACAAGCATTAATGAGCTTAACACGAGAAGCTGATGCTCCAACTTTTTGGCGTGTTTTAGGTTGGGGTGGGGCATTATTTATTTCATTTTTAGCAGGTGGGTTAATTAAACTTGCTTCTGAACAAGTGATGACATTTGTGTCAAATTTAGGCATCGGCTTAGTGGCAATTTTGATGCTAGTTGCTGTTGCTTTATCGTTTTTGCCGCGCATAATTACTTTAGGTTTGGTTATTATTGGATTAATTGTATCGCCATTTTTAGCACCTGTTACCATGTCAAGTTTACAATGGACAAATGTTGCAGGGGTGGAATGGGCAATCGCCGTGATGTTAGCCTTATTTTCAACAGGTTTAGGCATGGGGGTGTATTGGCAAAATAGCCTTGGCAGTATAAATAACGAGCAGTCGGCAACACCTAAAGTATGGTTGATTTTATTGACTTTATTGATTGCAGGTATAATTTTTGCTGTATTACCAATGAATTATACTTTGGCAAATATTGCATTAGCAGGGATTCTATTACAACTTGCACGCCAACAATGGTTGGACCGCAAAGTGGCATTACCAATCACAGGTATATTATCTTTAAGTACTATGCTGATTTGGTTAATGCCAATTGGACAGGTTTTAGTCTGGGTGGCTGTTATTTGGGGGCTATTGCTTTGTTTAGTATATAGCATTTTTGCAGGCTGGGTAATGAAAGCGAGTCATTTGCGTAAAGCTTTAAATTTTAGCAATGAATTGGTGTATAATCTATGGCGTGTTGCGGTGCGTATTATTGTACCAATTAATATTATTATCGCATTTGTTTTATTTATTCGTGGTTAATTAGGGTAAATATGGCGATACATCAAAAAGTTTGGGTAGCTTATGCTGATGAACAATTTCAATTTTATCAACCAATTGATTTTGTTGAAGGTTTAACTGCATGGCAGGCGATTGAGCGGAGTGGAATTTTAGCTAAAATTAGTTTACCTGAGCCATATCATTTGGGTAATTTTGGTGTGAAAATTCAGCATGATACAGTTTTGCAAGCTGGGGATAGAGTGGAGATCTATCGCCCGCTCAAAATTAATCCTAAAGAAATTCGTCGCAATCGTGCAGAAAAAAATCCAACAAGCCGTTATTTGGTTAAACAACGTGCAAGGGGAAATCGTTTTCGCCATCAAGGTAATGTGGATTAATTTAGTACGAAATCTATATTATCATAAAAATAAATAATCATGATTACAAAAAATAATCCCAATCTGACTAAAAAGATTGGGATTATTAACCTAAAATCCGATATAATAAGTAAGGATTTATAAACGTGGAGCAGTTAAAATTGTTTCTTTAGAACCAGGTAAGCCAGGTTGTACATCGGGTAAAGTTTCAATACCATCAATCTGTGTTACAATACCTTGTTCATTAAAGGTAATTTTTAAATGCTGACCTTTTGCAGATGGAATTTTTTCCTTTTTTGCATAAGTTCCTGGTTTATAATTGTACATATAATCCCATTGTAGTGGTGTTAAAGGGTCAGTAATCGTTGGTGTACCTAAAATAAAGCGGACTTGTTGTGCATTCATGCCCACTTGTACCTGTGATGCCTGTGCCTTAGTCAATGGCGTGCCTTGCGGAATATCCACTTTATAAACACAACCTGTAAAAATTGCACTCGCTAAAACTGTGCTGAGTAATAATTTTTGCATAATGTAACAATTTCCTCTATGAAGAATGATGAAAAATATTGCATAATCATACTTCATTTTTATACTATTTGCCTAGTTAATCTCTGTTAAACTTTATTCATTTTTATAACAAAAGTGGTAGTTTATATAGAAATGATGATAAAATAGGCTCACAACAAATTGAGAGAAAATATATGGCATTTTCAAACCAAGATTTGCGTAAAGCTGGTTTAAAAGTTACTTTACCGCGTATTAAAATTTTAGAATTACTTGAAACTGCAGAAGAGCACCACTTAAGTGCAGAAGATATTTATAAAACTTTGCTTGAGCAAGGTGAAGATGTCGGCTTGGCAACAGTTTATCGTGTATTAACACAATTTGAAGCGGCTGGTATTATTCAACGTCATAATTTTGAAAATAACCATTCAGTTTTTGAAATTATGCAAGAAGGACATCACGACCATTTAGTATGTCAAGGCTGTAATAAAGTCGTTGAATTTACCAATGATATTATTGAAGATGAGCAACATAAAATTGCAGAAGCACATGGTTTTGTTTTAACAGGACATGCGTTAAATCTTTATGGTTATTGTGAAAAACCTGAATGCCGAGAAGCGAGTGAAAAGCGTGGTAAGGGTAATAAAAAGTAATTGATAAATAGCAATACAGCTATTTTACTTTGTGGTAAATGATTAATTTGGTGCATGGGTAAGTCAATATTTATCCATGTATTTGTTAATATGATGTATTGAAAACAAGGAGTATGCTGATGAAAAAAACACTATTATCAACGGTATTGGTACTTGGAATGGTATCATTATCAGGTTGTTCAACTGTTGCGACTATTGCTGGAGCGGATACCGCATCTTTAAATGCTAAAGCAGAGCAATACTATCAACAATTAACAACAGAAGCACGTGCAGCGAATAAATTAGATACCACTTCAGCAACTTATAAGCGCATCAATGCGGTATTTAATCGTATGATTCCTTATGCTGACCAAGTGAACAAAACGGGGCATAAATTTAATTGGAAACTTGCAGTCATTAAATCTGATGAAGTGAATGCTCATGTTGCTCCAGGCGGTAAAGTGGTTTTCTATACAGGCATTGTTGATAAGTTAAAATTGACTAATGATGAAATTGCTGCCATTATGGGGCATGAAATGGTTCATGCACTTGAAGAGCATAGTAAAACGAAAGCAGGTGCAGAAGTTTTAACAGGTTTAGCGATAAATATTGGTTCAGCTTATGCGGGTTTAGGTTCAGCAGGGCAACAATTAGCAGGTTTAGGTGCTGAGTTGGGTTTAGGTTTGCCTTATTCTCGTAGCTTAGAAAGTCGTGCTGATGAAGGTGGTTTAATGCTGATGGCACGGGCTGGTTATAATCCAAATGCGGCGATTACCTTATGGCAAAAAATGCAAGCAAATGGTGGGGCTGGTGGTCCAGCATTCTTATCAACTCACCCATCAAATAGTGCTCGTATTGAAGCAATGAAAAAGAATTTGCCAGCAGCTTTAGCAATTTATCAACAACGCTAATTTTGTTTGGTGCACTAGAATAATTTAAGATTGATGTGAACTTGTGGGTGAATAATTATTCGCCCATACACAAAATCCATAATTTATATAGTAAATTCAATCAATAATTGAACAGTAGGGGCAAATCATATTTGCCCAAGTAATTGATTTTACAAAGGGTTTATGTAATAACCCCCCTTGCATTTTTATATTGTTTTGATATAATTTGACTATAGTTAAATAACTTAAAAACTGGTACAAAATTCACCATTATGCTGTAGGTGAATCATATTCGCCCTGTATGAATATCGTATTTATCGGGCAAATGTGATTTGCCCCTACAAGTACCAATTTTGGGGTTGAATTAGTATATACTATGAATTGAGAATGATATCATAAATAAAAAAGCTGAATAAATTTCTTTATTCAGCTTTTTTACACTGGTATCAGTGATTATTTTGCAGCAGCTTGGGCAGCGGCAACTTCTTCAGCAAAGCTCATTTCAGCTTTCTTCTCGATACCTTCGCCAACTTCAAAGCGAACAAATTCAGCAACATTTGTACCAGTCGCTTTTAATACATCAGCAACTTTCTTCTCGTTGTCGATAACATATTGCTGACGGTCAAGAGCAACTTCATTTAAGTATTTCTCAACAGAACCTGCAACCATTTTCTCAATGATATTTGCTGGCTTACCAGATTCAGCTGCTTTTGCTTCAGCAATTTCTTTCTCTTTTGCGACTAAATTAGCAGGAACTTGTTCAGCAGTTACTGCAACTGGGTTAAACGCAGCAACGTGCATTGCGATACCTTTACCAGTATCTGCATCACCTGTATAAGACACAACTACACCAATTTTTAAACCATGGCGGTAAACTGCTAAGTTTTCACCTTCAACGATTTTAGCACGGCGTACTTGGATGTTTTCACCAATTTTTTGTACCAAAGCAATACGAGCTTCTTCAACAGTTTGGCTGTCATCATATTTTAATTCAGCGATTTTTTCAGCTTCAACTACGCCAGAAGCTAAAATTGCTTTAGCAACAGTATTTGAGAAGTTGCTGAAGTTTTCATCTTTTGCAACGAAGTCAGTTTGGCAGTTTACTTCAACCAATACTGCTTTATTACCTTCTTGAACAATTGTAATTGCACCATCAGCAGCAATATTACCAGCTTTTTTAGCAGCTTTTGCTTGACCTGATTTACGCAAATTATCAATTGCTAATTCGATATCGCCATTAGCTTCTGTTAACGCTTTTTTGCATTCCATCATGGCTAAACCAGTACGGTCACGCAATTCTTTTACCATTTGTGCAGTAATTGCAGTCATGTTATTCTCCAAATTTAATAAAACTATTGATTAAAAACGGCTCAAAGAAATGCCTTGAGCCGTTTTATGTGAGTAATATAAATATTTACTCACTTATTGGCTAACTACTTATGCAGTTTCGCCTTTTGCTTGTGCATTTGCTTGAGATTGAGCATACTCTTTACCTGCAATAATTGCATCAGCAACAGAGCTTGCATATAAAGTTACCGCACGGATTGCATCGTCATTACCAGGGATAACATAATCAACGCCATCTGGGTTTGAGTTAGTATCTACGATACCAATCACAGGAATACCTAATTTATTTGCTTCTTTAATTGCGGTTGCTTCATGATCAACATCAATCACGAATAAAGCATCAGGTAAACCACCCATTTGCTTAACACCGCCTAAATCACGCTCAAGTTTGTCCATCTCACGAGTACGCTCTAATGCTTCACGTTTAGTTAATTTAGCAAAAGTGCCATCTTGAGATTGGTTTTGTAAATCTTTTAAACGGTTGATTGATTGACGTACAGTTTTCCAGTTTGTCAATGTACCACCTAACCAACGATGATCAACATAAGGCTGACCTGCACGTTGAGCTTGTTCACGAATGATTTCAGAAGCAGCACGTTTTGTACCAACAAATAAAATCTTACCTTTTTTGCTTGCTAAACGGTTGATTTCATTTAATGCATCGTTTAATGCTGGAGCAGTTTTGTCCAAGTTGATGATATGAATTTTGTTGCGAGCACCAAAAATGTATTGTTTCATTTTTGGATTCCAGAAACGTGTTTGATGACCAAAGTGTGCACCAGCTTCTAATAGCTGACGGATACTTACATTGTATTCTGCCATAATAAGACCTTTAAAAGTTTGGGTTAAGCCTCCATATATCCGCAATTTCCACTTTTACAAGCACCCAGAAATTGTGTCGATATATGTGTGGATTTATAGTTTAATATTATTAATAAATTTAAAAATATTAGTAATATCATCATGTTGTCTATCATTTTGATATTTTTTTAATATTTTTGCATTTATTAACATAAAGTATTTGCTAAAAAAGCGGTATAATTCTATCATATATCAAAATAATTTTCCAAAAGTTTTTTATCGTTATGAAACAATCTGTATCACATTTAATCAAAACACCTGATGAAATTGCCAAAATGCGAGTGGCAGGTAAACTAGCTGCCGATATTTTAGAGATGATTAAACCTCATATTCAAGCAGGTGTGAGTACTTTAGAATTAGATAAAATTTGTCATGACTATATTGTCAATGTGCAAAATGCTATTCCTGCGTGTATTGGTTATGGTGGGGGTGGCGGTCGTCCTGCGTATCAACATGCAACCTGTATTTCAGTCAATCATGTTGTGTGTCATGGCATTCCATCAGCTAATAAAATCTTGAAAAAAGGCGATATTTTAAATATTGATGTAACTGTGATTAAAGATGGTTATCATGGGGACACCAGTATGATGTATATTGTGGGTGGGGAAACATCGGTACTTGCTCAGCGGTTATGTGATGTAACACAAGAAGCTTTATATATTGGTATGGAGCAGGTGCGTGCAGGGGCATATTTAGGTGATATTGGTTATGCGATTCAGCGTTATGTTGAAGCTGAGCGTTTTAATGTAGTACGTGAATTTTGTGGACATGGTATTGGTGCAAAATTCCATGATGAACCACAAGTATTGCATTATGGACAAAAAGGCACAGGAATGCGTTTAGAAGCAGGTATGACCTTTACCATTGAACCAATGGTCAATGCGGGTGGGTGGCAAACCAAAATTTTGGGCGATAAATGGACAGCTGTTACTAAAGACCATAGCTTATCAGCACAGTATGAACACATGATTTTAGTTACAGAAACAGGCTTAGAAGTCTTGACCGCACGTTCTGATGAAGATTTATCACGGTTCAATTTGTTATAAAATGAATTTCTCGTCTTTATCTCTTATTTTTGTTGAGATTTTTTGGAAAATAAGGGATAATAAATCGTTTATTTACATGGGTTCAATGTGTAGTTGTTATAGGTAAGAGCTAGGGTGCGTATGACGCATTTTTCAATAATCACTAGCAACTTGGTGCGTATAACACCTCCTACAACATCTTTAATTTTCAATGATTTATGCTATTCAATTAAAGTGAACTCAAACAATTTTATTTAAAATGTAGAATTTTGGAATATTTCAAATGATTCGAACTCATTATTGTGGTGCTTTAACCGAAGCCCAAATTGACCAAACTGTAACCATTTGCGGTTGGGTACATCGTCGCCGTGACCACGGTGGTGTGATTTTCTTAGATATGCGAGACCGTGATGGTTTGGTACAAGTGGTGATTGACCCAGATACGCCTGAAGCCTTTGCCACTGCCGATAAAGCACGTTCAGAATATGTACTTAAAATCACAGGACGTGTGCGTAAACGTTACGAAGGTACAGAAAACGCCAATATGGTAAGCGGTCAAATCGAAGTTTTAGGTAAAGAAATCGAAGTTTTGGCACAGTCTGAAACCCCACCTTTCCCACTTAATGATGATAATATCACTGTTTCAGAAGAACACCGTTTAAAATATCGTTTCTTGGATATTCGCCGTCCTGAAATGTTGGAACGTTTACGTTTCCGTTCTAAAGTAACTAACTTAATCCGTAACTATTTAGATGAACATGGCTTTTTAGATGTTGAAACACCAATTTTAACCCGTGCAACACCTGAGGGTGCTAGAGATTATTTAGTGCCAAGCCGTGTATCTAATGGTGATTTCTATGCTTTACCGCAATCACCACAATTATTTAAACAATTATTGATGGTGGGTGGTATTGACCGTTATTATCAAATTGCAAAATGTTTCCGTGATGAAGATTTGCGTGCTGACCGTCAGCCGGAATTTACCCAAATCGATATTGAAACATCATTTTTAGATGATAATGACATCATGGATTTAATGGAAGGTATGACTGTTAAATTGTTTGATGAATTATTAGGCGTAAAATTTGACAAATTTCAACGTATGCCTTATAGCGAAGCAATGCGTGATTATGCGTCAGATAAACCAGATTTACGCATTCCATTAAAATTGGTCGATGTGGCTGATTTAATGCAAGATGTTGAATTTAAAGTCTTTTCTGGTCCTGCAAAAGATCCGAAAGGTCGTATTGTAGCATTGCGTGTGCCAAATGCAGGTAGTTTAAGCCGTAGCCAAATTGATGACTATACCAAATTTGTTGGCATTTATGGTGCAAAAGGTCTAGCGTACATTAAAGTCAATGAAATTGAAAAAGGCATCGATGGTTTACAGTCGCCAATCGTGAAGTTTATTGAACCAATCGTGATGGAGTTATTACAACGTGTTGGTGCAGAAAATGGCGATATCGTATTCTTTGGTGCAGATAAAGCTAAAATCGTCAATGATGCGATGGGTGCATTACGTGTGAAAATCGGTCATGATTTGAACATGGTAATTTGCGAATGGGCACCACTTTGGATTGTTGATTTCCCAATGTTTGAAGAAACTGATGATGGTAAGTGGACATCTGTGCATCACCCATTCACTTTACCAAAATCAAGTGTGGAAGAGGTAAAAAATAACCCGGGGGAAGCCTTATCTGTTGCTTATGACATGGTATTAAACGGTACAGAAATCGGTGGCGGTTCATTGCGTATTTACACGCTTGAAATGCAAAAAGCGATTTTTGAAGCTTTAGGTATTGGTGAAGAAGAAGCTGAAGAGAAATTCTCATTCTTACTGAACGCATTAAAATACGGTGCACCACCACACGGTGGTTTAGCGTTTGGTTTAGACCGTTTAGTGATGTTGATGACAGGTGCAAGCTCAATCCGTGATGTGATTGCTTTCCCGAAAACGAAGACTGCTGAATGTCCATTGACTCAAGCTCCTGCTCCTGTAGAAAATAACCAGTTGCGTGAATTGGGTATTCGTTTGCGTGAGCAACCGAAAAAAGAAGACTGATTGAATTGATGTAATATATTAATTGATAAACATTTCATATAAAGTGAGATAATTTAAAATCGAGTCATTACTCGTAGGTGCGTAATACGCACCCTATTTCTCCCTTTACTAAAGTGTATATCTTTACCCAAATCAATTTATATTAATCAAATATTCAACAGCCTATAATATAAATTATAGGCTGTTTTTATAAGGAGAATATGATGGAAAAATCTATCTACAAAATTATATTTCTTGTTGTTTTAGTTACCTATTCACTACTTAGTATTTATTTACACCATTTTAGCTATGCAGGATTTATTGAAATTGGCTTATTATATTTAGGAATACTACTTTATCTCTGTATTAAATTATATTACCGAAAAAAGAATAAAACACTCCCTATTGTATTTCCTGTACTTGGACCTTTGGTTATTATCCTATTATCACAACAATATTATAAACCGATTAGCCATTATTTTATAAAGCAAGGTCAGCAACAGCAAATATGTAGTAGTATTAATAAAATAGATTATTCTGCTTGGGACGATGATTATTTTTATTTAGCTAATCATGATATGAAATTTAATCTTAATCAGCATAAAAAAGCTAAAATTGATGATAAAGTATGTATAACATTTAATCCTAATCAAAAATGGTTAGGTTATGCCTATATTTTTAAAATCGAAACTCAAGATTTATAGTATAAATAGGGAAAGGATAAATTTTATCAACAGAATTTACCTTGAAACACTAATTTTAGTGAGTTTGAATAGAGTATTTTATTAGGCTATCATCTATTGATTTTGTTTAATCAAAATAAAAGGAATAATGTTTAGGCTATCCCTTTCATTTTATGAGTTATTTTGATTGTTGATTTAACCATTGTATAAAGGCTTGGCGTTCATCAACGCTTGCTTTATTCCATTGTTCAATTAATGAGTTGTAATGCGTAGGTGTTGTGTTGGTTAAGCTAGGTGCTGTTGGCATTGGCATAATAGCAGGTTTTTTCTTAGTTAAGTCATAGCTACGATTGAGTGTTAAACCTGAAAACCATGTTTTACTGGTCTGTTCAAAGGTTTGTTGAGCAATAATTTGGTTCTGTGCATTATATAAAATAACACTTGGTTTTTGAGCAAATTGTTTGGCATCTTCCAACGTTTTGGGTTGTTGAGCGATTGCGAGACGGTAGGTTTGCCCATCTTGTAAAATAGGTGTGTTGAATATGCCAATATCTGATTTGATAATTTCATGTTCATCATTTAATGGTAAATTAAAAAATTGGACGTAACGAATATAGATTTGATGTTGTTGATTACCACGAACAGTAAATTTATTTTGATTTGCTTTAATAAATGATGATTTAATTTGTTGGTCATTAATGACAACAATTTGTAATTCCTCTGGACTAATAATATGTACATCGGCTAATGCATAACTACTTGTGATAGCAAGGCATGAAGCAATCAAAAAGTTTTTCATTTCAATATTCCTAATGAGTGTTTGCCGTTTATTTTACCTGAAAATAAGATAATTTGTAATGTATTGATGACAAATATATTTATACAAAAACTTTCTGAACCAAAAACATATATAAAATTGTTCCTACACCAATCGATAAAAACATATTTCTACGCCAAAAATGTAAGCCTAAAGTAACTGTACCTGCGATAAATTCGGCGAATCCATGATGTTCACTTAAAATATTAACATTTTTATAGCAATACACCACTAATAGGGCAAATACAGCAGGTGGTAAAACTTTACCTAAATATTGAACATATTCTGGAATCGGTTTATGTGCAGGAAAAGCAATAAACGCAATCCATCGACATAATTGTACTACTAAAATAGCAATGAGTATTGTGAGCAGGTGTTGTTCTACGGTCATCATATTGATAATTTAATCCAGTTCTTGTTGTAATTTTTGCATTAAAATTGGTCTTCGCCAAGTTAAAACTAGTAAAATTGCAACCATTGCAGGGATTAAAAAATGTTCTTTGCCTAAGAGTAATAAACAGATTATCGTTATAGCTAGACCGATGAGTGAGCTTTCATGGCTTTTTTCACTTAACCAACGTTCAGCAAAAATCACTAGAAAAAGTGCAGTCATGGCAAATTCTGAACCTTTTAACGAAAAGGGTAATATATCTGCTAAAAATGCCCCTAAAGCAGTCCCTCCTACCCAATAAATATGTAAAAATAAGCTAACATAAACCATATGCCAACTTTCATCGATATTAGGGGGGGGTTTAGCAGAATAATTAATGGCAAAACTTTCATCAACTGTGGCGGGAATGAGATAGTATTTTTTCCAACCTGCTTGATGATATTTATTTAACATCGAAATAGCATAAAAAAATTTGCCTTGCACTAATCATCAGCACCATGATAAAGGTATAAAGCGGATTGAATGCTGATAGAAGCATACCTGCCACAATAAACTCAACTGACCCAGCAAAAATAAACAGTGCCATCAAAATAGGGTAATAAGGTTCAAATCCTAATCCACGCATATAAATGCCATAAGCCATACCTAAAAAGGCAAAGCCTGCTAAAATAGGCAAACTATGTATAAAAGCTGAACGAATTGTTGCTGACATAGAATAGGGTGTGATTGGATTTATCATAAATTAGTTATCAATCATGGTTAAATTGAGTAGTATATTATAATGAATATTATCAAAAATGGCTTGAAAAGATTGCAAAAAATTGATGAACTCGCTACTATAGTCTTATATCTGAACAATACAAAAATGTAGGGGGTTATTACATAAACCCTTTGTAAAATCATTATTTGGGCGAATATAATTCGCCCCTACCGTTCAATTATGAATTGAATTGACTTATATTAAACCATCATATAAGCCGAAATTGAATATGAATAAATTAGAGCCTTTATTTCAATCTGCTTATGCTTTTCCTGACCCTGAACAAGCAGACCCAGAGCATCATGAATTTATTGCTACTGGTGCAGATTTAGCACCACAGACTTTGTTACACGCCTATAGTATCGGTATGTTTCCTTGGTTTAATGAAGGTGATCCGATTGCATGGTATTCGCCATCGCCACGTTGTGTACTCTATCCAAAACATTATAAACCAAGCAAAAGTTTATTGCGAGAGATGAAAAAATCGACATTTACGGTTAATATTAATCATGCTTTTGCTGATGTGATTGATGGTTGTGCAGCCGTGCGTAGTTATGCCGATAGCACATGGATTAGCTCGGATATGAAACAGGCTTATCAACAATTATATGATTTAGGTTATGCGATTAGTATTGAGATTTATGAACAAAATCAATTGGTTGGTGGTTTATACGGGCTAAAAATAGGACAAGGTTTTTTTGGTGAATCAATGTTTCATACTCGTACCAATGCATCTAAAATGGCATTTTTTGTGCTAGTAACTTTGTGTGAGTATAGTCAATTCTGTTGGATTGATTGTCAATTTCCTAATGAACATTTAATGAGTTTAGGTGCAGAAATTTTAAGTCGCCGTGATTTTTTACAGCAATTATCTATACAAATTCGTAAACCTGCAGTAGACTGGTCGGCTTTATATCATCAAGCAGTCCCGATACAAACTTATGTCAATAAGTCTCTAGTTTTATGTGAACATGATGATGGTTATGCGTTAAATTATCAACATTAAGTGTGCGTTTCAGTAGAAACTTGAGCTAAATTTTCACCATAGCTTAGTAATTCATCAAAATACTGTTCAACCACTTTAGCTTGTTCTGCTGTATTTTCCACTTGATACATAGCTTGTCTAAAGGCATTACTATTTCTTAGACCTGTGGTGTACCATGCAATGTGTTTACGGGCGATACGACAACCTGAATACTCTCCATAAAATTGATATAATTCAGTGAGATGAGATAATAAAACTTGTTTGATTTCACTAATTTCAGGTGAAGCTAAATGTTTACCTGTTTCTAAAAAATGAGCAATTTCACGGAAAATCCATGGGCGACCTTGTGCAGCACGACCGACCATTAACGCATCAGCACCTGTATAATCAAGCACATATTTGGCTTTTTCTGGGCTATCAATATCACCATTGGCAATGAGTGGGATATTAATTTCAGTTTTTACTTGTTTAATTAATTCATAACGTGCATGATTTAAATACATATCTTCACGTGTGCGACCATGTAGGGCTAGGGCAGCAATACCTGCTTGTTCGGCACGTTTTGCCACGCTTAAAATATTTTCTTCTCCATTTTTAAAGCCTAAACGGGTTTTTAAAGTAACAGGTACATTAACGGCATTAACGACACTATCTAAAATACGTGCAACTAAATCTTCATCTTGCAATAACGCTGAACCTGCCAATTTATTACACACTTTTTTGGCAGGGCAACCCATATTAATATCTACAATTTGAGCACCATTTGCTACTTGATAACGTGCAGCTTCTGCTAATTCAATTGGGTCAGAACCCGCAATTTGAGCAGAAATAGGAGCAATTTCACCATCAAAATTAGCACGATATAAACTTTTTTTACTCATGCGTAAGGTTTTATCAGCAGTCATCATTTCACTTACTGCATGACCTGCACCAAAATATTTACATAATTTACGATAAGGATTATCCGTTACACCTGCCATTGGAGCAACCCAGATTTTTTGGCTAATTGGACGGTCAAATAATTGTTGAATGATTGGATGTGTCATAATGGATAGAGAATGATATTTAAGGCATATTTTAGCATAAAAAATAGGAGTAATGACTACTCCTATTTTGTTTTGTGGAATAAGAACAATTATAGTCCTTTTAAGCCACCACCGACTTCATACTCGGTTACACGTGTTTCAAAGAAGTTTTTCTCTTTGCGCAAATCCATCATTTCTGACATCCATGGGAATGGATTTTCAGTTACAGGATATTGATTTGGTAAGCCTAATTGGTTTAAACGGCGGTTACAGATGTATTTTAAGTAAATTTCCATCACACCAGCATTCATACCTAATACACCACGTGGCATAGTATCACGAGCATATTCGATTTCTAACATCGTACCTTCAAGTAGCATCTGAATAACTTCTTGTTGGAATTCAGGTGTCCATAAGTGTGGATTTTCGATTTTGATTTGGTTAATCATATCGATACCAAAATTCACATGCATAGATTCATCACGCAAGATGTATTGGAATTGCTCGGCAACCCCTTTCATCTTATTACGCTGACCCATGCTTAAAATTTGGCTGAAACCACAATAGAAGAAAATACCTTCAAGTACGCAGTAGAATGCAATCAAATTACGCAATAAACGTTGGTCTTCTTCAACAGTACCTGTTTTAAAATCAGGGTCGCTTAATGATTGTGTATAACGTAAGCCCCAAGCGGCTTTGCGTGCAACACTTGGTACTTCACGGTACATATTAAATACTTCGCCTTCGTCCATACCTAAACTTTCAATACAGTATTGATAAGCGTGTGTATGAATTGCTTCTTCAAATGCCTGACGGAGTAAATATTGACGACATTCTGGATTAGTAATATGACGGTATAATGCTAATACAAGATTATTTGCCACTAAACTATCAGCGGTTGAGAAGAAACCAAGTGAACGCATGACGATTAAACGTTCATCATCAGTTAAGCCATCTTCAGATTTCCACAGTGCAATATCTGCTGTCATATTGACTTCTTGTGGCATCCAATGGTTTGCACAACCATCAAGATATTTTTGCCAAGCCCATTCATATTTAAATGGTACAAGTTGGTTCAAATCTGCACGACAGTTAATCATACGTTTATCATCAACTTGAACACGAGCCGCACCCATTTCTAAATCTTCAAGACCTGCTTGAATATCTAGTCGATTAAGAGCTTGGCTGGCTCTAGCCAACAAATCGGAGCTATCGGCTGATGCTGACGACACGTCATCAGTTGTGGTGCGGTGTAAATCAGCCACACTCGCTGACGATGGTTGCACATGAGATACCATTTGTGTTGCAGACGTTTGCGACGGCGTGTTGGTCGCAGGGGTTGTTTTTTGATTAGACGATGTTTGTACTTCATCTTCATCGTCCCAGCTTAAAATTGACATGATGAGATACCTCTTATTTTTGGTTATTTATCAATAGGATAGAATAACCGCTTATTTAACTGAAACCAGTTGTTTAATTTTTAGATTGACTATAGTCGCCAATCATTGCATAATATACTTAATATGCCCCCTGAACCTGCCTACTATGATATTTATTTTAGATAAATATGGAAGTATAAGCACTCAGGGGCTTTCTATCTCTACACTAATAATTCTTTAAAATGTTCAGTACAACCGAAATCTTTTAAATGGATTGCTTTATTTTCAACAATTGGAAATTCAAGTTCTATTAAATCAATTAAACGTGTTGTCCATGTTGATTTTGGTGAAATCACATTTAAAAAATGTTGTATTAGAACAAAATAAATAAAAGGTTTATGATTTTCCAAATGATGTAATTTACGACGATTTGGAAAAGATTTTTTTATATCAATACGAGAAGTGATATTAGCATTCCATAAACGAGAATGATGAGCTGACGTATTGCGAATAAACCTTAAACTATCGAGCCAATCTGTAAATTGTTTAGAATTAGAGTTATATTTTTTTGCAATATACTCTTTATCACTTGGCTGTAATAGATTATATAAACGAGTTAAGGTTCCAAAATCTAAAATTTCACATGCAACCCATACAGGTAAACGCCCATATTGACTTAAATTGTGTTGAATAAAATCTTGATTTTTGGCACGTGTAACTAAATTATAATATTGAGCAAGCCATGTTATATGAGCTGTTGTCTGTTTATGGTCAAGATATTCAATATTTTCATGAGCATTCGGACTTCTACGAGCTAAAGCATTACCAATATCAACTCTTAAAGCCATTTCAATACGTTCTAAAGCATCAAAAGCCAATAATCGTAATTTTTTATCAAATAAATAAAGTTGTAATATATCATTAAAATGGCTATCCTTCATAAATTCATCTTTTCGCTGAATTTTTTTTGATGTTAAATCATATTGACGAAATGAATAAAAATAGCCACTTAAACGATAATATCCAATATTTCCCAAATAATGCAACGCACGACTTTCATCATCAACAATCAAACCACGAGATTTAAGCATGGCTAATTGTTGATGAACAGTTGTTGATGGTTTCAATAATTGGAAAAAACTCATAATTTACTGACAACTTTCACAATCAGGATTATCAATACTACACGCATTTGGTACAGGTGCAGGACTGTTAAAACCACTATCGACTGCTGGTGTTGGATTAATCGCTACAGGTTTAACCGCATTTAAAGCACCTGTGTGAATAGTCGATTTTTCAGTCGAAGTCGCTGCTAATGCACGCAAATAATAAGTTGTTTTTAACCCACGCAACCATGCCATTTTATAAGTACGGTCAAGTTTTTTACCATCAGCCCCTGCAATATACAAGTTTAATGATTGAGCTTGGTCAATCCATTTTTGACGGCGAGATGCAGCTTCAACAATCCAACGTGGTTCAACTTCAAAGGCAGTTGCAAACATCGCTTTTAAATCATCAGGAATACGGGCGATTTTTTGCACTGAACCATCATAGTGTTTTAAATCATTGACCATCACTACGTCCCATAAATCACGCTCTTTTAACGCATTGACAAGATATGGGTTAATCACAGTAAATTCACCAGAAAGGTTTGATTTTACATATAAATTTTGATATGTCGGTTCAATCGATTGTGATACACCACAAATATTTGAAATAGTTGCAGTTGGAGCAATAGCCATCACATTTGAGTTACGCATACCGTCTTTTTGTACTTTTTGACGTAAACTATCCCAATCCAAACGTTGTGTTCTATCAACTTCAAACATACCTTCTGGGCGGTTTTTCTGTACGATGTCTAAAGAATCGATTGGTAAAATGCCTTGATCCCATAATGAACCTTGATATGTTTCATATTTACCACGTTCAATGGCTAAATCACTTGAAGCTTGAATAGCATGATAGCTAATCACTTCCATTGATTCATCAGCAAAATCAACCGCTTGTTGTGAGTTATAAGCGATATTCATTTCATAAAGTGCATCTTGGAAGCCCATGATACCCATACCAATCGGACGATGGCGTAAGTTAGAATTTTTCGCTTGTGGTACCGCATAGTAGTTAATATCAATGACGTTATCGAGCATACGAATGGCAGTTTTAATGGTTTTTGCCAATTTTTCTTGGTCAAGTACACCGCCTTTAACGTGTTGTACTAGGTTAATTGAACCTAAGTTACATACTGCAATTTCATCTTCACTCGTATTTAAGGTAATTTCTGTACATAAGTTTGATGAATGCACGACACCAACGTGTTGTTGCGGTGAACGTAAATTACACACATCTTTAAAGGTAAGCCATGGATGTCCTGTTTCAAAAACCATTGACAACATTTTACGCCATAAATCTTGTGCTTTAATTTTTTTGTGTAAAAAGCCTTGTTCTTTGGCAATACTTTCATAATGCGTATAACGTTCAGCAAATGCTAAACCTGTTAAATCATGCAAATCAGGTACTTCAGATGGGGTAAATAATGTCCAATCTTCGCCATTAATCACACGTTGCATAAACAAATCTGGAATCCAGTTTGCTGTATTCATATCATGGGTACGGCGGCGGTCATCACCTGTATTTTTGCGTAACTCTAAAAACTCTTCAATATCTAAATGCCAAGTTTCAAGATAGGCACACATCGCACCTTTACGCTTACCACCTTGATTGACTGCAACCGCTGTATCATTTGCTACTTTTAAGAAAGGCACTACACCTTGAGATTTACCATTAGTACCTTTGATATATGAGTTTAAAGCACGCACTGAAGTCCAGTCATTACCTAAACCACCAGCCCATTTTGAAAGCATGGCATTATCACGCATTGCACTATAAATGCCATATAAGTCATCTGGAACAGTGGTTAAATAACAGCTTGATAATTGTGGGCGTAATGTACCTGAGTTAAATAAAGTCGGCGTAGAAGCCATATAATCAAAACTTGATAATAGGTTATAAAACTCAATCGCACGTTTCTCACGCTCAGGCTCATTGAGTGCCAAGCCCATTGATACACGCATAAAGAATAATTGTGGTAATTCAAAACGAATACCTTTATGATGTAAGAAATAACGGTCAAATAAGGTTTGTAAACCTAAATAAGTAAATTGATTTGAACGTTCAGGTTGAATCGCATCGGCAAGTTGTTTAAAGTCAAAATTAAGTAATTCTGGCGATAATAATTCTAATTCAACCCCTTTTTTCAAGAAAGTTTCTAAGGCCTCATTTTCAGGTGTATTAACATCTAAACCTAAAAAAGTTAAACCATCATTGACTAATTCATGGCGTAATAAACGTGCTGTTACATAGCTATAATTAGGCTCTCGCTCAATACGAGTACGAGTTGCCATCATCATCGCTGTTGAAATATCAGATTCACGTACGCCATTGTATAAATTACGCACAGTTTCATCAACAATAGCTTGAATATCAATATTTTCCAAGCCTTCACTTGCTTTGGTAATATGTTGTGTTAATGCGGTTAAATTGAGTGGCTGTAATTCACCATTTTTATCAGTCACTTGTAGTGTAGGGTGATGTTGTTCATCATTTTGTTGTTGCATTTTACGTTTCTTTGCCTGTTCTTCACGATAAATCACATAAGCACGAGCGATTTTTTGTTCGCCTGCACGCATAAGTTCTAATTCAACTTGGTCTTGAATTTCTTCGATATGGATTGTTCCACCAGAGGGTAAACGGCGTTTAAAGGTCATTAACACTTTTTCAGTTAAATCAGCAATACGGTCATGCACGCTACTTGAATTGACAATTTGTGAGCCTTCAACTTCCAAAAATGCTTTACCAATAGCAACGGAAATTTTTTGTGCATCGAATGCTACAACATCTCCTGTACGCTTAATGACTTGAATTTGTCCAGGAACCGCAGAAACTAATGTCATATAAACCTCAATAAAAAATGAATTTTTTATGTGAATAATTTTAAAACCGAATCAAATCAAGGACGAAAAAATAAACTAGATATTGATTGAGTTTTAAAACTTTACCACAATACTTAGTGGTTTAATTTTTGATGTAGCACAAGATACGGTATTTTTAATGAAAATACAATCTTGACAAATTGAAAATTATTTTCTTTTAAAAATGAACTGCACAAAATAAAATCAAGATAATTTTCTATCTATTTGATTAAAAAGCAAGGTTAAAAAGTCAAGTAAAAAAGTAAAAAAAATAAAAAAATTGTTTGTTTAAAAAATAGACTAATGTGAGCATTTTATCTAGTGATTAAATTTGTTAGAATACGCAAAGTTTAATAATGATTTCATATTTATGTCTAAAAAAAACACAGTGATAATTCCAACCATTACTCTTGCTGAAGATTTTAATAATCCTTATTTTTTAGCACAATGGATTAAAGTACAAGCCTATGAATTAGGATTTGCAGACTGTGTGATTGCTGACCCACATCAAACTATTGATATATCTCATCATTTAGCTTTTTTAGAAAAAGGTTATCATGGGGATATGGGATTTTTAGTAGAAAATTTAGATAAACGTGCTAATCCTACTTTATTAGTTCCCAATACTGAAAGTATTATTTGTGTGCGAATGAATTATTTAGTGGAAAAGCCTAAACCACGTTATATTCCAGATATTCCCAATAATGCAATTATTGCACGTTATGCACGAGGGCGGGATTATCATAAAATTATGCGTGGACGTTTAAAAACTCTAGCCCAACGTATTAGAGAAAAAGTTGGTGAGTTTGAAAGCCGTCCATTTGCAGATTCTGCTCCGATTTGTGAACGTACATTAGCTGAACGAGCGGGTATGGGCTGGGTAGGGAAAAATACTCTTATTATTCACAAAACATCAGGTTCATTTTTTGTATTGGGTGAATTATTTACTTCGTTGGAGTTACCTTTTGATAAACCTGTTACTGCACATTGTGGTTCGTGTACGGCGTGTATTGATATTTGTCCAACACAAGCCTTCGTTGCACCTTATCAGATGGATGCACGGCGATGTATTTCTTATTTGACTATTGAATATAAGGGTATTATTGCTGATAAAAGTTTAAGGCAAGGTATTGGTAATCGTATTTTTGGTTGTGATGATTGTCAGTTGATTTGTCCATGGAATAGTTTTGCACATTTGACCACAGTTGATGATTTTAAACCCAGACATGGGCTAGATGATATTTCCTTGCTCGATATTTGGCAATGGGACGAAACAACATTTTTGGCAAGTACAGAGGGCAGTCCTATTCGCCGCACAGGATTTCAAAGTTTTAAACGTAATATTGCGATTGCGTTGGGTAATGCACCTTATTCATCAACGATTATTGAACAATTACAACAGGGAAAAGCGATGCATGATGATATTGTCAATGTACATATTGATTGGGCGATAGAAGAACAACTGGCTAAATAAAGCTAAGTAACGCAAATTTGGGATATCTAACTTACCTATTTTGATAAGCTAAAATATGTAATTCAGATGAACTCACATTAAGTAAAAATTATCCACAAATTCTGTGGATAATTTTGTTTATAGCTTAGGGAAAATCTGTGATTTAAATTATTTATCACCACGTCCCATAATACCACGAATAGTTTGTAATACATCAGCAGGTAAAACCACTGTTTTAGCATTATTTGATTTCGCCATTTCTTGCATGGCTTTTACATATTGTTCGCCAAGTAAGAACGCAACAGGGATTTCTTTATCGCCCACAGCAGCCGTTACCATATCAATTGCTTCTTGCGATGCACGAGCTAAGACAACTTGTGCTTCTGCATCACGGCGAGATGCTTCTAAACGACCATCAGCTTCTAAAATAGCCGCTTGTTTTTCACCATCAGCTTTGGTTACAGTTGCACGGCGTTGACGTTCAGCAGCTGCTTGTGCTTCCATCGCTGCTTGCATGGTTTGTGATGGGCGAATATCTTGGATTTCAACGGTACGTAACGTAATCCCCCAATCAGCAATATCATCAGAAATAGCTGATTTAAGTTTGGCTTTGATATGGTCTCGTGATGATAATGCATCATCTAAATCCATCTCACCCACAATCGAACGTAATGATGTTTGTACTAAATTTTGGATACCCCAAGAATAATTTTCAATACCATACACCGCACGTTCTGGTGTGGTTAAATTGATATATGCGACCGCATTCATTAATAATACAGCATTATCACGGGTAATCACTTCTTGCGATGGAATATCCAATACAATATCTTTAGTGGTTACTTTATAAGCTACTTGGTCGATATAAGGGATAATAAAGTTTAAACCTGGGCTTAAGGTTGAATGATATTTTCCTAAACGTTGTACGATATATTTATAACCCTGTGGTACGGTACGTACCCCCATCGCAATGGTAACAATCACTAAGGCTACTAAAAAAATGGTAAAACCCATAAAAAAACTCCTACAAAAATGATAGTCTATGATGAATAAGGTTTCACTAAGAAGTCATTACCTAAAATATCAATAACTTGTACACGGTCGCCAATTTGTACAGGCTCTGTACTACGGCAAAACCATTCATCATTACCTAATACAGGAATAGCAAAACGCACTTTAATCTGCCCATGTTCAAGTCCTGTTTGAATGACCATACCTGTTTGTCCAATCGTATTTTCACGTGGTAACCCTGCTTTAGTTTTATCAATCGATAAAGGTTTGATAAATTTAAACCAAGCAACGGTTAGAATAAGAGAGAATATCCCCCACATCAATAATTGTACTGTTAATGATAAATCAGGGATTAGCCATAAACATAGACCAACAAGTAAAGCAGATAAACCAAACCATAAACTTGCAAAGGTTGGTAAGAAAATTTCAACAATAATTAAAGCAGTACCTAATCCTGCCCAATGCCATGGCTCTAATTGCATAATTCACTCCGAGCATTGAAATGTTGATATGATAAACATCATACTTAAGTTATATTTGTACTATAACAGCTAAATATTAAGATGTAAATCATTTTCATTAATTTTTTTGATGGTAAAGATGGGAATGATAAGTTTATTCAAATTCAATATTTTTTGCCATAATACTTCGCTTTCATTACTTAAACGTTGTAAACTACGAGAAGCAACAAATAACTAATCTGATAATCGATTGAGTAATTGCAGAGCATAAGGCTGAATATTTTTATCACGTTGATGAACACGAATTAAACTACGTTCAGCACGGCGACATACTGCACGAGCATGATGAGCGGTTGTACATAAAATATTACCTGTTGGTAAAATAAAATCTTTCAGTTAAATAGGTAATTGTTGAATTAGAATGGTTATTTTCGGATAGTGCCTATAAACAAGAAAAATGGTTAGGTTTAGACCATATTTAAAAACAGCACTTAATAAGGGGATATGAGATGCAATATTAGCTCTCATCTTTTCTTAATTTTGAAAATCTTTGGTTACTGAGTAAATATAAGGCGTATTTTGCCAACGTTCATCGATGGTATAAGTAATACAAATGTGCTGACCAATTTTGAGATTATCATTTTCATGTTTTCTAAAATCAAAAGTTTGTTTTGTTTCTGGATTTTCAACTTGCCAAAAATAAATTGAACCACGACCCATTGATTGACTATATTCACGTTGAATAATACCACAAAATTGTTGTTGAGCTTTGTTTTTAAAAGCATAATCGATAATCATATCATTGATTTTTAGCATCATCCAGCTATACAAAATTAAAGTGATAATAAAACCAATACCGAATATTTTATTATTTTGCAGTTCAAGTGGAATCACAGTTTCTATCATGAGGAATAGTGTTAAAAATCCTAATCCAAAAACAACCATCATTGCACCACTATAACTTTGTATTGATAATGTATAAAATAAAGTTAATGTTAATCCAGTCATTAACATGATTAAAAATAATTTGAAACTGTTCATTGCATATTTCCTATGATTTATTGGACTTCGACTTTAAAAATATAGGCATAACCTAACCATTTTTGCGTGGATTAAAGATAATATAGGCTACTTTTGTTGTATGAATTATTTTCATTATACCAAAAACATTATTTATTTTGTGAATAATGTTCAATATATGCTCATGATGAGTCTAGTTTACTTTTGAGGTTGCAATTAAAATTTTTAATTAATTTATATGATAAAAAATCAACATGATCATAAAAAAACAAGGTACAATGATAACATGATGATTTAATTGTTAGACGATAATGAATACTTTACCTGTAATCAATCTCATGGGGCCAACTGCGAGTGGTAAAACGGCTTTGGCTTGTGCTTTATATGAGCAAGGTGGTTTTGAAATTATTTCCGTTGATTCTGCTTTGGTGTATCGTGATATGGATATTGGCACTGCTAAACCTAGTAAACAAGAACAAATACAGTACCCACATCATTTAATTGATATTATTTCGCCTTTAGAAACTTATTCAGCAGGTGATTTTGTGGTTGATGCACAGCAATTAATTGATGAAATTCATGCACGCAACAAAATTCCAATTTTAGTAGGTGGAACGATGTTGTATTTTAAAGCTCTGTTAGAAGGTTTATCAGGGCATTTACCAAGTGCAAATGCCGAAGTGCGTGCAGAAATTGAGCAACAAGCGGAGCAATATGGCTGGCAATTTATCTATGATGAATTGTGTCGAGTTGATGCGATTGCGGGACAAAAATTTCAAGTCAGTGATCGCCAACGCATTATGCGTGCATTAGAGGTGTATCGTATTACAGGTAAGCCAATTAGTCAATTACACGCAGAACAGCAAAAAACTGATTATTTATATCAATTTCATAATTATGCTTTATTGCCAGAGCGTGCAGAATTACATCAACGTATTGAAAAACGCTTACAAATGATGTGGGATATTGGATTTTTAGATGAAGTTGAAATGTTGATTGAAAAATACAATGTTACTGAAAATTTAACTTCAATGCGTTGTGTTGGTTATCGTCAAGTTCTCGAATATTTACAAAAAGGAGAATTTAGTCAAAAAAATCAGCAAGAAATGCAGGATAAAGCTTTGTTTGCTACACGACAATTAGCTAAACGTCAATACACTTGGCTACGCTCTTTGCAAAAAGAGCATGAATTTATCAGTTTTGATTGTACTAAAAATGCAATTCAGCACTTGCTAAATTCTTATAAATCAAGCACAATTTAACCGCTACTTTTTTTATAAGTTTAAATAAGTTTTAAATTAAACAATTTTAGGGTAGCTTTTAAATTAAATTCTAAATTTTTGGAGTTAAAAATATGTCTAAAGGTCAAACCTTACAAGACCCGTTCTTGAATTCATTACGCAAAGAACGTATTCCTGTTTCAATCTTTTTAGTAAACGGTATCAAATTACAAGGTCATATTGAATCTTTTGACCAATATGTGGTTTTATTAAAAAATACAGTAAGCCAAATGGTTTATAAACATGCAATTTCTACAGTAGTTCCAGCACGTAACCCACGCCCAGCAGGTGCTCCAGCAGGACAGCCAACAGGTTTCGGTGCTCCACAAGGTGGTTTTGGTACACAAGCTGGTTTCGGTGCTCCACAAGGCGGTTTCGGTACACAAGGCGGTTTCGGTACACAAGGCGGTTTCGGTGCTCCACAAAGTGGTTTTGGTACACAAGGCGGTTTCGGTGCTCCACAAAGTGGTTTTGGTACGCAAGGAGGCTTTGGTACTCCACAAGCTGGTTTCGGCACACAAGGTGGTTTTGGTGTTAATAACGACTATGATGCTGATGCAAAATATGACAACCAAGACGACGAACAAGCGTAAAATAAATTTATTTCCAATAACACCATCTTTTATGACAGGCATTTAAATATTGGAAGATTAAAAAGTTGAGATATTATTATCTCAACTTTTTTATTATGTGAAACTTTGTTAATAAACTGTTAATTATCCTTGAAAATTTTATATAATTACCGCATAGTGTTGTTATGATTGAAATGTCATATTAATTTTTGTTTTTAAGAGGATTTTTCCAATGATGCGAATAGGTTTGTTTTTGCTAACTAACCTTGCTGTCTTGGTGGTAGCAGGCATTATCTTGTCGATCTTGGGTGTCGGAAGTTATCGTTCGGCAGGTGGTCTTAACTTAGGTAATTTATTAGTTTTCTGTTTCGTTTTTGGTATGGTGGGTTCTTTAATCTCACTCTTTATCTCAAAATGGATGGCGAAACGTACCACAGGTACAGAAATTATTGACCCAAATGCACCACGTAATCAAGCCGAGGTATGGTTGTTACAAACGGTGGCTGATTTAGCTCAACGTTCAAATATTAAAATGCCAGAAGTAGGAATTTTCCCATCTTATCAGCCGAATGCTTTTGCAACAGGTTGGAATAAAAATGATGCTTTAGTAGCAGTATCGACAGGCTTATTAGAGCGTATGAATAAAGATGAGTTGCGTGCGGTATTAGCCCATGAAATTGGACACGTTGCCAATGGCGATATGGTTACTTTGTCTTTAATTCAAGGTGTAGTAAACGCATTTGTAATGTTCTTTGCTCGAGTGGTAGGCGATTTTATTGACCGTAATATTTTAGGTAATGAAGAAGGTAGTGGTTGGGGTTATTTCTTTATTGTGATGGTCTTAGATATTGTGTTTGGCGTTTTAGCTTCTGCAATTGTAATGTGGTTCTCTCGTTATCGTGAATATCGTGCTGATGAAGCAGGTGCACGTTTAGCTGGTAAAGAAGCCATGATTTCTGCATTATTACGCTTACAAGACACGGTAGATATGCCAGATGCTATGCCAAAAGAAATGAAAGCAATGGCAATTGCTGAAAGCAAATCTGAAGGTTTTAGTTTAGCTGCATTGTTCCAAACTCACCCAAGCATTGAGCAACGTGTAGAGGCTTTGCGTAAATTGAATATCTAATCTATGATTAGATAAAAGATTAACAGCGGTTCAAATATTTGAGCCGTTTTTTATTGATTGTTGCTAAGCAAACCGAGTAAATTATGCTAAAATATGCGGTTCTCACATAACCATTTTATATAGTATAGTTAATTCAATTCAAAATTGAACAGTAGGGGCGAATCATATTCTCCCAAGTTATTGATTTTAAATAGGTTTTATATAATCAACCCCTACATTTACTGTATTATTCTGATATAAATCGACTATAAAAGGTGCTGAATATGCGTTTTGTTCATCTTGTTTTACATACTGAATTTTCGATTACTGAATCGATTATTCGTATCCCTCAAGCTGTAAAAACAGCAGTTCAACATCAAATGCCTGCTTTAGCCATTACTGATTTATCGAATTTGCATGCAGCCATTAAATTTTATCAGAAATGTTTAGCAGAAGGTATTAAACCAATTCTAGGTAGCCAAATCCGTTTACAAGATAGTGAACATCGTGTTACGTTATTGGCAATGAACGAACAGGGATTTAAAAATTTAACAGAAATAGTGTCTCGTGGTTTTAGTCAAGGCAAACAACAAGATATCCCATGTGTACAACAAGAATGGATTTTTGAGCAACATGAAGGCTTAATTGTATTGATGGGTGTGCAAAGTCCAATGGGACAAATATTAGCCTCTAATCATCAAAATAAAGCGGAACCATTATTACAACAATGGCTTACTTATTTTGGTAATCGTTTTTATTTTGCACTAAGTCGTACGCAACGTCCACAAGAAGAAGATTTTATTCGTAGTGCAGTACAATATGCTGAACAATATCAAATTGGTGTAGTGGCACATAATGATGTTCATTTTATTCATCGTGATGATTTTGATGCACATGAAGCACGAACGTGTATTGCTGATGGCTATACTTTAAATGATGAACGCCGTCCAAAACGTTATAGTGCAGAACAATATTTTAAAACACATGATGAAATGTGTGCATTATTTGCCGATATTCCGAGTGCTATCGAAAATAGTTTTTATATCGCACAACGTTGTACGGTTGAATTAAAATTAGGCACTTATTTTTTACCTGAATATCCAATTCCAGATGGCTTTACTATGGATAGCTTTTTTGGGCATCTGGCAAAAAAAGGGTTAGAAGAGCGTTTGGATTTTCTTTATCCGATTGAAAACCGTGATGAGCGTTGGGAAGAAATTCGTAAACCTTATGATGAGCGTTTGCAATATGAAGTTGAAATTATTTTACAAATGGGCTTTCCAGGTTATTTCTTAATTGTTATGGATTTTATTCAATGGGCAAAAAATAATGGTGTGCCTGTAGGGCCGGGGCGTGGTTCGGGTGCAGGTTCATTAGTGGCGTACAGTTTGAAAATTACTGATTTAGACCCATTACGTTATGAGTTATTATTTGAACGTTTTTTAAATCCTGAACGTGTTTCTATGCCAGATTTTGACGTAGACTTTTGTATTGCTGGGCGTGATAAAGTCATTAATTATGTTGCTGAAAATTATGGACGTGAAGCAGTATCACAAATTGCAACTTTTGGTACGATGGCTGCAAAAGGGGTGATTAAAGATGTAGCTCGTGTATTAGGAAAATCATATGGTTTAGCTGATCGTATGTCTAAATTAGTGCCAAGTAAACCAGGAACGGCTTTAGGCGAAGCGATAGAAGAAGTGACTGAACTTAAGGATATGATTACTAATCCAAATAACCCTGATTATGATGATGCCAGCGAAATTTGGGAAATGGGCTTGAAATTAGAGGGTATTACACGCAATACAGGAAAACACGCAGGCGGTGTCGTCATTGCACCAGGGAAAATTACAGATTTTTCAGCGATTATGTGTGATGAAGATGGCAGTAACCGAGTCAGCCAATATGATAAAGATGATGTAGAATCGGCAGGTTTGGTTAAATTTGACTTTTTAGGTTTACGTAATTTAACGGTAATTGATGAAAGTTTAGCCATGATTAATGCTAATCGTGCGATTGAACAACAAATTGATATTTCACGTATTCCTTTAGATGACCCTGAAGCTTATCGCATTTTTGCTGAAGCGAAAACTACTGCTGTATTCCAGTTTGAATCGGTGGGGATGAAGCGTATGTTAAAAGATGCAAAACCAAGTAAATTTGAAGAAATTATTGCCTTTGTATCTTTGTATCGTCCAGGTCCGATGGACTTAATTCCTGATTTTATTGCCCGTATGCACGGACAAAAATTTGAATATTTACACCCGTTGTTATCTGATGTTTTAAAGCCAACTTATGGCATTATGGTATATCAAGAGCAGGTCATGCAAACAGCACAAATTTGTGCAGGTTATACACTTGGTGGTGCAGACTTATTACGCCGTGCGATGGGTAAAAAGAAACCAGAGGAAATGGTTAAACAACGTCAAATTTTTAATCAAGGTGCATTAGAAAAGGGTATTGATGAAGCGACATCAAACCATATTTTTGATTTCATGGAAAAATTCGCAGGTTATGGTTTTAACAAATCTCACGCAGCTGCTTATGCTTTAGTAGCATATCAAACGGCTTGGTTAAAAGCACATTATCCTGCTGAATTTATGGCAGCAGTGCTATCATCAGAAATGACAGATACAGATACGATTGTATTTTTAATTGATGATAGTCGTAATTTAGGTCTAACCGTTACGCCACCGTCTATCAATCAATCGATGTATCGTTTTACAACAAGTGATGAAAAAACTATTGTGTATGGTTTAGGTGCGATTAAAGGTGTTGGCGAATCTGCGATGCAATCGGTCATTGATGCTCGCCAAAAAGATGGTCAATTTAAAGATTTATTTGATTTTTGCCATCGTGTTGATTTAAAAAAAATTAATAAACGTACTTTAGAAGCATTAATCCGTGCAGGTGCATTTGATTGTTTTGGTGAAGAGCGTGCAAGTTTAATGCAATATCTTCCAGAGGCGGTACAAGCGGCTGAACAGGCTCGCCATAATCGTGAAACAGGGATTATGGATTTATTTGGTGAAGTGGAAGAAGTTCAACGTAAGCCATTACAACCGATTAAAGCATGGACAGATGAGGTGCGTTTACAAGGTGAAAAAGATACATTGGGTTTGTATTTGACAGGACATCCAATGGATATTTATCGTAAAGAGTTAAAGACTTTTATTCCACGTAAATTAAATGAATTATTGCCTAAAGGTGGTTCAACTTTATTTGCTGGTTTAGTGGTTGATGTGGCAAATTTTCCAAATCGAGTAGTGATTCGTTTAGATGATGGCACGGCACGTTTAGATGTAAATTGTAATCATGAACGTTTTCAACGATTTAAGCATATTGTAAAAGAAAATGCTTTAGTGATTATTGAAGGTTCGATTTATCAACGTGAGAATGATGAAACTATTATGGCACGTTTAAATCGTGCATTTGATTTAGATGAAATTCGCCAAAAACGTGCTTCAATGATTTGTTTGACTTTACCAGAGCAATATTTAACTGAAAAAGTTGCGAAAGATTTAAAGCAAATGCTATTACCATATAGCCAAATTAATAACAGCGGTGAGCTGAAAAAACGTGTTCCTGTTATGTTACATATAGAACAAAATTATGCTAAAGCCAATCTATATTTTGATGAAAAATGGAATGTTGAGCCAAACGAAAGTTTAATTGCTCAATTACGTGAATATTTTGGTAAGCAAGCGGTCGATATTCAATATGTGGTAAAATCTAAAGCATTAGAGAAAAAGAATAGTTTTGAAAGTCAGAAAACAAGTTATGATGAAAGTTATCAAAATGACTATCAGAATAGGGAATATGATGATTATCAAACCGAAGATTTTTCAGCTTATGATGAGATAATTAGTGTAGATTCATATGAGATGTACAGTTAATATGTCAGAATATAGTAATGAGTTTATTCTTTAATTCTATGTTTCAATAACAAACAGCCACGATATGATTATCATGGCTGTTCTATTCACAAGAAAAGATTATTTCTCTTGTTGTTTTGCTTGAATTGCGGTTAATGCGATAGTAAATACAATATCATCAACCAAAGCACCACGAGACAAGTCATTGACAGGTTTATTTAAACCTTGCAACATTGGACCTACACTCACGACATTTGCTGAACGTTGTACCGCTTTATAAGTGGTATTACCCGTATTTAAATCAGGGAAAATAAATACATTGGCACGACCAGCGACTTTAGAATCAGGTGCTTTAGAACGTCCAACACTTTCAACAGATGCTGCATCGTATTGTAAAGGACCATCAATTAATAAATCTGGACGGCGTTCTTGTGCAATTTTTACTGCTGCAGCGACTTTTTCCACATCAGCACCTGCACCAGATGTACCTGTAGAATAACTAATCATTGCAATGCGTGGGTCAATACCAAACGCTTTTGCTGAATCTGCTGATTGAATCGCAATTTCTGCTAATTGTTCCGCTGTAGGGTTTGGATTTACCGCACAGTCACCATACACAAACACTTCTTCAGGCAATAACATGAAGAATACCGATGATACAAGTGAATATTCAGGAGCTGTTTTAATCAACTGGAATGCAGGACGGATTGTATTTGCAGTCGTATGTACCGCACCAGAGACCAAACCATCCACTTCATCTAAAGCAAGCATCATTGTACCTAAAACAACAGTATCTTGTAATTGTTCTTCGGCTTGTGGCTCGTTAAGTTTACCTTTACGGCGTTCAACCATTGGCGCGATATATTTATCACGAATGGTATCTGGGTCGATAATTTCTAAACCAGCAGGTAATTCAATGTTACGAGCTTTCGCCACTTCTGCCACAGCTTCTGGTTTTGCCAATAAAATACAGTGTGCAATGCCACGAGATTGACAAATTGCAGCCGCTTGAATGGTACGAGGCTCATCACCTTCAGGAAGTACGATACGTTTTTTCGCTGCAATCGAATTTTGTACCAATTCATAACGGAACGCTGATGGAGATAGACGTGGTTTATTACCAACACTATTTTGCTCTAACCAGTTTTGACAAATATGGCTAGCCACAAAACGAGCGACTTGTGATGCACGTTCGCTATCATCGCTTGGTACTTCATTGCTAAAATTCGCAAGGCGTTGAGCGGTTTCTAATACACTTAATGGCGTATAGAATACTGGTAAATCATGTCCTTTTTTCGAATCTAAAATTTGACTTGGCGTTAAACCATGCTCTGCCAATACTAAACCTGCTAATGGTACACCACGATTCACTGCATCACTACTTGCAAGTAATACATCATCACGACCGCTTGCACTGATAATTAATTCACCAGCTACAAATTTATTCAATTCTTTTTCGATCGTTGAAGCAATCAAACTGGTATGCAAAATACGGCGAGTTTTCGCTTTACCTTCATTAATCCATTCACCATCAATTGCATTGGCAATATCAAAAGTACGAGGAACGCTCAGATGACTACTAAATGGGACTAAACCTAAAATTGGTAATTTATCAGTCCCTAAAATTGGGTTATATTCTTGCAGTTGTTTAGCAAATTGAGCAATCTCATCATTCAGGCGTAAACTTGGGTCAATTGCCACTGGAATTTGTGCTTTATCTTCGCTTAAGCCACGAGCACGCATGAATAATACGCCTGATACACGATTGCCAAATGTGCGTAATTGCACATCAACTTTATCAGCCGTGCGATGTGGGTCTTGTAAATAAGATTTGCTGACTAATACCACTTTCGCATCTAAGGCTTGAGCTAAGGCAACATTGACTTGGTTTACAAATGGGTCTTTACCAGATGGTAATAAACCTTCAACAATAATCACATCATGCTGTTTAGCCACTTCACGATGTAATTTCACCGCTTCTTCCAATAATTCATCGATTTGACCTTTAGCCAAGTATTTTACGACTTTTTCATAGCTAATCGGTTGAATATATTTGCGGTCAGCAAACAGTTGTTGATGTAATGCAGTTGTGCTATCAACAGGTTTTTTAGTTTCTTGGGTAAATGGTTTTAAAAATCCTGCTTGAATGCCTTTTAAATCAAAACCAGCAACCAAACCTAAACTTGCAGATGTTACCCCTGCACCGAGTTCAGTTGGAACGAGTAAAATTGTATTCATATCATTATTCCAAATATTAATTAAATAAGATAAGTATCATTCCCAACATGATATCAATTATTGATATTATGTAGGGGCGGAAGATTTTCCGCCCGTACAGCAGTCAATATTTTAAATCATAGCAATAGATGATGGCTTTAAGTTGAGAATGAATTTATCATTTAAAATGTAAATATAGGGTACATCATCAGTACCTTATACGAATATTCGTAGGGGCAAATCATATTTGCCCAATGATTTTTAAATTGGGCGAAAATATTTCGCCCCTACGACATTTCAATTAACCATTCACAACCGCACGTGTTTCTTGAGCGATACGACCTTCTTCATCCGTTGGTACCACCCAAATTTGTGGACCTGTACCTGCATCGACTTGACCTGCTGTACCACGTTTTAAGCCATCATTTTTCTCTTTGCTGATGTTAAAACCTAAGTTACCTAAGTAAGCAACGGTTTTTTCACGGATTAACGCAGAGTTTTCACCAATACCACCTGTGAAGATTAAACCATCAACTTTTGGTAAACCACAGCTCACGCTTGCTAATGATTTCGCTAAACGGTAGCAGAACACTTCAATCGCAAGTTGAGCATCTTCATTACCATTTTCAGATGCTTCAATCAAAGTACGCATATCGTTTGATAAGCCTGATAAACCTAATAGACCAGATTCGCTATTTAGCATCTTGGTAATTTTGGCTAAATCCCAACCTAAGTTAGTCGCTAAGAAGTTGTGTAAACTTGGATCAACATCACCAGAACGTGTACCCATCACTAAGCCCTCAAGTGGTGTAAGACCCATTGATGTATCGACACTTTGACCATTCCAAATTGCACACGTTGAGCTACCATTACCTAAGTGAGCAGTGAGCCAACCACCTTGATTTTTTGCACCTGCCAACTCTGAACCTTTTTCAGAAACGAATGCATGGCTTGTGCCATGGAAACCATAACGGCGAACATTATGTTCAGTATAAAGTGATTTTGGAATCGCATAACGATACGCATGAGCTGGCATTGTTTGATGGAATGCAGTATCAAACACAGCAACTTGTGGTAATTTTGGGAATAAACGAGAAATCGCACGAATACCGATTAAGTGAGCAGGGTTATGTAATGGTGCTAAAGGTACAGCATCTTCAATACGCTTAATGATGTCATCAGTTAATAATTCTGATTTAGATAAAGTACCACCATGTACCACACGATGACCAATCGCTTGTGGTTTGTGTTCTGCTAAGCTATTTAAAATAATTTCTAATGCTTTTTCATGACCTGCACCTGCAACAGTTTGTTCAAATGCTTCCCCATTTCCATTTACACCTTTAATACGTGCATTATCTGAACCTAAATTTTCGGCTAATCCTTGAATGCGTTCAGATTTACCTTCTTCAACTAAAGCATATTTTAACGATGATGAACCACAGTTAATAACTAAAACTGATGTAGACATAATGTTTCCTCAACAAGTCCATGAAAAAAAAGAAATTATACATTTATCTTGCTATTGTGCAAGATATGTACCAATAATACGCTTGTTAGCATAAAACTTTAACTTTGATAAATAAATTAGACTAAAGGCGTATATTGGCATTTTAGCATAAGATTTTCCATAACATTGTTTGATATTTATCATGTTGCAAATAAATAGTACAAACAATATTATTATTTGCCTAAAAAAACGCCATTAATTCATCAAAATAACAAAAAAATCATAATTTCACTTGTCAGCATTCAACTGATTGCGTAACATTACCCATAATTTTTCTCTTTTATATTTATTGATATCCATTGTGGAGACATAAACATGAGTTTACCTCAAGTAGAATTGATGACAAATAAAGGTCGCATTGTTCTTGAATTAAATGATGAAAAAGCACCAATTACGGTTGCTAATTTTTTATCTTATGTGCGTGACGGTTTTTATGATGGGGTAATTTTCCATCGTGTAATTGATGGATTTATGATTCAAGGTGGTGGCTTTGACGAAAGTTTCCATGAAAAAACAACACGTGATAGTATTGAAAATGAAGCAGATAATGGTTTAACAAATGATGTTGGTACGATTGCGATGGCTCGTACACAAGCACCACATTCTGCATCTGCACAATTTTTCATCAATGTAGCCAATAATAGTTTCTTAAATCATACGAGTCCAACAGTACAAGGTTGGGGGTATGCTGTATTTGGTAAAGTGATTGAAGGTATGGATGTTGTAAACCAAATCAAAGGTGTACGTACAGGTAGCCGTGGTTATCATCAAGATGTACCACTTGAAAATGTTGTGATTGAAACTGCAAAAGTAATCGGTGAATAAACCTTAGGTTTTATTTGCAATGATCACATATCTGTTTATTTCAGATTTACATTTATCCGAGCAACACCCTTGTCTAGTACAAGGGTTTTTTGCTTTACTTCAGCATTATCAATCTTATCATCATGTTAAATTATATATTTTAGGTGATTGGTTTAATGCTTGGCTAGGCGATGATGTGCAAAGTCAATGGCTTAATAAAATTATTGAACATTTACAACAGTTTACACGATTAGGACATGAAATTTATTTTTTGGCGGGTAATCGAGATTTTTTATTGGGGCGAGATTTTTTAAATCATTTCCAAGGTAAATTATTGGCAGAAAATGTATTATTGAACATTGCTCAAAAAAATATTCGTATTGAACATGGCGATGCATTATGTACTGATGATATTTCGTATCAACGCTTTAAAAAACTCATTCGTTCACCAATAATTTTAATGCTATTAAAACATTCTCCCTTAGCTTTTCGACAAAAATTAGCCAATAAATTACGTCAAAATAGTTTGCAAGCGAATCAACAAAAAACATTTACTATTATGGATGTAAACGCAACTGCAGTACAGCAAGTGATGGAAAATGTTGATATTTTAATTCATGGGCATACTCATCGACCACAAATTCATCATATTGAACGTAAACAAAGAATTGTTTTGGGTGATTGGCGAGAGCGAAATATTGAGCATTCAACTTCCGTGGAAGCGATGATTTTAGAAATGAATGATGCGGGTTTAATTGATTTTAAATTATGGTTATATTGCTCATAAATGATTTATCTATTCTGTCCATTCATTTTACAAAAAAGCATAAAATATTTTAGATAAACATTCCCATTTTTACTGATAAACCGCTATAATAAACCAAGAGATTTAGTGGGATTTATTCAATGATAAATCCAATGTTTTAAAACTAACGTGAGTTTGGGATATTTATCTATATAACTTATTTGATATTAAAAGTTATAGATGACATTGATTGATACTCGTAGGGTGCGTACTACGCACCATTTATAAGTTTTCATCTACATCTTTTGTATTTAATAGGTTATAGTTGTTAAACAGAACTCACATTAAAACCAAATTAAAATCATCGTAAACAAGCTATCATGACTTTTATGATTTAACTTAGAGTCATCAGCAAGTAAAGCGTATTTTAATTTTATATTAGGATTGAAAATTATGGCTTATACATTACCAGAATTGGGTTATGCGTATGACGCATTAGAACCGCATTTTGATGCAATGACAATGGAAATCCACCATTCTAAGCATCATCAAGCATATATTAATAATGCAAATGGTGCATTAGAAGCATTACCAGAATTAGCAAATTTAACTGCTGAAGAGTTAATTGCTGATTTAAGCAAAGTACCAGAAGATAAACGTACATTCTTACGCAATAATGCAGGTGGTCATGCGAACCATAGTTTATTTTGGACAATTTTAAAAACTGGTACAACTTTACAAGGCGAATTAAAAGCGGCTATTGAGCGTGATTTTGGCTCAGTTGAAAATTTCCAAGCTGAATTTGAAAAAGCCGCAGCGACTCGTTTTGGTTCAGGTTGGGCATGGTTAGTGGTTGATGCGGGTAAATTAAAAGTAGTTTCTACTGCGAACCAAGATTCTCCATTAATGGGTACAGCTGTAGCGGGTTGTCAAGGTTATCCAATTATCGGTTTAGATGTATGGGAACACGCTTATTATTTAAAATTCCAAAATCGCCGTCCAGATTATATCAAGGCATTTTGGTCAGTTGTAAATTGGGATGAAGCTGCAAACCGTTTTGCTAATGCTCCTAAATAATCATCAAAGATGATAAAAAAATAAAGGCTCTGTAAAAAGAGCTTTTATTTTTTCAAATGTCTGAAATTATGGTAGAATAAGGCAATTTTAGCCTTTTGGAATATGAGAATGTCTGCATTTAAAATTACGGGGCGTATGGTTAATTTTAGTCGGTTAATTTTGGAAACGACTGACCAGCAACAAATCCGTGAACAGCTTACTGAATTATCAAAAAAAACACCATTATTAAATATTCCAATTGTTATTGATAGTACAGTTGAGCAAGAACTGATTGAAATTTTACAACTTTTTATTGCAGAAGGTTTACAGCCGATTGCGGTTGTGGAAGGTTTATTAGCCAATCAAGCACGAGATATTCAATTTCCTGTGTTACCGAAAGATCGTCCTGTAGAACGTATTCGAGCAACTGATGAACAAATTGCAGTGGTTAAAAATAGTGAACCATCTATTGTAGTTGCTGAAAATAAACCTGTTGAAATACCAGTAGAAACGCAGGTTGAAGCTGAGGTTAAAACGGTTGTTGTTGAGCATAAAACATCATTTCATCAAACCATGTTGCGTACAGGGCAGAGTTTAGTACAAGAATATGGTGATATTATTTTAACTGCAGGTACAAATAGTGGTTCAGAAGTTATTGCATCGGGTAATATTCATGTTTATGGTGCTGCACGTGGACGTTTAATTGCAGGTGCGTGTGGTGATATTCATGCCAAAATCTTTTGTCATGCTTTAAGTACAGAGTTAGTATCGATTGCAGGGGTATATTGTTTGGCTGATGATATTCCATTGCGTGTGGTAAATCGTCCGTGTTATATTTATTTAAATGAACAACAAGAATTATGTTTTGACTTGTTGGAATTTTAACCCAAATAGATTCATCATGTATTCAGATTATTTTAACTGTTATTTGAAAATAATCTAAAATTTATCGGCATAAACTGTTATAATTGTTTTATAATAGGTTGTTTTGAGTAATGTTACTGAGTTATATCAGATATTTTTAAATCAAAAATGGCTAAATAGCAAAGGCAGATTTATTTATATTGATGTAATTAAGTTATAAAATTAAGTTTTTATTTTAACAGGAGTGAGTTTCTGTGGCAAAAATTATTGTCGTAACTTCAGGTAAAGGCGGCGTAGGTAAAACAACAACGAGTGCAGCAGTTGCAACAGGTTTGGCATTGCGTGGTTATAAAACAGTTGTTATTGATTTTGATGTAGGCTTACGTAATTTAGACTTAATTATGGGTTGTGAACGCCGTGTAGTTTACGATTTTGTGAATGTCATCAACGGAGAAGCTCGTTTACAACAGGCTTTAATTAAAGATAAAGATTTAGATAATTTATTTATTTTACCTGCTTCACAAACACGTGATAAAGATGCTTTGACTGATGAAGGGGTTGCACGTGTTATGGAAGAGTTATCACAAGAATTTGACTATATTATTTGTGATTCTCCTGCAGGTATTGAGCGTGGTGCGATTTTAGCCATGTATCATGCTGATGAAGCGATTATTGTAACCAACCCTGAAATTTCATCGGTGCGTGACTCTGACCGTATTATTGGTATGCTTGATAGCAAAACTAAAAAAGTAGAACAAGGTAAAGGGATTGTACGCAAACACTTATGTATTACACGTTTTAATCCTGCTCGTGCAGATAAACAAGAAATGTTATCGATTGATGATATTTCTAAAGATATTTTACGTGTACCAACATTGGGTGTTATTCCAGAATGTCCTTTTGTATTACAAGCCTCGAATGAAGGTAAACCAGTTATTCTGTTTACTGAATCAAAATCAGGGCAGGCTTATGATGATTTAGTTGCTCGTTTTTTAGGTGAAGATCGTCCATATCGTCATATTGAAGCGGAACAAAAAGGGTGGTTCGCCCGCCTATTTGGAGGTTAATATGGGTTTTTGGGATAATCTTTTTAATTCAAAAAGTAAAAATAGTAGTGCTCAAACCGCAAAAGATCGCTTAAAAGTGATTGTAGCAAGTGAACATAGTCTAAGTCGCCGTTTAAGTCAAGATAAGATTGAACAAATGAAACGTGAGATTATGCAAGTGGTTAATCGTTATATGCGTGGTGTTGATGAAGAGCATATTCAAATGAAAATGCATAGTGATTCTAATACTGAAATGCTAGAAATGACGATTAATTTTCCTGATGAGCGTTAATACGATTATTTTAAGCAAGGAGTGTCAAAATGGCTGTTTCGCAACCTGCAACGTTTAATGAAGCATGGTCTGATGAGCGTGTATTTGCATATCTTAATCAATTACCACCAAATGGTGTAGATGCTGATTTTCATGTGTTATATCATGCGTTTAAACACATGCGTTCAACAGATTATGAACGTTTGCTCAAGAAATTTATTGCTGATGGTCGTGATGTTAATGCAACCAATGCACAGGGGCAACGTATTCATGATGTTATTGCACAGCATTCACGTCAAAAAGATGATTTTTTAGCAGTATTAGCACAATTTTCTGCTTAAGATGAATCTAAAAAGCACTTAATATGTTGATGATATTAAGTGCTTTTTTATTTGAATTATAAAATTGACAAACTCTCAATAATTTTATATATTACTGAAATATTATTTAATAGGAGTTTATTATGTTGCAAATGAATATGAATTTTCCAAGCATTATAGAAGTTACATTGAAAAATGAAAGTAAAACTTTACTTAACATTAATCAGATTGTGTCTGTTCAAGAGATAGAAGAAGCAGATTATGTTTATGTATATATGAGTGATAGTTCAAAATTGGCTGTTAAATCTGATTATAATACTTTTAAACAAAAATTGAACTTATATATTAATTAATCTGAGTTCGGCTTAAATTAAATTTTGTAACCTTTTGAAATATAAAGATTAAGTAGGGTGTGTATTACGCACCATTTCGATGAAAAGTTATAAAAGGTGCGTGGTACGCACCCTACTTCTCTATAAAAACACTTAATATGTTGATGATATTAAGTGCTTTTTTATGAGAAAATGATTATTAATATTATATTTCAAATGTATCTGCTCTGTGAGAGTAGAATGGAATAATTAGACAATGACAAATGGAAAATTCCATATTAAAATACCTGTTATCTATACAAACAAGAGAACTTTATGTTTACATCTGAACAAGCCTTACAGCGTTTAAAAGAGGGTAATCAACGTTTTGTTGATGGGGAAATGACCGCATCTAAAACTTTATCACATGCTCAACGTGCTGAAATTGCACAAGGACAAAACCCCTTTGCGATTATTTTAGGGTGTTCAGATTCTCGTGTACCAGCAGAAATGGTATTTGATCAAGGTTTAGGCGATTTATTTGTTATTCGTGTAGCTGGAAATATTGTTGCACCCTCACAAGTAGGGAGTGTTGAGTTTGCGGCACAACAATATGATTGTTCAGTCGTTGTTGTATTAGGGCATACACATTGTGGTGCGATTCAAGCTACTATAGATGTTTTAACTAATCCTGAGAAACGTTCATCTGGTAATTTATTATCGATTGTAAATCGTGTACGCCCATCAGTAGAAATTTTAATGCAAACTGAATTAAAAGATGATTTGGAAAAACTATCTAAACATGCGGTGCGTTCTAATGTATTTGCTTCAGTTAATCAATTACGTCATGGTTCTGCAGTACTAGAAAATTTGATTGCACAAGGTAAACTTAAAATTGTTGGGGCGGAATATTCCTTAGAAACAGGGAAAGTAGAGTTTTTTGATTTTTAAGATAATAGACTTCTTTCCAAACTAAAAACAAACCCTTATGAATGCTAGGTTTGATGTTGTTTAAATCCCATAAAAATAGGGGTTTGGAAAGAGATCTAATAAATGATAGGGGCGAATTTTTGGTTCTTATCATTTTATGGCACTCGGTAATGCCCTGTAATTTTAAAACGATATAAAATATCTTCTTCTTGAGTGCCACGTCCAATATTGTGGATAATTAAAGGTGTGCCATGCCATGTTTTTTTATCCGAAACTATACCGATATGCACTAAACCTTTACCTAAATCCCAAGTAACAATATCGCCAGCTAGATAACGTCCATCTTTAACTTCATAACCTTTACGCTGGAAATAAGTACGTAGATTGGGTACACGGCGATGGTCAATATTTTTATCAGTCGATTTTAGTCCCCATTTTTTAGGATAGGCACTAAAATTTTTCTTCATATCTTCATGAACTAATTGTTGTAAATCAATCTGTTGCTTGCGTAAAGCACGAATCACAACATCAGTACACACACCTTTAACAATTGGCACATCACCCATTGGATAGCTTAATTGGCTATAGGCAGGGTCATACATTAATGTTTGTCCAATTTGTGAGCGAGCATCTTTTACTAATTGTGTAGCTGAAATAGCCCATGCTGAAAAGCTAGGCATAGCTAACATAAGGGCAAGCGTGATGTGTGTAATTTTCATTGATTATTCCGATAAAATTAAACAAATATTAGTTTGTTTTTATCAATAATACGACTGCTGACGCAAAGACACCTTCTTGTCGTCCTGTAAAGCCGAGCTTTTCTGTCGTAGTAGCTTTTAAACTAATTTGTTCAATATCAATGCCTAATACATCAGCAATACTTTGACGCATTGCAACATTATGCGGAGCTAATTTAGGGCGTTCACAGGCTACCGTAATATCTGCATTATTGAGTTGGTAGCCATGTTGTTGTATAAGTTGATAAACATGTTTTAATAATACTCGGCTATCTGCTCCTTTATATTGTGGGTCAGTATCAGGAAAATGTTGTCCGATATCGCCTAAAGATAAAGCACCTAATAAAGCATCACTTAGTGCGTGCAATACAACATCACCATCTGAATGAGCTTTTAAGCCGTGTGTATGTGGGATTTGAACACCTGCTAATGTTACAAAATCGCCTTGTTCAAAGGCGTGTACATCTAAGCCTTGACCGATACGTAAAATAGGGAAAGTCATTATAATCTCTCATTTTAGATTTTAAACATTATAGCAAAAAAGTGTTGATGATAGTGATATTTTGCGATTATTAAGTTGCTTTTAACTTTTTTATCAGTTTTGTCAATAAAATAAAGGTAAAAATTGCATTAATGACTCCAACAATAATAAATAAAGTTGCAATTGATAATTTTAAAATGGTTAAAATAATAATTGCTATTATAGCAGAGCTGACCATAAAAATTGCATTGAGAATGTTATTAGCAGCAACAATTCTGGCACGATGACTACTTGGTGAAAAATGTTGCATCATGGTATAAAGTGGTACGATATAAAAACCACCTACGATGCCCAATAAGCTAATACTGATGAAACTATGATAATATACAGGAATTGATAGTACTTGATTTAAAGTGAGTAAGTTGCCTTGTGTAGGGTGAATCCATGATAAATTTAGTGGTAAATAAAATGATAATAATGATAATCCAATTGCACCGCAGGCGACTAATTTGATTAAATGCTGTGGACTTTTATTTTTACCTAAGCGTTCGCAAATAAATGAACCAATACCCACGCCAACCGAAAAACAGGTTAATAATAAACTTACGACACTTTCATTGCCATGTAGATAGATTTTAGTCATTTCAGAAATTTGCGTCATATAAGTTGCACCAAAAAACCAATACCAAGAATTACCAAACAAAATCAAAAAGATAATTGGTAAACTTTTGGCATAGGCGATGGTTTGCCAGCTAGTTTGAAAGAAATTCCAATTAATGATTAAGTCAGGTGCTGCAATTTTTTGTTTTAAAATCATACGACTAGATAGGTAGCCTGCAATTGCCACGATGATGACTCCTGTACTAATCATCCAAACTTGTCCTTTGGCAAAACTAATCAGCATGCCACCAATTAACATACCAAATAAAATGGCTAAAGATGTACCCGCTTGGAATACCGCATTACCTGAAATAAGTTCTTTTTCATTTAAAATTTCAGGTAAAATTGCATATTTAATGGGTCCAAAGAAAGTCGATTGTGTACCCATCAAAAAGAGTGCAAATAATAATATCCATACATTTGATAACAATAATCCTACAGTTGCAATTAGCATAATGATGATTTCGGAGAATTTTAATAAACGAATGAGATATGAACGTTCATAGCGGTCAGCAATTTGCCCAGCCGTTGCAGAAAAAATAAAATAAGGTAAAATAAATAATAATGAAGCTAAATTAGTCATTAAACTAACATTGTTAATATTGTGTAACCAGCCGTAGCTAATCATTAATAATAGCACTTGTTTAAAAATATTATCATTCAGTGCACCAAAAAATTGGGTAAAAAACATGGGCATAAAACGGCGTGTCATTAAAAATGAAGTGGTTTTATTGCTTGTGTTACGCATATTAAAATTTCCGTAGCTAGATGAATTTGTTACATAAAAAACGAGTTATTTTACATAAAATAGAGTATAATTCATTAGGTTAAATCAGGTTTTTACATGATTGTATTAAGATTAGATAAATCTTAAAAAAAGTCAAGTGTAATATAGCATAAACTGAGCTTATATCATTTTTTAATTTGTAGTAAATAATTCATTTTGGGTGGTTCAACAATGTTGATGGGTAAAATAGCAAAACAACAAAAAATATCCTATTTAGCATACAGTATTTTTGCTGTGATGTTTTGTTTGCCTACATCTGTTTTGGCACAAGAAGTAATTGAAAACACATCAATTGTATCACCTAAAGCTCAATCTATGGTGGAAAATAAGTTATCGAGTCAATCTGTGGTGCAAGAAGCACAAGCCATTTTAAAGCAACAACCTAAAATTGAGCCACTCACCTTTGATGATTTGGAGCATTACCAAACACAGGCTGATGTGGCGATGATGAATGAAATTTATCAAGTAGCAGAGCAAGCCAAAAAAGATGCGACAACGTGGCAAGCAACAGGGCAAACTACAACACAGCCATTACAAAAAAGTATGTTGGAGACTTTGCAGGAAGCACCATTAACTAAAATTGATGTGGAGCAATTCGCATCATCAGTCAATGTAACTGAATTAATGCAAAATATTCAACAAGATAGTCAGAATATTGTAGAACAAGTGGCAACAACCAATCAAATACTTGAGCAAGATGATATTTTTAAAGATAAAACGGATTTAGTGCTTGATGATGTGAATCAAGGTTCATGGTTTCAACGTTGGAAACGTCAGCGTAATATGCCTGAATTGAAAAAAGAGCAATACATTAAAGTTGAGGTTGAGAATGCAGATACATTGGAGTTAGGCGAAAATATTATTGCTACACTGGAAACTTTAACTGTAGATAGTGTTAAAGATTTTAATGTTATGCTACCACAAATGCGTAAACTTGCTAATGAAGCAGCACAAGCGATGGGGTATTATGACGTTGATTTTATTTTTACCCCAAGTGATGATTATAAACGTGTTAGCGTTAGATTAAAAAATCAAGAAAATGTTGTGCGTGTAAAAAGTCAAAATATTGACTTTATTGGTGCAGGCGAATCAGTTCCACAATTCCAAGTGATTAAAGTTATTCCTGATTTGGAAGAAGGTGATATTTTACATCATGGTAAATATGAAGAAACTAAAACACGTATTAACGATGCGGCAAGTAATAACGGTTTTTTTGATGCTTCTTGGTTATTGCATGATGTTAAAGTTGCTTTGCCTGAAAATACGGCAGATATTAATTTAAAATATGATACAGGCGAGCGTTATCAATTAGGAGATGTGCAATTTCGTATGAGTGATCCGAATAAGCCATTACCCATTGATGAGCGTATTTTACGGGAAATGATGACATGGCAGATTGGCGATAACTATGCACAATGGCGTATAAATTTATTTTCTAATTATTTGATTAACTCACGATTTTTTAATTCAGTTACAGTGAATGCTGTTACACCAGACCCTATTCAAAAAGAATTAGATTTACCTCCTGATATTTTGCTAGCCATTGAAAAACAAAAAGCAAATTTAAGTACGACTACACCTGTGAGTCATGTTGCAAATGTTGATGAAAGTCAATTTGCAGGGGTTAATGAAGAAAGTAAGACTGATGATACACAAACATCAAATGATGAAATATCACCACAGATTTTGCAAAGTGAAACATCAGCACAAACAATACAACAGGAACAAGAAGAAGACCGCTTAAAACAACAAGCACGAGAAACGAAGCAAATTCCTGTAATTGTTACTTTAAATGCTGATAAACCTAATAATATGGAAGTTGGTTTTGGTTATGGTACAGATACAGAATTTCGTACACGTATGCAATATCGCCGTGCATTTTTAAATCGCTATGGACATAGCTTACAGGGTAATATTGAATTGTCTAAAATTCGTCAAGCGGGCGAGTTGCGTTATAATATTCCTTATCATCATCCGATTAATCGTTATTTTGCTTTGGTTGGGGGATATGAGAGAGAAAGCGACCAAAGTTTAGGTAAAGGTTTAGAATTAATTACGGAAACAGCGATTGGTGGTGGAGATTTTATGCTCAAAAGCCAACGTTATGATGCATGGCAACATAGTTTTGGTTTACGTTATCGTTTAGACCGTTTGACTGTCAATGGTAATGTACATATTTTTGATATTCCACAGCGTTTTTTAATTGTGCGTACACCAAATCAGCAATCTTTATTGGCAAGTTATTCTGTATCGAAATTGACAGCCAACTCTCCGACTAATATTACACAAGGTTTGCGTCAGAGTTATAAAGTTCAATTAGGTAGTAAACATGCATTGAGTGATGCGAATATTGCTATTTTATCGGCAGGTTTAGGTTTTATTTATTCTTTTGGAACAAATAATAATCATCAGTTTGTAGGACGTGCCGATGCAAGTTATATGTTTACGGATGATTTTATTAGTGTGCCATATAATTTACGTTTCTTTACAGGTGGTGATCAAAGTATTCGTGGCTTTGACTATAAGAGTTTATCGCCGATGGAAGATGGTTTTAGAGTGGGTGGGCAGGCTTTAGCTGTTGGCTCAATGGAATATAATTATCAAGTTGCTGATGGTTGGCGTGTTGGTGTATTTTCTGATTTTGGTAATAGTTTTGATGCCAATTTTAAAAATCCAATGGCTTATAGTGTTGGCTTAGGAGTACGTTGGCAATCGCCTGTCGGTCTGATTCGTGTAGATTTGGCTTCTGGCATTTCTGATGATAATCACCCGATTCGTTTACATTTCTTTATTGGTTCGCCATTGCAATAATCAACATCATATCTTGAATAGGTTTTTAGTATGACAGCACAAACCAAGAATAAAAGTTTTCTGAAAAAAATCGTCATATTCACAGTTAGTATGTTGATATTATTAGTTTTATCGGTGCTGATTTTACTATCAACTGAAAGCGGAAACCGTTTTATTTTTAATCATTTGTTAAGCTCACAACAAATGATGACTTATCAATATAAAGGCGGTAATATCTGGACAGGCGTACAATTAGATGATTTTAGTTTAAAAGTTGATGAAACCGAAGTTCAAGTTGATACGGCAAAATTACGCTTAGGTTGGCGTTCTTTATTATTTACTCAGCAAGCTCATTTCTTAACTGCTGATTTAAATACTTTACGCATTATTAATATGTCTCCATCAGACGATACGCCATTTAGTTATGATGATATTCGTATGCCAATGACTTTACGTTTTGATCAAATAAATGCGAAAAACTTAGAAATCAAAACGCAAGGTGCAACGACTTATTTACATGATATTCAACTAAATCGAGCAATATGGCAAGATACACATTTAAGTTTTAAAAACAGTAAAGTAAATTTATATGGTGTATATGTTGAAGATGCAACAGGCTTTATTGATTTTACACAACAGGGGCAATATCCATTACAGCTTGATGCTGTCGTAGAATTGCCAAGTTTACATAGTATTAATATCAAAAAAATTAATGCTCATGTTACAGGTAGTCTAAAGGAAATGTATGGCGGTGTGGCGACTAAAACACCTGATTTATTAACAGGTTGGATTGTAGCTAATGTGATGGACGACCAAGTACCAATGCGTGGTGAGTTGCAATTTAAAAATTATCATCTACCATTTTTACAAGACGAAAAGTTATATGCTAAACAAGGTATAGCACGCTTTTATGGTAATGCTAATGGTTTCGATATAGAATTAGACACCGATTTAAAAGGTAAAAATGTTCCACAAGGACAATATAATGCACAAATGCATACTGATTTTATCAATCAGTTAGAAATTAAACATTTAACCAGTGATGTGATGGACGGACAAATTCAGCTTGCAGGTGTGCTTGATTGGCGTAATACAGATGATGTAATTTGGACAGCTCAAGGTTCATTTGACCATTTAAAAGTGCCAGAGGCTTTATTATCAAGTGATGTACAAGGTTTTTTACCACCATCATTGACAGGACAATTACAATCGCAAGGTTCATTAAAAGATGGTGTATCGACTAAAAATCATATCCAATTTGCTAATCAAGAGCAATGGACGGTCGATTTTCAGCAAAAAGATAACCCACGTCCAAAACAGATGATTCCACCTGTGTTAGCGGTATCATGGCAAAATGTCAATCGTGAAATGCCTTATATTACAGGTTTAAATAGTCCACAAGGTTTGGCAAATATTGTATTGGATAAGAAAACTAAGGTTGATGTTGATACACAATTAAAACCATTTAAAGATAGCTTTTTACCTGAAGGACATTATCAAGCACAATTAGTGATTGATGAACAGCAATTGAATGTGCCTAAATTGAACTATCAATTAGGCGATGCTCGTTTACAGGCAACGGCAAAAGTACAATTACCAAATCAAAAACAAGCGTTGAATTGGTCGGCACAAGTGCAAACTCACAAATTTAATCCGCAATTGGTGAATGAAAACATTTCTATTCAGCAATTAACAGGAACATTTGATGTGAGTGGTTATGCTAAAGATAATCATACACAAATTATTCAAACTAAAAATATGAATTTAACAGGGGTATTGGCACAAAGTTTACAGTCAGATATTGCGGAAGGTGTACAATTAACAGGCAATTCTACAACGGCTATTTTATTTTATGATGAAAAACAAGGCGGTGGTTTTAAAAGTTATGGCGTGCAATATGATGGTCATATGACGGCGATAAATACTAATCAACGTTATGTGAATGATGGTGTGATACAGTTAAAATTATCAGGAACACCTGAATATTTAGACATTGAAAACTTTTATCATCATGGAGCAGGTGGACGTATTCATACCACAGGTAAGATTAATTTTGCACAAGGTATTCGTTGGGATTTAAAATCAGCCTTGGTGCATTTTAAACCACATTATTTTTATGCAGGTGCAACAGGCGATATTTCTGGTCTGATTCAAACTCAAGGAGAATGGACAGATAAAGCTAAAAAAGTTGATATACATCAATTAGATATTGCTGGTATATTAAATGAACAGCCATTGCGTGGCGTGGGGCAATTATCAGTCGATTTATCACAATTAGATAAAGGCTTGAAACAGCAACAATTTAATGCTAATCAGTTAAGCATGAGTTATGCTAATAATCATTTACAAGTGTCGGGTAATCAAAATCATTTAGTTTTACGTGTGAAAGCACCTGCTTTAAATGCCTTACATTCTCAATTAAAAGGGACAATTTATGGCGATGTAATTTTACGCCGTGAACAACGTTTGCAATTAGAAAGTAAGTTAAATATTGATAATTTAGCATTTTCTGACATCTTTGCTGTGAAAAAGATGAAATTACAAGGTGAATTACCGATTTCTGAACAAACACCAAGTCAGTTGATACTTGATGTACAACAATTATCTGCCTTAGGTCGAAAGATTGACCAAGCTCAAGTGGATTTGACAGGAACATATTTAAGCCATGTACTCAAAATTAACAGTCAGCAGCCACGCTCTAAATTTTATATCCAGTTAGCAGGTGGTATTAACCAACAACGTCAATGGATTGGGCAAATTCAACAAGGTTCATTTAAATCGCCACGTATGCAATTGGTACAAAATCGTGCGGCAGACTTGGTGTATCATTTAGATAAAAAGAATTTAAAAATTGCCAAACATTGTTGGAATAATGTCAATAATCAGTTATGTTTTGATGAAGATATTACTGCAAGTCCAGAATCTGCAAATGTTTCATTAATGACTAAAAATATCTATATTCAAGATTTAGAAGCCTTTATTCCTGATGGCATGGAAATTACAGGACAATTGAATGGTTATGCCAAAGCGAGTTGGAAAAAAGGGCAAACACCAGAGTTAGATGCGCAATTATTTACCAAAAAAGGTGTGATTGGCTTGATGGGTGAACAGCCAAATGAACAAGGTACGGTATTGGCTTATGATGATTTAAGTTTGATTGCCAAAACCACACCACAAGGTTTGATGTTGCGTAGTAATATGAAAACGCCAAGCATTGGTAGTGGTTATGCTAATGTCTTAATTAAGCCTGATGTCAAAGGTATGCCAATGACAGGCGAAATTGCATTTGAACAAGTCAATGTACAATTATTGCGTCCGTTTATTGATGATGTACGTCAAATGGCAGGTAGTTTATCGATTGCAGGAAAAATTGATGGTACGATTACTGATCCACTATTTTATGGCGATATTCAGCTAAAAGATGGAGTATTTAGTCTTAATACTTTACCTGTTGATTTAAATAATATCGAGCTGTATATGGCGATTCGTCAAAATATTGCTACAATTAATGGGTTATTTAATAGTGGTAAAGGTCAAGCAACCATTACAGGCAATGCCGCATGGGGACAACAGCCATATTTACGCTTAAAAATGAAAGGCGATAATTTATTGGTTCGTCAAGCACCACAAATTATGGCGGCAGTAAATACGGATATGAATTTGGAAATTTTACCATTAAAACAACGTATTAATGTGAATGGTAAAGTACATATTCCACGTGCATTAATTAATATGCCAGAAAGTTCGGCAACAGCTGTGCCTGTGTCATCTGATGTGCGTGTTGTGCGTAGCGACCAAGTGCAGAAAACATTAGCAAAAGCCAAAGCATGGGATATTAATGCTAATATTGGTTTAACTTTAGGTGAACAAATTATTTTCCAAAGTTTTGATGCACGTATTCCATTGGCTGGAAAATTAGATTTAACTCAACGTGGTACACAAATTGCTATGCGTGCTACAGGTGCGATTGGTAGTACACGTCAAGTCCAAATTAGTGCTTATGGACAAACTTTAAACTTAAGTCGAGCGATTGCACGTTTTAATGGAGCATTAATTAATCCAAGTTTAGACATTAATGCGAGTAAAAATATTCAAGGCGATACGGTTGGCGTGCGTGTGTTAGGTACAGCATTATCACCAAATATTCAAATTTATAGTGATACGGGTCTGTCGGAACAACAAGCGTTAAATGCATTATTGACAGGGAGTATTAGTGATACTGCAAGTACGAGTACCACAACAGAAGGTTTTAAATCTGATGTCAATAATGCTATTGCAGCAGCAGGGATTAGCATGGGCTTAGGTGGTACACGTGCTTTAACCAATCAGATTGGACGAGCATTTGGTTTGAGCGGTTTAGCTTTAGATGCACAAGGTTCTGGTGATGATACGCAAGTAAGTTTAACAGGTTATATTACCCCTGATTTATATATCCGTTACGGTGTAGGGGTATTTAGTCCTGTAAATAAGTTATCCGTACGTTATCAAATTAATCGACGTCTCTATTTAGAAGCAAGTCAAGATACTAAACGTGCGATTGATTTGTTCTATAATTGGCGTTTTTAGTGTGATAAATAGCATTAAATTTATGCAATTGTAGTTTTTTGTATCTAAAAAAACTGAATAATTGATTGTTTTTGCCCTGTTGTCGCAAAAATAAATCATTAAAATATTGTGATATGCTTGAAAATATCCGACAATGAACAGGTTTGAAATTTTCTATATGTAAAGGTATGTTTTATGTCTCGTTTGGCAATTCGTTTTCAACAGTTAAAGCAACAAAATCGTAAAGCCTTAGTGTCTTATATTATGGCAGGAGATCCACAACCACAAGTAACAGTACCTTTGTTACATCAAATGGTTGAAGCTGGGGTTGATGTGATTGAACTAGGTTTACCATTTTCAGATCCAATGGCAGATGGTCCTGTGATTGCTTTGGCTGCTGAGCGTGCATTGGCAGGTGGGACAAATACACTTGATGCGTTAGCGATGGTTAAACAATTTCGTGAGCAAGATAGTCAAACACCTGTGGTGTTGATGGGTTATCTCAATCCGATTGAAGTGATTGGCTATGAAAAATTTGTTAATATTGCAGTAGAAAGTGGGGTAGATGGTGTATTATTGGTTGATTTACCGCCTGAAGAATCGGCTGATTTTAATGCACTTTTAAAGCAACATGATTTAGACCAAATTTTCTTGCTTGCACCAACATCAACAGACCAACGTATTCAAGATGTAGTCAAACATGGGCGTGGATTTATCTATTATGTGTCCTTAAAAGGTGTTACAGGCTCTAGTCGTTTAGATGTTGTAGAAGCAGGACAACGTATCGCCAAAATCAAATCTTATACCGATGTTCCTGTTGGGGTAGGTTTTGGTATTAATGATGCAAAATCAGCACAAGCGATGGCACAAGTTGCAGATGCGGTCATTGTAGGTAGTGCATTAGTCAAACCTTTTGCCACTTTGGATATTGAGCAAGCAACGGTACAAACAATTAATAAAGTGAAGGAGCTTCGAGTTGCACTCGATGAAATAGTATGAGTGAAGCAAAACCAAATTTAACAGTGAGTACGCCGTGGTTTGAGCGTGATATTCCAAGTGTTGCATTAAAAAATGTTGCACCAGAAATTGAGTTGCCAACAAATAGTGAACCACTCATTGAATGTCCTGAATGCAAGGCTACAGGTACTGAACAGCAAGTGATTGAAAGTCTTTATGTTTGCCCATTTTGTAACTTTCATGGTGTAATGAAAGCAAGACACCGTCTTGAATGGTTTTTAGATGAGGTACAACAAGAATTAGGACAACAATTTACCGCAAAAGACCCTTTAAAATTTGTTGATTCTAAGCCTTATCCTGAACGTATGCAAGAAGCACAGCAAAAGACAGGAGAGACTGAAGGCTTAGTGGTTATGCAAGGTTTATTAAAACAAATGCCTGTAGTTGCTTGTGCATTTGAATTTGATTTTATGGGAGGGTCAATGGGAACTGTGGTCGGTGACCGTTTCGTACAAGCAGCTGAATATGCCTTAGAACATCGACAACCCTTGATTTGTTTTGCTGCGTCTGGCGGGGCGAGAATGCAAGAAGGTATGTTGTCATTAATGCAAATGGCACGCACATCAGCAGCGATTAAGCGTTTGAAAAATGCTAAAATTCCATATATTGTGGTCTTAACGCACCCTGTTTATGGTGGGGTAACAGCATCTTTAGCTATGTTGGGCGATTTACATTTGGCTGAACCAAAAGCAATGATTGGTTTTGCTGGTAAACGTGTGATTGAACAAACTGTGCGTGAAAAACTTGATGAGCCATTCCAACGTGCTGAATATTTGGTTGAGCATGGCGTGGTAGATAAGATAGTACATCGACATGAGCTTAAAGAAACTGTACATCGTTTATTGTCTAAATTAATGAATATTCATGTATAATGGATTATCATGATTGATAATCATTTGAAATACGAACAATAAAAAGCTGGGTTAAACCTAGCTTTTTTGTCTAATTTAAGCTATGATATTTTAACCCTACCCATGTGAAGATGTTGAAATTGAATACATTATCTATTCCAAGTGTTAATGATAGTTTGCTAACATGGCTTAATTATTTAGGTCAAATCCATGTAACAGGAATTGATTTAGGTTTAGAGCGTGTACAACCTGTTGCTGAATATTTAAAGGTTACTCAGCCAAATGCAAAAGTGATTACAGTAGCAGGAACAAATGGTAAGGGTTCAACTACAACAACAATTGCTAGTATTTTAACACAACAAGGCTATCGTGTTGCTTTATATCAATCACCACATATTTACCGTTTTAATGAACGAGTTAAAATCAATGGGATAGAAGTTGCTGATGATATCTTGGTACAGGCTTTTGTACAAGTTGAGCAAGCACGTCAAGCCTGCGGTTTGAGTTTATCCTTTTTTGAAGCAACAACATTAGCGAGTTTTTTAATATTCAAGCAACAAAATTGTAATGTTTGGGTGTTGGAAGTAGGTTTAGGTGGGCGTTTAGATGTAGTTAATGTGATTGCACCTGATGTTGCTGTTATTACCAATATTGGTATCGACCATGTCGATTGGTTAGGGGATAACATTGAGCAAATTGCTTATGAAAAAGCAGGGATTATTCGTGCAAATATTCCTGTAGTCTTTGCTGGGGAACAAGTGATTCCACAAGCAATTATCGATAAGGTTGAACAATGTCATGCCTCTTTATATGCGGTCAATCGTGATTATTTTATACAACAATATGCTGATAGATGGCAGTTATCTACTTCGGGTATGACATTAAGTCTACCTTATGCCTCATTGGCAATACAAAATGTGGCTGCTGCAGTCAATGCGATATTATTAAGTGGTTTGGCAGTGAGTGAAACAGCCTTACAACAGGGTATTATGCAAGCTAAATTATCAGGACGTTTTGAAATTCGCCAAGTCGATGGAAAAACGGTAATTTTTGATGCAGGGCATAATCCACATGGTATTGATTTTTTACGAAAACAGTTGCAAAACTATTTACAACAAAATACACAATATCGTGAAGTTGTGGTTGTATTTTCAATGTTAGTTGATAAAGATATTCAAAGTGTAGTAAATGATTTAAAAACTGATATCGTACATTGGTATATTGCACCTTTAAATGTACAACGAGCTGCGAGTGAGCAACAATTATTAACTACACTAGATGGGCAAAATGTAACAACATTGCCAAGTATTCAACAAGCCTTTGAATTGGCGTTATCTCAACTGCAAACACATCAAATTATGTTGGTGTGTGGTTCATTTCATACGTTAGAAGCGATTTGGGAACATTTGAATCATGAATAAAAAACAAATATTAGGCGGTGTATTATTACTCGGTGGTGGTATTCTCGTTGCCATACTCGGGCAAAGTGTGAGTAAAAAAGAACTATCTCCACAGGCTGTATCTCCAAGTGGTATCATTAGTTCGAGCGAACAAAATCAAATTCCTGAGTCAGAGCAAGTGAAACCAGTTGAGTTACAAGAATTAAAGGCTGATGATACTACAGTTCAACAGCAATTAAATGAACAAAATATGGCTCGTGTACAACAACAAGCTGATGAATTTGCACGTCAGCAACAAGCAATACAACAGCAACAACAGGCTGAACAATTGCAAACACGTCAAACAGAAGTTGAAGCTCAGCAAAAGCAGGTATATGAAGAAATAACACCAGAACAAGATGCTGCAATACAACGTCAAGCACTAGCTGAACAACGTAGAGCTGAACAAACTGAAATTAAGCGTCAGCAGGCACAAGAAGCTAAGCGTAAAGCGGAGCAAGAACAAGCCAAACAACGTCAGGCTGAACAAGAGCGTAAACGTGAACAAGAGCAAGTAAAACGTAATACTGAGCAAGAAGAACGTAAGCGTTTACAACAAGAAGAAGCAAGAAAACGTAAAGCTGAACAAGAACGTAAACGTGAGCAAGAACAGGCAAAACGTAAGGCTGAAGCAGATAAGAAAAAATCAAATACAGATAAACGTCAATGGATGGTACAAATTTCGTTGGCAAAAGATACAGCAAGTGCAAATAAACAAATTGCACAATTGCGTGCGAATGGTTATCGTGTAACCACAAGTCCAACATCAAAAGGTTTACGTATTATGGTTGGTCCACATAAAGATAAAGCAAGTGCAGAAGCAACGCGTCAAAAAATTATATCAAATGCAAATTTGAATATGAAGTCTGCTTGGGTACATGGTTGGGTACCATTAAAAGACCGTTAAATGTCAGTTAAAATAAATTAAAGCTATACTTGATTGTATGGCTTTTTTATGTTGAGTTACAATAATATTTTTCTTTTTATAATAATATCAGGTACAATAATGTCATGTAAAAATCGAGAGTTTTATGATGAGTCTAGTAAAAAAATATTTGGCAGGTGCAATATTCTTGTTGATGGCAAATGGTGCATTTGCCAATGGTCTAGTTCTAAATCAAGCCGAGTTACGCCAAGATTTAAACTGGTTACAACAACAAGGTGTTATTCAAATTAGTACATCTACATGGCCGTTATCACATAATGAAATCGAGCGTGCATTAAGCAATGCTAAAGCGAATGATAGTACTCAACATGAAGTGATTGAGCGTGTGCGTCAAGCATTAATCAATGAAAATAGTATGTTTAAAGCAGGTTTGTCATTACAATCTGAAGAGAAACCTTTAGCACATCAATTTGGTGATAATAGCTATGCTCAATATAGTGCGTTTACTGAAGCAAATGCAGGTGGTGAACATTGGGATATTAAATTGCGTGTAACTGCAGAAAAAGACAGTGAAATTGGCAATAAAAAAAATGATGTTAATGTAGATGGTTCATATATTGCGGGGCAAGCATTTAATCAATGGTTAGTGGCGGGTCAAATTCCAACGTGGTGGGGGGCAGGTCATGAGGGTAGTTTAATTCGTGGTGATGCCAGCCGTTCGGTTGTGGGCGTAACCTTACAACGTGATAAACATCAAGCCTTTGAAACAGAATGGTTATCTTGGATTGGTGATTGGCAATATCAAATTTTTGCAGGTCAATTACGAAATTATAAAGCTGTACCCGATGCGAAGTTAATTGGTATGCGTGTAACGGCTCAGCCAACACCTTATCTTGAATTAGGTTTTTCGCGGACTTTACAATGGGGTGGGGAAGGTCGTCGCCAAACAGCAAGTGATTTAATGAAAGCCTTAGCAGGTAATCAAGATAATGTTTATAATGGGCAATATGACCAGTCAAACCAAATTGCAGGTTTTGATGGACGTTTATCTTTAGGACATATAGTTGATGTGCCTGTGAGTGTTTATGCACAATATGTGGGTGAAGATGAAGCTAACTTCTTACCATCAAAGAAAATGTATTTATCAGGTTTAGATTATTCATCAAGCTATAATAAAATGCCATATCAAGTGTATGCAGAATGGGCGGATACACGTACCAATATGAAAACACGTGGTATCAGTTATGAGCATGGTACGACATATAAAGATGGTTTCTATCAACAAGGTTATCCTTTGGCTTATCCTTTAGGTGGTGATGCACAATCTGTATCTTTAGGTGGTCATATACATATTGATAAAATGAATAGTGTATCTGGTCGTATGATGTTTGCAAAATTAGACAAAGCTCGTGCAACCAGTCGCCAAAATAACTATGCTTTTCCAAATCAAGATAACTTAAAATCAGTTGAAGTAACTTGGACACATCGTATTAAACCAACAATTCCATTAAAATTGAATGCTTGGTTGAGTGATTCAGATGTGCATGGTCAAGATGGTGGTTTAGGTATGCAGGTTGAATTACCATTAGATAAGAATACTTTTGGATTAAAATAAGTATCTATTATCTAAATCTGATCCATAAAAATTTCCCCCTTTTAATAGTTAAAAGGGGGAAATTTGATTGAGTGTTTTAATACTCGGTTAATCTACTTTTTTATGAATATCTGCACTACTTGGCTGATGATGACGTTCATCAGTCTGATAAACTTTTATACCGCCACCAAGTGTTTTATACAGTTCAATTTGATTATTTAAATTAGCTTGATAAACCACTAATAAACTTTGTTCCGCACTATAAGCCGAACGTTGTGCATCAAGGACATTTAAATAACTATCAATGCCTGCATTAAAACGAGCTGTTGAAAGTTTGTAATTCACGCCTGTTGCTTCAACTAAACGTTGTTGAGCATTCATGCGGTCGATAATAAAGGCACGAGTCGCTAAAGCATCATTCACTTCTTTAAACGCATTTTGAATGGCTTTTTCATAATTGGCTAAAGCGATTTGTTGGTCAGTTTCAGCAATTTTGATATTAGCTTTGCGTGTTCCCCAGTCAAAAATTGGTAATTCAAGACTTGGACCAACTGACCATAAAAATGCACCCGATTTAAATAAATCACTTAAATCGGTAGAAGCTAAACCAGCAGTCCCTGTAAGACGGATACTTGGATAAAGTCGAGCTTTTGCTGCACCAATATTTGCACCCATAGCACTCAGTTGATATTCAGCAGCACGTATATCAGGACGATTGTTAAGTAAATCACTTGGCAAACCTGTACCTAAAACTTGTGCTTTAGTGATATTTTTAACCGCAGTTTTCGCTAATAATTCATCAGCTACAGGTTGCCCAACCAATAAATCCAAAGTATTTTTGGCTTGAGCAACTTGGGTCTGATAAGTTGCTACATCATTACGAGCAGTTTCCACAGAAATTTGCGACTGACGTAATGGAATTTCACTGGCAATACCTGCTTTAAAGCGTTTTTGGTTTAGGTTATAACTTTCTTGCTGTGCTTTAAGCGTTTGTTGAGCCAATGTTAAACGTGCATTGGCATAAGCATAATTAAGCCATGATTGTGCAATTTGACTAATTAAGCTAATTTGAGTTGCATCTTTTGAGCTTTGTGTTGCAAGATAGCTGTCGAGAGCAGCATCTTTTAAGCTCCGTACACGTCCCCAAAAGTCAAGCTCGTATGATGTAACACCAAGACCAACACTATAGCTTGTAATAGCTTTTGGTGTACTCGCATTATCTTGACGGATAATACTACCACTTGCACCAATGGTCGGTAATTCATTATTTTCAGCAATACGATATTGTTGCTGTACTTTTTGAATATTTAAGGTTGCGACACGCATATCACGATTATTTGCTAATGCTAAATCAATGATTTTAATTAAACGTTCATCAGCAAAAAAATCTTTATAACCTAGTTCTGCTAATGATGGATAATCGCCTGCTTGCGGTAGCGTGTTAAATTGAGTTTCAATATTTGGTTGAGCGACTGGCTCAGTCCCACGCATGGTCTGACATGCAGTCAGAGCCAATGCGAGAACTGAGATTGCAAAACCACGAGCGAGATTAAAGCTGTGTTGTTGCATTATAAATGTTTCTCCTGTTGTGGTTTTGCTTTGTATTTAAAGATACTACGCACGATGACAAAGAATACTGGAATAAAGAAAATCCCGAGTACAGTAGAACTTAATACGCCACCAAGTACCCCATAACCCACAGAATGCTGTGCGGCAGCACCTGCACCAGACGCAATCGCTAATGGTAATACACCAAAACCGAATGCCAATGTGGTCATGATAATTGGACGTAAACGCATTTTTGATGCATGTAGTGTTGCTTTGATTAAATCTTCGCCTTGCTCTTGCAATTCTTTTGCAAATTCAACAATCAAAATCGCATTTTTAGCGGCAAGACCAATTACGGCAACAATCGCAACGGTAAAGTAGATATTATTCCCCACATTTTGGAAATCTTTGGTAATAATCATCACAGCGAAAGTGAGAATAAATGAACCTAATACACCAATTGGAATAGAGAGCATCACTGAGAATGGTACAGACCAACTTTCATACAATGCTGCCAAAATTAAGAACACCATTAAACCAGCTAACGCAAATACAATCATTTTTTGTGAGCCAGCTTCTTGTTCTTCAAGTGATAAACCAGTCCATTCATAAGCAAAGCCATTAAAGCCTAACTCAGGTAATTTATCGGCAAAACCTTCAATGGTTTTCATGGTTTCACCAGTACTCATCATACCTACCGCTTCAAGGGTAATTGATGATGAACCATTATAACGTTTTAAGCCTAGTGAACCATGCTCCCAATGTCCAGTCGCAAATGCAGAGAATGGAATCATTTCACCTGATGAATTACGCACATACCATTTATTTAAATCTTCAGGCATCATACGTCCATCAGTATCTGATTGTACATAGACTTTTTTCACACGACCACGGTCAATAAAATCATTGACATAAGAGCCAGCCCAAGCAATACCCATAGTACGGTTAATATCGCTTAAACTTACACCCATTGAACCTGCTTTTTCTTGGTCAATGATGACTTTGTATTGTGGTGCAGTATCTTGAGATGTTGAATGGCTAAACACAAAACGTTTATCTTGAGAAATCATTTTTAAGATTTCTTTACTGGCTAAGTCAAGTTTTTCAGGTCCATTGGCATTGACATCTTTTAATACAAATTGTACACCTGTAGAGTTACCTAATTCTAACATTGCAGGTAATTGCATAGGGAAGACTAATTCTGCTTCAGGAATTGCGTTTAATGACATTGCACGTTGAACGAGAGCAGGACTTTGCAGTTCAGGCGTTGTACGCTGTTCCCAATCTTTAAGACGGACGAAAGCCATACCCTGATTCTGTCCGCCACCACCAAATGAGAAACCAGATACACTAAATACTGACTCCACCATATCTTTTTCTTTGTTCATATAGTAGTCAGCGACTTGATCCACCACTTTTTCAGTACGCTCCATAGATGAGTTTACTGGGAGTTGAATCAAGGTCATAATCATACCTTGGTCTTCTGTTGGTAAGAATGATGATGGTAAACTTTTACCTAGAAAACCTAAGATACCACAGAAAACTACAAAAATAGCGACTGAAACCCAACGCCCCATTTTAGAGATCATTTTACCAACGCTACGTTGATAGAGCGATGCTGTTGCATCAAATGCACGGTTAAAGCCATGGAAGAATTTTGCAATTGGATTATTGCTTGGTTTTTTATTTGGGTCATGCTGTTTGAGCATGGTTGCACATAAGGCAGGGGTAAAGACAATCGCAATCAGTAATGATAATAACATCGCAACAATCAAGGTAATTGAGAATTGACGATAAATCACTCCTGATGTACCACCCATAAATGATAATGGAATAAATACTGCTGAAAGTACAGATGTAATACCGACTAGTGCACCAGAAATTTGCCCCATTGATTTTTCGGTTGCAGTTACTGGGTCAAGATGTTCTTCGACCATAATACGTTCAACGTTTTCTACCACGACAATCGCATCATCGACCAGAAGACCAATCGCTAGTACCATCGCAAACATGGTGAGTGTATTGATACTAAAGCCAAATAAGTTGATGACCGCAAATGTACCAAGTACCACCACAGGCACGGCAAAAGTTGGAATAATGGTTGCACGCCAGTTTTGTAAGAATAAAAACATTACCAAGAAGACGAGAATAACCGCTTCAATAAGTGTTTTTACTACCGCTGAAATCGAACGCTCAACAAAAGGCGTAGTATCATAAGCCACTTCATCTTTTAAACCAGTTGGATAGTTTTTACGCAAATTGTTTAAAACTTTTTCCACACGTTTTGCAGTTTCTAGAGCATTTGCACCTGTCGCCAAACTAACAGCAAGACCACCTGCAGGTTTACCATTGTATTTAGAAACCACATCATAACTATCAGAGCCTAATTCCACACGAGCCACGTCTGATAAACGTACAATCGAGCCATTTTGTGAATTTTTTAAGATGATATTACGGAATTGTTCTGGAGTTTGTAATAAACTTTGAGCGGTTACTGTCGCATTGATGGCTTGTCCTTCACGAGAAGGCAATGCACCAATTTGACCGACTGCCACTTGTGTATTTTGTGCTGAAATCGCATTAGATACATCAAGCGGTGTTAGGTTAAAATTAGCTAATTTGGCAGGGTCTAACCAAATTCGCATCGCATACGAACCACCAAATACACGTACGGAACCAACGCCTTCTACACGACTAAGCTGTTCTGAAATATTAGACGCAACATAGTCTTTAATATCGGCATCAGACATACTACCATCTTCAGAGTAGAATGCTAATACTTGTAAAAAGCTTGGATTACCTTTACTTACTGTAATACCACGTCTTTGTACATCTTGTGGCAGTAGTGGTGTTGCTGACTGTAATTTATTTTGTACTTGGACTTGAGCCATATCAGGGTCAGTACCTTGTTGGAAATATACAGTGAGCTGTGATGAACCATTGGTACTATTACCTTCAATATAACGCATACCATCGAGACCAGTCATTTGCTGTTCGATAATTTGTGTTACAGTTTTTTCCACAGTATCCGCAGATGCACCTGCATATACGGCATTGATTTGGATTTGCGGTGCGGCGATTTTTGGATATTGTGCTACAGGCATATTTTTTAAAGTCAGAATACCTGCGAACATAATAATTAACGCAATCACCCACGCAAAAATGGGGCGATGAATAAAAAACTTAGCCATACATCATCACCTATTGTGTAGATTTTTCATCGTTAGATGTATTATCTGTCGATTTATTGTTTGATGGTGTAGTGGTTGCTGTGGTTTGTTCGCCAGTTTTGTTCACTGATTCATTTGATGATTCTGTTGTTGTTGCAGATGTATCTTTATTTTCAATAGGTGTTGGAGTAGTTGTTGCTGGTGCTAATTCAGCTAAAGATGTCAAATTTGCTTTTACAGTATCACCAGCTTTAATTTTGGCAATACCAGTAACAATTACCTTATCGCCATCTGCTAAACCTTGAGTAACAATCCAATTTGTACCCTGTGTTCCTGAAGTTTCCACTTCACGAGCTACAACTTTAGACTCATTATTGACAACCATAATCACGGCTTTCCCTAAAGGATTACGTGTTAATGCGGTTTGTGGAACTAGATAGGCATGATTGAGTACGCCTTGCGAAATTTTGGCTGTGGCATACATACCCGGTAATAAGATATGCTGTGGATTTGGGAAAATCGCACGCAATGTTACTGCACCTGTCGCTTCATTAACAGTTGCTCCTGCAAATGCCAGTTTACCTTCTAGTGGATAAGTACTACCATCTTCTAAAGTTAATTTAACGTTTGCATTACCATTATAATTAACATTACCTTGAGCAATTTCACGGCGTAAACGCAATAAATCAGCACTTGATTGGGTAATATCAATATAAATTGGGTCTAAACGTTGTACAGTAACTAAGGCATCACCTTGACCGTTTGTAACTAATGCACCAACTGTAACGTTAGACTCACCAACACGTCCAGAAATAGGTGAACGAATGGTTGAGTAACCTAAATTCACTTCAGCACTTTTTAAACTTGCTTTGCTTGCAGCTAAGTCTGCTTCAGCTAAACGCACTTGAGCCACAATATCATCATATTCTTGTTTAGAAATTGCATTAGTTCCAACCAATTGACGATAACGATTTTCTTTGGTGCGTAAAGCATTCAAATTGGCTTGACTACGTAGTACAGCAGCGTGTGCATTTTCAGCACTTGCACGGTTGGTACGAGAGTCTAACTCATATAAAGCTTGTCCTGCTTTAACAAAACTACCTTCAGCAAAAAGACGTTTTAAAATAACACCTGTAGCTTGTGGACGAATTTGTGCGACTTCATAAGCACTGGCACGACCTTTTAATTCGGTAAAATTTTCAATCGTTTGTGCTTGGGCAACAATAACTCCAACTTCAGGTGCTGGCTTCTCAGCAGTTGTTGCAGTTTGAGCATCTGTTTTACTTTCTTTATCGCCGCAGCCAACTAAGGCTAAACTCACGGCTAATGCACAGGCAGTGAGTATAGGAGATGGACGTTTTATCATAAAAACCTCATGGATATATCATTTTTATCTAAATATACATTTATAATAATAAACTGTATGTCTAGTACTAGTTGGTGTTATTGTACTTTTTGGTATTAAAATATGCAAGCAAATATAAGTAAATTACTAAAGATTTATTGTGTAAATTTTGTATAATAGAATTGCATATTTTTGTACATTAACTTCATAATATCAGCATAATTCATAATATTTAGTTTATTAGAAATGACTACACAGATTATTTTAAAACAACTTGATGAAATTTATCCATCATCGGAGCTAAAAAATCCAATATCACGCCGTGAATATCAACAACAACGTAAACAAGCTATACGTCAATATCGTGAGCAACAAATTTTACATTACTTACAGCAAGATGATGTTCAATTTATGACCGATGATTATGGTAAACCTTATATTGTTGGGCAAAGAATTGCTTTTAATCATAGTCATAGTTCAGATTTATCTGCTTTGTTGATTAGTGATGAATTACAAGATATAGGTATTGATATCGAACAATTACAGCGTAAAGTGCGTTTTGAAGCAATGGCACAACATTGTTTTCATGATGATGAATATCAAGCATGGCAGACACAGGGAAAAATCTCTGCTCATTGGTTTAAAATTTGGACAGTTAAAGAAGCAGTTTTAAAAGCGAGTGGTTTGGGGATTCGTATTAATTTAAATCAATTAAATACACAAATTCAAAGGGATACACAATGGGGTATGGTATACCATGAAAAAATTGGCTATTTTAGATTTTATTGTACACCTTGTAGTCTTTTATCGGCACATGGCAAAATTGATTTTATGTTGGCGATAGCATGGCGAGTTATTAATCATGATATAGATGATGTACAGAATAATCAACTAAAATGGACGATGGTTTACGCTCGTCATGTTTAATATGAACAGTTTAAATTAAAAATGGCATTTCCAATTTAGAAATGCCATTTTACATTACAGACGAGCATTAAGCTTGTTGAATACCAGCAACTAACCAATCATCGGTAGAACCAACTGGTTTAACAAAATGCCAAATTTCAGTAAATGGTTGCGGCAAGCTATTTAAATCTTCACTTACAGTACCTGTAAAGCGAACACTTACAATATATTGACCATTTTCAGTACTTGTATCAGCAACCATTGCATTTAAATTACTAAATTCAGCAACATTTTCATCACTATTTGCCATAATATCTGCATACATTGATTGATATAAATCAGGCGTTAAGTAACGGCGGATTTCATCAATATTGCTTGCACTATTCATGGCTTGAATATGGTTAAAACGCTGACGTGCAATACGCAAGAATGCCGCAGGCTCACTACCATCAGGTAAGTTATTGCCATTGTTAGTATAAATACCAAAATTTTGTTGTGGAGCAGATGGATTTGAACCACCTACAGGCTGACCAAAAATATTAGTATTATCGCCACTATGACTACTTACATTTTGGCGAGTTTGTGCGTTAATTGGCGTACCAAATTGTGCATTATTGCTCGTATGACCTGAGTTAGGTGCATAAGGGTTAGGGTTAGCGGTTGCTAGTTTTTTTTTACTGCTAAAAAAGCGGAATGCAGCAAATGCTAAACCTGCTAGAACTAACCAAAATAACCAACCAAAGCTACTTGATTCTTCCTCTTTATCTTTATCACCATCATCTGCCATTGCATTAGCAGCTAAAGCACCAACAGCAGCACCAGCTACACCAGCTGCTACCATACCACCGACATTAGAGCCACTTTTTTGTGGAGCTTGTGGTGTAGGAGTAGCACTTTTATTGGGTTGAATAGGGGTAGGCGAAGCAGGTTGTGAACTGCTTTGACGAGACATACCATGACTTTTACCGCCACCTGCACGTTTTGCTTCAGCAATTGGTGCAAATACGATAGTGCTAGCCAATAAAATGGCTAACCAACGATTATGCTGTTTCATTTAAGTTCCTTTCACATTTCAGAATGTCTATTAATCACTATTATTCAGGAAAAATCAAGCTGTTTTTTGTAATATTGATTAAATTACGAACATATATGGCGATATAGAATAAAACTACCAATGATAATTAATGTAATTCCGCCTAATAATTCAGCATAATCACCGCATCTTTTTCCAGCTTTTTGTCCAATTAAAATACCTAAAGTAACCATTAAAGTTGTTGTTAGCCCAATCATCAGTGTAGCAATAAAGATATTTACATCTAAAAAAGCAAGGCTAACACCTACAGTCATTGCATCAAGGCTAGTGCCGATTGCAGTTAAGATTAAAAGCCACCATGATTTATTTTCTTCGGTCTGTATGCTGATTTCTGTAGGAGAATGGGTGAAATATTCGTAAATCACTTTTAAACCTAATGCGGTCAATAAAGAAAATGCAATCCAATGATCCCATTGTTCAATCCATTGATGGGCTATATGTCCTAATGTCCAACCAATGAACGGGGTTATACCCTCAATTAATCCAAATAATAAGCCTATTTTGAGTGCTTTAATAAAACTCGGTTTGTGTTCTAATAAAGCTCCTTTAGCAATCGCAACGGCAAAAGCATCCATTGACATTGCAAAGGAAAGAGCAATTAGGCTAAAAAAATTCATGTTATTCATCTATGGAATGACTTTATGTTTATTATAACATAGCAATATTAAATTTCCCATGTGGACGATGATTGATAAAACCTTTTAAAAAAATTGTGAAAAATATCGAAAAAAAACTAAATTTGTGGTTAAATATTGCATTATTTTATGAATATATCCTCTATTCTAAATAGATTGGCAATTTATGATGAATATCATCAGAGAGTATTGATTTATGCGAGCATATAATTTTTGTGCAGGTCCTGCAAGTTTACCAACTGAAGTGTTAGAACAAGCTCAACGTGAGTTATTAGATTGGCAGGGCAAGGGTGTCTCTGTGATGGAAATGAGCCATCGTAGTGCCGATTATGTAGCGATTGCAGAAAAAGCAGAAGCTGATTTACGCACGTTAATGAATATTCCAAGTAATTATAAAGTGTTATTTTTACAAGGTGGAGCATCATTACAATTTTCAGCCATTCCGTTGAATTTATTGGGTAAAAACTCAAAAGCAACCTATATCAATACAGGAATTTGGTCAGAAAAAGCATCAAAAGAAGCGAAACGTTATGGCGATATTCAAATTATTGATGCTTTAACACAACAAGATGGTTTATTTACTATTCGACCGCAAAGTGAATGGAATATCGATGCTGATGTTGCTTATGTGCATTATGCCGATAATGAAACCATTGGCGGTGTACAGTTTGATGGTATTCCAGATAGTTCAGCACCGCTGGTGTGTGATTTTTCATCAAGTATTTTATCTGCACCGCTTGATGTCAGCCGTTTTGGTTTAATTTATGCAGGTGCTCAAAAAAATATCGGTCCTGCTGGTTTAACTATTGTGATTGTGCGTGATGATTTATTAGACCAATATCAAGCTAATATTCCAAGTTTATTACGTTATGATGAACAAGCGAAAAATGGCTCAATGGTCAATACGCCAGCGACTTATTCATGGTATTTATCAGGTTTAGTGTTTGAATGGTTATTGAAACAAGGCGGTGTTGATGCTATTCATCAACAAAATCTTGCTAAAGCCAAACATTTATATGATTATATTGATGGTAGTGATTTTTATCATAATCCAATTGCTAAACAATATCGTTCAATTATGAATGTTCCATTTACATTAGCCGATACTGCTTTAGAAAAAGCCTTTTTACAAGAAGCAGAGCAAAATCATTTACTCAATCTTGCAGGACATCGTTCAGTCGGTGGTATGCGTGCAAGTATTTATAATGCTGTGCCTTTGGAAGGTGTACAAGCTTTAACCGCATTTATGGACGATTTTGTAAAACGTCACGGATAATAAAATCAACATCAAATAGGTTGGGTGCAATACTCAGCCTATTTTTAACGGAACATAGGAGAATGTATCGTGAAAGGTTTATATTTAATTACCAATGATGATGAGTTTTCAATATTATATAATAAATTAGAACAAGCATTATCTACAGGGAAAATCGCCTTATTACAATATCGGCGGAAACAGATTCAATTATCGCAACAACTAGAAGAAATTCCACGCATTGCGGAATTATGTGCAAATTATAAAGTTCCGTTAATTATCAATGATAATATGCAACTGGCACAGCAATTTAATGTAGGCGTTCATTTAGGACAAGATGATGGTTCTATTCAACAAGCACGGCAATTATTAGGCGATAGTGCAATTATTGGGCGAACCTGCATGAGTGATTTAGATTTGGCTAAACAAGCGGTTGCTGATGGTGCGGATTATGTGGCATTTGGGGCAATTTATTCATCAACATCAAAACAAACGCAAGCCAAAAATATCGGTGTAAACATTATTCAACGATGTAAACAGCAATTTCCCAATATTTCCATTTGTGCGATTGGTGGATTAACGGTTGAAAATTCATCAGTCGTCATTAACGCAGGGGCGGATATGTGTGCGGTCATTAGCGATGTTTTAGCTTTAGATGTCGATGATGTGGCGAAACGTGTGGAAGCGTGGGCGGAATTGTTTTGAGTATATCATTAAGCTATAACTATAAATAGAGAAATAGGTAGAATTATGAGTAATCTTTTAATTACCCAATTGCAAGCCAAATTGCCAAAAACAATGACTATTCCAAAAGAAATAAAACAGCTTTATGAATGGATTGAGCAAAATGGCTATTATTCAGATGTTGTACACAATGATGAGAATATTCGTTTTGGTTGTCTAAATGATAGGCAAAAAGTAAGAGAAAGCTGGACGGATAATGAGCGAAATGGTGGAACAAATATAGATTTTTCTGCACCTGATTGCCCTGTGTCTGATTGGTGGATTTTTCAAAACGATTTAGATGATAATATTGACGACAGATTGTGTGTTTTTGCTCAAAGTGGGGCGGACGGTTCACAATGTGCCTTTTGGTTAAATGATGACAATCAATTAAAAATCGTCCATATTGGTTCGGGGTCTGGTTCAGCTCTTTGTTGTGTATTGGCTGATAATGTGGTGGATTTTTTAAGACTGCTCGCCATTGGTTATGATGAAATTTGTTGGGACGATTATTTTCATCTTTCGCCCAATGAATATAGGGAATTTAAAGTTAATCCCAATCTTGAATTTCAACAATGGGTAACAGATACTTTTAATGTTAGTATTCCAAAAACTGCTTTGGAAATTATAAAAATCCCTGCTCAATATGGTGATGAAAATTCGGATGATGAATTTTGTCGTTGGGTAAATCAATATATCGCATTTTAGTGTTTTATTTAAAATAAACCGATATTAAATTTACCTAAATAAATTGTAGATATACTAATTCAACTTAAAAATTGGTACAGATTTGTAGAGGCAAATCACATTTGCCCTGTGAAAACCTTGTGTTTATTGGGCGAATATGATTCGCCCCTACAGCATAATGGTTAATTTTGTACCAGTTTTTAAGTTATTTGACTATATTAGCGTGAGATTATTATGAGATAAATTAAAAATGTATGAAATTAACCTATTTAATGAAAAGCCATTAAATCGTGATACTGATGGTCATATTTGGACAGATGAATTTCAAATCGCTGATATTTTGATATTTGTTGAATATCCAGCTGGTCAATCTATCCAATATTGTATTGAAAAAGCACAAGAGCAAATTTTAGCTGTTTGGCAAGATAGAGAAAATGCTATTTTATTTGCAGAACAGATATTAAAACATCAATATCCTGATTTATTTAGAGAATATGATAGCGATTGTCCAAATCGAATATTGGCTATTTATAGTATTCGCTTTGAATATCAAACCAATGACGTGATTTATACGATTGGAGAAAATTATCATTGGGATAGCGAATGGCAAATGCCTGATTTTCCTGAAGACTGGTTTATTGATATTTAAAGATTATCGGAACATTGTTTTGCAGTGAAAAAGTGATTTTTATCTTATTTAATGCTAAAATGACTTATTCTTTATGGTTTAAATTAGGATAATTTTTATGACAATTTCAGCGAAACAAGCCCAACTTTTTGCCGAAGCCAGCCGACACATTCCGGGAGGGGTAAATTCGCCTGTGCGTGCATTTAAAAGTGTAGGCGGTACCCCTATTTTTATCAAACGTGCTGAAGGGGCGTATTTGTGGGATGAAGACGATAAGCGTTATATCGATTATGTCGGTTCATGGGGACCAATGATTTTGGGACATTCTCACCCAGACATCGTCAAAGCTGTGCAAGATGCTGCCGTTGATGGTTTAAGCTATGGTGCTCCAACGGTACACGAAACAGCATTGGCAGATGTAATTTGCGAAATTATGCCATCAATTGAATTGGTGCGTATGACTAATTCAGGTACAGAAGCCACCATGACGGCAATTCGTTTGGCTCGTGGTTATACAGGACGCAATAAAATCATCAAGTTTGAAGGTTGTTATCATGGACATTCAGACAGTTTGTTGGTAAAAGCTGGTTCGGGTTTATTGACCTTGGGCGAGCCAACATCAAAAGGTGTGCCAGAAGATTTTGCGAAACATACGCTTGTCTTACCGTACAATGATAAAAACGCCATTCGTGAATCTTTTCAACAATATGGGTCAGATATTGCAGGGGTGATTATTGAGCCAGTCGCAGGCAATATGAATTTGGTTAAACCAAAAGATGGATTTTTAACCACCATTCGTGAATTGTGCGATGAATATGGTGCAGTTTTTATCATTGATGAAGTGATGACAGGCTTCCGTGTAGCATTGGGTGGAGCTCAAAGCGTGTACGATGTTAAACCTGATTTGACCACATTGGGCAAAATTATTGGTGCAGGTTTGCCAGTCGGTGCATTTGGCGGTAAAAAAGAAATTATGTCATGTATTGCTCCTTTGGGTGGTGTGTATCAAGCAGGGACATTGTCAGGCAATCCATTGGCGATGCGTGCAGGTTTAGCGATGTTTAAACATTTACGTCAGCCTGATTTTTATGCAAAATTAGAGCAACAATTAGCCAAATTATTGCACGGTTTAGAGCAAGTTGCACAAAAACATAGTATTGCGTTTAAAACGCAACAGCAAGGGGCAATGTTTGGTTTATATTTTACCGAGCAAGATGAATTATCGAGCTTTGAAAATATGTTAAAGTGTGATGTAGAAGCCTTTAAACACTTCTTTCATGGTATGTTAGAGCGTGGCGTGTACCTTGCACCATCGGCATTTGAAGCGGGCTTTATTTCATCGGTGCATTCTGATGAAGATATTGCTTATACCATTGCAATGGCAGATGAAACTTTTGCAGAAATGGTTCAAAATCAGTAAATTTTATTTGAATAAAATACGATTTTTGAGTATAATGATGACCGCTTGTTGTGCTTGGCCCTAATCTTAGAATTTCGGTGAGCCAAAAGAAATGGTCTATTATCGTGTTAATCTGTAAGTTTACTTACCTTTTTCCTTAAGTTTGATATTTAAGAGTGATTAATGGCGATAATAGCAAAACCTTTCTATTTATTCAGGAGTTAATCGACCATGCGTGCCGATATTCACCCAACTTATACTACAATTACTGCGACTTGTTCATGTGGTAATTCTTTTGAAACTCGTTCAGCATTAAACAAAGAGTCTATCTATTTAGACGTATGCTCAGCTTGCCATCCATTCTATACAGGTCGTCAAAAAGAAGTTAATACTGGCGGTCGTGTTGATAAATTTAATCAACGCTTTAAAACAATGGCTCGTTCAGTTAAACGTTAATTTATTGTTTTAAATGATAAATCCCTAAAATATATAATGTTTTAGGGATTTTTTATGGTCTTCTATTTTAGGGTAATATCAAATCACGTGGTGATGTAAATTCATATGATTCCCTTGAAATAGGGTCAGTAAATTTTAAATGTTTGGCTAATAATTGCAGAGGTTGGCTAAAATCATCATCTGCTTTATGCTGAACAGTAGGGTAGAATGGGTCATTTAAAATAGGAATACCTAAATAATTTAAATGTACCCGTAATTGATGTTGTTTACCTGTTTGGGGTATAAGATGATATTTTGCCCAATGTTGATGATGTTCGATTAATTTAATTTCTGTTTCGCTATTGGCTTCACCGTGTTGGACTTGCATGGTATAAAATGGATTTCCTTTTTGTAAGTTTAATTTTAATGTTCGTGGAAAATCTAAATCAGCACGATATGGTGCAATCGCATGGTAGTGTTTATAAACTTGACGTTGAGCAAAAAGTTGTTGATAATCTGCTCGGTATTGTTCTTGTTTGCAAAATAAAATTAACCCTGCTGTTTCTCTATCTAAACGATGAATGGGCGTAAGCTGTTCGATGTTGAGCTGTTGTTTTAAACGTACCAATAAAGTTTGTTGCACATAGCGTCCCGTTGGTGAAACGGTTAAAAAATGTGGCTTATCTACTACCACAATATGTTCATTTTCATAGATAATTTGATGTTCAAAAGGTACAATAGTTTCTTGTGCTAAAGCTCGATAATAATAAATTTTTTGATGGATGAATGGTTGATATAAACTATCAATGGTTAAGACTTGTCCATTTTGATGATAAATTAAACCATCATCAAAACGTTGTTGCCATTGTTCAGCTGGAATATGAGGGAATTTTAAGCATAAATAAGCAAAAAGCGTATCAACAGGATAATTCTTTTGAATAAAAACTTGACTTGCTGATACACCATTTCGCATGGGGGGCTTAAAATGATTTGTCATATATTGAATGATTAGAGATAACCTAAATCATCTAAAAACTTTTGTAAGTTTTCAGCAAATTGTGCATAGCCTTGTTGATTGGCATGAATTTGGTCAGATTTTAGATTACTATCAGACAAAATTCTTGACCATTCATTGTCGAATAAGGGAATATTTTCTTGCTTAGCAATTTCAGCATAAATTGGATTATCGCTTGCTTTCCCAAATAAGGCACTTGCACTAAAATGTGGTTCTGCAATTAATACCACAGCAATATTATTCTGTTTAAGTTTTTGAATAATTTGAATAATATTTTGTTTAGTCGTTTGGCTATCAACACGTCTTAATACATCATTACCGCCAATACCGAGTAAAACCAATTTAGGCTTTTGTTGAATAACACTATCTAAGCGTTCGAGTACTTGCTGTGAAGTATCGCCATTTACACCTGCATTAATCACTTGCCAGCCAGTTTTTTGAGCTAAAATTGTTGGATAAGCGGTTTGTGGTGTTGCTCCATAACCATTGGTTAGGGAATCTCCCAGTGCAACCACAGTACTATTTGGACTAATTAAATTAACTTTAGGTTCAGATGAACAAGCGGATAATAGGAGTGAACTTGTTAGAATGAGAATTTGTAATACTGTAGATTTCATATCACATCAATTCCAAATAAACAAAAAATGTATAGGGCGTATTGAATATTAAAATACATTTAATAATAAAAAATTAAATCATATTATTGAAATATATAACTAATGTTCAATACACCAAATAAACACATTTTTTGATTTAGTAATTTTTAATGATGCCCTTCAGACGCATGATTGAGCGTATATTTAGGAATTTCAATCTCTAAATCCTCATCAACAACAATCACTTGACAAGATAAACGAGATTCCATCTCTAAGCCCCAAGCACGGTCAAGTAAATCAGCTTCGACATCGGTCATTTCTTCAAGAGAATCAAAGCCCTTGCGTACCACGACATGACATGTTGTGCAAGCACATGAACCATCGCAAGCATGGTCAATATGAATACCGTGTTCAAGTAAACTTTCACACAAATTGGCATTATGTTCCACTTCAAATTCTGCACCATTTGGGCAAATTTCAGCGTGTGGGCGTACAGTAATTTTTGGCATAATCGCTACCTATTGCTATGGATTGGTTTATGACCAATCATTTAATTTTGTACCTTTTAAGGCGTTGTTAATATGTTGATTCATACGTAAACCTGCAAATACATCGCTAATCGCTTTTAGTTGTTCAATCGCTTGTTCAATTGCAGGCAAATCGTTACTTTGTAATTGCTGTTCAAGTTGTTGTTGAGCAGTTTTTAATTGTTGCAGTTGTTCTGTGCTTAATAAATGCTCATCAACTTTTAGGGCTTGCGTTAAGGCTTCAAGCTCACGTTGAGCTTCGATTTTGGTTTCGTGTAAGGCACGCAAATGTTTATCTTGTTCAGCATTTTGGAAACCATCAATCAATAAACGTTCAGTATCTTCAGCCGATAAACCATACGATGGCTTAATATCAATTTGAGCATTTACGCCTGATGTTGTTTCTTTGGCGGAAACGGTTAATAAACCATCAGCATCAACTTGGAATGTAACTTCAATACGGGCTTGTCCTGCAGTCATTGGCGGAATACCACGCAACACAAAACGACCTAATGAACGACAATGTTCGACTAAATCTCGTTCACCTTGCAGGACATGAATCAGCATGGCAGTTTGTCCATCTTTATACGTAGTGAACTCTTGACGGCGAGCCACAGGAATCGCCGTATTACGAGAAATAAGACGTTCAACTAATCCACCCATGGTTTCCAAACCCAGTGAGAGTGGCGTAACATCTAGCAATAATGAACCATCAGGACGATTACCAATCAATTGGTCAGCCGTGATTGATGCACCAATCGCCACCACTTCATCAGGGTTGATACTACATAATGCAGTCTTTTGGAAATAATTTTCAACGGCTTGGCGAATAGCATACGAACGGGTAGAACCACCAACCAAAACGACCTGTTGAATATCATCAATATTTAATTTAGCATCACGCATGACACGCTTACAGACTTGCATAGTTTTATCCACAAGACTATGGATAATTTGTTCAAATGTTGTACGGTCTAAAGTCAGATGATATTTACCAATATTAAATTCAACCTGTTCACGGTCAGATAATTGTTCTTTTACCTGTTTAGCTTTGATGATAAATTGAGCATATAACTCATCATCAAGTTCATCAAGGTTTAGTTGTTTTTTTGCCCATTTTACAATTGAACGGTCAATATCATCACCACCCAAAGCGGTATGTCCGCCTGTGGCTAAGACTTCAAATACACCTTGACTAAAGCGTAAAATCGACACATCAAAAGTACCACCACCTAAATCATAAATGACATAATGTTGATTTTCATCAATATTTTTATCTAAGCCATAGGCAACGGCAGCAGCAGTTGGTTCATTGAGCAAACGTAACACATGAAGACCTGCGAGTTGGCAAGCATCTCGAGTTGCTTGGCGTTGTGCTTCATCAAAATAGGCAGGTACAGTAACGACTGCACCATTGATGGGTTGTTTTAAACTCTCTTCGGCACGTTGTTTAAGCTGTTTTAAAATGTCAGCAGAAATCTCAACAGGCGTTTTGCGACCTTGTGCTGTGCTAAAAGCTGGCATTTCATTGGCTTCACCTGTTAGCACATAAGGGTGTTGAAATTTGATATCTGCTTGTGAACGTCCCATAAAGCGTTTTACAGATACGATGGTATTTTGCGGGTCTTGAATCATTAATGCTTTGGCATCATCACCGACCAATGTTTGTTCAGCTTGATAATGTACAATTGATGGTAATAAAATTCGTCCTTGCTCATCTGGTAGCACTTTGACTTTACCCGATAACACACTTGCCACAAGAGAGTGTGTCGTGCCTAAATCAATCCCAATTGCGATACGATGTTGATGGGGAGCGGTCGATTGATTAGGTTCTGCGATTTGTAAAAGTGCCATAATTTACTCAAATAAAAGGGAAAAATAAAACGATAGTTCTATGAAAATGAAAATAGAAAAATTATTTAGTCATCAAAGTCATCATCAAATGAACTGTCTAAATCATCATCAAGTAAGCGGTCTTCTGCAACATCAATATCCGCCAATACTTTTTGGAAGAAACGTAATTTACGTACGGTATCTCGTGCTTCGTCCCATGCTTGTTCTGCATAGTCGATTTTAAACTCATTACTTAAACCATGTAACCACTGTAATACTTCAGTGCGTAAGGATTGTAATTGTTCACTGTTTTTTGCTTCATCGAGCTGTTCACGAATTTCTAAAGCAGAATCTAAAAATTCAAAATCATGAATCGATTGCTCGAGTTGTTGGTCTTGTTGTTTTAAGTGTAATAAATACCCAGCACGACTATCAACATGATGTAAAGTCTGATAGGCTTGATTGATTTCACTGGATTTGATTAAGGCTTCGTCTTTATCTTCAGCTTTGTCTGGGTGATATTGTTGTTGTAATTGTAAAAAAGTTTGCTTTAATTGTGCAGTATCAATATCAAACTGTACAGGTAAGGCAAATAATTCAAAGTGATTCATGCTATTTATATCTCATTGATGTTTAATAGTTTGATGCTTTGTGTGAAAACGTTTACTGATACAATAAAATCATATCATTACACTGTAAATGATTCACCGCAACCACATTCACCTTTTTTGTTTGGATTGTTAAACTCAAAACCTTCATTGAGACCATTTTTAACATAGTCCATTTCTAAACCATTGAGATAAACCAAACTTTTTGGATCAACAAAAACACTCACTCCAAAATGATTAAATACTTCATCATGTGGGTCGATGTCATCAACAAATTCAAGTACATAGGCTAAGCCAGAGCAACCAGATGTTTTAACACCAACACGAATACCTTCTCCTTTACCACGATTGGCTAAAAAATTACGTACGTGGTCAGCTGCATTTTGTGTTAAGTAAATCATAAAACACCTCGTTGAGTAGATAATAAGCTATATTTTAAATACTGTTTATTATACCTTTAAATGACATCACCATAAAGTATAATGACGATGATTTGCTATGATAAAACGAAAATATATCAATAAGTCTGATTGTAGAGCGAGCTAAAATTCGCCCACAGATTATTTTTCACTCTAGGTGGAAGATTTTTCGCCCCCCACAATCAACTTATCAAATGTATTTCAATAGCAATTATTTCTGTTTGCTACGATAATCTTCAATCGCTGCTTTAATTGCATCTTCAGCTAAAACAGAGCAGTGAACTTTTACTGGCGGTAATTCAAGTTCATTGGCAATGTCGATATTTTTAATCGCTTGAGCTTCGTCTAAAGTTTTGCCTTTTAACCATTCTGTTACCAATGAACTTGATGCAATTGCAGAACCGCAACCATAAGTTTTAAAACGAGCTTCTTCAATGATACCGTTGTCATTGACTTGGATTTGTAAACGCATTACATCACCACAAGCAGGTGCACCCACCATACCAGTACCAACATTGTCAGCATTTTTGTCTAATGCACCAACATTGCGTGGGTTTTCATAATGGTCAATGACCTTGTCTGAATATGCCATAATATTACTCCAGATTGATGTTGATATTGAGATTAGCCTATATCAACATCATATTTAATTTAATATGTTAAAAATTAGTGTTCTTGCCATTCAACGCTATTTAAGTCGATACCGTCTTTGAACATATCCCAAAGTGGTGATAATTCACGCAATTTTTCAACTGCAGTTTGAGTAACGCTTAAAACATGGTCGATGTCGGCTTCAGTGGTATATTTACCAAAGCTAAAACGGATTGAGCTGTGTGCCAATTCATCAGATAAGCCTAAAGCACGCAATACATAAGATGGCTCTAAAGTTGCTGATGTACATGCTGAACCACTCGATACAGCGATGTCTTTTAATGACATCATCAATGATTCACCTTCAACATAGTTAAAGCTGACATTTAAATAGTTGGCAACATTATGCTCTGGGTGTCCGTTCAGATAAACTTCTTCCATACCAGACAAACCATTCCATAACTTATCACGCAATACACGTAAACGAGCTTGTTCGCTTTCTAAACGTTGTCCTGCCAATTCAAAAGCTTCGCCCATGCCTACGATTTGATGGGTTGCCAATGTACCAGAACGCATACCACGCTCATGACCACCGCCGTGCATTTGTGCTTTAATGCGAACACGTGGATTACGGCGAACAAATAATGCACCAATCCCTTTAGGACCATAGGCTTTGTGTCCAGAGAAACTCATTAAATCTACTTTGATTTTTGATAAGTCGATTTCAACTTTACCCACTGCTTGAGCAGCATCAACGTGCAAGAATGTTTTATTGGCACGAGTAAGTTCACCAATGGCAGCAACATCTGTTACAGTACCAATTTCATTATTAACCATCATCAAAGAGACTAAAATGGTATCAGGACGTAATAATTCTTTTACTTTTTCTGCTGTGATTAAACCAGTACGTTCTTCAGGTTCAACATAGCTAATTTCAAAGCCGTCTTCTTCAAGTTCACGCATTACATCAAGTACTGATTTATGTTCAATCTTACTGGTAATGATGTGCTTACCACGAGAGCCATAGAATTGAGCAATACCTTTAATGGCTAAGTTATTTGATTCAGTCGCACCAGATGTCCACACAATTTCACGTGGATCAGCTTTAACCAAATTAGCCACTTGTTCACGAGCGTATTCTACTTGTTCTTCTGCTTGCCAACCGTAAGCGTGTGAACGAGATGCAGGATTACCAAAGTTACCATCAAATGTTAAGCATTGCATCATTTTTTGTGCAACTTGTTCATCAACAGGTGTAGTTGCTGCATAATCAAGATAAATTGGACGAGTCATTGTATATAGTACCTAGAAATAAATGAGTATAAATATTAGTGAGTATGTTCATCAACTTGATGAGTAGATGAATTTTGACGTAACGCTACTGTTTGCACATTTTCACGATTAAGCAAATCATCAAGGGTAATATTTGCCAAATAGTCTGCGATATGCAATGATAGGTTATGCCAAAGATCGTGTGTCAAACACATAGAGCCGTTTTGACAATTACCTTGATGATCGCAACGTGTTGCATCAACACTTTCATTGACTGCCTCGATCACTTCTAATACAGTAATAGTCTGAGCTTTGCGTGCTAAATAATAACCACCATTTGCACCACGTACACTGGCAACCAGTCCTTGTCGTTTTAATTTTGCAAATAACTGCTCTAAATAAGCCACAGAAATCGATTGGCGTGAGGCAATTTCGGCGAGCGTAATCGTTTGAGTTGGCGGTTGCAGAGCTAGGTCTAGCATAGCAGTTACTGCATAACGACCACGAGTAGTAAGACGCATGATTCGATACACAAATTAAATAAGATGATTTATTTTAATAATTCTGACTAAATTAGTCAAGTTTTGTTTTCTATATTTATGATGGAAAAATCTATAATATTGATTGGAAATAATGTCCATAAAAATAAACGATAGCTCACATGATAGGATGAGTAATATCAATTAACATTCATAATGATAATACAAATTAGCAAAGCAAAGATTAAAAATATAGACAAAAACTTTAAATTACGATTTTGTTTAGCTGTTTTTTGCTGGCGATATTCATTACTTTTAATGGTTGCTTTGAGCTTACGAATTTCATCACGTTGTTTTGCCAATGTTTCTAACATTGGTGTAATGCGTGATTGTGAAAAATTTTGTTTTTCACTTTGCTGGGAATTATTACTAAATAACCAACGTGGAATATCAGCAATCATTTTTGGTAGGGCACACAGTAATAATAAATCATGAAATTGGTCTTTTAACTCAACATCACCTTTGATACGCAATTGACGCAATGCTCGAGCCTCGCCTAAAATTAAAATTTTAAACAATAAAATAGGCGTTACACGAACTTCTAAATCAACTTTTTGTTCAACTGGTATCGTTGATTCAAATAGTACGCCTTGAGGTGTAAATTGTAAATATATATCAAACAAGGGAAGATAATTATTAATTTTAATAATCGCTTTGCGTTCAACAAATTTCTGTACTTGGTTTTGTAATAATGGGTCATGATAAATTAGCCAAGAAAAACCTGTTTCTAAGCCCATTAAAATCACGTTTTGTACTAATGCTTGTTGCTGTGAAGATTGTGTCATAATACTGATTTAAAAAATAACTTGCTGTAATTTGCCTAGATTAAAACAAATAGTATAAAATGGCTAGTCCTGAATAGGAATTGATGTACAAAAAATGTTCACTAAAATCAATATGAGATAAGACGTATTGTTATATATTGGTATATTAAATGAAATGGAATTCTGTATTTTAGCAGTATTGTTACAGAGTGATATTTCTATAAAAGAAATACTGATTTAAGGCAAAAATTTAGGTTAGACCATCTAAATAGGGAAAATTTAAGCATATAAGTTGTTTTTTTATTAAAAAATAGATGAATGACTTGCAATATTTTTCTAGCATTGATATAAAAGCACATAATGAATTTGGTTTTATAGACATAAGTTAAATTATGACTAAAAATCAAATCAATATACCCCTAAATTTGAGGATTAAACAGATGAATAAATCAGAATTAATTGATGCAATTGCAGAAAAATCAGGTCTGACAAAAGTAGATGCAGCTAAAGCATTAGATGCAGTAACTAGTAGTATTACTGAAGCATTGGTAAAAGGCGATAGCGTAACTTTAATTGGCTTTGGTACATTTGCAATCAAAGAGCGTGCAGAGCGTCAAGGTTTTAACCCAAAAACCAAAGAGCCTTTAACAATTGCAGCAGCAAAATTACCAAGTTTTAAACCAGGTAAAGCATTTAAAGATGCAGTTGATGTGAAAGAAGCACCAAAAAAAGCGACTAAAAAGAAAAAATAATATCTTGACGGTCAAATTTAAAAAATGAAGCACAATAATCATTTATTGTGCTTTTTTATTTGGAATATTTATTGATAGTCAGGTTGGATAAATTATTACAACTATTTGAAAAATAACATTTTATAATCAGAATAAACTTTTTATATTTAGACTAGTCAAACCCTTTAAAAAAGTGTATGATTAAGGTAAATAGTCGCTAAGAGTAGTCTGTTATGGAACGTTTTGACTTTAACTATGCCCCTTATGATGTTTTAAATCCCATTGAGCGAAATATCTTACAAAATGCAGTGAATATTGCTTTTTTTCATGATGAACAGGTGGTGATTCAGCCAGAAAGCAATATTGATAGCTTATATATTGTACTCAAAGGATTGATTAAAGAAATTGGAGCAGATGGCGAAGTTGTGAATTTATATCACCCTAAAGATACTTTTGATACACGAGGATTATTGGAAGGATTAAGTCATCATCAATTTATTGTAGCAGAAGAGGCATTATTATATACCTTACCTAAAGCGATAGTATTACAGTTAATTGAAAGTAATGTACAGTTTGCGACCTATTTTTATGCTAATATTACCGATAAATTTTCCAGTATTTTAGGACAAAAAACAGAGCGAGAATGGGCAGGGTTATTTATTTCTAAGGTTCAAGATGCATTTCGTGGCAATACTTTGTGGATTGATGGGCAACAAACGCTCACTGAAACTGCTCAAATGATGAAGAAAAATCGTGTCAAATCAGCTCTAGTTCGTCATCAAAATAAAGTGGGTATATTTACTGAGGCGGTGTTTAGAGATATCATAATACAAGGGGCATCAGCACAGGACATAACACATATATGGGCGAATTTTAATCTAATTAGTATTGACCAACATGATTATATTTTTAATGCTTTATTAAAAATGATGCAATATAAAATCCAACGTTTGGTGGTGGAAGAAGAAGGTGAGCCAATAGGTACACTGGAACAAATGGATATTTTAGCTTATGTGTCAAATCATAGCCAACTGATTGCTGAACGTTTGGAAAATGTAGAAAATATTGAACAATTAGAAAATATTGCTCAACAAATGAACATTATGATTCAATCCCTACATGGTAATGGTATGCGTGCAATGCAACTGGCTCAACTGATGCGAGTATTAAATAAGAGCTTGATTGAAAAAGCATGGCATTTTGTGGCTCCACCAGAATTGATTGAAAAATCGTGCTTATTTGTCATGGGTTCGGAGGGACGTGGCGAGCAGGTGCTAAAAACCGACCAAGATAATGCTTTGATTTTACAACCAGATGCTGACCTTACTATGGCAGAACAAGCGACTGAGCAACTTGCCATCGTACTAGAAAAACTAGGCTATCCACCATGTAAGGGTAAAATTATGGCAAATAATCCTGATTGGCGGAAACCAATTGCTGACTTTAAAAAGATGGTGGTATCGTGGTGTATTCGTCCTGACCCAAATAGTATGATGAATTTAGCAATTTTTTATGATGCACAAGCGATTGCAGGGAATATTGAATTGCTTGATGATGTTAAACAACATCTTGCGACTTATTTGAGTAATGATGCAGGTATGTTGATGATGTTTGCTCGAGCGGTGGATCAATTCCAAGACCATTCACAAGGCTTTTTTGCTAAATTATTGGGCAATGAACGTAAAACGATGGATATTAAAAAAATGGGATTATTCCCGATTGTACACGGTGTACGAGCATTATGTGTTGAACATAAAATTAGTGAAACAAATACCTTTGAACGTATTCAAAAATTAGTTGTTGTTAATGCCTTAGATAAACAATTTGGGCAGGATTTATCAGAGGCGTTGGCGTATTTTATGGATTTACGTTTAAAATTTAATATTCGCTATGTGAAAAATAATCAGCAAATCGTACCAAACCAAGTCGAAGTCCATAGTTTATCAACATTGGAACGGGATTTATTAAAAGATGCCTTGCGAGTGGTGAAAGATTTTAAACAAATTATTCGTGTGCATTTTCATTTAAATACCATGTAATCGTTTGATGATAAACATTGAAAAGGCTGTAGGGGCAAAATATTTTTGCCCTTTATGAAAATAAATTGATGATGATTTTTTAATGGTGAAATTAAGATGTCTTTATGGCAAAAAATAGTCCGTCATTATGAACGCAAAAAATTAAAAGATGAACAATATGCTTATTTATATGATGAACATCCAAATGAATTGGTCAGTTTTGATTGTGAAACCACCAGTTTAGATGTGAAAGAGGCGGAAATTATTTCCATTGGTGCAGTAAAAATTCGTGATAATCAGATTTTAACCAATGAATCATTTTATGTATTGGTGAAACCTGAAGGTATGATGGAGGCAACCAATGTAACGATTCATGGTTTACGCCCTAAAGATTTACGAGATGGTTTACCAATTGAAGAGGCATTAAAACAATTTTTGACCTTTGTTGGCGGTCGTCCGTTGGTTGGTTATTATTTGGAATATGATGTGGCAATGGTAAATAAATTTTTAAAACCAATGCTCGGTATTCGCCTACCGCAACAGCAAATTGAAGTGTCGAGTTTATATTATCGCCGTGAAATTGAGCGAAATCGTTATGATATGGTGGTGGATTTGCGTATGGCAAGTATGTTTAAAAATCTAGGAATCCCCGATTTACCACGACATGATGCGTTGAATGATTCAATTAACGTGGCAATGATGTATTTGGCATTGCAAAGAGGGTTTAGATAATATTCCCCTAATATGATAATATTCAGGGGAAATACAAACATATGAGGGTAGCACAACACTACTCTGTATAATAATTTTCACGATTTTTAGAAAACTTTTCTAACTGTTTTAAAAATCCAACAAAATAATTTTTTTCTTTATCATTCATACGATAACCTGCATAAAGTGTACGGCGTAATCCTGTCTGACTGACACAATGCAAACGCTTAGAAGTAACCCATCCTTTTTGTTCATATTCATATACCACCCAGTCAGGTAGGGCGGTAATACCACGACCACTCGCAACCAGTTGAATTAACATTGGGGTAAAATCTGTGGTACGAATTTGTTTAGGTTGCATATTGGCGGGAATAAATAATTTAGCCATAATATCTAAACGATGTTTATCAACAGGATAGGTGATGAGCATTTCTTCAGCTAAATCATGTACTTGAATATCATTTTTTTTGGTCAAATGATGTGTGTTGGCTAAAACTAAGCGACTTTCATATTCAAAAATTGGAAAATATTCAATATTAGATAAGCTAATTGGGTCGGCAGTAATGAGTAAATCAAATTCGCCTTGTTGTAATAATTCATGTGGATTAGACTCAAATCCCGAGGTAAAATCTAAATCAACATCAGGATATTGTTGGCGATATTGATTTAATAATGGCATTAACCAATCAAAACAGCTATGACATTCTGATGAAAAAATAATCCGACCTGTTTGTCCATGCAATAAACGTGCAATATCACTTTGTGCTAATTGTATTTGTGGTAAAACATCATCAGCTAATTTTAATAAACGTTCGCCTACATGAGAGAATTGTACTGGACGACTTCGGCGATTAACGATTTCTACTCCAAACCAATGGTCTAATTCTTTGAGTTGATGAGAAATTGCTGATGGTGTTAAACATAAATCATCAGCCGCCGCAACCAATGAACCATGTTCACGTAATGCAACTAATGTTTTAAGATGGCGTAATTCAAGCATCATTCATCTCATTATAGTGAATTTCATTCATTATATCATATTAAAAGTGAAATTTATTAATAAAAATATCATAATCAATACGCTGATTTGAAGGTATAGTGAGATGAATTCGGAGTATTTTTCAATATAACGATTTGATATTAAAGAAAAGATGGACTCAATCGATGGAGAGTAGGGTTGAGAAACATTGTTTCGTAAGACGCACTTTTATACAAGTTTTTATCAAAATAGTACATCGTGCGTAGCTTTAATTGCTAATCAACCCTATTTAATCTTATATTTCAATGAGTTATAAAATTTAATTTAAGCTAAACTCACGTTCAATAAGATTAAAATTTTACATTTAACCCTAAACTAAAATTACGTCCCATTTGTGGTACATAAGGTAAGTATGAATTATGAATATATACTTTTTCATTCAATAAGTTATTAGCATTAAATGAAATACGATAATCTAATCCACCCCATTGACGTTTATAATCTACACCTAAATTAAGCATGGTATAGCCTTTGGTACGATCTTCAGGGATAGGGTAGGTATTTAATTTTGCACCACTTTTTTTGGTTTTGTCATCATCAGATTTCTCTTTGACCCAAATTGAAGTTGAAGTACGTTTTTGTTCAAATACATGCATAATATCTAAATATGTTGTCCAAGCATCATTCCATGTACTTTTAAGTTCTAAACCAAGTCGAGCAGGTGGCATTCGTGGAGCATAGCGATTGGGTGGGCTAATCGTTTCAACACCAATTACATCATAACAAATATCTTCATAATCGCCATATTCATCGGTACTGATACAATCATAGCCATCACTATAAATTAAATCGCCATAAATTTTGGGTAATTTGGATAACTTACCTACAACATAATCACCATATACAGTAATTTGCTGTTCTGGTACAAAACGATAACTCACTTCACCTTCAATACCGTAAATATTGGCTCTCGATTGGGTATAACGGCGTTGAAATAAATTACCTTCACGATATAGATTTTGGTTATGGATATAATTTTTGAAACGATTATAATAGGTACTGAATTTATAATCCCATTGATGACCGTTGTACATTAAACCTAATTCAAAATTATTTGATTGCTCTTTATCTAAATGGCGATTACCATATTGAAAAGAATTGGTTGCTAAATGCTTGCCATGGTAATACAATTCCATTGGTGTTGGTAAACGTTCATTATGTGAAGCTGTAAATGATAAACGATAATCAGGCTTAAAATCCCATAATACTGTACCTGCATAAGAAAAAGCATTTTCTTTATAAGTATCTAAAGCGGGCAATTTATCCTTACTGTGCTGCATTACATCAGCGAGATATTGCATATCGTATTTAATTGGAATCTGTTGTTTTTCAGCACGAGCAGCTAATTCAAAAGTAAAATTTTTCAGTCTATATTGTTCTAAACCAAAAATACTAAATTGTTTTAGCTTATTATCAACTAAAGGCAAACGCCCTGTTGGTTGTCGTTCACCATAAGTAACACTGTCATTCACTACAATATAAGGGCGTTTGACTGAACTAGTTTGAGTTTGATATTGAATCCCCCAATGTCCCTTTAATTCACCATAATGATTAATATCGCCTAATGGTTGATGCTGGAGTTCTAAACGCATATTCAATCCCTTATTGTCATAAACTGACTCAGGGTTGTTTTTCATAAATTCGGCTTGACCGAGTTTCTTTTTGACATTGCTAGAAATATAACCACGAGCAATTTGTTCTTTTTCATACTGACTTAAATAGGTCTTACCATCTCCACGTTCATCATGATGATATTTACTATAAGTTGTACTTAAGCGTAATTTATCAATACCTATGATTGGGTTTAGCCATTCTCCACGTAAATCATAACGTCTTGATTTTAAATCTACCCATGGACCTTTGTCTCCATGTTCATGGTGATGTCCGTAGATATTGTCATGGTTATGTTCGGGATTATCGGCATGATTATTACCGCAATGCATATCATGTAGTCTTTTTGAGATATGATGACTATCCATTAAATGGGGATAAGCATTTAAATAACTTGGATATTCTGAATTAAATAGATGAGGTGCACAATAATCAAACATATGATTATGACCAACTAAGCCATATTTATCTTGGCGTTCACTTACCGCTACTCCTAGATAACCTTGAGACCCCACCCATGATAAACCTAAAGTGCCTACATTAGAGTTATTATAAGAATCAGGTAAACGTTTTACAGGGTCTTCGCCAGTATTAATGACTAGATTTGGTACTGTATAATTATCTGCACGGCGTAGTAAGCCTTCCATACGCAAGGCTAGATGTTTTCCTAAACCAACTGTTGTTCCTGCGGTAAGTAGCTTTTCATTACTTGAAGTATTGTAACGGCTAAAAATTTCTCCTTCATAACCCTTTTCTGGAATGGAAGCAGGAATGCGATTATCCACAACATTAACAACCCCTGCAGGAGAAGCTGTTGCATACATTAAAGTTGCAGACCCACGCACTAATTCAACTTGACTAGCAAGCAATGTATCCACCGCAACAGCATGGTCTGGCGAAATATTAGACATATCGACCACATCAGTTCCGTTTTGTAGGACTTTTACACGCACACCTTCTTGACCACGAATCACAGGTGCTGAAGCACCACCACCAAAAGGATTGCTATGGATACCTCGTTCACCCGCTAATGCATTGCCCAATGTTGCAGATTTACCCTGTAATTTTTCACGCTTAATGATAACATCACTCGCTTTTTTACTTTCATCAAAAGCTAAGCCATTGATTTTTTGTTCTTGAGCATAGATTTCAATTGTTTCAAGTTGTTGAACAGGCTCAACTTCTTGTGCATAAACAGGAACATTAATCGCTAATAAAATACACAACAATAAATTTGTGTAACGCATACTTAACTCTCTTTTACAAATTATAAAATAGATATGTTATAATATTGCATTTAATAATTCAAGAAAATAATTATGTGATTTTAAGAAATGTGGTTAAATCAAATCATTTATATCCATCAATAGAGTAATTGCATGAGTGATTTAACTTATTGATTTTATTGATATATTTTGACATATTAAAAACAATAATCCATTAAAAATCAATATCTTATCATATTTTATGAGATTGGTTTGTATCTCTCAAAATTCCCCCACACTATTACCTATTCTTATGTTAAAATAGAGAGAATTTTTACAAAAATTTATTGGAATATTTATATGAGTATTTTAGACCGCCTTTCCCCGACTTATGACCCTGTACAAATCGAATCAGGCACTTATGAGCGTTGGGAACAACACGGCTATTTTAAGCCGACTTTAGACAAAGACAAATCCTTTTCTATCGCTCTGCCACCACCAAATGTAACGGGTTCATTACACATGGGACATGGTTTTAACAATACCATCATGGATTCCTTGACCCGTTATCATCGTATGAAAGGCTTTAATACTTTATGGCAACCTGGCACTGACCATGCAGGTATCGCCACACAAATGGTGGTAGAACGCCAGCTTGGCTTACAAAACATTACTCGCCATGATTTAGGTCGTGAAAAATTCTTAGAAAAAGTATGGGAATGGAAAGCTCAATCTGGTGGTACGATTACCAGTCAAATCCGCCGTTTAGGTTCAAGCGTGGACTGGTCTCGTGAACGCTTTACGATGGACGATGATTTGTCCGATGTGGTCAAAGAAGTGTTTGTGCGTTTGCATGAAGAAGGCTTGATTTATCGTGGTAAACGCCTTGTAAACTGGGATCCAAAATTACACACAGCTTTATCTGACCTTGAAGTAGAAAATAACGAAGAACAAGGCTCATTATGGCATTTTAAATATTTCTTTGCCGATAAATCATTAAAAACTGCTGATGGTAAAGACTATTTAGTTGTGGCAACCACACGTCCTGAGACTTTACTTGGTGATACGGCGGTAGCAGTTCACCCTGAAGATGAGCGTTACAGACATTTAATTGGTAAAACCATTGTGCTACCAATTACAGGGCGTGAAGTGCCAATTGTCGCTGATGATTATGTGGAAAAAGAATTTGGTACTGGCTGTGTAAAAATCACCCCTGCCCACGATTTTAATGATTATGAAGTCGGTAAACGCCACAATCTACCGCTTATCAATATTTTTAATATCAATGCTGAAATTTTAGCAGAATTTGATTTCATCAAGAAATCAGATGAAGCGGTTAGTGAACGTATTACTGCACCAAGCGATTATGCAGGATTAGAGCGTTTTGAAGCACGTAAAAAATTGGTGGCACAAGCTGAAAGTGAAGGTTGGTTAGAAAAAATTGAGCCTTATACTTTAAAAGCCCCTCGTGGCGACCGCTCTGGTATGATTGTTGAGCCATTCTTAACTGACCAATGGTATGTCAGAGCAGCAGTATTAGCCAAACCTGCCATTGAAGCGGTACAAGACGGACGTATTAAATTTGTGCCAGAACAATATACCAATATGTATATGGCGTGGATGCGTGATATTCAAGATTGGTGTATTTCTCGTCAATTATGGTGGGGTCATCGCATTCCTGCGTGGTATGACGAAGCAGGCAATATTTATGTGGGACGCAATGAAGATGAAGTTCGTCAAAAGTACAATTTGGGCGATACCGCATTAAAACAAGATGAAGATGTGTTAGATACTTGGTTCTCATCAGCCTTATGGACATTCTCAACGCTTGGCTGGACAGGCAATCAAGAAATTGATTTACAAAATGAAATCTTACAAAAATTCCACCCAACAAGTGTATTGGTAACTGGCTTTGACATCATTTTCTTCTGGGTTGCCCGTATGATTATGATGACCATGCACTTTGTCAAAAACCAAGATGGTACGCCACAAGTGCCATTTAAAACCGTTTATGTACACGGTTTAGTGCGTGATAGCGAAGGACAAAAAATGTCTAAATCTAAGGGCAATGTGCTTGACCCATTAGATTTGATTGATGGTATTGATTTAGAAAGCTTGGTGGCTAAACGTACCGCAGGTTTAATGAATCCAAAACAAGCCAGCCAAATTGAAAAAGCCACGCGCAAAGAATTTGAAAACGGTATCAATGCCTATGGCACAGATGCGGTGCGATTTACCTTCTGTGCGTTGGCAAATACAGGGCGTGATATTAAATTTGATTTAAAACGCGTTGAAGGCTATCGTAATTTCTGCAATAAAATTTGGAATGCCACTCGTTTTGTGTTGATGAATGTGGACGGTAAAGAAATCCACCAAACGGCAAAACCAGAACTTTGGGAATTGCCTGAACAGTGGATTATTAGCCGTTTGCAAAAAGCAGAAACTGCTGTGAATCTTGCCTTTGAAACTTATCGTTTGGATTTAGCAAGTCAGGCGATTTATGATTTTATTTGGAATGAATATTGCGATTGGTATGTCGAATTAACCAAGCCTGTATTGAATGACCCAAATATCAGCGATGAACGTAAAGCTCAAGTGCGTTATGTATTATTGTCGGTGATGGAAGTAGCATTACGTTTAACCCACCCAATTATGCCATTTATTACCGAAGAAATTTGGCAAACACTCGCTCCAATGATTGGTCGTGGTGGTGAAAGCATTATGCTTGCAGAGTATCCAATCGCTGATGAAAGTCGTATTAACGAGCAAGCCGAAAATGATATGAATTGGCTACAAGGTTTAATTGGTGCGGTGCGAAATATTCGTGGCGAAATGAATTTAGGTAATGCCAAATTATTGCCTGTGTTATTGCAAAACATCAATGACAGTGAAAAAGAGCAAATTAAACGTATTGAACCATTATTTAAAGCCCTTGCCAAAGTCGAAAGTTTAACTTTCTTAAATAATGACGAAAAAGCCCCATTATCATCATCTAGCGTGATTGGACAAGCAGTCGTTTATGTGCCGATGAAAGGCTTGATTGACCCTGCGGTGGAATTGGCTCGTCTCAATAAAGAACTAGAAAAACTTACCAAACAATACGACCAAATTGCAAATAAACTTGCCAATGAAAGTTTTGTCGCCAAAGCACCGCCTGCGGTTGTTGAAGGTGAAAAATCGAAATTGGCTGAGTTAGAAGGGCAAATTGGGAAGGTGAAGGAGAGTGTGAGGGAGATTGAGAGTTTGTAAAAAAATGTGATACAATAGATAGAATTGGCTTATACCAATTCTATCTTGTGTTAATTTTGTTAAAATTAGGAAAAGTTATGATTCAACGCATTATTTTTGGCAGTCCGGGAACTGGTAAAAGTCATTTGATTAAATCAGAAATCATTCCCAAAGAGTTACAAATTGATGAAAAAGCAAATCCTGAAAATGTGATTAAAGCGGTATTTCACCCCGAATACACTTATGGGGATTTTATGGGGAAATTATTGCCTATTTCCACAAAATCCAATGTTGAGTATCGATTTTATGAAGGACATTTTCTAAAGGCATTGGCACAGGCTTATGCAAATATTTTAAAAACTTACGAGTATAACAAAAAAGAGCGGAAAATTAGGAAAAAGATTGATGAAAATGGTAAAGAACTACAACCAAATAATGTTACTCTTATCATTGATGAAATTAATCGTGGTAATTCATCAGCAATTTTTGGTTCAGTATTTCAATTATTAGATAGAAAGGATAATGGTTGGTCTAGTTATGATACTACCATTCAAGGAGTTATGTTTGCTAAATTATTTAGTATGATTGGTTTTGAAACAACATCAACTAATGATAAGACTGGAGAAACAACTCACGCAACTCTATCTTTGCTAAATATAAACAGCCAAAGCTTAGAGGATATTAATGAAGAATTAGAAGAAATTTTTGGAAAAGGAGAATGTAGAGAAGGATTTGATGTTGTCAATAAAACAATCAAAATCCCACCCAACCTACATATTATCGCTACAATGAATACTTCTGATAGTTCTATCTATCATATGGATACCGCTTTTAAACGTCGTTGGGAATGGCAATTTATTGATGTAAATTCAAATCCAATTAGAGAACAAGGTAATGCTTTTTACTACAATTCAAATAACAAAGATGACCCTAATAATAAAGAGTATTATCATTTCATTGATAAATTAAATCAATTTATCAAATCCAACCATAACTATATTCGTGGTATTGAAGATAAGCAAATTGGTAGATATTTTATTAAAGCCAATTCTCAAAATCAAATTGAATATTCTATCATTCAAAGCAAATTGATGTTTTTTATTTGGGATAGCGTCTTTAATAGAGATAAAATACCCTTAGTAAAACTCCTTTTCGGTAACGATAATGTAGAGCAAAACAAAAATAAATTGGTTACTTTTGGTGATTTTGCCATAAAGGTCAAGGAATTTGTTAAAGCCATACAGGAAAGATAATGTTTAATTTCAATGAATTAACCATTGTTCAACCAAATGAGCCACAGCGTTCTCGTGGCTCATTTGTTGGCATTCGTAAAGATAAATATTTGGGTAAAATGGTATTTACCTTACCCAAAGGATTTGATAGTTTTAAAGAAGATTATGAAAGTGTTAAAAAGTTATTTTTTGCAATGTATCGTACTTTTGAAAAGTTTCGTAAAAATGGCGAGAAATATCTAGATGAACGCCCAAATAATAAAGACAATGCTGAAATTAAGGATAATCAAGGGGTATATATTTTCACCGATGAGGATGGTAATGAAACAATCTTATATAGTAAAATTGATTTGATTGATAAAATCTTTCAAACTTATCAAGAGTTAGAAATTGAATCTCTCATCCAAGAATTAGGCTTAGTTGAAGATGTAGATTATTCAAAAATTGAAAACTATTTAGATAAAGGGATTTATCTAAATAATAATGCTATATTTGTCGATCAAATGGTTGGCTATCGTAATATTGTGCGTGGTGTACCATCTGAATTGATTGAATTATTTTGCTATATCTATAAAGAGTTGGCAAGTGAATTGGAGAAAGAATTATCTGAGCAAATTAAAGAAATTGCGTTTAATTTTTCTTATAAATACCTATGCCAAGAACAAAGCTTATTCTCTGAACACTCTTTTGAATCTACAATCAGTATTTTAAAAGATTGTTTGGATAATATTCATAAAATGACTGCCTATAAAAATCACCAATATTGGGATATTTATGAGGCGGTTGAGCATTTCTTATATGGTAACCTAGAATTTGATAAGGATAGTAATCAAGGATTTTGGGGGATCAATAATTTTAGTTATATTTGGGAAGAAATGTGTAACTATATGATTGCCAATAATAAAGAATATCGTATTCTATATTGCGATAGCAACTTACCATTAAACCAATATAAGCAAAATTTAACTAAAGATTATGTATGGATTGACAAAAATCTTATTCCAAATAATCCATTTTATCTTGATTTTAATGGATTAAAACGTTGGATTAGACCAGATATTATCACAAAGCTAATTTTGAATAATCAATTTAATGAAAACCCATTAAATATAGCGATTGCTAGAAAAATCTTATCAATTAAACGAATGCCCGTAAAATCCATGATTTCTTTCGGTTCAAATCGCCTAAATGTAGATATTTCTTTGAACAAAAGTGCATCAGAAATCAATAATTCAAATATTCTTGAGGTTTCAGAAGTTATTTTTAAGTTATTTGTAGAAAAATTTTCCAATCTTTATCGTACAAAAGGCATTATTCAGGGGTCATTGAAAGGCTATCAATATATACCGAATGGTAAATATATGTTTAGTTTAAAGAATATTCCAAAAGATGCATATGATGAAGTGTATCAAGATGTTTTAGGTAGATGGAAAGGAAATCAACAACAAGAAATCACATTTATTATTGATTGGAAATATTATTCTCACAATATTTTTGAGAATAAAGATTATAGAAGTGATAATAGAGTTAATGCAAGTATTATCAAGTCTTTGGCTTATGATTTTTGTTTATCACAAATAATTGATAAACCAATCAATAACCAATTTGGTATTCCTTTTTATGATATAAATGCTGATGATATAGTTGTTGATGGCAAAGTTTTAGACTGTAACATTAGCCTGGTTAAAATGAATTTTCTGAAGATTCAAGAGATATATTTAAATGGCTGAAATTTTTCAAAGTAATTTTGTATTTGGGTTACAGGGTAATCTTTATCAAGATTTTTGTGATAATATTGCTCATCCAATTATTCAGAAGATTATTGGAAGTAATGATTATGAAATCATTGCTTTTGAAAAGCATTTATCTTTATTAGACTTTGACAAATCAAAAAGAAAGGAAAGTATTTTTCCTGAATTTTATCTCAATTTTTTAGGAGATATTATTAAAGAGTCTAATAGTGTATCCTTTAAGAAAAAAGTTTGTGTTACATTAGATGAAAGATTATGTACTGGTATTTGCCCAAATACAAATAGAAAAATCACCACCATAAAACTTGGTGGCGTAGAATTAGCGTATTTTATTTATTTTGATATAAAAGAGTTTTTTGATTTTGTTTATGAACTCAATCATAATGAGTTGAATAAACAAAATATTAAAGATGGTCAAAATAGCCATAAAGAAATACAAGTAAATAAACAAGAAGTTCAAGATAAAATTTTAGTGGATAATAATCAAGATACTACTATTTTAGACAAAGTTGATGTATCAAAATTCTTCTCTGGAAAACAAGCGGATGCTAAAATAAAAATACAGAGAGAATATATCGAAAGAATTGGCTGCATTAGCAATATAAATAAAGAGCGAGGTTTGAGCTTTATTTGTGATTCTCCCAATAATAAAGTATCTAATTTTCCTATACCTCATAAAGACTTTCCTAAAATAATAGAGTATGCAATTGGTACTCCTATTAAGGCATTCGGATACTTCAATGATAATAAGTTTTATGTAGATGACTATGAGATTATCGATATTGATGAATTACCTTTTCAACTAATGAGATTAAGTGGAACTTTAAAATTTTATGAAAATTCCAAATTTGCCATTATGAGGACAAATGTTGGTGGTGTATATACCTCTCTTGAGTTGGTTCGGGAATATGAACCAAATATTGTACATCAAGTAGAGTGTATAGCAATAGAAGCTTATGACCATAAAAGGCAGGAAAATGGTTGGAAAGCTATTTGGGTTGGATAAGAGCAATTAAGAATTATCCTACAAATTGAAAGTAAAAACACCCCTAAATATTAGGGGTATTTTTATAATTAAGATCTAACTCTTAACGCAACTTCGCCAAGAAACGACCTAAACGATTTAACGCTTCACGCAATTCAATCGGTGCAGGTAAAAACACTACACGAAAATGGTCAGGCGTTGGCCAGTTAAACCCAGTCCCTTGAACTAAAAGCACTTTTTCAGCTTGTAAAAAGTCAAGCATGAGCTTTTCATCATCGTCAATTGGATAAACATTTGGGTCTAAGCGTGGGAAACAATACATCGCCCCTTCAGGTTTAACGCAACTTACCCCTGGAATTTCATTCAGCATTTGCCAAGCAATATTACGCTGTTCATATAAACGTCCATTTGGTTTAATCAAATCATTAATTGATTGATAACCACCTAATGAAGTCTGAATTGCATATTGTGATGGATGATTGGCACACAAACGCATAGAAGCAAGCATATCTAAACCTTCGATATAATCCGTTGCACGGGATTTATCACCCGTAATTGCCATCCAACCTGCACGATAACCTGCAATACGGTGTGATTTTGAAAGTCCATTAAACGAAATACACAATACATCTTTGGCTAAAGAAGCAACAGCAATGTGTTCTGCATCGTCATAAATAATACGGTCATAAATTTCATCAGCAAATAATACTAAATCATATTTACGAGCTAAATCAACAATTTGTTGTAAAATATGACGTGGATAAACCGCACCTGTTGGGTTATTTGGATTGATAATGACGATACCACGAGTATTCGCCGTGATTTTACTTTCCATATCTGCAATATCGGGATACCAGTTATTTTCTTCATCACATTTATAGTGAATTGCGGTTCCGCCTGATAAATTAACGGCAGCTGTCCATAGCGGATAATCTGGCATTGGCACAAGCATTTCATCGCCATTGTCTAGTAATCCTTGCATAGACATCATGATGAGTTCAGACACGCCATTACCGATATAAACATCATTAACGTGTAAATCTAAAATACCTTTTTGTTGATAATATTGACAAATCGCTTTACGAGCAGGGAATATACCTTTAGAATCGGTATAACCTGCAGCATTTGGCAGGTTTAACATCATATCTGTAACAATTTCTTGTGGTGCTTCAAAACCAAAGGGTGCAGGATTACCAATATTGAGTTTAATAATTTTATGTCCTTGTTCTTCCATCGCCATTGCAGCTTTCATGACAGGTCCACGAATATCATAGCAAACGTGTTCAAGTTTAGACGATTTTTTAAGTTGGCGTGGTGTAGATGGCATAATAAGCTCCTGTAAATACAATTATAAATGTGATACAAATATCATAACATATTTAAATTTATGATGAGATGTATATCTAAATTATCCATCAAACTTTAGGTAAAATGTGGAACTACATATAAAAAATACACATCATGACCTAGATGTGATACTATAAATGCTAAAAGTGAAAAATTCATTAGTACTGAGTCATTTGAATGATGGAAAAAGTCAATAAAACTTTGTCTGAATGGCAAAATCAGCTATCAGATGAGCAATATTATGTTACTCGTCTGCATGGTACGGAACGTCCTTACACAGGGCAATATTGGGATAGCTTGCAGAAAGGCATTTATGTATGTTGTTGTTGTCAGCAACCTTTATTTTCATCTACCCATAAATTTATTAGTCATTGTGGTTGGGCGAGTTTTTATCAACCGATTGATGATGAATGTGTAACAGAAGTTGATGATTTTAGTCATGGTATGCATCGTATTGAAACACTGTGTACACGGTGTGATGCTCATTTAGGTCATATGTTTGATGATGCTCCACATATGCCAACAGGATTACGTTATTGTATTAATTCAGTATCATTAATTTTTCAGGCAGATGAGGAAGTTTAAATGACCATTTATCAATTTCAGGCACAGCGTTTGACGGGTGAAATGCAATCTTTAGCTGATTATCAAGGGCAAGTTTTATTGATTGTTAATACTGCGAGTAAATGTGGATTTACGCCACAATTTGAGGGTTTGGAAAAAATTTATCAACAATATCAAGCACAGGGTTTTAGCGTGTTGGGTTTTCCGTGTAATCAATTTGGTGGACAAGATCCAGCGAGTAATGCGGAAATTGGCGAATTTTGTCAACTCAATTATGGTGTTACTTTTCCGATGTTTGCTAAAATTGAAGTGAATGGCGAACAAGCACACCCATTATTTAACTATTTGAAAAATCATGCCAAAGGTTTACTCGGTAGTGAAATGATTAAATGGAATTTTACCAAGTTTTTAGTGGGACGGAATGGGGAAGTGTTGAAACGTTATGCACCTACGACAAAGCCTGAAGAGATTGTAAAAGATATAGAAAAGGTGTTGTAATTTGATATATCAATATGATATGAATAAAGTTATAATGATGAAATTAATCCCATAAAATATAGGTCTATTATGCTAAAATCTTTGCAAATACAAAATTTTCGTGGTTTAAAAGATGTCAAAATCCCTACTCTAGGGCGAGTCAATTTGATTGTTGGTGAAAATAATGCGGGAAAAAGTTCGGTTTTGGAGGCGTTAAGGATTTATGCCAGTGGTGGAAATCCGTATGTTTTGGATAATATTGCTAGGTCTCATCACGAAGAAACCCTATCAGAGCAGTATAATGATATAAAAAATAATAACTATGACAGAGAATTATCACCATTTTCTGATTTTTTTTATCAGAGAAAATATCCAAAAGATAATAATGAAAATATTATGATTGGAGAAATAAACCAATCATTTTTTGAAATGACTTATAATCATAAAACAACTGCGATTGATGTTAAAAATCCATTTAATTTGGGTTTATTTGAAATTAGCCACTCTATTCCATCAAAATTGGAATACAAAGAAAAATATAGGACATTGAAAAAAGGTAAACATATTTATTTGTCAAAATATATTCCAACTCAATTTGTTGATATTCAAGAATTATCTGCGTATTGGGATAAAATTATTTTAACTCCTTATGAAAATGAAGTGATTAAAAGTTTACAAATCATTGAACCTGATATTGAAAAACTGGCTTTTATCAATCAACTTTTTAATGACAATAGAATACCTATGGTTGGGTTAAAAAATAGTGAAAAACCCATTCCTTTATATAGTATGGGCGATGGAATGAAACGCATTTTACAACTGATTTTAAATCTCCACCAAGCCAAAGATGGACTGTTATTGATTGATGAATTTGATAACGGTTTGCATTATAAAGTGCAAGAAAAAGTATGGGGCTTGTTATTTGAACTTGCCGAGCGGTTTAATGTGCAAGTTTTTGCCACAACCCATAGCAATGACTGCATCCGAGCATTTTCTAAGATTTCACAAGTAAAAACTGATATTGACGGTATGTTAATTCAAATGACCAAAGAGCATTATAAAGACGGTACCAGTCAAATTGTTGCCAATGTGGTTGATGAAAATCAATTACAACGCCTATTAAATTTGGGGGTTGATGTGCGATGAGCAAGTTTTTATTGGTAGAAGGCAAAACAGATGTTAATTTCTTTGAATTATTTTGTAAATACCACAAAATAAATATTGATAATATCAAAAATATTGATATTCTTAGTCCCACAGATATTGATTTTGGTTTTCATAATAACAAAGGCGGTGTTATTGATGAAGCTTTGGATGATTTATTATTGCAAATTCAACATAAACGCATAGAGAGATTGGGTGTTATTGTAGATGCTGATTTTGAAAAAGATGGTCAAGGGTTTGCAAAAACACATCAAAGAATCGCCAATAAATTGGCTGAATATGATTATCTATTATCACCAAATTCCAATATTGCAACCTACCAATTAGAAAAAGTTCAAAGACCAGATATCGGTGTTTGGATTATGCCCAACAATAAAGACAGCGGGTCGATTGAACATTGGATAAAAGAGAATATTCATCAAGACGAACAAATATTTTATGAATATGTTGATGATATTATTGAGAATATTTCCGATAAAAGATTTAAACCATCGCAACAATTAAAAGTCAAAATTGGCACTTGGTTGTTATGGCAAAAACACCCACATTTAGGAACGATTAGTCTATTTGCTCAAAATATTGATAAGTTAATTGATAGAAATAGCGGTTCTTATCAAGCATTATTAACATGGTTTGAACAGGTTTTTAATTCGCCACTTATTCAAGAGAATGAATCATGAAATATCTACTATTATCACTTTTGTTGTTATCCACTACAACTTTTGCACAATCTTTTGATGCTAATTTGTTGGTTGGTAAATGGCAATGTTTTGTCCAGTTTGATGACACTCATTTAAAAGGTACAGAGCGTATTTCAGTTGAATATCGAAATGATGGCACATATACCACTAAAAATATTTTAAATACGACTATTCAAAATGTGGATTTTGGACTAAAAAATCCAAAATCTTTAATGGAAATTACTGCACTAGGGCAATGGCAAATTAACAAAAATATTTATTCAGAAGCTCGAACTGATATGGTTCATTATTTTCATAGTAATCAAGAGTTGGAGCAACTGGGTGAGTTTGAGAAAAAATTTGCAGAAGATAAAGAATTTGAACACAATCTAATTATGAAATTATCTAAAACACAATTTCATTATCAAACTGAGCTAAGTGAAAATATAGTGAAATGTAAACGTGTGTAATTTTATTATGGTAAATACGTCATTCTCAATTTAAATTTATAATGAATTGATATGATTTAAATCATTTATTGCGTACAGGCGGAAAATATTCCGCCCCTACAAATCAATCACTTATATTAAATTGAGAATGAAGTGATTATTTCTCTTTATTACTTGATAAACTCTTGGCAATTTTAACCAATTCTACGAACTCTGCTCGTAAACCATGTGGGTCATTACCACTATTATTTTGTGCAAGTTTTAAAATATCATTCCAGTTCATATTGGCATTATATTGACCACCACGCAATTGCTCGGCATAAGCAATGGTTGCAACTGCAAATTGTGTATCTTGATCAGCTTGATTAAACGCTTTTGATGATTTTAAAATAGGCGTTTCAATCAACTGACTATTGCTTTGATTTGGCAATTTATAACGCAATTTAAATAAACCGTACTCATTATTTTTTGTATCATTGCTACTACTATTTTGACTCTGATAGCGACTTTCATCAAGCCAACCTTGAACACCTGTTGGAATAATTTCATAGAATGCTGTCACTTGATGACCTGCACCAATATCACCTGCATCGACTTTATCATTATTAAAATCTTCCTGTTTTAAAGCACGATTTTCATAACCAATTAAGCGATATTCTTTAACAGTATTAGGATTAAATTCCACTTGAATTTTGACATCTTGAGCAACAGTTGCTAAAGTCGATGATAATTGACGTTGTAGAACTTTTTTCGCTTCTTTTTCATTATCAATATAACTATAATTACCATCACCTGCATCGGCTAATTGTTCCATCAACTGTTCATTATAATTACCTTGACCAAAACCTAAAGTGGTTAATGAAATACCGCTTTTGCGTTTTTCTGCTACCATACCTTTTAAAGTGTCAAAATCAGTAATACCGACATTAAAATCGCCATCAGTCGCCAATAAAATACGGTTAATGCCATCTTTTACAAAGGCTTTTTCGGCTTGTTGATACGCCATTTGAATGGCACGCTCGCCTGATGTTGCTCCCTGAGCTTGCAAACGGTTAATCACAGCAAGAATTTTATCTTTTTCCTTGCCTGATGTTGGTTCAAGCTCTAATTTTTCCCCTGATGCATAAGTAATAATCGTTACTTTATCTTCTGGGCGTAATTGTTCAGTTAAAATACGCAAGGTCTTTTTCACTAAAGGTAATTTATCTTCACTATCCATACTGCCTGAAACATCGACTAAAAACACTAAATTAGCAGGCGGTAATTGTTTGCTTTGAATATCTTTGGCTTGAATGGCAACTTTAATGAGTTTTGCTTGTGATTTCCAAGGAGAATCAAACGTATTAATATGCACTGCAAACGGTTTATTATCTTTCGGTTGTGGATATTGATAATTAAAATAGTTTAAAACTTCCTCCAAACGTACTGCGTGTACAGGTGGTAATCGTCCATTATTTAAATAACGGCGGATATTACTATAACTGCCTGTATCGACATCAATACTAAAGGTTGATACTGGATTTTGACTCACTTGTTGTACTGGATTAGGTGTATTTTTTTGATACTTTTCAGTATTTGGCTCAACATAAGCGACTTCCTTAGCACTTGTAACGCTCGCCGCTCGCATCATTTGTGGTTGAACCATTACACGTTTTGCTTGCATTGCGGCAGGAGCAGGCGCAACCGCTTCAGCAGCATAAGACACTTCTGGTTCTGGCGAGATTTCAACCATTGGTGTAGGCATTACAGCAACTTCATTTTTGTGTGTTTTAGGGCTAGAGCAAGCCGTTAAAACCACGAGTGAACTGGCTAAAATCGCCATTGTTAGAGCATTATGTTGAAATTTCATTATCTTATCCTAGAAATTGAACTTTAAACTAGGATAAGATAGTCATGATAAATAATCAAGCCAGATTTAAATGAATATTGTTATCAAAAAGTTAATGTTGATAATTACTTTGGTTGATTATGCATACTTTCTTGCCATTGTTTTACTTTTACTTGTTTTCTAACAATTTCTAAACTGTCAAAAATCACAGATTGTACTAATTCAGCAATTTGTTCACTATCAAGCGGTGTTTGACTTGCTTTATGAGCAATGAGTTGATATGTATCATTTGCCATTGTATCGGACGATTCAGTGAAGGGTTGTAATAAACCATTGGTAATATTTTCACCTAAACGTTGTCCAATACTTTGAATTTGTTGTTCTAAACGTCCTCCAATCACAGGCAATAAACGCAACATTTGATGTAATTCTGGTGTATCCTCGATAGCTTGATTGACAATTTGTCCGACATTATAGCTCATTTGTCGTTGTTGTTGTTGCAAGGCTTTGCCTAAACTTTGCTGTAATAATTCGGCTAAAGTAGTGGCAAATAATTGACGATGTTTATCCAACATATCATTAATCGTTTGTTTTAATAAAGAATTTTGTTTTAATTCACGTTCCACACCACGAATCATAGTGAGTGCGATACGGTCGGTTAATTCTTCTAACACTAAGAAATAATAAAACTCGCCCCATTTATACCATTTTTTTGGAAAATAGCCTAACTCATGCAATTTATAAGCAATAATCCCCGCACGGAATAAACGTAAAAAACGTAAATGTGGAATGAGAGCTAATACATCATACCAATGGTAAAATGGATAAAAAAACCAACGAGGATATTCTTTACGATAGACTGAAACTGCCCAATGAATGAGTAATTCTGTAACCCAGAGTAAGGTAAACCAATGCTCGGTTAATTCCACAATTGGGTGTAAATGTGTTTTATACCATGCTAATGGTGTCGTTGTTGAGGTTAATTGACTAAACCACAACATAAAATCACTCATTAAAATGGCATCAGTAGCTAAGCAGAATAAATTGATTAAAATCAATATCATCAATAAACTGTCATAACCAATCGAAATCCATTTACGGCGGCGAAATTCTTGTTCTGGTGCGAGCGTTGTATTAGTCATTTTTATCACATTTAGAGATTTGCCATATCAATTTGAGCTGTATTTTGTGTTTTGATTTGGGTAATTAACCGGTCTTTTTGTTGCCAAATATCATCCACCCATGCTTGGAATTTTTGACGATGATTTTCATCTTGTTGATAATCACCTTGTAAAATCCAATCAGGCACATCAATTTTTCTAACATGAACATAAATTTTTTGTGTAGAACCTAACCAAAACTCACCATAATCAGGAGCTTCAGGTTCATAAACAATAGTCATATCAACTAAAGCATCGATATTTTGACCTAAAATACTCAATGCTAAAGCTAAACCACCTGCTTTAGGTTTAAGTAAATGCTGATATGTTGGTTGTTGTTGTCGATATTTTTTCTCGGTAAAACGTGTACCTTCTAAATAATTGAGTAAGGTAAATGGACGTCCCATTAATTGTTCACATGATTTTTTTGCTTCATTTAAATCACGATTTTTTAGTTCAGGATTTTTAGCAATTTTCTTTTTATCGTAACGCTTCATAGTTGGATAGCCTAATGCTTGAAACGCTTGTCCTGCCACAGGAATATAAATTAATTCATGTTTAATAAAAAAACGTGTAAAAGGCATACGATGGCGCACAAAATATTGATTAACAGTTGTATCGACCCAACTTTGATGATTGCAAGTCATCAAGTATTGTCCGTCCATTTTTAACTCAAGCTGTGGGTCAATATAAATATCCCATTGTAATTGTGGTAAAATATGCTCAATGAGCCAATTATTGACTGAAATCCAACGGTTGGCTGAATTGAGCATGATTTCATCAATTTTTTTTGATGAACTTAATAATTTACCTACGCCCATTAAAGCGACTGAACTACCGTTTACTAAAGTATTGGCGATAATGGCTGAACTAACAGCACTTCCTTGTGTAATTTTTTTTAAAAGCGATGGCTGTTTTGACATAATGCAACCTATTCAATCAACAATAATTTCCATATTGTACAATAATTTATTGTTAAATTGAATAATCATCTTTTAATAAATGTTTATAGGCGTGTAAATAAGAAGCTGCGACAAAAGATGCACCGCCAACCACGTTACCTAAAAAGACTGGAAACATGGTTGCTAAAAATTGTCCCCATGTTACATTACCGCCTGCCCAAATACCAGCAGGAATAATAAACATATTAGCGACAAAATGCTGTAAACCAATCAATACAAAAATCATGACAGGGAACCACATCGCAATAATTCGCCCAGACATATATTTTGCACCAAAATAAAACCAAATACCCATACAAACCAACCAGTTACAGGCAATAGCAGAAATAAATGATTTAAAAAAGCCCATATTAACTTTGGCTTCAGCAATAGCGATGGTTTTGGCTGTAGCAATACCTTCAGCTAAACCGACATAATGTCCTAAGAAGTAAGCTATAGTGATTGCACCTGCTAAATTACCTAAACTGACAACGACCCAGTTGCTGACTAATTTACGCCATGCGACTTTTTTGGTAAAAATACCAAGCATCATTAACATCATATTGCCAGTGGCTAATTCACCACCACCAATAAGAATACAAATTAAGCAAATAGGGAATACACACGCACCTAATAATGTTGCCAAACCAGCCCATTCTGGTGGAATACCACTTACTACTTTTAAAAATGCTAAATAACCAAAACCAACGTAAGCTCCACCTAAAAATGATAAAATAGATAGGCTTTTAAAGCTAGCATTTGATTTTGCAGTACTTTTATTAATCGCATCTTGTAAAATTTCATGCGGAAAAAAATCACGATTTTGATTAGTCATGGATAAAAAGTCTCATAAAAATAATGGTTTATGTTATGAAGTATAACAGATGGAATTAATTATCATTATTTTAGCATTAAATATTAATAATAGAGATATTTATTAAAATGATATTTTCTTATCTTTATATGAGTTTTTATGATAAAAAGATTGAGTTGTTAGGCTCAATCTTTTTGTATTTGGGTTGATGGTGTTAGAATTTCATCTTAAATTCCAATAATCCACCTTGTTGTTTGTAATATTTACGCCATTCACCTTGATAAATTGCTGAAATTTCAGTCATTTTACTTGGATAATAACGTAAACCTACACCAACAGAACCAATTTCTTGACCGAGTTTTTGTCCCGTTGTTGCAAATTTTTCATTTGAGAATTGGTTAAAACTTGCTTGAACGGTTGGATTATCTGCTTGTTCTAAACTTGCAGATACAAAACCTGTCAAGGCTAAATTCGGTGTTAATGGTTGATTGGCACGCATACCTAAAGTCCAACGTAAGGCTTCATGGTGTTGTTTATCAACATTTAAGTTAAACATATTTGAGCCCGTTTCTTGGTAAGCCTTGCTACTCACTTGACGATAATCAAATTGAGCAAATGGTTCAATATATTGTTTTTCTGAGCCGATACGATGTTGTACGCCTACGCCTGCTTGTGTGGTATTTGCTTTATAGTCAGATTGAGCAGTTGTTAAAGCATCAAGACGTGGTACGTTAATATGACGTTCGCCGTGAATATCGACTTGTCCGATACCTGCATGGAAATTCAATAAGGTATTTTCACTCGCTTGATAGTTACCATAAATTAAACCTTGAATATGGTCGCTCGTCATTTTTTGCTGAATATTATGCGTTTTTGCTTGACTATCAACATAGGCGAGAGCAACACCTAAATTGAGTTTTGGCGTAATGGCTGTATCAGCACCGATAATTGCACCATAATGGCGGTCATCATAACCATTCACATGGCTTGATGATTGTAATTCACCATCACGAATAATCGCTTTTGCCCATAAATGACGGCTAGGAGATAATGTTTGCTCTTGTACTGCTTGAGCAAAAATCGCTTGATTTTGATTAAACAGTTGTCCTGTAGTACCAAGCATTAATGGTTGTAATTCATTTGCGTATTGTGATAACTCTGCTTGAGTTAAGCGAGATGTTGTAAGTTTTAAGGTTTCGCCTAATAAATTGCCTGATGTTGCGATTGATTTATCTAATACTTTGGCGATATTTTCGGCAAAAGTATTATGTTGGCTCTTGACAGCGTTGGTAAAAGTCGCAAGGCTACTTGGTAAACTAGGATTTCCTGTTGATGGATTTCCTGTTGATGGATTTCCTGTTGATGGATTTCCTGTTGATGGATTTCCTGTTGATGGATTTCCTGTTGATGGATTTCCTGTTGATGGATTTCCTGTTGATGGATTTCCTGTTGATGGATTTCCTGTTGATGGATTTCCTGTTGATGGATTTCCTGTTGATGGATTTCCTGTTGATGGATTTCCTGTTGATGGATTTCCTGTTGATGGATTTCCTGTTGATGGATTTCCTGTTGATGGATTTTGTTGTTGATGGATTTCCTGTTGATGGATTTCCTGTTGATGGATTTCCTGTTGATGGATTTCCTGTTGATGGATTTCCTGTTGATGGATTTCCTGTTGATGGATTTCCTGTTGATGGATTTCCTGTTGATGGATTTCCTGTTGATGGATTTCCTGTTGATGGATTTCCTGTTGATGGATTTTGTGGATTGAAACTTAAATGTATACGACCGTCTTTTTCATCACGATAATCGGCAGTTAGTGTGGTGTCGATAGGAGTACCATCTTCTGCATTGACTACACTTACACCTTTAAAGCGCCCCTTTAATGTGCCTGCTTTAACAATGTCTTTAAATTCTTCGGTAGGATTATCTTTGGTAATTAGAATCTTAGCAATATCATCAGCTAAAACTTGTAAATGACCACTAGAAATATCAGCCGTACCTGTAACTTCAAGTTTACCGTATTCATCGGTAGTATTAATGCTTTGATTATCATTTTGGTCGATGATACCAATAGTTAAATTTTCACCATTCATAGTGTAATTACCATTGATTTTAAGTAGCCCATGAAAAATACTTAAATCGCCAGTAAATTTTTTATTATTTTCGTCAAGAATTAAAGTACCAACTCCCTGTTTGATAAAACTACCATCGATAAAAGTTTTATCAAAATTAAGAGACCCTGTATTTCCTGTTAATATAGCATTTTTATTAATGGTTACAGTATTATTGTTTACAATTACATAGTTGTCAGTCACTTCTCCTGTGTGGAATATAACCCCATTTTCTCCAATATTAATAGGTGTCGTTTCATCAAAATTTTCAAATAAGTTATTTTGATCTTGACGAACAGTAATTTGTCCACCATTGATATTAACAATCGCTTGTCCTGTTTTCTCACGTCTAATTTGGGTTACATCAATATCTCCCTGTTCTAATAAGTTTAATACGCCTGTACCCTCATTACCAATAGTAAGATAACTTGTATTTTGTTCTCTTGGTTGTATGAATAGTCCTGCTTCTTTAATAGTTAAAGTACCATGAGAGCCTACTTTGTCTCCAAGAGTAACTCTTTTTGCATTACCAAGTGTACCAACATAATCATTATAAGATAAGTTTTGAATAGACATTTCTCCTTGCCCTTGATAACCAATAATAAGGTCATTTGTGCTAAGAGATACAGTTTGATTAGCTCTATCATTATCGGTTATAGTTAGAGAACCTTTAGAATTTGTATCCCAACCAATAATAATTTCAGGGGAACTAATTTCGCCATTAGATAAATTAATGTGTCCAGTACCTGAATTACCAATACGCAAAACTTCACTAAGAATTAAAGATGATCTAGATTCGTTATCATGATTGGTCTTAGAAATATTAATGATACCTACAGCGTTTTCTTTATCGCCTATAGACATTTTATTCCCTTGAATAAGTCCGCCATTGAGAATATCAAGTGTTCCTGTACCATTCATGCCCACTCGTATAGTATCATTCACTTGCATTGAACCATTATCCATAGTCATAGAACTTCCTGTACCCTCTTGTAATGCAGAAATCGTTACATTATCAGTACGGACATGGGCTTTATTTTTGATAGTCATATTTGCTACATCACTCACACCCACATGTAATGTTTGTGTTGAAAGTGTAGTATCTTTATCTGTTAAGGTAAAAGTACTTTTACCATTTGCCTGATCGCTTAAAACAGTCATGTTATTTACTGTGATATTTGAGGCATTACTTGCGGTCAATTCTGCTTGAGCATTTCCACCAATAACGAAAGTGTTATATGCTGTTATTTTTGCATTATCAAGTTGTACTTTTGATGGATTTTTAGCACCAATAATAATATCTTGACTTATTGCTTCGGCTTGATTACTAATCAGTACATTATTATTGGGTATGCCTGTACTTTCTGGCGTTGAACCAAAAATAACTTGTTTTTCTGCACTAATTTTAGTATTAGGCTCAGTAATGTGCATAAAACCTTGTACATAGGTAAATTCACCAGCACTATGTGTTTTACCATCATTATAAGTAACATCATATGCCATTACATTAGCACTCATCGCCAAAGTAGTCGCAACCACTACAGCTTTTAACGATTTACTTTTACCTGCAGTTTTTGCCAATTCTGAAACGCATTGCCACAGACCCAACGCTTTATTAAAAATCACACGATAAAAATGCTTATTCATAATAACTCACAATAGAAACGGAAAAATCTATTATTTATATCAAAAAATCCTTGACATGGGAATAGTAAATCTTATAATAAACAAAACAAAACAAAACAAAACAAAACAAAACAAAACATTGATTTCATTCAATATTTTTATTGTAATTTTATGTAATTTTCGATAAAAAGTCAAAGATAATAACTATATTTTATACAGAAAAAAGCCGAATACTCGCATATTCGGCTATTTTTGCTCAATCAATTAAACGCCTAATTTATCCATCTGCACCAAACAATCACGGTTGATGTCTTGAATAGTTTTTGCACCAGTTAAAGTCATGGCAACACGCATTTCTTTTTCCATTAAATCGAGTAGGTTAGAAACACCTGCACCACCTTGAGCAGCAAGAGCATAGACAAATGCACGTCCAATCATACAAGTATCTGCACCTAAAGCGAGCATACGTACGACATCTAAGCCATTACGAATACCAGAATCAACTAAGATTTTAAATTTATCACTCTTGGTTGCATCGGCAATCGCAGGTAAAGCACGAGCAGTTGAAAGCACGCCATCAAGCTGACGACCACCGTGATTGGATACCACAATACCATCAGCACCGAATTTAACTGCATCTTTGGCATCTTCAGGGTCTAAAATACCCTTAATAATCATTGGGCCTTGCCAAAATTCACGAATCCACTCTAAATCTTTCCATGAAATTGATGGGTCAAAGTTTGCACCCAAATAGCCCATATAATCTTCTAAGCCAATGGCTTTACCAAAATATTTTGAGATATTACCTAAATCATGTGGGCGACCAAATAAACCTACATTAAATGCCCAATGTGGACGGAAACATGATTGAATATAACGTCGCATTGCTGCATTAGGTCCACTCATACCTGAGTGAGCATCACGGTATCTTGCACCGGGAACAGGCATATCAACAGTGAAGACGAGGGTAGAACAACCAGCATCTCTAGCACGTTCTAATACATTTTTCATAAAACCACGGTCTTTCAGTACATATAACTGAAACCACATTGGACGTTTAATCGCTGGGACAACTTCTTCAATCGGGCAAACGGAAACGGTTGATAGAGTAAATGGTAACCCTTTTTTATCGGCAGCAACGGCAGCTTGTACTTCACCACGGCGTGCATACATTCCTGTCAAACCAACTGGAGATAGGGCAAGTGGCAACGATAGTTTTTCATTCCATAAAGTCGTTTCTAGACTTAACTCAGACATATCGTTGAGTACACGCTGACGCAAAGCCACTTCGGATAAATCTTTTACATTGCGTTCTAAAGTGCGTTCAGCATACGCACCACCATCGATATAATGAAATAAAAATGGTGGTAAACGGCGACGTGCCGCTTCTCGGTAGTCATTTGCAGATGAAATAATCATAATATCAACTCATTTTAATATCGAATACAAATCTTAATCAATAGTGATAACGGCATTGTAAAATAATCACTTGTTCATCATTCACTACATAAACTAAGCGATGTTCTTGGTCAATTCGCCGAGACCACGCTCCTGAAAAATCATGTTTTAATGGCTCTGGTTTGCCTATACCTTCAAATGGCGTACGTAAAATCACTTGTATTAAGCTATTGATACGCTTGAGATTTTGCTTATCATATTGTTGCCAATACAAATAATCTTGCCATGCATGGCTTGTCCACGTCAGCATCATGATTCAATTAACTCATGTGCTTGTACTTGACCTGCTTTGGCTTGGGCTAAGGCTTCTCGCAAACGTTCAGCATTTTTCGGACTTGCCATTAAATACGCTGTTTCTTCGTATGCTTGAAAATCTTTTAAACTCATAATTACCGTTGGTTCAGCATTTTGACGAGTTATCAAAATGGGACTACGGTCAGCAACCACACGTTCCAAAGTCGATGCCAATTCTTTACGGAAATGGGAATATGACATTACGTCCATTTTACTCTCCTTTTTTGTACAATAATTTGTACAATTATAGTTGCTTTAGTGTTGAAAATCAAATCTCTTGCCATAAACGATAAGCACGTTTACGGCGTGCTTCCGCCTCATCAATCGAGCGGACTTGTTGAATGACAAATTCAATGTGATGACAGACATTGTTACGAGCCTCAATGGCATTTTTTTGCTCGATAGCCGTCATTACATCAAAGTGTTGTTGATGTAATTGGTCAAAACGAGTGGGTTCAGTATAAACTTTTCTACGACCAAGTAAAATATTAAATTGTAATAAATCAAATAGTTCTTTCATCATTTGAATTAATACTAAATTATGTGATGCCTCAGCGATAGCTAAATGGAAATTTGCATCTTGAATGGCAGCTTGTTCATTATCGCCAAGTGCTTGATAATGTGAAATTTGCTCATAATAATAACGAATTTTCGCTTTATCTTGTTCAGTAGCACGTTCGGCTGCATAATAAGCTGTACCGCTTTCTAAAATTAAACGAGCTTCTTGTACATCAAAGCGATAAGAGGCATCTTGATGGATTAAATCGGAAAATAACTCTACAGGAATAATCGGTTGTAATAATAATGAATTTTCTGTTGCAGTACTAGAATTTTGTTTGGGTAACTGTTGAATATAAGTACCATCACCAATACGACTTTCTAAAATACCTTGTGCATTAAGTTGTTGAATAGCTTCTCGTAAAGAAGAACGAGAGACTTGAAATTGTTCACATAATTGACGTTCTGATGGTAAGCGGTCGCCAATCTTTAAATTGGTCTGACATATCATACGTTGTAACTGCTGTGCAACTTTTTCAGAGACTCTCATTCTTATTTACCTGATTAGATTATTTGGCTTTTTTACTGGTCAAGCACATGATAGCGATAAAGCTAATTGGCCATGCAACTGCTAATGCCCACCAAATCGCACCGCCATAAATCACGGCCATACCCAATAAACCACCTTGAATAATATAATAACTTAAACTAATCAAGGTAATACGGATAATTGAACCTTCTTTACCAATCAAACCAACCACCGCAGACGCTGCAACCACATTATGTACCGCAATCATATTACCTGCTGCACCACCAATCGCTTGTAACGCCACAACTTTAGATGCCATTGCCATATCTAAACCAATTTGACCAGCTGTACTCCATTGGAAGTAAGCGAACATCATGTTCGATACGGTGTTAGAGCCTGCGATAAATGCACCTAAGGAACCAATAGTCGGAGCAAAGATTGGCCATGCTTGTCCAAATAAATCGGCTGCAGAGTTTGCAAGATATAATGGCATTGCTTTTAATGGTTCAGCCACATCTGGTGCAGAACCCGAGTTAATGAATACTTGCACCATTGGTACTGAGAATAACAATGCAGGTGCAGCAGCAATCATAACTTTAAATGCTGATGACCAACTACGTTTTACATCATTGCCTTTCATTTTGAACAAAACGATACAGATAATAGATGTTAATAATAAAATCGTACCTGGTGTATATAATAAACTTTCACTATGGCTAATTTTTGTACCAAACATTTCTGTAAATTTGATGGTAAAATTACTGGTTAAGAATTTTTTCACTTCAGGAATGGTACGAGTAATTACCAATAAAATCACAACAATGATATATGGAGAAAGAGCATGAATCATTGAGAAACGTGGTTTTTCATTATCTTTAACATCGTCTTGTGATACTGTTCCCATCCAATCACTTAACCAATCAGATTTTGGAGGGAAATCAAAAGTTTCTTTAGGCATCAAGAAACCCATTTTTGCAGCAGGTACTACAATGGCTAAACCTACAATACCACCCACCATTGATGGGAATTCAGGTCCCCAGAATTGAGCAACCAATAAATATGGAATGGTAAATGCTAAACCTGCAAAAATTGCGAATGGCCAAACTTCTAGACCTTGTTTAAATGAACGCTTCTCACCAAAGAAACGAGTTAAGAATCCACATAAAATTAATGGTATCAAGAAACCAACCATTGTATGGAATAAACCTACATCGGCAGTAACTTGCAATAAATAGTTTTCCATTGTGCCATATTGAGGCGTGATTGCCGCAATAACGTCTTCTTTACTACCAATCCCTGTATTTACCCCAATTAAAATTGGTGTACCCACTGCACCATACGATACAGGTGTAGATTGGATAATCAATAAGCACATTACTGCTGCCATTGCAGGGAAACCTAGAGCGAGCAATAACGGTACGCCAACCATTGCAGGTGTACCCCAACCAGAAGCACCTTCAATCAAACAGCCAAATAGCCAAGCTACAATAATTGCTTGTATACGGCGGTCTGGGGAGATGTCCATAAAACCTTTACGTAAGGCTAAAATTGCACCACTTTCTTTAATGGTATTTAATAATAAAATTGCTGAAAAAACAATAAATAATACGCTTATCGCTGTAATAGCACCTTTGGCACTTGCTGCTAAAATTTGGTTAATATCAGCTTGCCAAACAAATAATGCTAAACCTGCAGTAATTACATAAGTAATTGGCATTGCAACTTTTGCAGGTAAACGCATAATCACTAACAGTAATAATACTGTTAAGATAGGAAGTAGAGCTAAAAATGTGTACATAACTCAATCCTTTTTAAAAACCTTATAGGTATCAATTATTCATCTTCAGGTTAAACTATAGTTATTAGCGTAAATTCTATAGCTTAATCCTGTGCCTCAATTTGCTCAGATGTGGCAATTTCACCTTTATATAAAATATTGTATTCTATTAATGGTGTTATTGTTCAGACCAATTTTGCAAAACATAATGGAATATAGCTAAAAATAAGCAAATATGTCAATAAAATTAAGATTAAAGTATAATTGGTCATACCAATTATAACGAAATTATACCATTTGAGCAATTTTAATTTGCGGTTTTATTCAAATAATTAGTTATGAATAGATTAGAGAGTGTTTTGGTAAATTACATTTAATTTGATTTATTTTTACGTAATTTTAACTTATTGATTCTGTGTAGGAGAAAATTACAATTTGCTCGTATCAAAAGCTAGCATTTAAAATAATATCAAAATGAAGACCCTTGACCCAATTTATGAACCATTAATCAAGGGGAATTCATTTGATTTAGATTGATTTTAAACCTATTTTTTTAATGTTGGCTCAATATATGTCCAAGCATTATTTAATAAAATGGGTTGAGCTTGAGCATTTGGGTGAATTAAATCCGCTTGCATCAGTTTATTATGACCAGCCACACCATTTAAAAAGAATGGCATGAGTTTAATATTATGTTGTTTTGCTACCACTTTATAATTATTTTCAAATGCTTGACTATAAGCTGTGCCGTAATTTGGTGGAATTTTCATACCAAATAATAACACTTGGGCTTTACTATTTTTGCTTAATTGTACCATTTTATTTAAATTGTTTTGAATAATTTGTGGTGGTTGTCCACGCAAACCATCATTGCCACCAAGTTCAATGATAACGACATCAGGCTTATGGGTTTGTAATAATTTCGGTAAACGTGCTAATCCACCACTCGTCGTTTCGCCACTAACACTGGCATTAATAATTTTATGTTGCTTGGGATATTTTTGTTCGATACGTTTTTGCAATAAATCGACCCAGCCCGATTGAGCTGGTAAACCATAGCCAGCACTAATGCTATCGCCAACAATCATTACCGTTTTTGCATGAGCGATATTGAGACTTAACACGCTACTAACAAAAGTTATAACAAGACTACGTTGAATTAGGGTATGATAGTTCATCTGTGTATTTCTCAACTTAAATTTTTGGATTGTATTATCATGCCACAAAATGCAGAAAATATCGTTATTGAAACGCAAAATCTCTCACAAACGATACAAATTCATGACCAACAGATACAAGTTTTAAAATCTATTAACTTAAAAATACGAGCAAAAGAACAAGTTGCGATTACAGGGCGTTCAGGTTCAGGAAAATCGACTTTATTGGGAATATTGGCCGCATTAGACCGTCCAAGTGCAGGGCAGGTATTTTTATGTGGACAAGCAGTACATGAATTAAATGAAGAACAACGTGCAAAAGTACGTTTGCAACATATCGGTTTTGTATTTCAATCATTCCAATTATTGCCACATTTAACGGCATTGGATAATGTATTATTACCGATGCGTTTACGTCAAGATTATAGTTATGCAAGTGCTAAACAAAAAGCTCAAGCAATGTTAGAGCGAGTTGGTTTATATCGACAAATCATGCAAACACCTAAAGTCTTATCAGGTGGAGAGCAACAACGTGTAGCGATTGCTCGTGCATTAGTTACCCAACCACAAGTGATATTTGCTGATGAGCCAACAGGAAATTTAGATGGCGAAACAGCGAAAGATATTGAACAATTATTGTTTGAAATTAATCGTGATTTAGGTACAACTTTGGTTTTGGTAACACACGATGCAAAATTAGCCGCTCAATGCCAACGCCAAATTCATTTAGAAAATGGTGAATTATTAGAGTTAGAACGAGATTAATGTTGGTTTAATACTTGATGGTATTTTTATAATATTTACTTAAATTTAGATTGAATTATGTTGCGTTTATTTTCGAGTTTATTTCGCCAGAGTTTACATAGTGGCGGTATTGTCTTATTTATCATTGCTTTAGTGTTAGCGATTAGTGCTACGACTGCTTTAAAATTTAGTAATCAACAATTACAAACGGCAATTAATCAACAAGCAGGCGAATTAATTGCTAGTGATATGGTACTGAGTTCAACCAATCCTTTAGAGCCGACATGGAAAACCAAAGCTCATGAGTTACACTTAACCACTAGCGAAGTTACTTTATTTAGTTCGATGGCACGAGCAAATGACCAATTTACCATGGTCAATGTGAAAGCGATTGATCGTGTATTTCCGTTGCGTGGTAAGTTGGATATTCAGCCAGAACAGTCAATTCAACAAGGTGAGATTTGGCTAAGTCCACGTCTATTCGATATATTAAAAGTCAAATTAGGCGAACATATTTTTATTGCTGATGGCGAATTTAAGATTACAGGGGAAATTATCCATGATGCTAATCAGGAAATAGGTTTATCTGGTTTTTCGCCAAGTGTGATTATCCATCGTGATGATATTGCTAAAACCAATGCCATTCAAGTTGGTAGTCGTATCGATTATCGTTTATTGATGGCAGGAACACCAACGGCAATCCAACAATTTGAACAACAATATAAGAATAATTTGCAATCACCTATGCGGTTACGTTTAGCCAATGATAGCAATACTCGTTTAATGAAACCGATTAAAAATCTTGAATTGTATATGCAATTAGCCAATTTATTAACTTTATTGTTATGTGGTATTGCGATTGCTTTAACTTGTCAGCGTTATATTCGTCAGCAACAAGAGCATATTGCTATGATTCGTTGCTTAGGTGCTTCTCGTGGACAAATTATGGCAACATTTTCATTATTATTGGTTGTGGTTGGTGTCATTGCAACAGTAATAGGGACATTGTTAGGGATTGCTTTTGGTTATGTGCTATTACACGTGGTACTTAATTTATTTCCATATCTCAATTTAGAATTTTCATTTAGCCAAATGATGATGACCATTTTGCCGAATGCGTTTTTTACCTGTTTGATGGTGTTATGTGGTTTTGTTTTACCAAGTATTATACATTTATCCAAAGTGCCACCTATGCAAGTGTTGCGACAAGGACAATTTAAGGGTATGGCATTATGGGGCATTATGCTAACAGGTCTCATGAGTTTGACCTTATTTACCTTTTATCTAACGCAAAATGTCAATTTGACTTTATCGGTTATGGGAGCATTAAGTGTATTATGTTTAGTGTTATTTAGCTTAATGTGGTTGATTTTAAAAGCATTAAAAAAATTACCACATTTGGAACAATGGTTGCGTGAGCCTGCAAAAATCAGCTTGCAAATGACAGCATTAGCTTTAGGTTTGAGTTTAATGTCAGTATTATTTTTACTGAAAAATGATTTGATTGACCGCTGGCAACAACAATTTCCTGCTGATACGCCAAATCAATTTGTGTATGGCTTACCTCCATTTGATAAAGATGCTTTAGAGCAAGTGTTAGCTGACAAAAATTGGTATCGAACACCATTGTATCCAAATATTCGTGGACGTTTAATCGCCAAAAATGGGCAAGCCTTTAGCGATGATTTACTTAAAAATCATGGGGCATTACGCCGTGAGTTAAATTTGACGCAAACTGAACAATTCCCAAAAGATAATCAAATTGTTTTGGGAGAACAAGTATTTAAATCTGCCAATCAAGTTTCGGTTGAGCAAAATATTGCTCAAGAATTAAATATTAAAATTGGCGATGAATTAACTTTTAGCTTACCTGAAGGTGATATTACTGCTCAAGTTATCAGTTTGCGTAGCGTGGAATGGGAAAGTTTTAGTCCTAACTTTTTCTTTATTTTTTCGCCACAAACCTTTGATGAAAATGCAGGAAGTTATTTAGGAAGTTTCCATTTACCTAAAGCTGATGAATCGGAAATGTCTGATATTATCCAACAATTCCCAACCACTGTATTTGTAGATATACAAGGTATTTTTGAGCAAGTCAAACGCATTGTTACACTACTTTCGCAATTGGTGAGTTTACTTGCATTTTTGGTGTTGAGTGCAGGGATTTTGGTGTTATTGGCTTGTTTAAATCTGTTGATGGACGAACGCCGTCATGAAGTAGCATTATTGCGTGCAATTGGTATGTCTCAAGCTCAATTAAAGCGTTATTTAACCATTGAAATGGCGAGTATCGGTTTAGGTGCAGGTTTAATGTCGATTATTTTTGCGGAAATTGTATCATTTATTGTGGCGATGAGAATGGAACATAGTTGGCAATTACATTGGCAATATTGGTTGATTTTACCAATCGTTATGATGTTGCTTTGTGGTTTAATTGGGCGTTATCGTTTACGTAAATTATGGCAAATTGCTCCGCTGTTAAGTTTGAGAAATTTATCATAATATACTCACTCAACCTAAAAATTAATACAGTTTTGTAGGGGCAAATCACATTTGCCCTGTGCAGACCTTGTGTTTATTGGGTGAATATAATTCGCCCCTACGATACTATGGTGAATTTTGTACCAATTTTTAAGTTATTTGGCTATATAAAAATGGTGTATTGTGATATGCACCATTTTTGAATTAGAACGATGATAATTTATTCGTCTTCAAAATCATCATCATTTGGGTCGCTAACAATTAATACCGCTTGATTAATCATATCGACAATATCTTGGGCAGTATCATCATCAATTTGTCCATGTATGACGCACTGTAATGTTTCACCATCAGCCAACATTTTAAATAAATGATGAGATGATGGACTTAAACATAACAATTCGCCATTTGCCCAAAATTCTAACTCGCCATTATTTAACTGACGGTACAATAAACGACTTGCAGGTTCAATTTGTAATAAATAGCCTTGTTGCCAATAGTCTTGTAATTCGTCTAATTCAATTTCATCTGGTTCAGGTAAATTATCGGCATATTTTGGTTCACTCATAAGTGCCATAATAGCCCGATTAAACTCATCACCTTGTTGTAATTGTTGCAATAATTTAGCTTTTAAATCATCAAGTTCATGTGTGGTAATTTCACCAATGGCTTGCACATTTTGTCGAGCAATATCTACCACAGGGTTTTTCATGATGGCTTGGTCAGCGAATTGGTCGCTGGCTCTATCCATCATATTGGCGATATTGGGCATACGGAAACCGAATGATAGGGTAAGACATTCATTTTCGGCCACACCATAGTGCGATAAACCCGGTGGAACATACAATAAATCGCCTTCATTTAACACTTCATCAAACCAAACTTGCATTTCTGGTAATAATTTTAAGGGTTGATTAGGTACAAATTCACTTTGAGCATCACACATTTGACCGAGTTGCCAACGGCGTTGTCCATAGGCTTGTACTAAGAAAACATCATAATAATCAAAATGTTGTCCTACTGAACCACCTTGCGGGGCATAAGAAATCATAATGTCATCACGTCGCCATTGTGGTAAAAAGAAAAATTTCTGCCACAATTCAGCAATATCAAAACTATGATGGTCAAGGGCTTGCACCAATAACGTCCAATATGGCGGAAGTTTTTTAAAGTCTTTTTTGCTTAAAGGCGAACATTTAAGTTGCCATTGGTCATGTTGTTCACCGTGCTGTTCAATCAAACGAGCAGGTACATTATCTTCTAGTGCTAGTTGTAAAATATCATCAGGCTCAAGCAAGCCGATGACTTCAGGCAAAGCGTTACGCACCAAAAGTGGTTTTTTTTGCCAGTATTCGTTTAAAAATTGTTCTGCGGTAATTTGACCTAAAACGTCTAAAGGAAGTGTATTCATCATCATCTCTCAAAAGATTTTTTTTATTATAACAAAATTAGGCTCAATAAAACGGATTTTATGGCAAATGATAACCCATTTCTCGTAAAATTTTGCATAATTGAATTAAAGGTAAACCCATTAAACTGGTAAAATCATGACCTTGTAAATGTTCAAATAAACTGATACCTAAACTTTCACATTTAAAGCTCCCTGCACAATGTAGCGGATTATCCATAGCAATATAGCGTTGAATTTCCTCAAGATTTAATTGGCGAAATTTAACTTGATAATGTTCTACAAGGGTATGATTAAAATTCATCGCTATACATTGTACACTTAATCCAGTAGAAAAATAGACCGTTTTACTGCTACTTTGTTTTAATTGTTGTATTGCATTTTCTACAGTTAAAGGCTTTCCTAAAAAATCATAAGGTTGTGATTCACGCCAAGCGACTTGGTCTGAACCAATGACAATTGCCTGCGGATACTGTTGAGCAATTACATAAGCTTTTTCATAGGCTAAACGATAGGCTAATTCATCAGCGGTTTCATGAGCTTTGGGTTGTTCATCTATATCTGGGCTGATGGTTTGATAATCTAAATACAAACGGTCAAGTAATTGTTTACGAGTGCTACTTGAAGATGCCAGTATCAATGTTTTTTGGGTCATGATTTACTCTTATGTGTATTGCTGTGATGATAAAGTTATGAATTATCAATCACATCGGCAAATTGTGCATTTAAAATACTGATTAAATCATTTGGTTGAATACCAATATCTAAACCACGTTTACCACCACTGATATACATTTTAGCTAAGTTTTGAGCTTGTTTAGCAATAATGGTTTTTAAGCGTTTTTTCTGTGCTAAAGGACTAATGCCACCGACTAAATAGCCTGTAATGCGTTGGGCATCGGCAATATCCGCCATTTGTACTTTTTTGACACCAACTGCTTTTGCCATTTTACCTAGATTTAATTGATAATTAACAGGTAACACTGCCACAAAATAATTTTTGCCATCAGTAACTAATAGTGTTTTAAATACTTCATCAGCCGATAAGCCTAATTTTTCTACTGCTTCTTGCCCAAAATTTTGATTATTGGGATCATGGTCATATTCATGAATGCTAAAATCAATTTTTGACTTTTTTAAGAGTAAACAGGCAGGGGTCATCGTATATTATTCCTTATAAAGGTGCTTTGAGTATATAAATATGGAATAGGAGCATGATAACAGCACTCAATAAACTGATGATAATAAAAGAAATGAAAGCCAATAATCCAGCTAACCATTTTTTATCATGAATGCCGAGTAATGCTTTTAAATATAAAGGAAAAAATATCACACTTTGTATCAACCAAAATGCCCAATCAGGCATAGTTTTGACACTCGAAAAATTAACATACAATAAATCTAAACCTAGATAATAAACCAGATGTAAAATCATTGTAATGATTAATAATTTCATCACAATATCTCTTATTCACTTGAATTGCAAATAACTTTTTCATCAAATAAATTTCTAAACATATTTTCTTGCTCCAGATAGGAATTTATACCATCTTTATGCTCTATATGTTTATAAAAATAATTTAAACAATGATTCACAAAAAGTTCTGCAAAAGATTTATATCTAAAAAAGCCATCATCATAACTATATATTATTGATTCACATTCGCCATCTAAAAATTGAACATTTTCATAAATTAGACAAATATCACAATTATAAGTAAATCCACCATCTGCAACAACATAGCTATTTATAAGTGTATCAAAATTCGGTGCAGGTGGTGTTGTGAAAGGATCTAAATTAGCATAATCAAGATAGATACTTTCAAAATTTTCAAATTCAAAAAGCTCATCATCATTATAGTCTTCTACAAATATCTCTCCCCTGTATTTGTAACCATTTTCTTCTCTACCTACATAGTCTTTTAGTTTTTGTAATTTAGTAGGATAATAAAATGTATACATATTTATAATATTATCGCCTTTTAAGTCAAGATTTTGATGATATTCACTCAATAAAGCAAAAAACCTATCAAAGAACAATATTAATCCTGATTCCCATAAATCTACATAAGAAGGAGGTAATTTGATAGAAATGTCATTAGGTATTGAAAAATATGAATTTTTCAATACATTTTCCCAATAATCTTTTAACTTAATAATTAAACTTAAATCAAAATAGAAAAATTCTTCTAAATTATCTGCCTGATGATCTAGGAGATGTGTCATTAAATTCTTCCATTTAACCGCATCTCCAATATAATCTGATGTCATATCTATCTTCATTTTATTCACCCAACTTGTATTTTAGAAAAATCGGCATTGCTCACCAACTATACCTATTCAACTTGAAAATTGCCACAAAATTTACCACTAATCCGTAGGGGCGTATTGCATACGCCCTAATAAAAATCAATACGTTATCATGAGTTGAGAATGACGTAAATTCATCAATCATCAATGCTTTTACCCCAATTTACGCAATCGGCTTCAACGGCTGTACCACATCTCCATTTTGCCCACGATGGCGTAAGAAATGGTCAAGTAATACTATCGCTAACATGGCTTCGGCAATCGGTGTTGCACGCACACCTACACAAGGGTCATGACGACCTTTGGTAATCACATCAACTGCTTCACCTTTTAAATTGATGGTTTTTCCTGCAGTGGTAATGCTAGCTGTTGGTTTTAATGCAATTGCTACTCGAATAGTTTGACCACTTGAAATCCCACCTAAAATCCCACCAGCATGATTAGCACTAAAACCATTTGGTGTCAATTCGTCTCGGCTTTCATGTCCAAATTGTTCCGCAACAGCAAAACCATCACCAATTTCTACCGCTTTTACTGCGTTAATCGACATCATCGCATGGGCAATATCCGCATCTAAACGGTCAAATACTGGCTCCCCCCAACCGACTGGCACATTTTCGGCAAAAATTTCTAATTTTGCACCGCAACTTGTACCCTGTTCACGCAATGAGGTGACTAATTTTTCAAAACGTGGAATAGCATCGACATCGCCACAGAAAAATGGATTTTCATTGACAATGTTCCAATCTAATTTTTCTGCTTTTTCTGTACCAATTTGTGTGACATGACCACGAATGACAATGCCAAATTTTTCCGCTAAATATTTTTTAGCAATCGCTCCAGCCGCCACACGCATTGCCGTTTCACGAGCAGATGAACGACCACCACCACGATAATCACGGAAACCGTATTTCATGCTATAAGTGTAATCGGCATGATTTGGGCGGAAGGTTTCAGCAATATTGCCATAATCTTTGGATTTTTGGTCAGTATTACGGATTAATAAACCGATTGGTGTACCTGTGGTTTTGCCTTCAAACACCCCAGAAATAATTTCGACAATATCATCTTCTTTACGTTGGGTAGCAAATTTACTTGTACCCGGTTTACGGCGGTCGAGTTCGGCTTGTAAATCTGCTTCGCACAATGCTAAATTTGGTGGTACACCGTCCACAATCGCCATTAAACCTACACCGTGTGATTCGCCACAAGTCGTTACTGTAAATAATTTACCAATACTGTTGCCTGACATAAATATAACCTCCTATTTAAATTTGGTTAATAAAACTTGTAAAATCCGACCATTGACTGACTTTAAAAACATGAACAGATTTTATACATAATGTATCACCAATATGTGAGCGTAAGGCAGACATAGCTTTAGTTACACTCAACATATTTTCATCATTATTTCTGTAAAAACCATCATGGATACATTCAAAGCCTTCTTGCATAAGCACTCTACGAATCGTCTGATATATTTCTATTTTAGCCTCTGTTAGATTTTGGATTACTTGCAAATCTTTTATAGATGCTAGTAATTCATATTCATCTAAAACTATAGTAATACCATACATTTTATACTAATCCAATTAAAATTGATTTTCTTTGTAGATACCATAAAGCATATCCCCAAAATATTTCAATCAAAATCCATATCGTGTCGATTTAATTGGCTACGTTCTGGCAATTCAAATTCAATATCAGCGATATGCTCAGGATAATCAAAACTGCAAAAATAATCATAAGCATTATTTGCAACGATATTTTGCTGATGATTTGGCATAATCGTTGCAATTAATAAGCCATTATTCACAATATCAACAGGTTGTTTATTTTGCATAATCGACTGTTGAATATCTAACGGTAACATCGATAATTCTATAAACATTTAAATCTCCTGTTTGATATTGATGAACATTAGTTCAAACTCTGATCAAAAATCGCTTTATATTCTCGACATTGTTTTGCAGTTAAAGCAAAAATGCCTGAACCGCCCTTTTGGAATTGTAACCAGTGAAAATCAACCGTATTAAAATTCTGACGTAATGCCCATTCTGAATTACCGACTTCGATGATTAATAAACCATCTTCTGTGAGATAATCGCTTGCCACTGCCAACATTTTTTTCACTAAATCTAAACCATCTTGCCCAGCTGCTAAAGCTAATTCTGGCTCGTGTAAAAACTCTGCAGGTAAATCAGCCATATCTTCTGCATCGACATAAGGTGGATTAGATACGATTAAATCATATTGATTTTCTGCAGGAATTTTATCAAATAAATCTGACTCTAATAATGCGACTTGATACTGCATATTGTGATGTTCAACGTTAATACTTGCTACTTCTAAAGCTTCTTTAGAAATATCCGTTGCATCAACTTCGGCATCAGGGAAGGCATACGCCAACGCAATAGCAATACAGCCCGAACCTGTACATAAATCTAAAATGCGTGCAGGTTGATGGTTTGAACGCACCTCAGGTAAAGCGTGCAAATTATCAGCAGTTTCATCACTAAAATAAGGTGCAAAACCTGCATTAATCAATTCAGCGATTGGCGAACGTGGAATAAGTACACGTTCATCAACATAAAATGGTTTATTACAAAAATACGCCAAATTTAATAAGTATGATGTTGGAATACGCTCATTAATACGGCGTTCCAATAAGGCTAAAAATTCATCTTTTTCAGCTTGTAATAATTTTGCATCTAAAATTTCAGGGTCAGCCGACCAATCCAAAGAAAGTGTTTGTAGTACCAAAGCCGAGCTTTCTGCAAAATAATCTTGCGTGCCTTGTCCGAGATGGGCATCATATTGACGTAAAGCCGTTACACCAAAACGGATAAAATCACGAATGGTATTTAGTTGTTCGCTCGCTTGTTGTAAATGTTCTTGGGAAATGGTTGGATATTCCACCTAAAACTCCGATAATATTCATTGATAATTGTGTATTGTACCTGTTTTTTTGCTTTTTGGTTAGTCTATTTTTACAATAAATATAGGGCGTGTTGAACATTAGTTACATATTTTAACAGTATGCTTAAATTTGGACTATTTATAATATTTTTGTGCTAACTTTCTACCATATTGGGGCTAAATCTAGCTTTTCATCGTCAAAAATTTTGGCAAGATTTTAATATTGCCTGCAACTTTTTCCTTGAAAATCTTCGATTTTTCTCATTTTTAGCAACAAAAACCAATGTTCACCACGCCTAAAAAAACGCTAAACCTGAATAGTATCCATGTTTAGCGTTTTTGATAAATTGAGCTAAGTGATTATTTGCTTACCAATTTATTCATTTTTTCATAAAGCTCACCAACTTTTTGTTTAGCAATTGCAACAACTTCGTGTTGGTTGGCTTGTTCATCAATAAAATGATTCACACGGTCAAATAATTCTTGAGCTTTTGATGATTTATTGGCATAAACAGGGAATTTAGCACACACTTCAGCCACTTTTGCTTGTACTTCAGCAATGACTTTTTCATCACCTTTACTATCTAATACATCAGCAATCCAACCTGCTAATTCACGCACTTCAGCTTCACCAAAACCACGTGTTGTTACTGCAGGCGTACCAATACGAATACCAGATGTTACAAATGGAGAACGTGGGTCATTTGGTACAGTATTTTTGTTTACTGTGATATGTGCTTGACCTAGCCATGCATCAGCATCTTTACCTGTAATATCTTGTTTGATTAAAGATAATAAGAATAAATGATTATCCGTACCGCCAGAAACGATGTCATAACCACGAGCGATTAACACTTCAGCCATTGCTTGAGCATTTTTAACCACTTGTTGTTGATATGCTTTGTATTCAGGTGCCATTGCTTCTTTAAAGCAAATAGCTTTTGCCGCGATAGCGTGCATTAAAGGACCACCTTGATTACCTGGGAATACTGCAGATTGTAATTTTTTCTCAATCTCTTCGTTTTTCTTCGCCAAAATTAAGCCAGAACGTGGACCACGCAAGGTTTTGTGTGTGGTTGTAGTTGTTACATCAGCGATTTGTACTGGGCTAGGATAAACACCTGCTGCTACTAAACCTGCAACGTGTGCCATATCAACAAATAAATAAGCACCTACTTTATCTGCAATATCACGAAAACGTTGCCAATCAATAACACGACTGTATGCAGAGAAACCAGCCACAATCATTTTTGGTTTATGTTCTAAAGCTAAACGTTCAACTTCTTCATAATCAATTTCGCCAGTTTCAGGGTTTAAACCATATTGAACAGCGTTATAAGTTTTACCAGAGAAACTTACTTTTGCACCGTGTGTTAAGTGTCCACCGTGAGCTAAGCTCATACCTAACACAGTATCGCCTGCTTCTAATAATGCCAAATAGACCGCAGAGTTTGCTTGAGAACCTGCGTGCGGTTGTACGTTCGCATAATCAGCACCAAATAACTCTTTTGCACGGTCAATGGCTAATTGTTCAATCACATCAACGTGTTCACAACCACCATAATAACGTTTTGCTGGATAACCTTCCGCATATTTATTGGTTAATTTTGAACCTTGAGCTTCCATTACTGCTGGAGAACAGTAGTTTTCAGATGCAATTAACTCGATATGATCTTCTTGACGCTGACTTTCTAACGCCATTGCTTGAGCAATTTCTGGGTCAAATTCGGCAATAGAAATATTTGGATACATAGCATTAATCCTTAGAATTTAAAAAATGACTATATTGTAGCATGACTTGCGATTAATTAGACAAAAAATCACAAAAATACTATGAGTTTTTGCTGTCAATTTCTCATATTTGCATAAATATTTTTCATGATAGACCATGATTTTTGACTTGCACTGATAATCTATCGATAAAAATAAAATGGATGTTATCTACCAATCAATTATTAAAAAACATTGAGAATCATGAGAATAGCTCAATCATCGAAACATGATTGATGATGATTATTTCAGCAATGATAATGATAATTCGCCATAAAATTAGTTAATGGCATAAAGGAGAAAATAAACCATCATCATTCCTAAGCTATTGTCTAGCTAAGCGAATCGGTTTGACTAACCAATTTAAATCTGATGTACGACATGGGTTAATATCTAAACCACCACGCCGAGTATAACAGGCATAAACCATCAATTTTTCAGGCTTTAATTCACGCCAAATATCGGCAAAAATATGTTCGACACATTGTTCATGAAAACCATTATGCTCACGGTAAGAAATAATATAAGACAGTAATGCCGAATGACTTATTTTTTGTCCTTGATAACGAATAAAAACTGTTCCCCAATCAGGTTGATTCGTTACAGGGCAATTACTGCGTAATAAATGTGAATACAATAATTCTTCAACCTTATCATTGGATAAATGATTTTCCAAAGCTAATAATTTTGCATTCGGTTGATATTCAATTTTATTGGCAGACAAATGGTCGATACAAATACCATCAGGTTGAGAAATTTTTAAATCATCAACAGAAAATAATTCGACCTTGACTGATGCTTGAGCTGCCTTTGATAAATCTTGCTCAACCAGTTTTACTAGTTCATCGGCATGATGAAATGATTTAAAATTTAAACTATTAAAATACAATTTTAATGATTTTGACTCAATTAAATAGGGTGATGATGCTGGAATATGTAACCGAGCAATCGCCACTTGTGGTTGTCCATTGCCATTTAACCATGATAATTCAAACACGTGCCACCAATCCATACCTTGATGAATATGGGGAATATCGGCATACGCTTTACGACTTTCTGCCCGAGTAATCGGAAATAATACATCGGGTGCATATTGTTTAGGATATTGGGTCTCTTTGCCCAATAAAGATAAATCAACTGACATTAGTCTCTAATTCCTGTACCATTTTTCAATAAATAATAAGCAACGCTATAAAATAAACCACATACAATGGTCATAATCAATAATGATAACCACACATTCACATCACTATGTCCTAAAATACCAAAACGAAACGCATTAACCATATAGATAATAGGATTTAATAATGATACGGTTTGCCAAAAAGGACTTAACTGACTGATTGCATAGAATACACCACCTAAATAGGTTAATGGTGTCAAAACAAAAGTCGGGATAATAGAAATATCATCAAATGATTTTGCATAAATGGCATTAATTAAACCAGCAATGGAAAATAAAACTGATGTCACTAATACACTATAGATAATGACAGCAATATTATAAATTTGTAGATGTGTAAAAAACAAACTTAATAATGTAACAATCACACCAACAGCTAAACCACGAGCCACACCACCAATCACATAACCTAAAATAATAATATGTGTTGGCGTTGGACTAGTAATTAACTCTTCAATACTACGTTGAAATTTTGCACTAAAAAAGCTAGAGCAAACATTATTATAACTATTGGTAATGACCGCCATCATAATTAAACCTGGGACGATAAATTGCATATAGCTAAAACCGCCCATATCACCAATACGAGAGCCGACCATTTGTCCAAAAATCACAAAATATAAACTCATGGTAATAGCAGGAGGTAATAATGTTTGTGGCCAAATTCGCATAAAACGGCGAATTTCTTTGCGTAATAATGTGGAGAATGCCACCCATAATTGTGTTGAATTCATGATTTTTTCTCCACCAGATTGACAAATAATTCTTCTAAACGATTGGCTTTATTTCGCATACTTTTGACTTGAATATTGAGTGATTGAAATAAACTAAATAAATCATTGAGTTGATGTTGTTTATCCATTCTCACTTCTAAAGTCATACTATCAACAATATGAAATTCTAAACCATCAATTTGATTCACTTCATCAACATTTAAATGATGGATAGGTTCAGCTAAATCAAAAATAAATGATTCAACAGATAATTGATTGAGAAAATCTTTCATCGCACAATCTTGTTTAATTTCACCACCATCAATAATCGCAATTTTACGGCACAACATTTCTGCTTCTTCTAAATAATGCGTGGTTAAAATAATCGATGTACCTTGTTGATTGAGTTCGATTAAAAAATCCCACATTGAACGGCGTAATTCAATATCAACGCCTGCGGTTGGCTCATCTAATATCAACAATTGTGGTTGATGCATTAACGCCCGAGCAATCATTAAACGGCGTTTCATACCCCCTGATAATAATCGAGCTTGGGTACTACGTTTATCCCATAAACCAAGTTTTTGTAGATAATATTCAGCACGTTGTTCGGCAGTTTTTTTATCAATGCCATAAAAACCCGCTTGAGTTACTAGAATATCAAAAGTTTTTTCAAAATGCCCAAAATTAAACTCTTGTGGCACAACACCTAAATGTTGTTTAGCTTGCGATGCCTGTGTATCTAAATCGTAACCAAAAATCTGTACCGAACCTGATGTTTTAGGGATTAAAGAACTAATAATACTAATAGTGGTTGATTTTCCAGCACCATTCGCTCCTAATAAAGCGTAAAAATCACCTTGTTCAACGGATAAATTGATACTTTTTAAGGCTTGAAAACCATTTTTATAAGTTTTTGATAAGTCAGTTAATGTTAAAGCAGTAGTCATAAATTTTTTACTCAAAATATGTCATTTAAAATATTATTTAAGCTCGATGATATGGGTGGTTATGATTGATACTCATCGCACGATATAACTGCTCAATCAGTAAAATACGCACTAAAGGGTGGGGAAGTGTGAGTTTAGATAATGACCAATGCCATTCTGCACGTTGGCGAACCGCGTCCGATAAACCATCAGGACCTCCAATCGCAAGAGCAATATCTTGTCCATTTAATGTCCAATCTTGCATAGTATTAGCGAGTTTTTCAGTGCTTAACTCTCGACCATTGACTTCTAAAGCAATCAATAATTCATTGGGTTTTAAGGCATTGAGAATGGCTTCGCCTTCAATTTGACAATATTTTTGAATATCGGCAGGGGAGTCATTTTTAATGCGTTTTGCCATTGGTAATTCAACCAGTTGTGTTTGTACAAAGGGTTGTATGCGTTTAAAATAATCATCAAAAGCAGTTTCGACCCAATTTGGCATTTTTTGCCCAATGGTGAGTAAGCGAATTTTCATTAAATATCAAAATATCAATTAACAGACGAACATTATAGCTGATTTTTTTGTAGAGATAAAATGTATGTATCAATTCTCTGCATGATACTTTTCGCAATTGTCAAAATTTATGATGTATGTTGAAATGTATGAATATCAAACTTCTTAGGAATGATTATGGCAATCAGTAAACCAACTTCTGCTTATATTGGAGCTTCATGGTTAGCATTGGGGATAGGCGTGCTAGGTTTTTTAATTGGGCTATGGAATGCCAGTATGCAGTTAAATGAAAAAGGATATTATTTTGCAACGTTATGCTTAGGATTATATTCAGCCATTAGTTTACAAAAAAGTGTTCGAGACCGTATTGAAGGTATTTCTGTGTCAAATTTATATTATGGCATTAGTTGGTTAGCATTAGGCATCAGTATTATGCTGATTAGCATTGGATTATGGAATGCTGAATTAGTATTAAGCGAAAAAGGATTTTATGGTATGGCATTTGCTTTAAGTTTATATGCGGTAATTAGTATTCAAAAGAATGTCCGAGATTTAGCACAATATCGAGAAAAATATGGTGAAGATGATATTGTAGAAGAAAATTAAATATAATCAAAAATATCAAATCAAGTGCTATAATATAACACTTGATTTGATAATTTAAGACTAAATCAATTAACCATGTGAATCAACCACATTTTTTTGTGATGAGAAATTTGGCGATAACACAATCAATGGATCAACGCCTTTAATCGCTTTAACATCTTTACCTGGATAATCTAAAGACATTAAGAAATGGCGGATACAGTTTAATCTCGCACGTTTTTTATCATCAGATTTGATAATCGTCCAAGGTGCATCGCCTGTGTGGGTGTGGAAAAACATTTGGTCTTTCGCATTGGTATAATCGTCCCAACGGTCTAATGATTGCACATCAATTGGCGATAATTTCCAATGTTTTAAAGGGTCATCACGGCGTGCGATAAAACGGCGTAATTGCTCTTCACGGCTGACTGAAAACCAAAATTTAAACAAAATAATACCACTATTGACTAACATACGTTCAAGTTGCGGTGTTTGACGCATAAATTCTAAATATTCATGTGGTTCACAAAAGCCCATTACACGTTCAACACCTGCACGGTTGTACCAAGAACGGTCAAATAAAACCATTTCGCCTGCTGTTGGTAAGTTATTGATATAGCGTTGAAAATACCATTGTCCACGTTCTACTTCATTTGGTTTTTCTAGTGCTACTACACGAGCACCACGTGGATTAAGATGTTCCATAAAACGCTTAATTGTACCACCTTTACCAGCTGCATCACGACCTTCAAAAATACAAACAATTTTTTGCCCAGTATCTTTGACCCAACTTTGTACTTTTAGCAATTCAATTTGTAATAATTTCTTTTGGGCTTCATAAGCACGGCGAGTCATACGTGTACGATAAGGGTAACTTGCTGGTAAATCATCAATAGTACCATCTTCACTTTGTGGTTTGCCTTGATAATTGAGTACTGCCTGCTCGAAGACTGGTAAATTTTTACCTTTAGGTTCGTTAATTGGTTCAAAAGGTTGAAGCTGATGCTCAGTCATATTGAAATCCTCTATTTACAAAATCTACAAACTAAATTTATAGTTTTATTATACTTAAAAATAATATAATTTTACATAGTTATCACATATTTATTATCTTATTTTTAATAGAATTATAAATTTTTTATTTTAGTAAATGGTTAGATAAATTTAAAATCATTTTTAATCAAAATTATAGTTGATTTATTTTTAGATATGTTATAATATAACACTAAATCTAATTGGGAGGCATATTATGCAAGTACTATCTTCATTAAAAAGTGCAAAACGCCGTCATAAAGATTGTCAAATCGTACGTCGTCGTGGTAAATTATTTGTAATTTGTAAATCAAACCCACGTTTTAAAGCACGTCAAGGTTAAATTTTATTTTAATCATGATAAAAAATCCGATAAAATAACTTTATCGGATTTTTTATTGATAGTGCTTGCTCATTTAAAACTGATGTAACCAATCCCGTTTATTATGAAAATCAGCTTGTTGCCCACTATGTTGTAGGGCAAAATAATGGTGTTGATTTGCGGTTTCAACAACGGCTGTTAAACCTAAATAAACTTGAGCCATTTTAACTTGTTGTTGATGTAACCAGTGTTTAATATCCAATGTGGCATTAATACCATATTTAGTTCGTTGTAGCTGAATCAATTGTATATCTTGAGCATAAGCTGGAGGCATACATTCGGGATAGCGATATTCTTCGAAAGCATAAGCTTGCCATGCACCACTTGGAGCTAAATTAATTTCACGATAGACATCTTGTTGTTGAATACCTAAAAATAATTCAAAACAAGTATGTTGCCATAAATAATCATGACGTTCTGCTTGGCTCAATAATTTAGGGTAAATAATACACTGATTAGGGTCAGTTACCCAAAATGCAACTTGTATTTGTGTTGCATTTAACTGTTCTACAGCACCAATAATGCTAATATCATCAACACGATTAAACGCTTCTAATTGATAACTTGCCACAGCTTTCTCCGCTTAGGCTTCAATAGCTTGTACAGCAATCAATTTTGCAGGGTCAGTTTTACGGCGTACTGCTGGTACGGGTTCACCATAATATTGACGGTCAGCATGGTAGCTTGAGCGTACCATCGGTGCAGACCAGATATTTTTAAAACCTAATTTACGCCCATGTTCCGCATAGCGTTCAAATTCTTCAGGCGTTACAAAACGATCAATAGGTGCGTGTTGTTTTGATGGTTGTAAATATTGTCCAATTGTTACTAAATCGACTCCATGAGCGTGTAAATCATCAAGTAAATTTAAAACTTCTTGTTCTGTTTCGCCTAAGCCGACCATTAAACCACATTTAGTTGGAATATCAGGACAATATTCTTTAAACATTTTCAGTAAGTTTAATGAATGTTGATAATCCGAACCGGGACGCATAGCTTTATATAAACGTGGTACGGTTTCAATATTATGGTTGAATACATCAGGTGGGCATTCAGTCATAATTTTCAAGGCGATATCCATGCGTCCACGAAAGTCGGGTACTAAAATCTCTAATAATGTTTTTGGGCTTAATGCACGAGCCTCTTTGATGCAATCTACAAAATGTTGAGCACCGCCATCACGCAAATCATCTCTATCTACAGATGTAATTACAGCATATTTTAAACCAAGATTAGCAATGGTTTCTGCCATGTGGCGTGGCTCATCTGGGTCTAAAGCATTTGGACGACCGTGTGCAACATCGCAAAATGGACAACGGCGAGTACAAATATCGCCCATAATCATAAAGGTTGCTGTACCGCCACCAAAACATTCGGGTAAATTAGGGCAGGCAGCTTCTTCGCAAACGGTATGTAAACGTTGTTGGCGTAAGGTGTTTTTAATACGTTGCACTTCTTCTGGTGCAGTCATTTTAACTCGAATCCAATCTGGTTTTCGAGGTAATTCTGTTGTTGGAATGACTTTTACGGGAATGCGTGCCACTTTTTCAGCACCACGCAATTTTGCACCTTGTTCAGGTTTACGATGTTCAGACATTATTGTTATCCACAATATGAAAATATCACTATATTATACTGCTTTTTAACATAAAATATGTTAATTTTTGATGAAAATAATATCATTTAAAATAATGAATTTGATATTGCCATAGATTTAGAAAATAATCCTATTTGTAAAATAAATACGAAAAATATCTGAAAAACAATGAAAATTATGGCAAAATAAGCGATAATATTCACATTTAAACGATATTGAAGTGGAGTAAGTTTATGTCTCGCAGAAAAGAAGTTGTGCAAGGGAAACAGGTTAAATATGATGCTGTTGTGATTGGTTCAGGTCCAGCAGGTGAAGGTTCGGCTATGAAATTAGCCAAAACAGGTAAACGTGTTGCCATTATTGAAATGCGTGACCAAGTGGGTGGAAACTGTGCTCATGTAGGGACAATTCCAAGTAAAGCATTGCGTCAAACGGTATCAAATATTATTCGTTTCCGCCGTGATCCATTGTTCCAAAAAGTGGGAGACTGGCGACAATTTACCATGAAACAAGTATTGCAAAGTGCTCATAAAGTGATTCAACAGCAGGTGGATACGCACGCTCGTTTTTATGACCGTAATAAAGTTGATGTTTACTATGGGCAAGCTTATATTAAAGATAGAAATACAGTAACTGTTAAAGGTTTAGATGGTATTAATGAGACCTTGTTATGCGACCAAATTGTGATTGCTACAGGTAGTCGTCCATATCGTCCTGATAATATTGATTTTAATCACCCACGTGTATTCGATTCGGATACTATTTTAGATTTGGATTATCCTATTCAAAAAATCATTATTTATGGTGCAGGCGTAATTGGTTGTGAATATGCCTCAATTTTTATTGGTTTATATCACAAAGTTGATTTGATTAATACTCAACAACAACTCATGGCATATTTAGATGATGAAATTGCTGATGCATTGTCTTACCATTTGCGTGATCAGGGGGTGTTAATTCGTCATAATGAACAAATGGAACGAGTGGAAACCTTTGATGACCATATTGTCTTGCATTTAAAGAGTGGTAAAAAAATTAAAGCAGATGCGTTATTATGGTGTAATGGACGCTCAGGTAATACTGAAAATCTAGGTTTAGAAAATGTAGGTCTTGTACCAAACAGTCGTGGTCAATTATCTGTTAATAGCGAATATCAGACGGAAGTGGAAAACATTTATGCTGCGGGTGATGTGATTGGTTGGCCTGCATTAGCATCGGCAGCATATGACCAAGGGCGTTGTGCGGGATCGAATATGAGTGGGGAGTATGTGCTTCCTGTTACAGATATTCCAACGGGTATTTATACTATTCCTGAGATTTCATCGATTGGTAAAACGGAAGAGCAATTAACAGAAGAGCGTATTCCGTATGAAGTTGGTCAAGCAGCATTCCGTCACTTGGCTCGTGCACAAATTACAGGCGATACTGTTGGTGAATTAAAAATCTTATTCCATCGAGATACAATGGAAATTTTAGGCATTCATTGTTTTGGTAATAGTGCTGCAGAAATTATTCATATTGGACAAGTGGTAATGCGTAGTCCAAATAACCATTTGATGTATTTTGTTGATACAACATTTAACTATCCAACAATGGCAGAAGCGTATCGTGTGGCTGCCTTGAATGGCTTAAACCGTTTATTTTAAAACATAGTCGTGAGAAAATGAGATTGTTTGTATGATAATCATATTTTCTCTTTACCGAAAGCGGATAATTATTTATAATAGTTATCCACTTCTTTTATACGCCCATAGCTCAACAGGATAGAGTACAGGTCTCCGAAGCCTGTGGCGTGGGTTCGAGTCCCGCTGGGCGTACCATCTATACAATAAATGGTCTATTTTTATGCTGTTAATGGATGTTTTTATCCAATATTATGCACTTCTCATTGCGAATATCCCCCCACTAATCAAAAAATCTGTTACAATAAAGCATTGTTTTATTTTTAAAATTTGAGAATGACAATGTCACTGGAAAATTTGACTCAAGACGCATTGACAGCGATTGCCAATGCCAATGACCTTACAAGTTTAAATGATGTGCGTGTGCAATTTACAGGCAAAAAAAGTCAGCTTGCAGAGCAATCTAAATCACTCGGTAAAATGGACGAAGAGCAACGTAAAATTTTTGGTGCTCAAATTCATGCGGTACGAGAAGCGATTCAAAATGCTTTAACTGAACGCCAAACCTTTTTACAACAGCAAGCGTTAAATGCACAATTAGCAAGCGAAACGATTGATATTACACTCGCAGGGCGTGGACAACGCATGGGCAGTATTCACCCTGTAACACAAGTGCAAGAGCGGATTTGTCAATTTTTTACCAAGTCAGGTTTCCAAGTGGCACAAGGCCCTGAAGTTGAAGATGATTATCATAATTTTGAAGCCTTGAATATTCCAAGTCATCACCCAGCACGAGCGATGCACGATACCTTCTATTTTGATGTCAATCATTTATTAAGAACACATACATCAGGTGTGCAAATTCGTACGATGGAAACACAAAAACCGCCAATTCGTATTGTATGTCCAGGGCGTGTCTATCGTTGTGATTCTGACCAAACTCACTCGCCAATGTTCCATCAAATTGAAGGCTTATATGTGGCAGAACAAAGTAATTTTACTGAATTTAAAGGTATTATTATCAATTTATTGGAAGCCTTTTTTGAAAAAGAGTTAAAAGTACGTTTCCGTCCATCTTATTTCCCATTTACTGAGCCGTCAGCTGAAGTGGATATTATGGACGAGCGTGGACGTTGGCTTGAAGTGATGGGCTGTGGCATGGTTCACCCAAATGTGTTGCGTTCGGCAGGTATTGACCCAGAGCAATATTCAGGTTTCGCTTTTGGTTTGGGTATTGAGCGTTTTGCGATGTTGCGTTATGGTATCAATGATTTACGAATGTTCTATCATAATGATGTGCGTTTTTTAAGTCAGTTTGCCTAAATATTGAATTGTGAGATATAGAGTAACTCGTGGATTCAATGTAGGGGCGAAAGATTTTTCGCCCGTACAGAATAAATGAAAGCGAATTGTGATTCGTTTCCATGAGATGAAAAATGTAGGGGTGAATGGCAATTCACCCAAAATGAATAGGTTGATAATAATGAAAATTAGTGAAAATTGGTTACGTCAATGGGTCAATCCTAATGTTGATAGTGAAACCTTAGCTAATCAGCTGACCATGCTTGGTTTAGAAGTTGATGATGTTTCTCCTGTGGCACAGCCGTTTACTGGTGTCGTAGTTGGCGAAGTCTTAACCGTTGAACAACACCCAGATGCTGACCGTTTGCGTGTAACTACTGTCAATGCAGGCACTGGCGAAACTTTACAAATCGTGTGTGGTGCACCAAATGTGCGTGTGGGCATGAAAGCTCCTATAGCGTTGGTTGGTGCGGTACTGCCAAATGACATCAAAATTAAAAAAGGTAAATTGCGTGGTGTTGAATCGCAAGGTATGTTGTGTGGTGCATCAGAAATTGACCTTGAAGATAAAATTGATGGTTTGCTTGAGTTGCCTGATGATGCACCGATTGGTGTAAATATTCGTGATTATCTGAATTTAGATGATAATGTGATTGAAATTAGCATTACCCCAAACCGTGGAGATTGCTTTAGTATTCAAGGTATTGCACGAGAATTGGCGGTCATCAATCAACTTCCACTAACAGCACCAAGCATCGAACCAGTTAAAGCTGATATTGATGTTGTAAAAAATGTGCGTGTAGAAACCAAAGGTACGCCACGTTATTTGGGTTGTATCATTAAAAATGTTAATACTAAAGCACCAACACCAGCATGGTTAGAGCATGCATTAAATTGTTCAGGCATTCGCAGTCATAGCATTTTAGTAGATATTACCAATTATGTGATGATGGAATTAGGTCAGCCAATGCACGCTTTTGATTTAAATAAAATTCAAGGTGATGTGATTGTGCGTCAAGCCCGAGCAGGCGAAACAGTAACGCTATTAAATGAGCAAAAAGTAACGCTTGATGAGCAAATCATGGTCATTGCTGATGAACAAAAAGTGATTGCGATTGCAGGGATTATGGGTAGTTTAGACAGTAGTGTCAGCGATGAAACGACCGATATTTTCTTAGAAAGTGCATTTTTTGACCCATTAGCCATTGTTGGACGTGCAAGACGTTTTGGTTTACATACTGACGCATCGCAACGTTTTGAACGTGGTGTTGATTATTTATTAGCTGACCGTGCGATGAATCGAGCATTACAGTTGATTAAAGAATTAGCTGGTGGTGAAGTTGCTCCAGTGGTTACGGTTGAACAAACTGAATTGTATCCACAACGTCAATCTATTGATTTAACACAACAACAAGTCGATAAATTACTTGGTTTTAGCATTGATGGTGCATTTATTGTTGATGTTTTAACCCGTTTACAATGTCAAGTGAAGATAATTGCTGATGGTCAATGGTCGGTCGTTCCGCCAAGTCATCGTTATGATTTAGCGATTTATCAAGATTTAATCGAAGAAATTGCCCGTATTTATGGCTATGATCATATTCCAACGGCAAAACCAAGTATTCAAATTGAGCTGGAAAATTATCAAGATAAAACTGAACTTGGGCAATTACGTCAAACTGTAGCAACACTTGGTTATCAAGAAGCAATTAGCTTTAGTTTTGTTGATGAAAAGTTAGAAAAGCAACTCAATCCAAATGTTAATCCATTGGCATTGGCAAATCCAATTTCCAGTGATTTAGCTGTGATGCGTAGTACTTTATTGAGTAGTTTAATTCCATGTGTACAATATAATCTCAATCGTCAGCAACATCGTGTGCGTTTCTTTGAATTGGGCTTACGTTTTGATTATCAAAATGCACAAAATATCAGTGAGTTACAACAAATTCCAACTTTGGCGTTAATTGCTGTAGGTTCGCACGCTCCTGAACAATGGCACGTTAAAACCCAAGATATGGATTTTTATGATTTAAAAGGTGATGTTGAACAAATCTTGACATCTGCTCGATTAAACGTTACATTTAAACGTAGTGAGCGTGTTTGGCTGCACCCAGGACAATCTGCTGACATTATCTACAATGGACAAAATATTGGCTATTTAGGTCGTTTGCATCCATCGTTAGAAAATAGTTTAGATTTGGGGACGACATGGGTTGCAGAAATCAATCAAAATGTGTTGATGCAACCGTATCAAGCACGTTTTAATGAATTGTCTCGTTTCCCATCGGTTCGCCGTGATATTGCTTTAGTGATTGACAATCAAATTGCGGTTGCGGAAATTGAACAACTCATCAAACAAATAGCAGGTGAATTATTGCATGCAACGTGGCTGTTTGACGTTTATACAGGACAAGGCGTGGAACAAGGTAAACGTTCATTGGCGTTTGCATTATTGTGGCAACACCCGAGCCGTACTTTAGAAGACGGTGAAATTAAAACGGGTATGGATAATATTATCAAAGTGTTAGAAGACACTTATCAAGCAACTTTGAGGGCATCATAATGGTAGCATTAACAAAAGCTGAAATGGCAGACCATTTAAGTGAAAAAACTATGCTGAATCGCCGTGAAGCAAAAGTCATGGTCGAGCAGTTTTTTGATGAAATTAGTTCTGCTTTAATTGAAGGAAATCAAGTAAAATTATCTGGTTTTGGTAATTTTGAATTACGTGATAAAAATGAACGTCCAGGACGTAATCCAAAAACAGGTGAAGAAATTCCAATTTCTGCTCGCCGTGTGGTAACGTTCCGTGCAGGACAAAAATTCCGTCAGCGTGTAAGTGAAGAACAAGGTTAATTTATTTGACTAACCAACGCTAAAGCACTTAACATCATCGTAAATTTGATGTAAGTGATTAATTAGGTGGGGCGAAAGAAATTTCGTCCCTACATTTTTATCAAATATACAGTTTTATACGCAATCAATATAAAAAATAACTATGCACACAGAAATAGCATTGACAACAATAAGCCTAAATTTTTATGATGACGGTCTATATTTAAACGCTTTTGGATTGTCAAGATGTTTACCTATTTTACTCAAAACCACTTAAAATCACTTATTAAACCCCAAACTTTAGCTAAAATCTTAGCTACATTAGGGGCGGTGTGTATTTTAACAGCTTGTCAGCAAAATCATGTGGTTGATAAAAATTTATCTGCCAATCAAGTGGAAAAATTAATCCCACAAGGAGTAAAAAATGCATCATCATGGGCAAAAGATATTACTGATATTATGCAAACTTTAAATATAGAGCGTTCCAAAGATAATGTTTGTAGTGTGATTGCTATTATTGAACAAGAATCGACTTTTGTGGCTGATCCAATTGTGGCAGGATTAGGTGAAAAATCATTAAAAGAAATTAACCAGCGTTTAGATGATAAATTAGGCAAAAAAGTTGCTGATATTTTTCGTAAGGTATTAAAAAATAAGCCCAATGTTGAAGATAATTTCTTAAATCGTATTAAAAAAGTTAAAACAGAACGTGAGCTTGATGAATTATATCGAGAAATTTTTAGTTATTTCGCTAAAGAATATCATGTTGGAGCATTAACTGGGGCGGCTAAAATTATTGGTAATGATATTTCAGAGCGTTTAAATCCGATTACGACTTTAGGTTCAATGCAAGTGCATATTGATTATGCTAAAGCCAATAAGCGTGGTATGATTAGTAATGAAGATTTACGCCGTGATTTATATAGCCAATATGGTGGTTTGTATTATGGTATTCATCGTTTAATGACTTATCAAGCAGATTATGACAAGCCTTTATATCGCTTTGCTGATTATAATTCAGGTATGTATTCAAGCCGTAATGCATCTTTTCAAAAAATGTTAGCCAGTTTGACAGGAGATAAAATTAGTTTAGATGGCGATTTATTAATCTATGCTAAAGATGGCGACCCTAAATTGGCAAAAAGTCAAAGCGAACAAGCGGTTATTAAACTATTTCAAAAACATAATATTGCCATGACAGAACGGCAGATTCGTTTTGATTTAAAGCGTGAAAAAGAACAAAATTTTGAAAATACCAATACTTATAAAACGGTTGTCCGTCTATATGGAGAAAAAACGGGTAAATATCCACCGTATGCGATTATGCCTGAAGTAGTAATTACAGGCCCTAAACTGAGCCGTGATTATAATACCAATTGGTTTGCTACCCGTGTTGATGGACGTTATCAACGTTGTATGGCTAAAGCTAAAACTTTATCGGCGAGTTAGAAATCAATTAAAGCGACGCAAGACTCACTATTTCGATGAAAACTTGTACAAGGTGCGTGGTACGCACCCTGCCTTTATCTATGTAATCCATATTATGATTTATGCAAATTGACTAAAATTAGGTTTGCGTTTTTCCATAAAAGCAGTAACAGCTTCTTTAGTTTCAGGCGATTGTACACGTTGCATAAAAATTTCTGCTTCATCATCAATGTATGCTAAGGTTTCAGCAATATTGTGTTTCATCAATGTTTTGCTTTGTTTAAGTGATGCAAGTGGTAATTGTACTAAATGTTGTGCAGTTTGTAGGGCATAATCATAAACATCAACACCATCAGGCAGGCTATTGATTAAATTGATTTTTTCAGCAGTTTGGCGATTAAATTTTTTCGCTGTAAATAACAATTCTGCAGTATGATGATAGCCAATTTGTTGGCTCATTAAACGTCCAATACCACCTTCAGGTGATAAACCTAAACTTACAAATGGCATTTGGAATATGGCACTATCATCAGCATAGACTAAATCAGCATGTAGAGTTAAAGTAACGCCAATACCAACAGCTACCCCTTTAATAGCTAAAATCAATGGTTTAGAGAATTTGGCAACTGATTTAATCAATACAAATGGTGGTAATTCTCCTGCTTTGCCTTGACTTGAAGGCTGTTTAAAATAGCTCATAAAATCTTGCATATCGTTGCCAGCAGTAAAATCTTGATTTGCACCACGCAAAATCACACAACGCACGTCATTACTTTGGTCAGCATTGTCTAATAATTGTGCGATATATAAATATAAATCGCCATATAAAGCATTCTTACTTTCTGCACGGTCAATGGCAATGGTTAAAATGCCTTGCTCTAACTGTGCTTGGCAATGTTGATGTGGCTGAATTGTGAAAGTCATGTTTATATTCCATTCAATGAGAGATAAAATAGTCATTTTGAAGATTTTTGCCAAAAAATCAATGGATAAATGCAACAAATTATCTTGTCAAATAAGTCAATATTCCGCATAATAAGCCTTGAAGTAATAAATTCTTGATTAAATATGTATCCATTTGATTATCTTGTTTTTATTGGGCGATTTCAGCCTTTTCATCTTGCTCATCAACAAACGATTCACATTGCATTGGCTAAAGCTGAGCGTGTGATTATTGCCTTAGGTTCTGCTCAAAATGAACGTACATTAAAAAATCCATTTTTAGCAGATGAACGTAGGCAGATGATTTTGTCTAATTTTAGTGCTGATGAACAACAAAGAATTATTTTTGTTGATGTGATTGATGTGTATAATGATGTGAAATGGCAAGCATTGGTACGTCAATTAGTGCAAAATATTACCCAAGTTGATGATAAAATTGGATTAATTGGCTACAATAAAGATGAATCGACGTATTATTTAGATTTATTTCCAGAGTGGCAACGTGTCGTCATTGACAGTTTACATGGAGATATTTCAGCAACTCCATTACGAGAAGCGTATTATAGTGGAGAAATTTTAAGTGATAAGTTTCCACAAGGTACGATTGAGTTTTTACAAAAATTTCAAAAAAATACAGTATATCAACAATTACAAACTGAATTTTTAGCAAAAATGCAGGTAAATTGAGATGAAATGCAAATAACTTGAGCTTTTTATTGGGGTTAAAATCAAATAGAATATAAATCATTTATATTAATAGAGAGTATACTATGGCACGTTTAACTGTTCATAATGTAGAAACTGCACCAGAAAAAGCAAAGCCACGCGTAGAAACAGCATTAAAAAATAATGGTTTTTTACCAAACTTAATTGGTGTCTTAGCAAATTCGCCTGAAGCATTAGCATTTTATCAAGATGTTGGACAACTAAATGCAGCAACAAGTTTAACAGGTGGTGAGCGTGAAGTCGTACAAATTATTGCGGCTAAAGTAAACCAATGCGGTTTCTGTGTGGCAGGACATACAAAATTAGCAACTTTGAAAAAGTTATTAGCTGATGATGCCATTCAGGCTTCTCGTGCAACTGACCCTAAACAATTTAGTGATGCTAAATTATCTGCTTTAGCAAGTTTTACCCTTGCTGTTATGGCAAATAAAGGTGCAGTAAGCAATGCTGAATTACAAGCATTCTTTGATGCAGGTTATACTCAACAACAATCTGTGGAAGTGGTTTTAGGCATAGCTTTAGCAACTTTATGTAACTATACCAATAACTTAGCACAAACTGAGATTAATCCTGAGTTAATCGATTTTGCTTAATATACTGAACAATGTTTGTTAGCATTGATATTAACAGGTAAAAGAGCTGAATAATCAGCTCTTTTATTTTTTAGATTTTTTCTTTTTCTTTGGTTCTTCAATGAGTAATTCTTCATCTTGCCAATGAGCTAATTGTGTGAGTACTGCTTCATAAATTGAATTTTGTGGATAGCATCCTTTTTTATCAGGTTGCCCAATTGGACGATTCATTAAAATTTCCATTGCCTGTTCAACATGGTCTATAGCGTAGATATGAAATTGCCCATCAGCAACAGCTTGAATAATATCAGCCCTTAACATTAAATGTTGTGTATTGGAGCGTGGAATAATAACGCCTTGTTGTCCTGTTAAACCTTGTAAAACACAAGTGTCAAAAAAACCTTCAATTTTGGCATTAATACCGCCCACAGGTTGTACCTGTCCTAGTTGATTCATTGAACCAGTAATTGCCCAAGATTGTTGAATTGGAATTTGACTAATTGCAGAAATTAAGGCACATAATTCTGCTACTGTTGCACTATCACCATCAACTTCACCATAACTTTGTTCAAAAGCAAGTGCTGCCGAAAAATTTAAAATCTGCTGTCTGCCAAAATGTGATTTTAAAAAACTCGACATTAATAATGTACCTTTGGCGTGTAATGAGCCACCTAATTCAACACTACGTTCAATGTCTAAAATATCGCCAGCACCTTGTGAAACAGACGCAGTTAAACGTGATGGAAAACCAAATTCACTTTCAGCAAAATGAATGACAGATAATGCATTGACTTGTCCTAAACGCACACCTTGAGTTTCAATCAGTTGTGTTCCTTGTGATAAATCTTGCCAATATAAATCACGCCAATAACCAAGACGATATTGTCTTTGTTTTAAAGCTGTTTGTACATGTTCGGCTTCTACTAGCTTTGCTCCTTGTTGTACGGCGTAATAATGACTTTCTTGCAAAATATCGGTTAATAAACCATCATGCAATAATAATAAATTTTGGTCTTCAGCTTGGCGGCTAAATTCGGTTAAAACTTCAGCTAAAGCACTGCGTTCGAAATCAAGTAACTGTTTTTGTCTGATACAATCAGCAATATTTTGAATATAGGCAAGTTCATGTTCATCGGTCCGAGCTAGACTATCCGTAAAATCTGCACGTACTTTAAATAAGCTACTAAACTCTGGCTCAAGGGTAATAATATCATCAAATTCTTGGCTATCACACAACAAAATAACCTTAATATTTAATGGAATAGGTTCAAGTTTTAAATTTTGAGTATTGCTATTGTCTGGTATCGTTTGTTGTAGATTCTGCCAATCAAATTGCTTATTGATTAAACATTGTTTTAATAAATGCCATACCATAGGATATTGCAATATTTGCTTTAACTCTAAGATTAGAAAGCCACCATTAGCGTGTAATAATTGTCCTGCTTGAATAGAAAAATGATGGCTGATATATTCACCATGTGCAAATTTACGTATGGTATGAGTCAAGCCACGGATTTCACCAAAAAGACGTATTAGACTTGGATTAGGTTCATAAATAACTGGTTGTTGTGTTTGTGTATGATGTACTACGATATGTAATTGATATTCATAGGGTAAAAAGTCAAAAATAATATCTGCATTTAAAGCATAATCATTATAAACATGAGCTAAAATATCATTAACATGATAACTAATGTGTTGTAAGTAATCCTTTAAATAATGTTGAAAATCATTATGATATGATGGCTCTATCCATGTGAGTTGATTTTGTTGAAATTGTTTAAATAATGGAGTAAGCAACTGTTGAATGTCTTGTGCAATATGAGACGAATGAGTTTTTAATTGTGTAATAATATTAATCCACAAAGTCGCCAACTGATTTTTAAAGGTATAAGCATAACCTTGTTTGAGTTTAATTAATAACGGTTGCGTTTTATGTTTAAAATGATGAACATAAATCACATCATAAAATTTAGAAGTCTGCTGATGTTGTACCCACGCTTGTAAGTGTTGTATAATTTTTGTTCGCTTTCCTAAGCCAGATGTGCCAATTGCACACAGATGATAATCATTAAATGGCATATTAATCGCAAATTCTAAGGCTTGTTTTGCACGTTGTTGTCCTAAAAATAAATCGCCATGTGTAAGTTTTTGGGTCGATTTAGGAAGTTGAGCGATGTTTGATGTACGGCTTAATTGTTCAGCTTTTAAGCGAGTTTGCTCTAAAGTGGCATGGATTTCAGTTCTTAACACAAAATTTCTCGTATCTATGCATTTGTTTTATATTTGAATGAAAATAATAGCATAAAATTAACAATATTTTTACCCAAAATAGGTTAAAATAGATAGCATTTTTATTATATTGCCTACCATATCCATGAATAACCATACGCAAGCTTCTCATTCACAACAAACTAGAAAATCATGGGCTTCGTCCTTTAAAGCCTTTGCCGACCGCCGAGCATTGATGATGCTCTTTCTGGGTTTTTCATCAGGATTTCCCTATTATTTGATTGTTTCAACGCTCACTTTATGGTTAGGGGAAGCGGGTATTGAACGTAGTGCAATTACTTTTTTTGCATGGGCGGCATTAGGTTATTCCTTTAAATTTATTTGGGCTCCATTGATTGATGAGGTACCATTGCCCGTTTTGACGCAACGTTTTGGACGTAGACGAGCGTGGTTATTGGTTGCTCAAGCGATGATTATCTTGTCGATTTGCTTAATGGCAATGACTGACCCATCTATGGGGCAATTTGCACTTTATCAAATGGCGGTTGGTGCGGTTTTATTAGGCTTTTCATCAGCCACACAAGATATTGTGATTGATGCCTATCGTATCGAACTTGCCGAACAAGAAATGCAAAGTGTATTAGCATCAACTTTTATGGCGGGGTATCGCATTGGTTTAATTTTGACTGGAGCAGGTGCATTATTTTTAGCCAGTTATTTTGGCACAAGTAAGGGAAATTATATTTATTCTGCTTGGCAATATACCTATTTGTTGATGGCAGGCATCATGTTTATGGTGATGTTTATCACACTAAAATTACCGAATGCAGAATTAATTAAAAAGAATAAACCTTATACGAAAGACGATTATCTTCGTTTATTTGTTTTATTTAGTTTGAGCGTGACTGCTTTTGTTTTATTATACAGTAGTTTCTATCAACCTGTGAAATATCTTAAAGAAGTGTATGCTATTAAAGATAGCTTGACGATTTTTGCGATGGAAACAGTACGATTTTTATCTGCTGGTGGTTTGGCGGTCATTGTTGGTCTTATTTTAGTCAAAATGAGATTAGTGCAAAGTCAGGTTGCTTATGATACTTGGGTTGCCCCAATAGCGGATTTCTTTAAACGTTATGGCTTAAAATTAGCCTTGATTATGCTGTTGCTGATTGGCTTTTTCCGTATTTCCGATATTGTGGCGGGAACGATTTCCAATACTTTTTATCAAGATTTAAATTTTACCAAAGAGCAAATTGCGACAGCAGTTAAAACCTATGGGGTAATTTTTAGTCTGATAGGTGGTTTCTTAGGTGGATTATTGGCACAACGTTTAAATGTGATGAAACTGTTGTTTATTTCAGCGATTTGTGCCAGTTGTACCAATTTAATTTTTATAGGTTTGGTAAAATCTGGACAAAAATTGGCTGATGTGCAGGTCAGTGTTGCAGGGCAAACCTATACCACGCAGGCGGATGATGTTGGCTATTGGTCAATTAAAATTCCACAACAACAGTTACAGAATGCTCAATCGTTACAAATTAGCACGCATTTTGCACATCAAAATGCAGAACAAGCAGTACAATATCAATTACCTTATTTAAAACAGCAGGATAGCCAAAAAATTCATTTCTTACCAATTAGTCAGGATAATCAATTATATGCCGATGAACTGAAACAACCGATGATGATTTCGGGGCAGTTTTTTGGTGTACCAGTTGAGCAGTTGGATAAAAATACGCCAATAAAAGTCTTGCTTGATGGACAGGAATATCCTGCAAAAATTGATAAACAGGGCAAATTTTCTGTTACTATTCATGGTGAGAAATTGCATCAAGCACAGCAAAAAATATTGACGGTGATTGCGACTCATCAACAGCAACAATGGCAAGCGACACAAAGTTATCAAACCTTTAGTGAACAGCAAAAATTAGCCTTATCGATGGACGTACAACCATTGGCATTGGTCGATAACCAACCGCAATCGGACATTGAAGTGAAAGGAAAAGCCATACAATATTATAGTTCATGGTGGTTATATTTTGCGATTGTGGTGGATAATTTAGCATCGGGTTTGGCAGGTGCGGCATTTATTGCGTTTTTATCCAGTTTAACCAGTGTCTCATTTACTGCTGTGCAATATGCTTTATTTAGCTCATTGATGACGCTTGCTCCAAAGTTTTTGGGGGGCTATTCTGGTACGATGGTTACAGCAATGGGCTATCCAAATTTCTTTTTAATGACAACTTTAATTGGTATTCCAATTTTAGTTTTGGTGGTGTGGGTTGGCTATTTATTGAAACGCCATACCGAACATCATTCTATTCAACAACACTCACAGCATGATGGAGAATAAAACCATGCGAATGTTACATACCATGTTGCGTGTAGGCAACTTAGAACGCTCAATTGCGTTTTATACTGAAGTGATGGGTATGCAGTTATTGCGTAAACGTGATTATCCTGAAGGGCGTTTTACCCTTGCTTTTGTTGGTTATGGCGATGAAGATACCCATACCGTACTTGAATTAACTCATAATTGGGATACTGACAGCTATGATTTAGGTACGGGCTATGGGCATATTGCCATTGCGGTTGATGATGCTTATAAAGCCTGTGAAGAAGTAAAAGCTCGTGGTGGTAAAGTAGTGCGTGAAGCTGGTCCAATGAAAGGCGGTGTAACAGTTATTGCCTTTGTTGAAGACCCAGATGGCTATAAAATCGAATTTATTCAACAAGATGAAAATGCACGCAATAACTGATATTTATATTATCTAAATGTGTAAAGGGCGAAGCATATTCGTCCTTTATACGTTTTATAGCTATCTAATTTTATAAAAACAGTCTATAATCCATTTATTTTACCCACATTTGAGAACAATCATGTCTAATGTTGAAACCATTTATTTAAAAGATTATCAAGCACCAATTTTTACGGTAGAAAGTGTAGATTTAAACATTCAAGTGTTTGATCATTATACACAAGTTGATAGCAAACTGACCATGCACCGTCAAACACAAGGCGATTTAATTTTGCTTGGGCGTGATTTAGAGTTAAAATCGATTGCTGTGAATGGTCAAGTATTAAGCGAAAATGACTATCAACTGGATAGTGAACAACTTATTATTCAAAATGCCCCTGATGTGGCGATTGTGGAAACAGTGGTGATTATTCACCCAGAAACCAATACGCAACTTGAAGGGCTATATTTAGCAGGTGATATTTTTGTAACGCAAAATGAACCTGAAGGTTTCCGTAAAATCACCTTTTATCCAGACCGTCCAGATGTATTATCAGTGTTTACTACACGCGTTGAGGCAGATAAAAAATATCCTATTTTGTTGGCAAATGGTAATAAAATTGAGCAAGGTGAACTCGAAAATCATCGTCATTATACGGTTTGGCATGACCCAACGAAAAAGCCAAGCTATTTATTTGCTTGCGTGATTGGTGATTTAGCGGTATTGCGTGATGAATTTATCACCGCTGAACAACGTAAAGTCGATTTGGAAATTTACGCTGAAGCCAAAGATATTGAAAAATGTCATATTGCTATGCAGGCGTTAAAACATTCGATGCGTTGGGACGAAGAACATTATGGACGAAGCTATGACCTTGATAATTATATGATTGTTGCAACCAGTCATTTTAATATGGGGGCAATGGAAAATAAAGGTTTAAATATTTTTAATACCTCATGTGTATTAGCTGATGAAAATATCACCACAGATATGGCGATTATGCGTGTACAATCAGTAATTGCTCATGAATATTTTCATAACTGGACGGGCAACCGTATCACTTGTCGAGATTGGTTTCAATTATGCTTAAAAGAAGGTTTAACGGTATTTCGTGACCAAAGTTTTTCCGAAGATTTACAATCGGCAAGTGTACAACGTATTGACGATGTGGCGATTTTAAAAGCCCATCAATTCCCAGAAGATGCAGGTCCGTTGGCTCATCCGCCACGCCCTGACCATTTTGTTGAAATCAATAACTTTTATACCGCAACCGTCTATGAAAAAGGGGCGGAAATTTCTCGTATGATGGCGACTTTGCTGGGTAAAGAAAAATTCCGTCAAGGTACAGACAAGTATTTTGAATTGTTTGATGGACAAGCGGTGACTGTTGAAGATTGGATTTCGGCATTATCACAAGGTTCAGGTGTGGATTTATCAGACTTTTTACGTTGGTACAATCAACCACATACACCGACTTTAAGTGTCAAGCAACATTATGATAATGCAAAGAAAACTTATACATTATCATTTAAACAAAGCATTAAACCGCATGAAAAATATCCAAATTTACAAGCAGTACCGATTCCAATTGCATTGGCATTGTTTGATGAAAAAACAGGCGAACAACTGACTTTAAATTGTGTGGATTTAACCGAACATCAGGTAAAAGATGGTGTTTATGTATTAAAAAATGAACAGGCAGAAATTATCTTTACTGATGTTCAACATCAACCGATTGTCTCATTGTTGCGTAATTTTTCAGCACCTGTCAATTTAGATTTTGATTATAGTGATGAAAATTTATCCTTTTTAATTCAACATGAAAATAATGGTTTTAATCAATGGCAAGCCACACAAACCTTGTTAGAGCGTATTTTACTGGCAGATACCGCAATTGATGAACAAAATATCGCCTTAAATGCCTATTTGCGTGCGATGCAAGCCGTGTTACCAAAATTATCAGCAGAAGACCCATTATTAAGCTCTCGTTTATTGGATATTCCGACCGAAAGCTATTTGGCAAGCCGTATTGATAGCCATTATCAACCTGAAAAAATGCGTGAAAAACGGGATCATTTAGTCCAATTACTCGCCAATAAAATGCGTGGTTTTTGGAAAAATTATTATCAAACTGCTCAAACCACAGCCGATATGCCATTTAGTCAGGCGATGGGTGTGCGTGCCTTGCGTAATATTTGTTTGAGTATGTTATTTAAGCAAAATGATGTTGATGCGATGGCGTTGGCTGAACAGCAATATCATCAAACTAAAAATATGACTGAACGTCTAGGGGCAATGCGTGCTTTAGTGTGGGCAAATGCACCACAAAGTACGGATATTTTAAATGATTTTTATCAACGCTTTAAAGATGAAGATTTAGCGATTGACCAATGGTTTATGGTACAAGCGGGTCGTCCACATTTGACCTTTGAACAGTTACAAGCTTTAACGCAACATTCGGATTATGACATCAATGTGCCGAACCGTATTCGTTCAATTACAGGTGGATTAAATAGCCGTCCTGTGAATTTATGGTCGGATTTTGGTGTACAACATTTTATCAATTTGGCAAAAGTGATGGACGAAAAAAATCCAATCGTGGGGTCTCGTTTGGTGCAAGCCCTGTCTCGTTGGTACACGCTGGCTGAGCCACAACGTAGTGCGGTAAAAGCCCAATTACAAGATGTACAACAAGTGGTAACATCAAAAAATGTCAGTGAAACCATTCAAAATCTGTTGAATGTGGAATAATTTGCCATACAATTTATGATGAGAATAGGATATATTTTATATCCTATTCTTTTTTATTTGTTAATTGTGGGGGAAATTGATGTCTTCTCGTTATGAATATGCAGGGTTTTGGATACGTTTTGGTGCTGTAGTTATTGACTTTTTAATTTTGTCTATTCCAATTGGATTAATTTCACAATATATTTTTGGCGTACCTGAAAATCGTTTAGAACTTTCTACATCAGATGTTGTAGCCAATCTTACATTTATTATTGTTTCTATTTTTTGTTGGGTAAAATTTGCTGGCACGCCCGGAAAATTAATTTTAAATCTGAAAGTACTTGATGCACAAACAGGTCATCATGTAACCATTGGTCAGGCAATTATTCGTCAATTAGCATATATTTTATCCGCTTTATGTCTCTTACTTGGTTTTTTCTGGATTGGATTTGATAAGAAAAAGCAAGGTTGGCATGATAAATTAGCAAAGACAGTTGTCGTAAAAGACCATGGCGATGATTAATTCTTAATAATATTGCAAAAAGCTAATATGGTTAAATATTGGCTTTTTTGTTTTATCATCTTGTCAAAAAATAAAAAACTATCGAAATAATAGATAAAATCGTATGCTTTTATGGCATATTTGTTTTATACTAAGGCATAAGACCATTTTATTTTCTTGAGTGAACCTTATGCTAATTCGTAAATTATTTAAATTTGAAAATGCACATATTGTGCGTAATTGTACGTCTGATCGCTGTAAACGTTCTATTCACGGACATAGTTACAAACTTGAATTATTTTTACAAGCAAATCGCCTAGATAATGGACAAATGGTTTATGATTTTGGTTTATTAAAAGGCACAATTAAAGAATTATTTGATAGTTTTGATCATGCTATTTGTTTTTGGGATAAAGACGATGCAGAATATATCCAAGCCTGCAAAACCTTTAGTGCTAGATGGATTTCGTTGCCTGTTTCGCCATCAGCTGAACAATTTTCACGGGTGTTTTTTTATTTGGCAGAACAAATGCTAAAAGCAACGGATATGCAAAATAATGAGCAAGGAATTGAAGTGTATTCTGTGATTGTACATGAAACCGATACAGGCTATGCACAGTGTTTTAAAGCTGATGTAGAAAATGAACACATGGGACAATTAAGCTTGGAGCAGATTGTATTTTCGCCACAAATTCAAGCTGAATGGAGCGACCCGCAAATGTATCAAAAATTACAAAATGGCGAACGTTTTAGTAATCCCAAAGTTGAGTTACAAGTGAAATAACCATAGAGATATAGAGATGATAAAATGTTAGATAGTCAAAAAAATGAGCGTTTAAATCGTGTACAATTAAGTCAAGAATGGAAAACTGCTTTACAAGATTTTTTACTCAGTGATGAAATGGAACGGCTACGCAATTTTTTACGCCAAGAAATGCAATTGGGAAAGGTAATTTATCCACCTAATGCAGAAATTTTTAAAGCCTTAGATATGACCAATTTACCTGATGTGAAAGTGGTGATTTTGGGGCAAGATCCGTATCATGGGGCAAAACAAGCCAATGGTTTAAGTTTTTCAGTACAACGTGGCATTGCATTACCGCCATCATTACGCAATATTTATCACGAACTTTATACTGATCTAGGTATTCAACCTGTCAATCATGGTGATTTAACCGCTTGGGCAAAACAAGGTGTATTATTATTAAATAGCGTTTTAACCGTTGAAGCAGGGCAAGCTGCTTCACATCAAAAGCAAGGTTGGGAACAATTTACCGATGCGGTGATTGATGCTATTAATCAGTATTGTAAGCATGTAGTGTTTATTCTATGGGGTGCTTATGCACAACGTAAAGGTTCAATCATTGACCGTAGCAAGCATTTAGTTTTAACAGCGGCACATCCATCGCCACTTTCAGCAAATCGTGGTGGTTTTTTTGGCTGTCGTGTATTTTCTAAAGCAAATTATTTTTTGGTACAACATGGCATAGACCCTGTTGATTGGCAGTTAGAAGCATAAGGAAAAGTTGATGAATACATTAGATTATCATGCGGATTTAATCGTAGAAGTGGCGGATAATGGTTGGCGTATTGTGCGTTTAAATCGTCCAAAATCTTTACATGCCCTTGATGAAGGTTTAGTAAATGCTTTGTTACAAATTTTCCAAGATTTTCATCAAGATGATGATGTTAAAGCAATTTGGTTTGATTCAACAACAAATAAAGCATTTTGTGCAGGTGGTGATGTACGCCGTTTACGTCAATTGGTGCTTGATGGCGAAATGGAACAAGCAGAACGTTTTTTTGAACGTGAATATGAATTAGATTTATTGTTGCATAATTATTCTAAGCCAATCGTGGTATGGAGTGAAGGTTATGTGATGGGTGGTGGTTTAGGCTTATTTATGGCAGCACCATTCCGTGTGGTAACACCTGATTCACGTTTAGCTATGCCTGAAGTGGCGATAGGTTTGTATCCTGATGTCGGTGCAACACGTTTTTTAGCTGACCGTGGAGCGATTGGCTTATTTACAGGATTGACAGGTTCAATTATGACATCGGCAGGCGGTTATGGGATTGGTTGGGCAACTCATATTTGTCGTAGTGGACAACGTGAAGAAGTATTACAAAAAGTGCTTGCCATTGATTGGGAACATTATCCAGCAGGTAAATTCCGTGCTTTAGATGATACACTTAATAGTATGCATCGTCCTGTACCAACAGGTCCATTACAAAACTCCTTAGATGTGATTCATAGTGTAGCTCGTGGTATCGATTTTGTACAGGATTATCAAGCAATTACAGGTCTCATGGATGCACCAAGTGATTGGTTGCGTCATGCTGCGGAAAATCTTAAAAATGGTTCACCGACATCGGCAGCTTTAACGTGGCTATTATGGCAATGGGGTAAACAAGTACATTCATGGCGTGAAGTTTATGCTTTAGAAACACAAATCTCAAGTTGGTGTTTAAAACATCCTGATTTTGTTGAAGGGGTGCGTGCGAGATTGGTCGATAAAGATTTATCACCAAAATGGCAATATTCTGCTGATACATTGTCTTTAAAAGCTTTATTGGGCGACAAACCACCAGTTACGAATATTGAAAGCTGGAATGATATTTTACGTCAGTATGGTGTAATTTAAATTGACAAACACTAATCTGCTTGATGAACAACAACAAATCGATAAGTATTTTATGCAAATGGCTTATGATTTGGCTCATCAAGCCAGTCAGCAAGGCGAAATTCCTGTTGGTGCGGTGTTGGTCAGTCAAGGACAGGTGATAGGACAAGGTTTTAATTGTCCTATTTCAAGTCATGACCCAACAGCACACGCAGAGATTGTGGCATTAAGACAGGCTTGTCAAGCATTACAAAATTATCGTTTACCTGATGATACCACGCTTTATGTAACACTTGAGCCATGTACTATGTGTGTAGGAGCGTTAATTCATGCTCGTGTGCAACGTGTAGTTTTTGCTACCACAGAACCTAAAGCAGGTTCATTAGTCAGTGCTAGACAATTATTGGAAAATGGTTACTATAATCACCGCTTTCAATATGAACATGGGTGTTTACAGCAACAATGTTCAACACAACTCAGTAATTTTTTTCGCCAACGCCGTGCAGAAAAACGTTTATATTCATCTTAGGAAAATGATATGACAATGATTATTACCATTGATGGGCCAAGTGGTTCAGGTAAAGGTACTTTAGCTGCTAAATTAGCACAACATTATGGTTATGATTTACTGGATTCAGGGGCTATTTATCGCTTGTTGGGTTTAGCTTTGTCTCAAGCAAATTTATTGGATAAATTAGAAAGTCAATTAGTGCAAGCTGTAGAAATCGCTGAGCATTTAGACATTAAGTTTAAAAATACTGCTGATGGTGTTTTAACTTATTTAAATGGTAAAGATGTTAGTCATTTAATTCGAAATGAACAAGTGGGTGCTTATGCCTCAAAAGTAGCGGTAATTCCTGAATTACGTACAGCACTTTTAACACGCCAACAAAATTTTGCACAAGGTCAAGGTATTGTAGCGGACGGTAGAGATATGGGAACAGTGGTTTTTCCAAATGCTCAAGCCAAAATTTATCTCACAGCATCTGCTGAAGCTCGTGCGGAAAGACGCTTTAAACAGTTGCAAAATGCTGGACAAAATGCTAATATAGAGCAGATTTTAGCTCAAATTCAAGAGCGAGATAAACGTGATATGGAACGTATCACAGCACCTTTAAAACCTGCTGCTGATGCCTTGTTGATAGATAGTTCTGATTTAAGTGTTGATGAAGTATTTCAACAAATGATTGATTATATCCAATCACGTCAATAAGTTTTTCTGTTTAGTTTCATTCTGGTCGGATTATAGAATGTCATTAAACTTAACCTAAACCAATCTTAACCGACTCTAAGATTGCTATTGATAAAATCGGAAATCACATGACCGAATCTTTTGCAGCCCTCTTTGAACAAAGTGAATTAAACCTAGATATTGAGAAAGGTGCCGTTATTACTGGTACTGTTGTTCGTATCGATGATGAAAAAGTAACCGTTGATACAGGTCTTAAATCTGAAGGTGTTGTTGATCGTGCTGAATTTTTAAACGAACAACGTGAGTTAGAAGTTGCGATTGGCGACAAAGTTGATGTTGTAGTTGAACAGCTTGACAATGGTATGGGGCAAACTGTCTTATCACGTGAAAAAGCTAAACGTGCTGAGACTTGGACTAAATTGGAAAAAATCGCTGAAAGTGGCGAAATCGTTACAGGTCTTATCTCTGGTAAAGTCAAAGGTGGTTTCACTGTTGATATCGGTCTTGTACGTGCATTCTTACCAGGCTCTTTAGTTGATGTACGTCCTATTCGTGATACAGCTCACTTAGAAGGTAAAGAGTTAGAGTTCAAAATCATTAAACTTGATGCAAAACGTAATAACGTTGTTGTATCTCGCCGTGAAGTGATGACTCAAGAATCTTCTGCTGATCGTGCTGAATTATTAGCAAAACTTGAGGAAGGTCAAATTGTTACTGGTACAATCAAAAACTTAACTGACTACGGTGCGTTTGTTGATTTAGGTGGTATCGATGGTTTATTACACATTACTGATATGGCTTGGAAACGTATCAAGCACCCATCAGAAGTAGTTGAAGTAAATCAAGAAGTTACAGTTAAAGTATTGAAATTCGACCGTGATCGTAGCCGTGTTTCTTTAGGTCTTAAACAATTAGGTGAAGACCCATGGTTAGCGATTATGAACAACTATCCAAAAGGTTCTATCGTTAAAGCTCGTGTAACGAACTTAACTGACTATGGTTGTTTTGCTGAAATCGCAGAAGGTGTTGAAGGTTTAGTTCACGTTTCTGAAATGGATCACACAAACAAAAACATCCACCCATCTAAAGTTGTTCAAATTGGTGATGAAGTTGATGTAATGGTACTTGAAATTGATGAAGAACGTCGTCGTATTTCTTTAGGTATTAAACAAACTCGTGCGAATCCTTGGGAAGAGTTTGCAAAATCTCACAACAAGAATGACAAAGTATCTGGTACAATCAAATCAATCACTGACTTCGGTATCTTTATCGGTTTAGAAGGTGGTATTGATGGTTTAGTTCACTTATCTGACATTTCTTGGAATGAAGCAGGTGAAGAAGCAATTCGTCGTTATAAGAAAGGTGATACAGTTGAAGCAGTTATTCTTTCTGTAGATGCTGAAGCAAACCGTATTTCTTTAGGTATTAAGCAATTAAATAGCGACCCATTCACAAACTATGTAGGTTCTGTTGAGCGTGGTGCTTTAGTTAAGGGTACTGTAACTGCTGTTGATGCAAAAGGTGCAACTGTTAAATTGGCTGATGAAGTTGAAGCTCAATTAAAAGCATCTGAAATCAATAGCGACCGTGTTGAAGATGCGACTAAATTCTTAGAAGTTGGTCAAGAAGTTGAAGCGAAGATTGTAAATATTGATCGTAAATCTCGTACAATCAATTTGTCAATTAAAGCAAAAGATGAAGCAGAAGCTAAAGAAGCGATTGCTAAAGTTCAAGCACAACCAGCTGCTCAAAACAATGGTCCAAAAACAATTGGTGATTTGATTAAAGCTCAACAACAAGATAACTAATGCTGTGTTGATTTAATCTTTACTGATTATAAAATAGCACTCTAGTCATTAGGGTGCTATTTTTATTTAAACCATAATGATAATAATTTACATAAACATTCAATAAGATATGCAAAATAATACAATATGAATATGATATTCATGATTTACAATATTATTTTATGCTAAACTTAGTCAAAATTTTATATATCTAATAGGTATAAAATGAAATCACTGATATTAAATAAAAAATTAAGTTGTTTATGTTTAGCTACATTGATAATAAGCCAAAGTATGTCTGTTACTGCACATACACCAATCCATTTTAACCATCAGCATATTCAAGCCATTCCTTCAGTTGTCGATATTAGTGGTGGAGTGAGTATTTTAGAGCTTAATCAGGAACGTTTAATTGGTGAAAAAGTATATCGTCAAATACATCGACAAATGCCATTATTGGAAAATGTATGGTTAGAAGACCAGATGATGTCAATCTTTTCCCACATTCTAAGTCAAAGCCAACTAGGAGAACCAATTGCTTTATTGTTAATTAATGACCCACAAATTAATGCCTTTGCCGTTCCTGGAGGATTATTTGCTATCAATACTGGTCTAATTCATTCTGCTAAAAATATGGGCGATATTGCAGGTGTTATGGCACATGAAGTAGCTCATGTAAGTCAAAGACATTATAGTCGTTCAAAAGAAGCATTTAAAGGGCAGAGATTATTAGCTTTAGCAGGGATATTAGTTGGGGCAGCAGTGGCTAGTCAAGATGCCGAAGCAGGAACTGCGGTAATGATGGGAACTCAATCTGTATTGTTAGATAAACAACTCAGCTATAGCCGAGACCAAGAACGGGAAGCTGACCGTATTGGTATGCAATATTTGTATAGTGCAGGTTATGACCCACATCATATGGCGAATTTTTTTGAAACTATGCAACGTAAAAGTCCACAAATTGGTTATTTACCTGAATTTTGGCTGACACATCCATTAACGAGTGAGCGTATTAGTGAAGCTCGTTTACGTGCTAATCAATTTCCACAATTAAGACATAAAATTCAATATCAAGATGAACATTTTCAACTGATTCAATATTATACCGCAGTATTGACAAAAAAAATTTCTGAAATACAATTGAAAGAATTATCCAATCAGAATAACCATTCTGCTCGTTTAGCATTAATAGCATATTATTTACAAAAGAATGAATGGCAAAAAGCTGATGATATTCGCAAAAACATTTCTAAAGAATATCAACAACATCCTTTATATCATTTATTAACTGCAGATTTACTAATTGCTCAAAAGCAATATGTGCAAGCAGAGCGTTTAATGCGTACACAATGGTTGATTATGCCTGAGAATAGAGCATTGGCTTATAAATTAGCACAAATTTTGATTTTACAACAACGTGGTATGGAAGCACAACAGATTGTTCAACCCTTTAGTAAGAAAAATCCTAGAGATGTATTTGCTTGGCAGTTATTACAACAAGCTGTTGAATATCATTCTCAATTAGAGCAATCAATTAAAACAGTACAAGCATTACATTATCGAGCAGAACAAGAATTTTGGACAGGGAAAGAAGAACAGGGAATAAAATCGCTATTACATGCTCAACGTTTATTACAAGATATAAATAATCAGAGCTTAAAAACTAAAATAGAGCAACGACTTAAACAAATGCAAGATGAATATAAGTTGAAAATTTAGGCTATATTGGATAATTTTTAACTTTATATCAATAGTTGATTATGTAAGGGTACGAAATACTCCTCTATATAATCAATCTAAATATTATCAATAAGTTAGCATAAATCCCAACTATTCATCTTGATAAAACAGAATAGGTTTGAGTAATGGCTTTTGGCGATAATAGACTTGGGCTGTATCATTATGAAAGGTTTGATAATTTACTTGTTGCGTACAAATCCATTCAACCACTTGTGGATAAATAAAATGCTCAATCTGATGAACACGTTGTGCTAAAGTATTTTCATCATCATGTGGTTTAACTTGTAATATGCCTTGTGCAATTGCTTGACCTGAGTCTAATTCAGGCGTAACAAAATGTACTGTACAACCATGTAAAGTATCTCCACTATGTAGTACACGTCGATGAGTATGCATACCTTTATAAGCGGGTAATAGGGAAGGGTGGATATTTACCATTTTCCCAGACCATTGCTCAACAAAAGTTGCACTTAAAATCCGCATGAATCCAGCGAGTACGACTAAATCAACATTCCAAGCGAGTAATTGCTGGTGCATTTGCTCATCAAAACTTTCACGATTAGGGAAGTCTTTATGAGAAATAATAGCGGTTGCAATACCTGCATTTTTGGCACGCTCTAACGCATAAGCATTGGCTTGATTGGATAATACACCAACAATTTTCCCTGAAAGACCGAAGTCAATCAGGGCTTGTAAATTACTGCCATTACCAGAAACTAAAATAGCAATATTCATTTATGCAAATACCACACGGATTTTTTCATCAGCACCTTTGACTGATTGTTCATCGGTATCAATTTGACCGATTTTCCATGCTTTCTCGCCTTGAGCAGTTAAAATATCAATAGCTTTTTGAGCTTCGCTTGCATCAACTGCAATCACCATACCCACGCCACAGTTGAAAGTGCGGTACATTTCAAATTGTTCAACTTGACCTTGTTCTTGTAAGAATTTGAACAATGGCGACCAAGTCCATGAACTTTCATCAATCGTTGCACGCAAACCATCTGGTAATACACGTGGCACATTACCTGGTAAACCACCACCTGTAATATGAGCCATCGCATGAACATCAACTTGCTTACATAATTCCAAAACTGGTTTTACATAAATACGAGTTGGTTCCATCACCAAATCACTTAATTTTTGACCATTAAGTTCTGTATTTAAATCAATATTTTTTACTTCAATGATTTTACGCACCAATGAATAACCATTTGAATGTACACCACTTGAAGCCAAACCGATTAATACATCACCAGCTTTTACTTTTGAACCATCAATAATTTTACTTGCTTCAACTACGCCTACAGCAAAGCCTGCTAAATCATAATCTTCGCCTTCATACATACCTGGCATTTCAGCAGTTTCACCACCAACTAATGCACAGCCAGCTAACTCACAGCCTTTACCAATACCTGCAACAACATTAGCAGCAACATCTATATTTAAATGACCAGTTGCATAATAATCTAAGAAAAATAAAGGCTCAGCACCTGTAACCAATAAATCATTGACACACATTGCGACTAAATCTTGACCAATGGTATCATGTTTATTTAAGTTTAGGGCAAGGCGTAATTTAGTACCAACACCATCAGTCCCAGAAACTAAAACAGGTTCTTCATAACCTTTAGGAATTTTGCACAATGCACCAAAACCACCCAAACCACCCATAACTTCAGGGCGAGTTGTACGTTTTGCCACAGATTTAATACGCTCAACTAGGGCATCGCCAGCTTCAATATCAACACCAGCGTCTTTATAACTTAAACCAGTAGAATTGCTCATAAGTCATCATCAAGAATAATTAAAATGTTTATATTGTACCTGATTTTAACAGTTTATATTCATATTTTATTGATATAAAATTTGGTCAAATATGCTTAGTTCATTTTGATAATAAATAAACTATATAGAAAACTCAGTTTTTATATCTCAATACTAGCAATGGCTAGATTTAATTAAAACAATTTAAAACAATATTTTATTTAACATAATATATATTATGCGAAATGGTAAATAGTTAATTTATATAGATTTTCAATAAATAACAATAGTATTTAAATGAATGATGATTTTTAGAGTATGAATATTATTTGAGCAGTTGATTTTATTTTTTATCTTTTTGATAATTTAAATTATTTATTTGTTTATTATATTTTGGTTATAAAATATACATTTTGATATGTATTAATTTTGTTAAGACATTAAAAAAGCGGTTCCATTCCCGCTTTTTTAATTCAAATTGATTGAGAACAATCACATTTTTTTAATTTAAACCTAGAACCAATCATAAAAAATAGCCAAAAGCCAAACATCAAGCCTATACCAAACCATGACATAGACAATAAAATCATGACATCTAAAGTATCATTGAGTACCTTTTCGGGTATTTCATTGATTTTACAAGTATTAATTGACATTCGTTACTCCAATTAAGCATACTAAACAAATATCATCATCTGTTAATTCTTTTTCACAATCTCCACATATCAAACAATGTTTATCCAATTCATAATCACAATGTAAACATGATGAATTAGAAAAATCATTTGGAAAATCGCAAAAAGAGCAATAAATAAAATTACCTATGATTGACATTAGTTACTCCTATCAATTCGGTTTTTTCAGTTGCAAAGAAATCAGCATTATTGCCAGCATTGATAACCCTGCTAGATTTTGTCTCTTTTTCAACATCATTTGAGAGCTGTTGCGGTTGTTGTAAAGACTGTTCCACATTCTGACTACTGTAGTCCACATTTCTGTAATCATAGCCTTGTGATGACTGTTTGAAATAGTTAAAAGGTCTATCGCCACTAATATAACGTTTACAGTCTTGATAACTCATCTTGATAATAGTCGCTTGCTGTGTGTAGCATTTACATTGTTTTTCGTACAAAATACAACCCGTTAAGAGCGGTTTTTCAGTAATTTGATAGTCTAATTGTGATGTATCAACATCATAAGGCTTAGATATATCGTATTTTATCGCCTGATTGTTCATATTTTGCGTTTGTGGCGTGGTTTTTTCTTGTTGTGCTACTAGGGTAGCTTGATATTCTAAACATTCTGGAAGTTGCTTATTTTCATCTTTTTGGCAAGCAACCGCTAAAACATCTTGAATTTCTTTGTCGGTCATTGATGTTGATATTTGCTCTTTATCCGCTTTTACAGTTGTTTTGTCTTTCTTTTTGTCATCGCCATAAATCGTATCAAAGAACGTTTTATTGTCCCCTGATAGTGCGTAAATAACCATGAGCAAACCTGCTAACGGTATTAACAATAAGAGCAAGAATTTGTACGGAATACGGAATTTGTGTGTATCAGCCGTTGCAGACTCATAAACTTCATACAATCGCTTAGGATAGTTAAATCTAAAATCTCGTTCCGCTGTCCACTTGTTGCCAAGTGAGTTCGGTTTTTCTCTACAGTTTGCCCACACATAAACCGTAGCAGATTTTGCACCCCACCCCCTATGTAGATGATAATGCAAGCCTACAACGTCCCTAAATCCAGTATGCACCAATCTAGGGAACTGGGTAATGCCGTAAATGTCAAATGCACGATGTCGATGTACAGTTAAGTACTTGATTATGCCCTTTTCATCTTTTTTATTCTCACAAGCATACTCATCAAGTAATTGAATTTCATCATAAAAAATAATTGAGCCGTCTGGACATTTACGCCAATCTATCTCAATTTCTCTTACATTGTCCACCTTTAAACCGTCAATATTGGCGTAAATATGGCGTACATATTTTAACTGTTTGAGATTAATCGATAAATCTTCTTGTATATTTTTACAAATGCCATTATAAAATTTAATGTCTAAAAAGATGTTTTCTTTTCGTTGTTCATCTGCAAAATAATCAAAGTAATCATCATCAAAGTATACTGTTTCTTGTTGTTTTGTGATTTTTGAGAAATAAGTATAAGCGTTAAAATAGTGTTGTAACTCATTGTCTTGTATTAGTTTTTTATTTTCAGCATAAATCTTAGCATTGTATTTTAATGCGTTTTGATTTGCGATTTCTTGTTTATCAATCAGATAAACAGCGTATAAAGTCTTTCCACTTCCCGGGGTTCCTGTGATAAGATGTAACATAATTCAATCAACTATAACTTTTAATTTCAATAACTTAACTTGCTTTCTTAATAAACAATTTTTCTTGATTAAGTGTAATTCGTGTAGCCACTGCACCTAAAATAATACTCATGGCATGGTCAAAGCCTGCTAGACTAATCAATGCCAATACATCAGCAGGTATAGCCCCCATAGATGAACGAACTGCTTCTACTGCTTGATTAAATGTAATCATCACAATAGCATAAGAGCCAAGCATAAGACCAGCTCCAAGCAATACATTCTTAAGAAATCCACGTGATAAGCCTGTCAGCAGTCGAGCAAGCAAACCCCACATTAACTATTACTCCGAGTTGTTACACCTGATACAATCAAAGCAGATAAAAAAGTAGATACTGCAATGACAACAGGACGTAAAAATTCACAAATTCGACAAATATACTCAAAAGTAAATTCCATCGTACCGCTTACCCCCGCAAAGTTATAAGGTACAGTTAATGGAGCAGGACAATAAGCACTATAACTTAAATTTGTATTTGGTTTTGGCAAATTAGGCGTTGGAAATTCCAAATTTGTATCTTGTGGAATATGATTATTTACATCATCTTTAAATAAATCTTTTAAAAAATCTAATATGCCGTTGCCGTCTTTATCATCTTTGCCGTTGCCGTCTTTTTCGCCTGTGCCGTCTGTACCAGTACCGCTAGAGCCTGTATTATCGCCACTCATACCCCCATTAGCGGAACCGTTATTAGCCCCATTTGGCGAGCCATTGTTAGCACCCCCACCGCTATTAGAATGATTACCACCACCGCTAGAACCGCCCCCATTAGCGGAACCGTTATTATTTGTAGGATTTGCAGGATTATTCTCATTAGGCGGATTAGTTGTGTCTTTAGGTTCATTCGGCTTGTTCTCATCTTTTTTAGTGTCATCAGACTTAGAATTATCATCGCTAGGCGGAGTATTCGGAGCATCTGGAACTTTTGGAACACAAATTAACTTACCATTAAACGTACCACTATTATGACCTGATGGGCAATCGGGTTCTTTGGGGTTGTCTTTTGGAGGGTCTTTGGGTGGTGTTGGTTGTTTAGGTTCTTTCTCTTTTGGATTTTCAGAGCCTTGCGGAATACCTGACGAACAAGTTTGACCTGTTGTAGAATATTCTCCTTGATAACGATTACCATCAATCGGTTTTTTAAGTGTTAATACTTCATTAAACTGTACTTGACAGCCATGTAAAAAACGACCATCTATCTTACTTCGAGCATCAGCACCGAGGCAACTATAGCCCTTATTCGGACTTTCATTAAATAACATCGAACCAGTTAAGCCCTTAGGACAGTTACCCCAATCACTATCAGGATTACGAACTTTTTTAATTAATATACTATTAAATATAAAATTATCAACATAACACTCAAGATATATACCATACGTATTATTATCCCCCAAATAGTACTGCCCCTTATAAACAATACTAGGAACAGGAGTATAATCTAAATTTAATCCTTTAGCTCTTTTCCTTTCGAAATCTTGATAATAAGCATTATAAATAGAAACAGCATTTGAACATGAAGTAACAGACTTACCCTTAAAAATGGCATCAGGTGCTTCACCATATATATCTGAACCTGAAGAATCATGACCGTCCAAAACACCACGAATATTCAAATCACCTTTACCGCTAGAGCCCAATTTAAAAGCATTAGCATTAGCATTTGAAACTAATAAAAATAAAAAAACTGATAAAAATAAATGACTTAATTTCATGGTAAAAAACCTGTATCATATATTAAAGTTTTGTAGCAAGAATATGTAATGCAAGCCATAAAACAATAACAGGTACCCAATACAATACAGATTCTTCGACCATATGTTACACCTTAGTGTGCAGTACGCTTGAAGTACTTCCAAGCTAAGCCAATTCCGACTAAGACTACAAGTGCACCAATAATTGCTACAATCGTAGTTTTAACGCCTGACAACTCTTCAGTAGCACCCGAGAAATCAAGTTCCGCAGCGACTGCATTTTGTGTAAGTACTAAACCGCTTGCACCTGCAACACCAACCGCTAAAGATTGTTTTGCACGTCCAAAAAAGTTTTTAGTACGTTGCATAAATGTAGTTTTTGAATGTTCATCATACTGAACCGCTACTACATTTTGATTCAAATTATAAGCATTACCCATAATTTAAGCCCTCTTAACAAAGTTATTAAATGCAATAAATGCCATGACAACAGAATAGATACCAAGTATCGCACCCATCAACATATACATTTCTTGCTTGTTAATTGCGAGCATATCAACCCAGCTAACAGCCTTATACTCTGCCCATTCAATACATACGTTTTGTATAAGTCGGTTGCAAACGTATTGCATTTATTAAAACCTTTAACGATATTTTTCTAAATCATAATTAATTTCATAAACACCATCACGGCACTTATAAACCTGTTTTACATCTGATAAAAAGAATGTTGATTTATAATGGTTTTCAACCATCAAACAAGTTTTATCAGAGAAAATCTTTTTTGCTAAAGCTTCTTTTTCAATAGAATATGAATGAATATAAAGCAAAAAAAACAAAGAAAAAAATGCAGAAATAGGAATAAAAAGGTGCATTTCTTAAAACCTTTTATTCAAGCATTCCAAGAATATCGCAAGCAGTATCATAACGATATTCAGCTTCATCATCTGAATTTTTTACATCAAATTTATTAATCTCTTCATTCAAAATTGATTTAAGAAATTCGATTTCACGCTGATTTAATTCAATCGTTTTCATTTTTAGCCTATCGGAACTACAATTACAGTATCATCATCTGGACCAATCATAATTTACTCCTTTCTAAGACTTAGCCTGTGGCATAGATTTAGGAACGACAGTAGCATCATAAATCATTAATGTTGTATTGCCCCAACGGTCTTTAATTTGATTAAATTCAATATCAACTTGTAAACCGTCCTCAATCGCTTTATCTAGCAATTCTTTAATTTTTACAGGGTCTTTAGCTTCTGGGCTAACCTTTAGATTATATTGAGTAGGCTCAAAAATAGTCGTGGTATAATTCACGCCATTTTTAGCTTCATAACTTTCTGGTACAACCACCATTTTGGCGGTACGGATTGATAAACTCATAAATATGCTCCTTAAGCAACATCTAAATAACTTTCATTAACTGCCATTCTCATAGGCGTTGGAATTGGTTCTACCCACCAATCAGGGGTTTGATGTTCGAAATCAATGTTAATCACATCTACAATTTGAATAATTTCTGTATTACTATCAGCATGTAAATTCTGTAAATAGGACTTAGAAAAGCCTACACTCGTTAAATCCTTAACTAATTCATTAAATCGAGAACGGCTATAACGCCCGCTTGATTGCACCACATCATAGCCATCTAATTTCAACGAACGATAAAAGTCGTAAAGATTATTAGCTTTACGATAGCCAAACTTGATTTTTTTATTTAAAAACAATAAATTAAATCGGTTCATTTGGTAGCATTCAATTTGTCGCATATAGCGATAATGCCACTTACTCAATGGACTTTTTAACTTTTCACGTTGCACCACGCCAAAGGCATTTTTAATCTTGTTCAATACTTCATCATCATTCACTAACTTCATCTCTTGACCTTTTAACGCTTGAAATATATTGCCAAAACCTTTAAACCATAAATTTTTAAATAGGTTGCTATCTTTCTTTTGGACATTGATTAATTCAAAAGCATTGGTGGGCAAGTTATTACGCTGTAAATAACGTTTTAAAAATGTTGCTTCCCATCGTAAGCTATTACGAGCCATCTCTAGTAAACGTACATCACTCATCGCTTTAACAATTTTCAACGCTTGACTATCGCCCTTTTCCGCTTTATTTTTGTACTCATCAAGTTGAGATTTAAACTCTTCATATTTGCCATAGCATTTAAGACGTAACAGACGTGATGTAGCACCGCCCCAATATGCTGTAGTTTCGTATTTTTTATCATTGGTCGCTTTAGTATGACCGTTATTGACACGACTTAAAAAGTCGATAATTTGACGTACAATTTTTTCGCTCTGTACTTTAGACATATAAGTAATATCTATGCGAGTAACTTCAGCACATTGAACCGCAAGCATACCGTATAAAGACGGATATGCATTATTGAGCCAATATAACATTTCAGTAACACAATATTGTAAATTATCCGTACCAAAGACATTATGACCCTGCATAATCTTAGCGACACTGCCTTTAATTTTTACATGGGGATAATAGAAACTATCAAAATAAACTTTACACGCCATACCAGTAAAATTAGTAGGCAGGCTTTCAAATGGGTGGTATAGTTCTCCTGTTCTCATTTCGTCTTCATCGTCCCAATAGACTGTTCTCGCTCCTAGCATAATATCCATTTCCTGTAAATTGACACCCACGAACGCAAAACGTCCATCTGCTAATGTTTCGACCAACGAATCATCAAAAGGTATTGAAAGTTCGAGAGTGTCAATCATTGTTATGTCCAAAAATATTTATAAATCAAAATTATCAGATAAAGCCAAATTAGCAACGTTGTTATTTACGAACTTAGAAAAAGACAACCAAATATCAGCCTTGTAACTTGGTAAAAGTTCAGAATCACGCAAACAAATGATATAAGTTTTTAAAGCTTTATACTCAATCAAGCTATCAACAACACCCTTAGCACTTTCTAAATTTGAGTGCATACCATGTAACTGTGTTTTTACAACATCAGATAAATTTGACTCAGAAATCTGATTTAATAAAGATTGGCTCTGTGAAATGTTCATTTCAAATACTCCGACTATGTTTAGACTATGGAACTGCAAACCACCCCATAGTCAAAGAATGATTTGCAGAGCAACAAGAAAAGTTACTTTTAAACTTGTTAAATATATTAAACAAAATTTAAAGGTAACTTGTCAATACTTTTAAAATGTTAAAATTAAATTTTTTAACTAGGTAACTTTTAAAAATGAGCAAAGTGTATAAAATCCGAACGGATGAAGTTGAAGATGTGAAAGAAGTTTTGATGAAATTCATTATCGAACGAAAAACAGTAATGAAAGAATCAGACATAATTCATGCCCTAATAAAATATCATCTAAAAAATTTAAAAGCTGATGAAGTCGTAAAATATAGAGAAGAAGTGCTAGGAAAAGACGACTAAAAACGGTTAAAAAAAACACTAAAATGCCGAAACTTCGGTCGAAAGTCCACCATTAAATGACGTGGACAAGGCTCACGCACGCCACGCCATCGCAATCGCTAGCCGATGTGACGAGTGTCGATGGCGTGCGATTTTTAGCCACAAATTAATTTTTTAATTAAGGTATTTTTTATAATATTTACCATGTCGCATAATACACATTATGCTAAATGGGCTTTTGCTGTTTGCAAGCATAGCAACATTGACAAAACGCTTAATTTATAGAGCATAAATTAAGCGTTTTGTGCAATGTACAAGCCCATGTAACATAACTCCGATAATTATGCGAAATCATAAAACATTGCTTATAATAATATATTTTAAATATTATGTTAAATAGATAAAATTATATTGTCATATCACATCATTTAATTTATGAAAATAATTACATTGTATATTCATAAATTATAAATTAAAATTGCTTTTTTATTGATAAACAAGTATTCAAAATATTATCGTTAATTGTTTAAATAGATTAAAAAATAATTTATGATTGATAAATACCATAAATCGCCAAGTGTGAACTTAGCGATTTATCAGCATAATGTTAGATGTGAACGACAGGAATTAAACTAAAGCTTCATCGCACACAATAATGCCATTATTGTCTGCATAAACATAATGACCAGATTTAAATGTTACTTGACCAAAATGAAGATCAATATCCACTTCCCCAACGCCTTTACGGTTACTTTTTTGTGGAATACTCGCCAATGCGTGTACACCTAAGTCAAGTTCAGCAATCGCATCAACATCACGCACACAACCGTAAATAATGACACCATTCCAATGATTTTTAACTGCTGATTCTGCGATTAAATCGCCCATCAATGCACAACGCATAGATGCACCACCATCGACCACCAAAACTTTACCCGTTCCATCAGTCGCTAATAATTCTTTTACACGAGAATTATCTTCAAAACATTTTACGGTTACAATTTGTCCGCCAAACGTTTTACGTTTGCCATAACTTTTAAAAAATTTACCGTCTAAACTTGGAATTAAAACTTGCAAGTTTTTTTCAGGATTATCATCAAGTAAATCACATGTTACAAATTGAGTCATATAAACCCCTATTTCACTAAATTGAGAATAATATGCGTTTATTATATTTAATTTTTCACATATTGTGTATGAATTATTTATATGCTTTAGTCGTAGATTATACTAGAATTAAAATAAATAAAAATACAAATAATAATTTAATGATTAAAATTCAACAAAATTTAATATTCTCAATGTTTTGATGATTGCACTATTTTAAAAAATCTTTACAATAAGCAAGTTATAATAAATTGATTTGATACAATTATGCAAAATTTACAACATTCAACGCTTAAGCGTTCCATGTCTGCTCGACATGTCATCATGATTTCTTTGGGTGGTGCTATCGGTACAGGCTTATTTTTAAGTTCTGGCGAAGTAATCGCTGATACAGGTCCAATTGGTGCAATTATTGCCTATTTATTGGGTGCAGTAGTTGCTTATATGGTTATGCTATGTTTGGGGGAATTGGCGGTACATATGCCAACATCAGGTGCCTTTGGTGAATATGCTAATGCCTATATTGGCCCTGCCACAGGTTATACTATGTCATGGCTGTATTGGTTTACATGGACTGTTACACTAGGCACTGAATTTACTGCGGCTGCTCTACTAATGCAAGAATGGTTCCCACATATAAGTATGTGGCTTTGGACGATTATTTTTGCTACCACGATTTTTCTGCTTAATATTAGTTCAACACGATTATTTGCGGAATCTGAATTTTGGTTGTGTTTAGTAAAAGTTGCGACAGTAATCATTTTTATTTTACTTGGTTTGTGTGCAATTTTTGGCTTGGTATCTTATCAAGGCTATGAAACTGCCCCATTATTTAGTAATTTAACATCTCATGGCTGGTTTCCACAAGGTTTTATGCCTATTTTTACCACAATGCTAGTGGTGAATTTTGCCTTTTCAGGGATCGAGTTAATTGGTGTTGCTGCAGGTGAAACCAAAGACCCTGCCAAAAATGTACCAAAGGCGATTAATGCAGCGGTGTGGCGTTTACTTATTTTCTTTGTTGGTACTATTATTGTCATTAGTGCTTTATTGCCTTATGAACAAGCAGGTTTAGGAGGCGATATTAGTAATAGTCCATTTGTAACGGTATTTAATTATATTGGTGTACCTTATGCGGAAGATATTATCCGTTTTGTGATTATTACGGCATTATTATCAGCGGCAAATTCGAGTTTATATGCGGCTTCTCGTATGCTTTGGTCATTATCTGAACGTGGTCAATTACCAAAAGTGTTTTCTAAATTATCGCCATCTGGTACGCCAATGATTGCGATTGTTGCAACTATGATGGGGGCTGTCCCTGGTTTATTCTCAGAAATTTTTGCACCAGAAACTATTTTCAAAAACCTATTAGGTGTAGCTGCTTTTACCATGGTTGTGGTGTGGATGAGTATTTGTTTAAGTCAATACAATTTCCGACGTCAATGGTATAAATCAGGTAAAACTAAACAAGACTTAGCATTTGCCGCACCATTGTTCCCTATTGTACCAATTCTAGGTTTTATTATGTGTACCATTACAGGTGTGAGTATGTTATTTGACCCTGAGTTGATTGTTGGTTTTATTTGTTGTATGGTGTTTATTGCAGGTTGCTATCTGAGCCATTATCTGTTTTATCGCAATAAAGTAAATTAACCAATTTAAGAGAGCTGAAAAGCTCTCTTTTTATGTATGATGATTGCAAAATATTCAGACATTTTTGGCTAAACCTGTTAGAATGTTAAAGTATTTTATCTTATATTTGTAAAGAGTAATTTATGAGCAATATTTCTAATAATGAAACAGTGGGCTTAGATTTTATCCGCCAAATTATCTCTGATGATGTTAAATCAGGCAAAGTTACAGAGGTGGTAACTCGCTTTCCACCAGAGCCAAATGGCTATTTGCACATTGGACATTGTAAAGCAATTTGTTTAAATTTTAGCATTGCCAAAGAATATGGTGGGGTGTGTAATTTGCGTTTTGATGATACTAACCCAACTGCCGAAGATCAAGAATTTGTTGATGGTATTCAAAATGATATTGAATGGCTTGGCTTTCAATGGAATGGCGAAGCTCGTTATGCGTCTAGCTATTTTGATAAATTGTATGAATGGGCGATTCAGCTCATCAAACAAGGCGATGCCTATGTGGATTTGCAAAGCCCTGAAGAATTAAAGGCAAATCGTGGGACTTCATGGCAAGCGGGTATTAATTCGCCTTATCGTGAACAGTCAGTGGACGAAAATTTAGCCTTGTTTGAAAAAATGAAAAATGGCGAATTTAAGGAAGGCGAAGCCGTTTTGCGTGCTAAAATTGATATGACCAGTCCAAATGTGCATATGCGAGACCCAATTTTGTACCGTATTTTACATTCTGCTCATCATCAAACGGGCGATAAATGGTGCATTTATCCGATGTATGACTACGCTCACCCATTGTCTGATGCGATTGAAGGCATTAGCCATTCACTATGTACACTTGAATTTGTTGATCATCGTCCGTTTTATGATTGGGTGGTGGAAAAAGTTAAATCGCCTGCTGTGCCGCATCAATATGAATCTAGCCGTTTAAATGTAGATTATACCATCACGTCAAAACGCAAACTTAAAAAATTGGTAGAAGGTGGTTTTGTTGCAGGTTGGGACGACCCACGAATGCCAACTATTGTTGGAATGCGTCGTCGTGGCTTTACGCCAGAAGGTTTACAAGATTTTTGTAAACGGGTGGGTGTGTCCAAAAATGATACGGTCATTGATGTAGCAATGCTTGAATATTGTATCCGTCAGTCGCTTGAAAATTCGGCAAGCCGTGCAATGGTGGTGCTTAATCCATTAAAAGTTACCATTAAAAACTTTGATGAAGCGGTGGCAAAATTCGCTGAGTTGAAAAAAGAAAGCGTGGTTGCTCGCCTTGATAATGGCACGCTTTGGATTAGTTCATCAAAACACCCAAATGGTGAAATGGGTAGCCGTGAAATCCCATTTACTCGTGAAATTTATATTGATAAATCGGATTTTGAACTTAATCCGCCAGCCGATTATAAACGCCTATCGCCAAATAATCCTGAAATTCGTTTGCGTAATAGCTATATTTTAAAAATTGAAGAACATATTTGCGATGACAATGGCGAAGTGGTAGAACTTGTTGCCACGATTGATGAAAAAACGCTTGGCAATAACCCAGAAGGACGCAAAGTCAAAGGCGTGATTCATTGGGTATCGGCAAATCTTGGTGTAAAAGCCAAAGTGCGTATTTATGACCGTTTATTTAGCGTGTCTAATCCTGATGAAGGTGATGACTTTATTGCCAATTTAAATCCAAATTCATTAAAAGTAGTGGAAGCGGTATTAGAGCCGTCATTGGTAGCTGCTCAAAATGAAGAGCGATTCCAATTTGAACGAGAAGGCTATTTTGTGGCTGACCGTTATGACCATTCTAGCGAAAAACCTGTATTTAATCGGATTTTGGATTTAAAGGACAGTTATAAGCCTGCTTAATATAAATAAAACGCAAAGTTGGTAAGGCTTTGCGTTTTTTTCTAATTTTTTAAATGTTAGAGTGAATGAGATGACACCTGAACAAGAAAATGAATTAAATGCTCAAATTGCTGAGTGGGAAAAAGTAACGAGAGAAAAAGATGGGGATAAGGCTTATGCTCAAGCTCAATCAAATTTAGGTATTAATTATCATCAAAAAGGTAATATTGATAAAGCGATTGAATATTATCTAAATATTAAACGTGAATATGATGCTTTAATATATGCTGAATCTCAATGGAATTTAAGTATTGCTTATCATCAAAAAGGAGAGATTGATAAAGAAATTGAATGCTATCTAAATATTAAACATGAAGATAATGCTTCAATCTATGCTCATACTCAATTTAATTTAGGTGTTACTTATGGGGAAAAAGGTAATTTTGATAAAGAAATTGAATGCTATCTAAATATTAAACGTGAAGATAATGTTTCAATCTATGCCAAAGCTCAACTCTATTTAGCTATTACTTATAAACAAGAAGGTAATATTGATAAAGCCATTGAATATTATCTAAATATTAAATATGAAGATAATGCTTCAATTTATGTTCATGCTCAATTAGATTTAGGTGTGATTTATTGGCAAAAAGATAATATTAATCAAGCGATTGAATGTTATCTAAATATTAAACGTGAATATGACTCTATACAATACGCTAAAGCTCAATTTAATCTAGGAATTCTTTATCTGAAAGAAAATAAACAAAAAATAGCAGAAAAATATTTGAATGAGTCTTATCGCACTAAACCTGATTTTAAGAATTTTATATTGACTAAAATTATTGAATTTACTCAATATCAAGATTTTTTTGGGTTATTTGGATGTATGCTAAGCATACAAAATCAATTACAAATTCATTTTAATGATGAGTTTGAAAGAAAGTTAGCTCATTATACGAATATTAATGTTGTTCGTATCTTTTTAGATAAAGATAAGCATATTAACGGTGTTACTGGGTTATTAAGATTAAATAAAATTTATGATATGAATGACCCAACTGAGGGAAATATTTTATTTAAGTATCTTAATACAGAATTATGTCTAGATGATGAGTATGGAAATATGCAGTACAGCCCTTTTATTGCTTGTTTTACACTTAATCATGATAATTTAAATCAATTTAGATTATATGGTAAAACCAACCAACAAGAAGCAACTGGCATTAGCTTAGTTTTTGGTCAGGATTTCTTTTCATTGAACAATGATGGCTTATTTTCAAATATCAAGGTTTTCAATAAATTAAATGCTAGTCAAGATGATAAAAAGCCAAATGAAAAGCTACCTATTTACCGTTGTATTTATATAGACCCTGAAACAGGTTATATTCGCTTGGCTCAACGAGATAAAATGACTTTTTATCGTGAATTTGCTGATGAGAAATCAGAAACAGTAATTGAAAAATTATGGAAAAAGTACAAAAAAAATATTCAAACAAAAGAGAAAGAAATTAAAACTCTTTTGGGGTATATAAAAGAACTTATCCAAAATATTTTAAACAATGTTAAGGGGAAAAAGAAAAAAGAAGCCCTAGAGCTTGTCAGTCTTATTTTATTGCCATTGCAATATTTGGTCAAACATTCAGCATTCCAAGAGGAACAAGAGTGTCGTATATGTGACATAACTTCATTAAATGATACTCGTATTCAAACAGATTTT